>NZ_CP095412.1:655059-1310118 GCF_023016265.1 Blastococcus sp. PRF04-17 | reverse complement strand
GCCGAGGTTCTCGGTGTCGTGGTAGGTGACCGTGCCGGCCTCCTGGTCGATCGACGAGTTGACCGACGGGTGCGCCTTGAGCGCCTCGATGGCGGCCTTCGCGAAGAACGGCAGGAAGGACAGCTTCACGCCCTCGCGGGTCTCGAAGTCCTTCTTGGCCTGCTGGCGCAGCCGCGCGATCTTGGTGACGTCGGCCTCGACGACGGTGGTCAGCTGCGCGCTGACCTGGAGCGACTCGACCATGCGGCGGGCGATGACGGTGCGGAGGCGGGACATCTTCTCGGTGCGGCCGCGCACCGAGGTGTCCGGGGTCGCCGCCGGGGACGGCGTACGGGGCGCCGGGGCGGAGGCCGGGGCGGAAGCCGGCGCGGCCTTCTGCTCGGCTGCCGCCAGCACGTCCTGCTTGCGGATCCGCCCGCCGACGCCGCTGCCGGAGACCGAGCCGAGGTCGACGCCCTTCTCCGCGGCCAGCCGGCGGACCAGTGGCGTCACGTAGGCACCGCTGCCGTCGCCGTCGGACGACGGGGACTGCTGAGCCGGCGCCTGTGGCGCGACCTGCGGCGGCGGGGCGGAGGTGGGGGAGGCGGCGGGCTGCGCACCGCTGGCGCCGTAGTCCCCGCCGGGCTGCGCGGTGGCGGTCGCGGGCGCGGCGGGCTTGGCCTCGGGAGCGGCCTGCGGCTCCTCCTCGGCCGGGGCCTCCTGCTGGGGGGCCGCCTCCTGCTGGGGGGCCGCCTCCTGCTGGGGGGCGGCGCGGAGGAACCGCCCGCGGCGCCCGTGCCGATGACGGCCAGCTGGGCGCCCACCTCGACGGTTTCGTCCTCGTCGACGGTGATCTCGAGCAGGGTTCCGCTCGCCGGCGCCGGGATCTCGGTGTCGACCTTGTCGGTCGAGACCTCGAGCAGGGGCTCGTCGGCGGTCACCTCGTCGCCGACCGACTTCAGCCACCGGGTGACGGTGCCCTCGGTGACGCTCTCGCCGAGTGCCGGCATCGTCACCGGCGTCCCCTGGCCGCCGGAACCGCTGTCGGAACCGCCGCCGGAACCGCTGTCGGTCGAGGCCGGCGCGGGCTCCGGCTCGGGGGCCGGCTGCTCCTCCTGCTGCCCCCCACCGGCGTCGTCGACCTGCTCGGCCGGGGTCTGCGGGGTGTCCTCGTCCTCGGCCGAGGCGGGCTCCGCCTCGGGCTCGGGCTCGGCGCCGCCGCCATCCCCGCCGATGACCGCCAGCTCGGCACCGACCTCGACGGTTTCGTCCTCCGCGACGAGGATCTTCGTCAGCACTCCCGCGGCGGGCGAGGGGATCTCGGTGTCGACCTTGTCGGTCGAGACCTCGAGGAGGGGCTCGTCGGCCTCGACCTGCTCACCCTCCTGCTTGAGCCAGCGGGTGACCGTGCCCTCGGTGACGCTCTCGCCCAGGGCGGGCATGGTGACGGACGTCGGCATCGGGAGAGGGCTCCTTCTCGGCTCTGCGGGGTGGGTGAGTGGTTCGGGTCAGCCGTGCACGTGCAGCGGCTTGCCGGCCAGGGCCAGGTGCGCCTCGCCGAGGGCCTCGCTCTGCGTCGGGTGCGGGTGGATGAGACTGGCGACGTCGTCGGCCTCGGCCTCCCAGTTGTAGATCAGCTGTGCCTCGGCGATGAGCTCGCCCACGCGGCTGCCGACCATGTGGATGCCGACGACCGGGCCGTCGGGGGCCTGCACCAGCTTCACCGCGCCGGTCGTCTTCAGGATCTGGCTGCGGCCGTTGCCCGCGAGGTCGTAGGTGAGCGTCTTGACCTCGCCGTACTTCTCCTTGGCCTGGCCCTCGGTCAGGCCGACCGAGGCGACCTCGGGGTCGGAGTAGGTGATCCGGGGGACGCCGGCGTAGTCGATCGGCGCCGGGTCGAGCCCGGCCACGCGCTCGGCGACCAGGATTCCCTCGCCGAAGCCGACGTGGGCCAGCTGCAGCGTGGGGATGAGGTCGCCGACGGCGGAGATGGTGGGCACGTTGGTGCGGCAGTACTCGTCGACCAGGACGTAGCCACGCTCCATGGCGACGCCGGCCTCCTCGTAACCGAGGCCCTGGCTGGTCGGGCCGCGGCCGACGGCGACGAGCAGCAGCTCGGCCTCGACCTCCTTGCCGTTCTCGAGCGAGACCTTCACGCCGTTCTCGGTGTGCTGCACGCCGGAGAAGCGGCTGCCCAGCTCGAAGGCGATCTTGCGCCGGCGGAACGCGCGCTCGAGCAGCTTGGAGGAGGACTCGTCCTCCAGCGGGACCAGGTGCGGCAGCGCCTCGATGATCGTGACGTCCACGCCGAAGGACTTCCAGGCGCTGGCGAACTCGCAGCCGATGACCCCGCCGCCGAGGATGATCGCCGACGCCGGTACCCGGTCGAGGTTGAGCGCGTGGTCGCTGGTGATGACCCGCGTGCCGTCGATGTCCAGGCCGGGCAGGCTGCGGGCGTAGGAGCCGGTGGCCAGCAGGATGTGCTTGCCCTCGTAGGTCTGGCCGTTCACCTCGACGGTGGTGGGGGAGGTCAGCCGCCCCTCGCCCTCCACGTAGTTGATCTTGCGGGCCTTCACCAGGCCTTGCAGCCCCTTGTAGAGCTTGGAGATGACGCCATCCTTGTAGGCGTTGACGCCGTCCATGTCGATGCCGGCCAGCGACGTCTTGACGCCGAACTGCTCGCCGTCGCGGGCGAGGTCGGCGACCTCGCCCGCGTGCAGCAGCGCCTTGGTCGGGATGCAGCCGCGGTGCAGGCAGGTCCCGCCGACCTTGTCCTTCTCGATCAGGACGACGTTCAGGCCGAGCTCGGTCGCACGGAACGCCGCGGCGTAGCCACCCGAGCCACCACCGAGGATGACCAGGTCGGCGGGGGAGGTGGGTGAGCTCACGAGTACTCCTCGATCCAGTCGTCGGCGCCCCGCTCGTGCGGGCGGGTGCTCGGTGCTCATCCTGCCACTCCGGGAACGACCCGGCCGGGAGCACCGTTGCCCCTCCCGAGCGAGCCGATGATCAGAAGGACGACGGATCGACGGGAGAGGCGTCATGGGGCTGTTCGACCGGTTGCGCGGCGGGCGCGGGAGCCGTCCGGGCAGGGGCCGGGACGACGGCGGCCGCGGCACCCTCGACCGTGGCTCGCAGCGCACCGACCTCACGCACCTGGAGCAGTTCGTCGCCAGCCGCCGCGGCGTCGAAGGCTACGTGGAGCCCCGGACTGCCGTCACCGAGACGACCATCGTGCTGGTCGCTGCCGACGGTGAGTGGACCCGGCGCCGGATCGCCGGGGCGGAGGTCGCCCGCAAGCTCTCGCGCGACCTGTCCATCCCCGTCTACGACGCCCAGGTCACCGGCTATCCCCAGCGCATGCGCGACTGGAGCGCCCGTCAGAAGCAGAACCGGCTCTAGACGACGTCCTCCCTCACCGTGCTGCGTCCTCCCTCGCGGCCGACCGTGAGGGAGGACCCGCGATGATCAGGGAACCTGATCGTCGCCGGCGATCAGTCGCCGATGAGGGCCTCGATCGTCGCCAGGAGGGTGCGCACAGGGACGCCGGTGCCGCCCTTGGGCGTGTAGCCCCACGGTGCGCCGGTGTTGTAGCTCGGGCCGGCGATGTCGATGTGCGCCCACGGTAGGCCGTCCGGCACGAACTCGGCCAGGAAGTGCCCGCCGACGAGCATGCCGCCCATGCGGTCGGCGTTGGCGTTGACGAAGTCCGCGATGGGGGAGTCGAGCCCCCGGCGCAGCTCCGGGGGCAGCGGCATCGGCCACATGCCCTCGCCGGAACGCTTGGCGGCGGCGATGACCGCGTCACGAAGGTCGTCGCTGCCCATGACACCCGCGGTGCGGGTGCCCAGCGCCACCAGCTGTGCGCCGGTCAGCGTGGAGGTCTCGAGCAGGACGTCGGGCCGGTCCTCGGCCGCCCGTGCGAGGGCGTCGGCCAGGATCACGCGCCCCTCGGCGTCGGTGTTGGTGATCTCGGCCTTCTTGCCGTTCCGGAAGGTCACGACGTCGGCCGGCCGGTAGGCGGTGCCGCTGGGCAGGTTCTCGGCGATGGGCACCGTGGCCGTGACCTCGGCCGGCAGGTTCAGCTGGGCGACGAGGCAGACGGTGGCGATCACGGCCGCGGCACCGGCCATGTCGCTCTTCATGTCCTCCATCTTCAGCGCGGGCTTGATCGACAGGCCGCCGCTGTCGAAGGTGATGCCCTTGCCGACCAGTGCCACCTTCTTGCGCGCGCCGGCGCCCGCATAGGTCAGGCGCAGCAGCCGCGGCTTGCGGGTGGAACCGCTGCCCACGGCGAGGATCCCGCCGTAGCCGCCGGCCGCCAGCGCGTCCTCGTCGAGGATCTCGACGGCGAGTCCCGCCTTCTCACCGGCCGCTGCGCCCCGGGCGGCGAGCTCGGCCGGGTAGAGGTCGTTCGGCGGCGTGTTGACCAGGTCGCGCACGAGGGCGACGGCGTCGGCGACCGCCCGCACCCGGCGCAGGGCGGCCTCGGCGGCGGCCGCACCCGGGACGACGACGGTGAACTCGCTCGGCGGTGCCTTGCGGTCGGCGCCGGGGTCGGACTTGTAGGCGGTGAACTCGTACGCGCCCAGCAGCGAGCCCTCGCCGACGGCGTGCAGCCGTTCGGCGTCCGGGGTGCCCCCGACGGCCGCGAGCAGGCTGACCACCGAGCGCCGTCCGCCGAGGGCACGGCTTGCCGCGCCGGCGGCTCGGCGGATGGCTTCGGTCCGGTAGGTGCCGTTGGTCTCCGGCGCGCCCAGACCGGCGACGGCCACGACGGGGAAGGGGCCCTGCCCGAAGGAGGGGAGGCGGGTGACCTCGTCCTCGGCACCACGGGCGCCGAGGTCCACCAGCGCGGGGAAGAGGCGCCCGCCGAGCAGGCGGTCGACCGCCTCGGCGCCGGGGGTGGGCAGCGGCCCGTCCGGTCCCTTGCCGACGGCGACGACGACGGCGTCCCCGGTCAGCTTCTCCAGCGGGTGGTCGGTGGCGGAGATCGTCGGCGGCACCGCTCGATCCTAGAGGCCCGGATAGCGTGGCCCCCGTGAGCCCGCTGACCTCTCCTCTCCACGACCGGCACGTCGCCGCGGGTGCCAAGCTCGCCGACTTCAGCGGCTGGTCGATGCCCATCGAGTACGCCGGTGGCGGCGTCCTCGCGGAGCACGCCGCGGTCCGCGAGGGCGTCGGGCTCTTCGACGTCTCCCACCTGGGCACCGGCACCGTCCGGGGCCCGGGTGCGGCGGAGTTCGTCAACCGGTGCCTGACCAACGACCTCGGCCGCATCGGCCCGGGGCAGGCGCAGTACACGCTGTGCTGCCAGGACGACGGAGGCGTCGTCGACGACCTGATCGTCTACCTGCACGGCCCCGACGACGTGCTGCTGGTCCCGAACGCCGCCAACGCCGCCGAGGTGCTCGGTCGGCTGGCCGATGCGGCGCCGTCCGGGATCACGGTCGAGAACCGGCACGCCGACGTGGCCGTCCTCGCGGTCCAGGGGCCCAGGGCGCTGCAGGTGCTCGAGCTGCTCGGACTGCCGGGTGAGCTGGCGTACATGTCGTTCGTGACCGGCACCGGCGGCGGCGCCGAGGTGACCGTCTGCCGGACGGGCTACACGGGCGAGCACGGCTACGAGCTGCTCGTCGCCGCCGACCGGGCCGCGGAGATGTGGGACGCCCTGCTCGAGGCCGGTGAGCCCGAGGGCATCCGGCTGTGCGGGCTCGGCGCGCGGGACACGCTGCGCACCGAGATGGGCTACCCGCTGCACGGCCACGAGCTGTCGAGGGAGATCAGTCCGGTCCAGGCGCGCGCCGGCTGGGCGGTCGGGTGGAAGAAGCCCGCGTTCTGGGGCCGCGAAGCGTTGCTGGCCGAGAAGGAGGCCGGCCCCGCCCGGCTGCTCTGGGGGCTGAAGGCCGGCGGGCGGCAGAGCCCGCGGCCGGGCATGTCGGTCCTCGGGCCGGACGGCGCCGTGATCGGCAGCGTCACCAGCGGCACGTTCTCCCCGTCGCTCCGGGTCGGCATCGGCCTGGCCCTCCTCGACACGGCGAGCGGTGTCGCCGAAGGCGACGAGCTGAGCGTCGACGTCCGTGGCCGGGTGCTGCCGGTCGAGGTCGTCAAGCCGCCCTTCGTCGAGTCGCACGTGCGCTGAGGCGACTCCCCTCAGTTCTTGCGGGTGGGGTCGCTGTCGCCCTTCTCGGGTTCCGGCTTCTCGGGCAGGGTGTCGGCCACCTGCGCGCCGCGCACGCCCATCGGCTGCGGCTCGCCGGTCGTCGTGTCCTGTGCCGTCTGGTGCTCGGCCTCGGAGTTGATCTCCGCGCCCAGCAGCACCAGGTAGCAGGTCAGGTACAGCCAGAGCATCAGGACGATGACGCCGGCGATCGCGCCGTAGGTCTTGTCGTAGGACCCGAAGTTGTCGACGTAGATCGCGAAGCCGACGCTGACGATCGCCCAGATGACCGTGACGATGACCGCGCCGAGGCTGACCCAGGCGAACCGCGGGTTGTCGCGGTCGGGCGCCACCCGGTACAGGACGGCGAGGGAGCCGGCGAACACCGCCAGCAGCAGCACCCAGCGGGCCACCTGCGCCAGGATCGTGCCGACGACGCCCAGCGGCAGCGCCTCGATCACCTGGGGGACGACGGCCACGAGGCTGAACGTGATCAGCACGAAGACGATCGCCCCGAGGGTGAGTGCCAGTGAGGTCAGTTTGAGCTTGACGAAGCTGCGCGCCTCGACCTCGTCGTAGGCCAGGTTGATGGCAGTCACCATGTTCCCGACCCCGCCCGAGGCGCTCCAGAGCGCGGCGAGGATCGAGATCACCAGGCTGATGCTCAGCGCGCTGCCGCTGTTGTCGACGATCGCGTCGAGCTGCGTGCCGATCACACCCGCGGCGTCCTCGGGCAGCTGGGCGGCGAGGTCGTCGATCTGCCGCTCGACCGTCTCCGGCGAGGCGACCAGGCCGTAGATCGAGATCAGCGCGATCAGCGCCGGGAAGATCGACAGGAAGCCGAAGAACGCCACACCGCCGGCGATGATGGGCATGTTGTCGGCCTTGTTCTCGGCCCACGCCCGCTTCAGTACCTGCTTCCAGCCCTGCCACGGGATCTGCGTGGGCTTCTCCGCGTGGAGACCCGGCAGCTCGTCGGGCCCGGGCGCGCCCGGCGGCAGCCGGCCGGAGTCGCCGGAGGGCGGCTCCGCCTTCGCCTGTAGGGCGGCCGCCCGACGCGCCGCCTTCTCCTCGACCCGCTGCCGGATCCGGTCGACGGCGCTCTCGCGTTGGCTCGTGCCACTCATGGCCGTTCCCCCTGGATCGTCGCTGTGTGGCCGCTCGGTGCGCGGTTCAGTCGCCCGGCCAGGCGCCGGTCAGCTGCTTGAAGCCCCGGGCGCCGGCCCGGTCGATCGCGGCCTTGGTGGCGGCGAAGATCGCGCCCTGGAGTGCGGCGGCGAGCACGACCTCCTTCATCGAGTACTCGCTCTGCAGGGCACTCGGGGCGTCGTCCTCGTTGGAGACGGCCTTCCAGACCTGCTTGAAGAGGATCCCGGACAGGGTTCCGGCCAGGATGCCGGCGACCAGGCCGACGGGCCGGTAGGCGAGCTTGGCGCCCTTGCTCTTCTTCTTGGATTCCTTGCTCAACGCTTCCTCCTCGATGCGGCTCGACGACGCACGACCACCAGACCTAACACCAGTGCCACCAGGGTCAGGGCTCCGCCGATCGCCAGCGGCGGGCTCTCCCGGTAGGTCTCGACGGCGGTGTCGCGCGCCCGGTAGGCGCTCTCCTTGGCCCGCGCCGGGACGTCGAGCCGGGCGCTGAGCTCGTCGACGGTCCGGCCCAGCTGCTCGCGGGTGGCCTCGATCTCGGCCTTGATCGCCTCCGGGTCGTTGGCGTGGGCCGCGGTCACCGGGACAGCACCTGCTTGACCGTGGCGATGTCGGCCTGGACGCCTGCGATGGCCTGCGTCGGCACCGGCGGGGAGGCCTGGGCGACGTCCTTCCTGCCGATCAGGGCCAGGACGCCGGCGATCGTGAACAGGACGACCGCGACGACGAGGGCGGCCAGCCAGGCGGGCAGGACGGCGGCCAGCCCGAGCACGGCGGCGCTGATCAGCACCGCCAGTCCGAAGAACGCCATCAGCCCCGCGCCGCCGAACAGGCCGGCGCCGACGCCGAGCCTCTTGGCCTTCTGGGTCACCTCAGCCTGCGCGAGGCGGGCCTCGCTGCGGACGAGCGTGCTGATCTGCTCGGTGAGCTTGCCGATCAGCTCGCCGGTCGAGACATCGGCGGGGTCGCGGGGGAGCTCGGCGCGCGTGGCGCCGGGCGGGGGTGCGGCTGTCATCGGTCCTCCGGTAGCGGTCGGTGGGGGACCATGCCCGCGCGGGGGCGCGGGTAATCCGCCGGACCGGTCACACCAGGTCCTGCTCCGGTCACTAGCCTGCCCGCATGAGCTGGACCTGGCGTCTCGAGGACCCCTCCGGAGCGACCGTCGACCCGGCCACCGTGGGCGTGGACGTGCCGCCGGCCGACAACCAGGGCGACGCCGAGTCGTGGCTGGGCGAGAACTGGCGCGAGCTGCACGAGCGGGGCGTCGCCGCAGTGACGCTGTTCGACGGGCACGAGAAGGTCTACGGCCCCATGGGCCTGGCGGCGAACTAGCTAGCTCGCCGCCAGGCCAGGGCCCGTCCCGAGGCTCGCCCTGAGCATGCGAAGGGTGAGGAGGACGGGGTCTTTCATCAGCCGCGGGCGGTCTTGGCGGGGTCCCGCTCGACGACGTCGCCGAGGACCTCGTCGATCCGCTTCAGGACGTCGTCGTCGAGCTTGACGCCGGCGGCCGCGACGTTGTCGTGCACCTGCTCGGGACGCGAGGCCCCGATGATCGCCGCCGCCACGTTCGGGTTCTGCAGCACCCAGGCGACCGCGAGCTGCGCCATCGACAGGCCGAGGTCGTCGGCGATCGGTCGCAGGTCCTGCACGCGGGTGAGGATGTCCTCGCGCATGAAGCCCTGCATCGACTGCCCGACCTCCGCGTGCCCGGCGCGGGTGTCGGCCGGCGGCTGCTCGCCCGGCCGGTACTTGCCGGTGAGCACTCCCTGGGCCAGCGGTGACCACACGATCTGCGACAGCCCCTCCTGCTCGGACGTCGGCACGACCTCGGCCTCGATGACCCGCCAGAGCATCGAGTACTGCGGCTGGTTGCTGATCAGCTGGATGTCGAGGTCGCGGGCCAGCGCGGCGCCGGCGGCGATCTCCTCGGCGTTCCACTCGCTGACGCCGATGTAGAGCACCTTGCCCGCCCGCACGAGGTCGGCGAAGGCGGTCATCGTCTCCTCGAGGGGGACCGTCGTGTCGTAGCGGTGCGCCTGGTACAGGTCGACGTAGTCGGTCTGCAGCCGCTCGAGCGAGGCGTGGCAGCTCTCGATGATGTGCTTGCGGGACAGGCCGCGGTCGTTCGGGCCCTTGCCGGTGGGCCAGTAGACCTTGGTGAACAGCTCGTAGGACGAGCGGCGCTCGCCCTGGAGGGCCCGGCCCAGCACGGACTCGGCGCGGGTGCCGGCGTAGACGTCGGCGGTGTCGAAGGTCGTGATGCCGACGTCGAGGGCGGCGCGCACGCAGGCATGCGCGGCGTCCTCCTCGACCTGGCCACCATGGGTGAGCCAGTTGCCGTAGGCGATCTCGGAGATGTTCAGGCCGGAGCGGCCGAGGCGTCTGAATTCCACGTACCGCGACGTTAGGCGTGCCCGGTCGAGCCCGCTCCTCGGCGGCCCCCGGTGACGATCGTCGTCCCGTCGTCGACGAGGCGGGCGCCGTGCGCGGCCAGGCGGGCCTCCAGCGCGTGACGGGGCGGGTTGTGGTGGCCGAGGTGCACCGCCACCACGTCGGTCTGCCCGGTGACCGCGCCGACTCCGCGCAGGCGGTCCAGCTCGCGCGGGAAGGACGCGAGGTCCAGGTGCCGGGTGCCGTGGTCGACGACGTCGCCGAACGTCTCCTCCATGAGCACCAGGTCGTAGGCCGCCCCGTGCGCCGCCGCGAGGGTCGGCTCCGGGAGCGGGCCGGTGTCGGTCGCGTACAGCAGCCGGCCGCCGTCCGGACCGGTGACGTCGTAGAGCACGGTCGGCACCTCGTGGTCGCCGTGGAGGGCGCGGACGAGATGGTCCCCGCACTGCAGGGAGCCGCCGGGGACGATCTCGACGAGGTCGACCGGGTCGTCGGGGGCCAGCCAGGGCCGGCAGGCCTCCAGCACGGGCGCCGGCCCCACGACGACGAGCTTCTCGGGGCGCCGCGCCCAGCGCCGCCACAGCAGCGAGAAGGGCGAGCAGTGGTCGGGGTGCGCATGGGTGATCAGGACGGTCCGCACCCCGGCCAGCGGGATGCCGTCCGGCGGAACCCCGGGAGCGAGGTCGAGCAGCAGGACGCCGTCGACCAGCGCCGACGTGGGGCGGCGCTGCTGCCGGTGCAGGCGCGCGTCGGCGCAGGAGGCGCACCCGCACCAGGGGTTGGGCCAGCCGTCGGCGGCTCCGGTGCCGAGGAGGGTGACCTGCACCGGCGCCGGGCTCAGACCTGGGCGCCCAGCGGGACCTCGGGCTTCGGGAACCGCCAGCGGCGGATCATGGTGGCCCGGGTGATGCCGTACCAGACCACGCCCTTGGTCCGCTGCGTCCCGTCGGGGAAGCGCTCGGCGACCGTGCGCTTGATCTTCCGGCTGAGCACGACGGAGTCGACGATCAGCAGCAGGAAGAAGCCGAACAGCAGGACGCTCGCGTAGTTGCGGACGACGAGGCTCGGGACGACGGTGCCGATCAGCGCGACGCCGGCGATGGCGAGGAAGAAGCTGCCGACGTTGCGGCGGGAGTCGACGATGTCGCGCACCAGCTTGCGCACGGGACCGCGATCGCGGGCGGGCAGGTAGGCCTCGTCGCCACGGGCCATGCCCTGGCGGGACTCAGCGCGGCGGGCGGCCTGCTGCTCGCGCATGCGCTTGTAGGCCTCCTTCCGCGTGGTGGGCGGGGGCGGCGGCGGGCCGGGACGGCGGCCCTGGGCCTCGCTGCGCTTGGGCGTGGGGCGGCCCTTGCCCGACGCCTTGACCAGCTGATCCGTCAGGTCGGCGGAGGCGTCCGGGGTCGGGACGCCGGTCGTCTCGGCGCGGTCACGGCGGCCGGGCAGGCGGAGCTTCACAGGTTCGGAGTCTACGTGTGTGGGGAAGGAGACCCGGGAACTCGCCGTCAGCGCCGTACAGTGGAACAACAGACCGCTACCGCGGTGTTGGGTCGTTGCGGGACGTGCCGCAGCGGGCACCCAGGGATGTGGGAGGACAGAACATGTCGGTGCAGGACACGACCGACGCCGCGACCGGCGTCATCCTCAGCGAGCCGGCGGCGGCCAAGGTCAAGGCGCTGCTGGACCAGGAGGGTCGCGACGACCTGCGGCTGCGCATCGCGGTCCAGCCCGGCGGCTGCTCCGGCCTGCGCTACCAGCTCTTCTTCGACGAGCGCTACCTCGACGGTGACCAGACCTACGAGTACGGCGGCGTCGAGGTCATCGTCGACCGCATGAGCGGCCCCTACCTCGGCGGCGCGGTCATCGACTTCGTCGACACCATCGAGAAGCAGGGCTTCACGATCGACAACCCGAACGCCGGCAACTCCTGCGCGTGCGGCGACAGCTTCAGCTGATCCCCGCCAGACCTCGCACAGCGCCCGGCTCCCCATGGGGCCGGGCGTTGTCGTGTCCGGGGCGGCTCGTCGTTGATCATCGGCGAATGGCGGTCGACACGCCGGACGGCCCCCGCCACCTGCCGATGGTCAACAGTGAGGCGATCCCCAGCGACGTGCGTCAGAGGCGGACCGGGTAGACGGTCTCCGGGATCTCCGGCCTGATCCGGTCCTCGACGAAGATGCCGTGCCAGATCATGAACACCAGGACCGTCCAGAGCTGGCGGGCGGTGCGCTTGGCGCCGACCGTCGCCGGGTCCGCGCCGGGCAGCGTCGCCAGCAGCCGGCGCAGCACGTCGCGATCCAGCCACTCGTCGGTCTGGCTGTCGTCGATCACCTGCTGCGCCCACTCGTGCAGCTGCCCGCCGAGGAACTCGGCCGTCGGCACCGGGAAGCCGAGCTTGCGCCGGTTCATGATCCTCGGCGGGACGATCTGCTCCATGGCCCGGCGCAGCGCGTACTTGGTCGCGTCGCTGCGGCGGGGCACCCGCATCTCCAACGGCAGGGTGCTGGCCAGCTTGAAGACCTCGGTGTCGAGGAACGGCACCCGCAGCTCCAGCGAGTTGGCCATCGTCATCTTGTCGGCCTTGACGAGGATGTCGCCGCGCAGCCAGGTGAACAGGTCGACGTACTGCATGGCCGTCACGTCGTCGTAGCCGGCCTCGCGGGTGCGCCGGTAGAGCTCCTCGGTCACCTGCACGTGCGACAGGTCCGGGTCGTGACCGCGCAGCAGGGTCGCCAGCTCGTCGTCCCGCATGTTGCGCGCGTTGCCGTAGTAGCGCTGCTCCAGCGGGGTCGAGGCCCGGCGCAGGAGGTCCTGGCCGCGCACGCCCTCCGGCACCAGGCGCGACAGTGCGCCCAGGGCACGGCGCCCGGCCGGCGGCAGCTTGGCCGCCCACCCGAGGCTGATCGGCTCGCGGTAGATGGTGTAGCCGCCGAAGAGCTCGTCGGCGCCCTCGCCGGAGAGCACCACCTTGACGTGCTTGCGGGCCTCGCGGGCGACGAAGTACAGCGGCACCAGGGCCGGGTCGGCGACCGGGTCGTCGAGGTACCAGACGACCAGCGGGATCGCCTCGGCGAACTCCTGCGCGGTCACCTCCACCGGCACGTGCCGCACGCCGAGGATCGCGGCGGACTCCGCGGCGATCTCGATCTCCGACTGCGCCTGCCGCTGGAAGCCGACGGTGAAGGTCATCAGGTCGCTGTTGTAGCGGTGCGCCAGCGCGGCGATCGCCGTGGAGTCGATACCGCTGGAGAGGAACGAGCCGACGGTCACGTCGGCGCGCATGTGCACGCGCACCGAGTCGTCGAGGACGTCGGCGATCCGGTCGTAGAGCGCCTGCTCCTCGTCCTTCGCCACCGGCTCGATGGGGAACGTCGGGTGGAAGTAGCGCTTGGTGTGCAGCTCGCCGTCGACCACGGTGAAGCTGGTGCCGCTCTCGATCCGGCGGATGCCGCTGTGCAGCGTCGCCGGCTCGGGTACGTACTGCAGGGTCAGGTAGTGCTGCAGGGAGGCGGCGTCGACGCCGCCGGCGGCCTTGCTGCCACCGAGCAGCTCCAGCAGCGCCTTCTTCTCCGAGGAGAACGCCAGCGCGCCGTCGGCCAGCCGGGTGGTGAACAGCGGCTTGATGCCGAACGGGTCGCGGGCGCCGAAGACGGTGTCGGTCTGCGTGTCCCAGATCAGGAACGCGAACATGCCCCGCAGCCGGTCGACCACCGCCTCGCCCCAGACGTGGTAGCCGGCGACGATCGCCTCGGTGTCACCCTCGGTCGCGAAGGTCGCGCCCAGGGCGGCCAGCTCGGCGCGCAGCTCGAGGTAGTTGTAGATCTCGCCGTTGAAGACGATCCGGTAACGGCCGTCGGCGTAGGGCATCGGCTGATGGCTGTGCTCAATGTCGATGAACGACAGCCGGTTGAAGCCGAAGACGGCCCGGTCGTCCCACCAGGCCTCGTTCTCGTCGGGCCCGCGGTGGCGCATGCAGTGCTGGGCCGCGCGCACCGCCGTCACCGTGGCGTCGTCCACCCGGTCGGCGTCGGTCGAGAAGTAGGCGAGCAGGCCACACATCAGGGCGGAGTCCTCGGGTGGGGAGAAGGGGCGGTCGGGCGGAGGTCACACGCGCTGGCCGGCAGCCATCTTCCGGGTGGCCGCACGCTCGGCGACGAAGGACAGGAAGGGGACCGTGCCGGCCAGGATCGTGAGCACCGAACCCTTCAGCGTCCACTTCGCCCGCAGGGCGAGGTCGACCGCGGCGAGGAAGAAGAGGAAGTACAACCAGCCGTGCGCCGTCCCCAGGACCGTGACCGGCTCCGGGACGTCGGCGAAGTACTTCAGCGGCATGGCGACGACGAACAGCAGGACCAGCAGGACGCCGACGACGTTGGCCATGACGCGGTAGCGCTGCAGCGCCGCGGCGATGGCCTGCTCCGAGTCCCGGGCAGGCGCGGTCCGGTCAGCGGCCATCGGAGGCGCTCCGCTGGCCGAGGGCCTTCTCGTTGAGCTCGGCGAGGTAGGCGTTGTAGGCGGCCAGCTCGGGGTCTCCTGACGTGTCGATGCGCGGGCGCTGGTACAGGACGACGGCCGTGCCGGGCTCGTCCTCGTCGGGGTGGCGGTGGAGCTCGATGCGGGCCATGCGCAGGTAGAACCACAGCCCCATGCATCCGTAGAGCGGCCACTGCAGGGCGTAGCTCCAGTTCACCGCGCCGCCCCCTGCCTCGGCCTTCGACAGCTGCCAGAAGCCCAGGAAGAACGTGGCGACGAACAGCGCCGCCACCAGCAGATGCAGCAACAGCCACTTGGGGGTCAGCAGCCGGGAGAACACGCTCCTGACTGTAACCGTCGGCCGCGGGAGCCCGGTCCGGCCTGCGACCCGCCGGTCCGGCGTCTCCGGTGGTCGGCCGCCGAGCGGAGTCGGCTAGTCTCGCCCCACACTGGCTTCGGCAGTGTGATCGGCATGCACGCCGTCCGCCACGACGGCGGACGACACCGCTGGGAGGACCGTCCGGGACACCGGACGGAGGACGAGGAGGCAGCGAGCAGTGGCTCGAGGCAGCAGGCTCGCGCGGCTGGCCGCGCTCGGTCTCCTGGGGGCACTCACCCTCACCGGATGCCAGATGCCGAACAACGAGTTCTGGCGCTTTGGCTGGCCGGAGGGCATCACCGACCGCTCGGAGGCCATGCGCGAGCTGTGGACCGGCTCGGTCATCGCCGCGCTCGTCGTCGGCTTCGCGGTGTGGGCACTGATCCTGTACTCCGTCGTCGCGCACCGGAAGCGCAGCGACGAGCTGCCGAAGCAGACGGCTTACAACCTGCCGCTGGAGATCGTCTACACGATCGTGCCGTTCCTGATCATCGCCGGCCTGTTCTTCTACACCGTGGTCGTGCAGAACCGGGTCATGGAGCGCAGCGACGAGCCCGACGAGACGGTCGCGGTCAACGCGTTCAAGTGGAACTGGCAGTTCGTCTACCCGGGCACCGCGGACGAGGACGGCGAGCCGGTGAACACGGTCGGCACGAGCAACGAGATCCCGATCCTCGTGCTGCCCACCGAGCGCACCATCCGCTTCGAGGTCGCCTCCGCCGACGTCATCCACTCGTTCTGGGTGCCGGAGTTCCTCTTCAAGCTCGACGTCATCCCGGGCAACGAGAACGGCCGCGACAACGTGTTCGAGGTGACCGTCCAGGAGGAGGGTGCCTACGTCGGGCGCTGCGCCGAGCTGTGCGGCACGTACCACGCGTACATGAACTTCGAGGTCCGTGCGGTGTCCGGCGACGACTACGACGCCTACATCGAGGCCCGCGAGTCCGGCCTGAACACCTACGAGGCGCTCGAGGAGATCGGTCAGCCGGGCCTCTCCTCGTCGACGGCGCCGTTCGAGTACCTGCAGGGCAAGAACACCGACCAGCAGTCCGCCGGTGGCTGAGCGCCCCCGGGTGTGCTCCGGGGTGCGTCCGGGGTCCGCCGTCCTGCTCCTGATCGACCCGAGGAACGAGGAGGTCCGGCCGTGAAGGTCGAGGCGCTCATCTTCAACATCGTCGCGGTGTTCTGCTTCGTGGCCGCCGCCGTGTACGGTCTGTGGGCACGCGAGCCCATCGGCACCACCGCGCTGACGCTCTCCGGCGGGCTGACCATCCTGATCGGCGGGTTCTTCTGGTTCATCTCCCGGCGGATCGACGCCCGGCCGGAGGACCGCAAGGACGCCGACATCGCCGACGGAGCGGGGGAGCTCGGGTTCTTCAGCCCGGGCAGCTACTGGCCGTTCGGCCTGGCCCTGTCGGCGGCGCTCATGGGCCTGGCGCTGGCCTTCTTCTACTCCTGGCTGATCCTCATCGCCACTGCCGCGCTGCTGATCACCGTCGGCGGTCTGCTCTTCGAGTACTACGTGGGGCAGAACGCCACGCAGAGCTGACCCGGAACCGTTCCGAGGGCCCTTCCCGCTGAGCGCGGGAGGGGCCCTCGGTCGTTCTCGGGGGCTGGCGCAGAGGGTGGGGTGAGTCACCGCCCCGCCGGTGCCGTGTGTGGCACGGTGGTGGCGGGTCCGGCCCTGGACCCCCGGACGAGCACGCCGTACCCGGACAGCGACAAGACGGCGTTCCGGGAGCAACCGTGTACTGGCTCGTCCTCGTCCTCTCCGGCGTCCTCGAAGCCGTCTGGGCCACCGCCCTCGGCCGGAGCCAGGGGTTCACCCGCCTGGCGCCGACCGTCGTGTTCGGCGTGGCGATGGCCGCCAGCATGGCCGGCCTCGCCTACGCGATGCGCGGACTGCCCATCGGCACCGCCTACGCCGGCTGGGTGGGCATCGGCGCCGTCCTGACCGCGGGGTACGCCATGTGGGCGGGGGAGGAACCGGTCACCGTCGTCCGCGTTCTCCTGCTGGCCGGCATCGTGGGCTGCGTGATCGGCCTGAAGCTCACGCACTGATCGGGCAGATGCCGCGAACCGGAGCCTGCGCACCGCCGACGGTGCCCACGAACGCCGCAGGGCCCCGGTGGCAGTCCACCGGGGCCCTGCGGGGCGGCCTTCGTTCAGTCGCGCGGCTCCTGCGGCCGCCCTCCCTCGGACGGCCGGCCGCCCTCGGAGGGCCGACCCGACGACGAGAGCTCACGATCGGACTCATGGGCAGCGAGCCCACGACCGCCTTCGTCGCGCTGCTCCAGCTCGACCGCGGACGGCTCCTCGATCGGCTTGAAGAACCCGCGGATGGCCCGCCGCGCCCCACCGATCTGGTTCATCCGCTTCGGCACCGGAGCGCCGCCGTAGGCCAGCGATCCGTGGCCGTGCTCGTCGACCGGGCCCAGCGGCTGGTGGACCTCGATGAACTCGCCGTGGGGCAGGCGCCGGATCACACCGGTCTCGAGGCCGTGGTCCAGCACCTCGCGGTCGTGCTGCTGGAGGCCGAGGCAGATCCGGTAGGTGATCACGTAGACGATCGGCGGCAGGATGATCAGACCGATCCGGCCGACCCATGTCATGGCGTTCAGGCTGATGTTGAACTTGTCGGCGAAGACGTCGTTGCCACCCGAGATCAGCAGCACCAGGTAGAAGACGATCGCCATCGCACCCAGCGACGTGCGCACCGGAACGTCGCGGGGACGCTGCAGCAGGTGGTGGGACGCGGTGTCGCCGGTGAGCTTGCGCTCGATCATCGGGTAGAGCGCCATCACCGTGAAGAGGATGCCGGGCAGGACGAGCGTCGGCCAGAACAATGCCGGGATGGTGTAGTCACCGGGCAGGTTGATGTCCCACGCGGGGAACAGGCGCGTCGAGCCGTCGAGGAACATCACGTACCAGTCGGGCTGCGACGCCGCGGAGACCTGGGCCGGGTTGTACGGCCCCCAGAGCCAGACCGGGTTGATCTGGACCAGCCCGCCCAGGGCCGCGCAGACACCGAAGACCACGAAGATCAGGCCGGTGGCCTTGGCCGCGAACACGGGGAACAGGCGGTTGCCCACCACGTTGTGCTCGGTGCGGCCGGCGCCCGGGAACTGGGTGTGCTTCTGCTTGACCAGGATGAGCAGGTGCAGCGCGATCAGGGCCAGCAGGATCGCCGGGATCAGCAGCACGTGGACGATGTAGAAGCGGCCGATGATCTGTTCGCCGACGAAGTCGCCGTTGAAGACCGCCCAGTGGGCCCAGGTGCCGATCACGGGAATGCTCAGGATGATCGCGCTGATGATGCGCAGGCCGGTGCCCGAGAGCAGGTCGTCGGGCAGCGTGTAGCCGGTGGCACCCTCGAGGATCGCCAGGACCAGGAGACCGACACCGATCAGCCAGTTGGTCTCCCGCGGCCGGCGGAACGCGCCGGTGAAGAAGATCCGCATCAGGTGGACGATGATCGAGGCGACGAACAGCAGCGCCGCCCAGTGGTGCAGCTGGCGCATGAAGAGGCCGCCGCGGACGTCGAACGACAGCGCCAGCGTCGAGTCGTAGGCGGCTGACATCTCCACGCCGCGCAGCGGCGCGTAGGAGCCCTCGTAGACCACCTCGCGCATCGAGGCGTCGAAGAAGAACGTCAGGTAGGTGCCCGACAGCAGCAGGATGAGGAACGAGTAGAGCGCGATCTCCCCGAGCAGGAACGACCAGTGGTCGGGGTAGACCTTGTTCATCGTCCGCCGCAGCCACGGGGCGATGATCATGCGGTCGTCGACCTCGAGGGCGGCCTTGCCGAGCTTCGTCGTCGGAACACCCGGAGCGACGGGGGCTGTGCTGCGAGCCATCAGATGCGCTCCCGGTTCCAGTAGGTGGGGCCTACCGCCTCAATGTAGTCGCTGCGTGCGACGAAGAATCCCTCGTCGTCGACACCGATGGGCAGCTGCGGAAGAGCCCGCGTGGCAGGGCCGAACACGGGTTTCGCGCCCTGGGTGACGTCGAACATCGACTGGTGACACGGACACAGGATGCGGCTGGTCTCCTGCTCGTAGAGCGAGACCGGGCAGCCGGCGTGCGTGCAGATCTTCGAGTACGCCACGTACTCGCCGTAGGCGAAGTCCGCGTGGCCCTCCCGGGGCCGCAGGTTGTCCACCTGAGAGGGGCGGAGCCGGATCAGCATCGTCGCCGCGTCGGCCTGCCGGTTGCCGCCGGGAACGGCCGGGAAGACCGTCTCGAGGGAACCCGGCTCCTGGTCGCCGGGACGGATCGGCGTGCCGTTGTCGCGCACCAGGCGAACGCCCTCGGCCCAGCTGGTGGTGCCGAGGGGGTTGCCCTTGTTGGGGTTCTTGATCAGGCCACCCAGCGGCATGATCAGCATGAGGCCGACGCCGCCACCCATCAGCAGCAGCGAGCGGGTGATCAGCTTGCGACGCGCCAGCCCGCTGTTGTGCCAGCCGCCGACCAGCGTCGCCCCGGCCGTGACGCGGTCGAAGTGCGAGCCGTCGTGCTTGTCCTGGACCGCGGTCTCGTGCGGCAGCAGCTTCTTGGTGAACAGCACCAGGCCGACACCGACACACAGCAGCGACAGGCCCATGAACAGGCCCAGCATCGGCGTGAAGAACGCGCTCCATCCGCCCTCGGTGACGTCCCAGTGCCAGTCCGGCAGGAACCACCCGGAACCGACGTAGACCACCACGAAGAGGAACGCGAACAGCCCGGCGAGGGCGAACACGGTGCCGACCTGGCGGACCGCGCGCTTCTCCATGATCGAGCCGGGCTCCGGTCCCGGATCGACGTGCAGGATCTCCACGCCGTCGTAGCGGGCGCCCAGCCGGTCGAGGTCCTGCCGGCTCATCGCAGCGAGCTGCTCGGGGGTGTAGTCGTCGTCCGGACCGCCGTACAGCGGTCCGGGGACGTCCGCGCCCCCGGTCGAGCCGGGCCGCATGTCGCGCGTGCTCACGCCTTGCTCCCCATCCAGAAGATGCCGAACATCAGGGCGCCGATGCCGACGACCCAGATCACCAGACCCTCGGCCACCGGGCCCGTGCGGCCGACGCCGGCGCCTCCCGGGTCGGCCTGACCCTGGATGGTCTGGATGTAGTTGATGATGGAGCGCTTCTCCTCAGGGGTCAGCTGGTTGTCGCCGAAGACCGGCATGTTCTGAGGACCGCTCAGCATCGCGGTGTAGATCTCGAGGTCGGTGGCGTCGGCCAGGGACGGCGCGTACTTGCCCGAGCTGAGGGCGCCGCCCTGACCGACGAAGTTGTGGCACGAGGCGCAGTTGAGGCGGAACAGCTCGCCGCCCTCGGCGAGGTCACCGTCGCGGAGGTCGCCCGACGGCAGGGTCGGGCCGCCGCCGTTGGCCTGGACGTAGGCCATCAGCTGGTCGATCTCCTCGTCGGAGAACACCGCCGGCTTGTCGGGGGCCTGCGCCTCCTGGCGCACCATCGGCATGCGGCCGGTGTGCACCTGGAAGTACACGGCAGCTTCGCCGACGCCGATGAGCGAGGGCCCCCGGTTCGGCACGCCCTGGAGGTTCTCGCCGTGGCAGGTGATGCAGCTGCGCTCGTACAGCTCCCGACCGGCCGCCTCGGCGGCCGACTCCGACCTGTCGTCGGCCGCATGGGCGGGCGCGAACATCGAGTAGAGGACACCGGTGAGGACCAGGGCGGTCATCAGGCCGGCGACGTTGGCCAGGCGGCGGCGGTGCTTGGAACGGCGCCGGGCGCGGGCCCGGCGGGCCGGGTTGCCGTCGTCAGCGAGCACGGCCTCGGACTGCGGATTCGTGGAGGACACCGGTTCCCTAGCGGATCAGGTAGATCGTGGCGAACAGCCCGATCCACACGACGTCGACGAAGTGCCAGTAGTAGGAGACCACGATGGCCGAGGTCGCCTGGGCAGGCGTGAAACGGCCCATGGTGGACCGGATGAGGAGGTAGACGAAGGCGATCAGTCCGCCGATGACGTGCAACCCGTGGAAGCCGGTCGTGATGTAGAAGACCGAGCCGTACGTGGACGACGAGATCGTCGTCCCCTCCTCGACCAGCATCACGTACTCGTAGCCCTGGCCGATCACGAAGATCAGGCCCATCACGAACGTGATGGTGAACCACCGGCGCAGGCCGTAGACGTTGCCCTGCTCCGCGGCGAACACGCCGAACTGGCAGGTGATCGACGACGCCACCAGGATGATGGTGATGGTCAGCGCGTAGGGCAGGTTCAGGTGCGTCGGCTCCGGGGGCCACCCCTCGGTGGCCCGGGCTCGCGCGGTGAAGTACATGGCGAACAGGCCGGCGAAGAACATCAGCTCGCTCGAGAGCCAGATGATCGTGCCGACGCTGACCATGTTCGGTCGGGTCAGGGAGTGCACCCGTGAGGTGTCGAAGGTGCTGCTCGCGACGGGGGCCGTTGTCACGAGGGTCATCATGGCATCGGCAGGGGGCCGGGACGACCGCGGGTGCGACGGGCGTGGCGGCAAAGTGATCAGCTCTTTACCCGGTGCCCGCGGTTGCCGGGGAAACGGGCGGGTCAGCTACTAGGCTCCGGCGCGTGAGTGCCGCCGCCGACAACCCCCTCCCCGCCACCGTGCTGGTCTACAGCCATCGATCGCAGGTGCGGGACGCCGTGCGCACGGCCGTCGGCCGGCGCCCTGCCGCGGACGTCGGTCCGCTGACCTGGCTCGAGTGCGTGACCGGCGACGAGGTCATCGCGGCGGTCGACCGGGGCGGGGTCGATCTGTGCATCCTCGACGGCGAGGCGCAGCCCATGGGCGGGCTCGCCGTCGCCCGGCAGCTCGAGATGGAGGTCGCCGACCGGCCGGCCGTCTGCGTGCTGATCGCGCGGCAACCCGACCGATGGCTGGCGCACTGGTCGCGGGCCGAGGCCACGCTCCCGCTACCGGTCGACCCGCTGACCGCGCCCGCCGTGGTGGCCGACCTGCTGCGCGAGCACGTGTACCGCCCCGTCCACCGCCGGTGACCCGCCCGACCGTCGGGCGGACCACCTGGCCGGCGCTGCTCAACCGGCTCCTCGCCCGAGAGGACCTCTCCGCCGCCGACGCGGCGTGGGCGATGCGCGAGGTGATGACCGGCGAGGCCACCCCGGTCCAGGTCGCCGCCTTCGCCGTCGCGCTCCGCGCCAAGGGCGAGTCCGCGGAGGAGGTCACCGGGCTGGCCGCCGAGATGCTGGCGCAGGCCACCCCGGTCGCCATCGACGTCGACTGCGTCGACATCGTGGGCACCGGCGGCGACGGCGCCCACACGGTGAACATCTCGACGATGGCCGCCGTGGTCACCGCGGGGGCAGGGGTGCCGGTGGCCAAGCACGGCAACCGCGCGGCGTCGTCGTCCTCGGGTGCGGCCGACGTGCTGGAGGCGCTCGGCGTGGCCATCGACCTGCCGGCCCCCGCCGTCGCGCGCTGCGTCCGCGAGGCAGGGATCGGGTTCTTCTTCGCGCCGGTGTTCCACCCCGGCATGCGGCACGCGGCCGTGCCCCGTCGGGAGATGGGCATCGGCACCGTCTTCAACTTCCTCGGGCCGCTGACCAATCCGGCGCGGCCCGTGGCGGCGGCGGTCGGGTGCGCCGACCCGCGGATGGCCCCCGTGATGGCCGACGTGCTCGCCGCCCGAGGCGGCCGGGCCCTCGTCTTCCGGGGGGACGACGGCCTCGACGAGCTGACGACCGCGACGACGTCCTCGGTGTGGATCGTCCGGGACGGCGAGGTGACCCCCGACCGGCTGGACCCGGAGGCGCTGGGCATCGCGCCATCGGCACCCGACGCCCTGCGCGGCGGTTCACCCTCGGTGAACGCCGGGGTGTTCCGGCGGCTGCTGGCGGGGGAGAAGGGCCCGGTGCGGGACGCGGTGGTGCTCAACGCGGGTGCGGCGCTGGCGGCCTTCGACGTGCGGGCGGCGCGGCTGCACGACGCCGTCGCCGCGGGCATGGAGCGGGCATCGGCCGCGATCGACGACGGCCGCGCCGCGGCGCTGCTGGACCGGTGGGTCGCCGTCAGCCGCGCCGCGCAGAGCTAGTCGGCAGTCTCGAAGCCGATCGCGAACGCGGCCTCCAGGTCGTGCTTCGAATACGCGCGGAACGCGATGTGCGTCTCGGTCTCGAGCACGCCGGGCACCTTGTTGATCCGCCCGGCGATGACCTCGGCCACCTGGTCGAACTCGCGCACCCGGACGATGGCGATCAGGTCCACCTCGCCGGCCGTGGAGTAGACCTCGCTGACCCCCTCGAGGTCGGCGATCGCCGCCGCGACCTCCGGGATCGCGTCGGTGGCCGCGTCGATCATGACGATGGCGGTGATCACGCCGGCGATGCTATCGGGGCGCCGGGCCGCACGCCCGCCCCCGCGGAGACGCGCTCCGGCCGGGTCCGCGTGCCCAGCGAGCGGCCGTCGGCGAACGGGTCGCGCCCGGAGCGGCCGCTCTCGACGCGGTCGAGGAACCGGGTGAAGGGCCCGGTGCCCGGCGCCGGGCAGGCGAGGGTGCCGGTGAGCTCGACGAGCCGGGTGCCGGGCTTCTCCATCCAGCGCAGCACCAGTTCGGTCTCGTCGACCGACGTGGCGTGCTCGTCGTCGGGGCCGGGCAGGGTCTCGGCGGTCGCCAGCAGGCCGGGCAGCCTGCCGCGCACCGACGTCCCCACCGGTGCGGTGCCGGCGGCGACCAGCCGGCCCTCGCGCACCACCGACAGATGCCAGCCGCCCGACCCGTCCGGGCGGGCGATGACGAGCTCGAGGACGGCGGCAAGCGACTCCAGCCGTTGACGGCGGCGCACGGCCCGGACGAGGACGGCGACGCGGTCGCGGAGCACCGCGGCGTCCTCGTAGCGCTCCTCGGCGGCGAGCCGATCCACCCGCGCGAGCAGCGGAGCGACCAGGTCACGCGCGTCCTGGTGCACCGCCGCCCGGAAGACCGCCGCGATCGACGCGTACTCGTCGACCGATTGCGCGCCCGTGCACGGCGCGCCGCAGCGGCCCATGCCGGCCAGTGCGCACGCCGCGCCCGACGGGGCGCGGACCGGGATGCGGCTCGTGCACTGGCGCAGGGGGAGCGACTCGTGGACCGCGGCCATCGCGGCGTCGGCGGCGCGACGGTCGGGGAACGGGCCCAGGAAGACACCGGCTCCCGGCCGCACGCGGCGGACCACCGACAGCCGCGGGAACGGCTCGTCGGTCAGCCGCAGCCACAGCGCGCGCTCGGGGTAGCGCGACCGGCGGTTGTACCGGGGCTTGTGCCGGGCGATGAGCCGCAGCTCCCGCACGGCGGCCTCGAGGTCGTGGGCGCAGGAGATGGCGTCGACGCGCTGGGCCAGCGCGACCATCTCGGTGATCCGGCTGCGCTGCTCGCCGGAGGAGAAGTAGCTGCGCACCCGGCTGCGCAGGTCGTTGGACGTGCCTACGTACAGCGGCTCGTCACGGGGGCCGCGGAAGAGGTAGACCCCCGGCCCGCGGGGCACGCCGTCGGCGAGGTGGCGCTTGCGCAGCCGCTCGGGGTCGACCTGCCGGGTCAGGCCGGTGAGCTCCTCCAGCGTCGTGATGCCGAGCGGGCCGAGGCGCTCGAACAGGCCGTGGAGGACGTCGACGGTGGCCTTCGCGTCGTCGAGCGCACGGTGGGTGGGCGACGTGGTCGCCGAGAAGTACGGGGCCAGCGTGGCCAGCTTGCAATTGGGTACCTCGTCGCGGCTGAGCAGCCGGCGGGCGAGCACGGCCGTGTCGACCGAGGCTGCCGGGGGCCAGGTGACGCCGTTCTGGGCGCACGCCGCCTTGAGGAAGCCGAGGTCGAACGGTGCGTTGTGCGCCACCAGCACCGCACCCCGCGCGAACTCCAGGAACGCCGGGAGCACGGTGCCGATGCGCGGAGCCGTGGCCACCATCATCGACGTGATGCCGGTCAGGACGCTGATGTAGGGCGGGATCTCGCAGCCCGGGTCGACGAGGGTCTGGAACTCGCCCAGGACCTCGCCGCCCCGCACCTTCACGGCGCCGATCTCGGTGATGGCGCTGTCCTTGGGGGAGCCGCCTGTCGTCTCGAGGTCGACCACGACGAAGGTGACGTCGAGGAGCGGCGTCCCAAGTTCCTCGATGGACACCTGCTCGTACCGCTGTGCGGAGGGACGCGGCAGCACGCGGGAGGACGGCACGGGACGGACGGTAGGGCGGGGTAATGACACTCTTGTGATTGCCGCGCCGGTCACGCCCGCATCACGAATGGTCGCCCGGGCGGGGGAACGGGCCGCCTCACCTGGCGGCGGCGGGTCGATCAGGACACCATTCCCCCTGGTGGGGGACGCCGTCGTGCTGGCGAACCCGGAACGCAGAGGTGGTCGATGTTCGCGCGCTCCCGGTGGCGCACCAGCGGCTGGACGGCGAGGCGCGTGGTCGGCGCTGCCGCGGTGGTCGCTCTCTCGACGGTCGCCGTGGCCGGCCCCGCCGCGGCCGCGCCCAGTGACCAGCCCGGGGGGACCACCGCCGTCCTCGACAGTCGGGCCCTCGACCGGCTCCAGCAGCGCGCCGCCGAGGTGCAGGCCGGTCTGCGGGAGCAGGAGGCCGAGGTCGCCGCGGCGCGGGAGGAGCTGGCCCAGGCCGAGCAGGCCGTCGCCGAGGCCGAGTCGGTCCTGGCCCACGCCGAGGGCGAGCTGGCCGGCCACCAGGAGGTCGTCGCCGGGTACGCGCGGGCCGTCTACCGCGACGGCGGGGCGCTGACGCCGCTGACCCTGCTCCTCTCCGGGGGCGATCCGGGCGACGTCCTCTCGGCCATGGGGTTCCTCGAGGTCGTCGACGCGCACGCGGCCGAGATGATCGGTGCGGCCGAGAAGCTGCGGCGGGCGGCCCTGGACGAGCAGCAGCGGGCCGCCGCCGCCCTGGGGAAGGCACGGGAACGGGCCGACGTCGTCGCCGCACGCGTGGCCGAACTCGAGGCGGCGGCCGCGGCGGTGACCGACGAGCTGGGCGCCGCTCTCGACGAGGTCGACCGGCAGCTGGCGCAGCTGCAGGCCGAGCAGGTCGACGTGAACCAGAAGACGGCCGCCAACTGGCAGGCCTATCTGGAGCAGCTGACCGCCGCCGGTGTGCAGCCGCCGCCGGCTTCCGCGCTGCTCGACCCGGCGTCGGGCATCCCGCCCGGTCTCGTGCCCGTGGGAGCCAGCAGCGGGGCGGCGCAGGCGGGTGCCGCCCAGCTGCCGCGGCAGCCCACCTCGCTGCTCGTGCTGCCCGCCGAGACGCTGTCGGCGGTCACCGCCGCGATGGACGCCCTCGGACTTCCCTACGCGCCCGGCACCGCCGGTCCGGAGTCGTGGGACTGTGGCTCGCTGGTCTCCACCGTCTACGGGCGGGCCGGTATCGCGCTCCCGGCGACGCAGGCGGAGCTGTTCGCGACGGCGACGCCCGTGGCCCCTCCCGACGTGCTGCCCGGGGACCTCGTCTTCCTCGGCACGCCGGAGTCGGGTCTGGGCCACGTCGGCATCGCCCTGGACCCGCAGACGATGCTCGCCGCCGACGCGCGCGCCGGTGCCGTCGTCGTCCGCACCCTCCCGGCCGATCAGGTGCTCGGCATCGGCCGGCCCAGCCTCGGCCAGCGGGCGCCGGTGGCCGTGCCCGGTCCCACCGGCGGAGCCCTGAAGGTCGAGTGCGGCAACACCGTCTATCCGCCGAGCTACGACGGCGCGCGCGCCTGGGGCGGCTATCCCAACGGGCTCATCCCGCCGAGCGCGATGTGCCCCTTGGGTGCCGGATCGCACGTGCTGCGCTGCGACGCCGCGGCCGCCTACCGCGCCATGTCGGCGGCGTTCGCCTCCGCGTTCGGCACCCCCATCTGCATCACCGACTCCTACCGCACGTACGCGAGCCAGGTCGACCTCTACGGTCGCAAGCCGGCCCTGGCCGCGGTGCCGGGCACCAGCAACCACGGTTGGGGCCTGGCCGTCGACCTCTGCGGTGGCATCGAGCGCTTCGGCACTCCCCAGTACAACTGGATGAAGGCGAACGCCGGCCGCTTCGGCTACCTGCACCCCGACTGGGCCGAGCCCGGCAACGGCCGCGAGGAGCCGTGGCACTGGGAGTACGCCGGCACCTGAGCCGGAAATTGTCGGTGGCGCCTCCTACCGTGCGCAGCAACTCACGGAGGAGAGAGACCATGCTGATCGACTGCGACACCTGCACCGCCCGGGGCGCCGGCTGCGCCGACTGCGTCGTCACCGTGCTGCTCGGTGCTCCGCCGGGCTGGCAGAACACCGACCCGGTCGTCGTCCCGATGACGGCCCGCGCCCCTGGCGTCGAGGGTCCAGGCGAGGGGCCGGCCACGGCCGATCGGCTCGCCGCGGAGGACGTCGTCCTCCCGCCGCCAGGGGTCGTCGTCGAGTTCGACGACATCGAGCGCCGGGCCGTCCGCGCCCTGGCCGACGTGGGACTGGTACCACCGCTGCGACACCGGGAGGGACGACACCGGGAGGGACGACACCGGGAGGGACGACACCGGGAGGGCGCCGCAGAGCGCCCCGGAGGGAGCTGTCGGACCGGCTGAGGACGGCGGACGGACCGGTCCGGGTCACATCACACCTTCCGTGGCGCGACCGCATGACCAGCGGTGACGCACCTGATCGGGATCTTCGTCACACCAGTCGCAGGACGTTCCATTTGTCACGGGAACATCACGGCCGTAGGGTCGTCGCCGTCCGACCGGGTGGTCGCCGCCCGCAAAGGGGTGGCCTCGGCCGGGCACCGCCGAATCATCTGACGGCGTCGTGCGTCCGCGCGCACGTCCGACGGTGAACCGGGGACCCACCGCAGTCCTGGGGTGAGTTCCCCTGCAGGGCCGGCTCGCCGGTGAGCAGGGGATAGGGCCAGTCTTCCCAGCCCGAACCCGTCAGCTAACTCGGTAGGCGGTTGCAGAGGAAGAAACGGAGAGCCGCCGCTCGTGGCGACCCCACACGCCGTACTGCCGCACGCCCTGGAACAGCAGGACCGCCCCTCCCCGGCCCACCGGACGCGCCCCGGCCACCTCGGCTGGCTCCGCTCCGGTCTCCTCCTGGGAGCCACCGCAGCCCTCACCCTCACCGTTCTTCCCGGCACCGCCGGCGCGGACCCCGGTGAGGCCACCACGCCGGCGCAGGCCGCCGCGATGGTTGCCGAGGCCGACCACGAACTCGAAGTGGTCACCGAGGAGCTCAACGAGGCCAAGGTTGTCCTCGAACGCCAGCAGGCCGCCGTCCAGAGCGCCCAGCGCGCCGCCGCCGAGGCTCAGGCCCAGCTCGACGCCCTCGACGGCCAGATCCGCCAGCTCGCCCGGTCCGCGTACACCAGCGAGGGGCTGTCCCACCTCGACGTGATCCTGACCAGTGAGTCGGCCGACGACCTGCTGCACCAGATGAGCACGCTCGACGCGATCGCCGGGCACACCAGCGACGCGATCACCGAGGTGGCGCTCGCCGCCGACGAAGCCGAGTCGGCGCAGGAAGCCGCCGACGCCGCGGTGGCCGAGGCCCAGCAGCAGATCGAGGCGATCGAGGTCAAGCAGGAGGACCTCGAGGCGAAGATCGCCGACTACAAGCGCCAGTACGCCGCGCTGACCGCTCCGCAGCGGGAGGTCGTGGCCGCCGCCCACGGCGGCACCCAGGCCCAGGCCGTGCCGACCGGCGTGGTGGCGCCCAGCGGCGCCGCCCAGGTCGCGGTCGACACGGCGCTGGCTCAGGTCGGTGACGCCTACGTGTGGGGCGCCGGCGGTCCGGACGCCTTCGACTGCTCGGGCCTCACGCAGTACGCCTACTCCGCGGCCGGCGTCAGCCTGCCGCACTCCAGCCGGAGCCAGTCGACGATGGGCACCCCGGTGTCGGTCTCGGAGTTGCAGCCGGGTGACCTGCTCTTCTACTACAGCCCGACCAGTCACGTCGCGATGTACGTCGGCAACGGCAAGATGGTGCACGCGTCGACGTCGAGCAAGCCGGTCATGGTCGTCGACTTCAACTCGATGAGCGGGTTCACCCACGCCCGCCGCATCGCCGGCTGATCCACGGGTGGCCTCGAGGGCCGGTGATCCCGCTCCGGGATCACCGGCCCTCGCCGTCCTCATAGGATCGCTCCGTGAGCCGGGCGGGGAGGACCAAGGCCCGGGCTCCGCTCCTCGCGGCGATCGTGCTCGGTCTGGCCTTCGTGCTCGTCGTCGTCCTCCGCACGCCGTGGGACGTGCTCCCGGAACCGCCCGGTGGCGGGAGCCCGGTCGATCCGACCGGCGGGCTCGCTCCCGAGGACGTCGAGCGGGCGGAGTCCCTCGCCGCCGCATTGCGCCCCGCCTCGTTGATCTCCCTGGCGCTGAGTCTCACCGCTTCGGGTGTCCTCGCGCTGACGCCGCTCGGCGCGCGGCTCGTGCAGTTCGTGGGACGCCCGTTCGGCGGGCGCCGGACGGCACAGGTGTTGCTCGGTACGGCGGCGCTCGTCGTGGTGGGCCGACTGGTCACCCTGCCGTTCTCGGCCTACGGCGAGATGATCCGGCACCGGTTCGGGCTGTCGACCCGCAGCTGGGGGTTGTGGGTGCGCGACGTGCTCGTGTCCACCGGCATCAGCGCACTGCTCACCGCCGTGGCAGTGATGTCGTTCCTGTGGCTCATCCGCCGTGCGCCGCGCACCTGGTGGGCGTGGTCGGCCGCGACAGCGGCGGCCTTCGTCGTGGTCGGGTCCTTCCTGTACCCGCTGGTCATCGAGCCGGCGTTCAACCGTTTCGAGTCGCTGCCGGCGGGCCAGCTGCGCACCGACCTGCTCGACCTGGCCGAGGAGAACGGCACGCCGGTCGAGGACGTGCTGGTGTCCGACGCCTCCCGGCGCACGACCGCGCTGAACGCCTACGTCTCCGGCTTCGGCTCCACGCGCCGGATCGTCGTCTACGACACCGTGATCGAGCGGCTCCCCGACGACCAGATCGAGTCGATCGTCGCCCACGAACTCGGGCACGTGGCGACCGACGACGTGCTGACCGGCACGCTGATGGGAGCGATCGGCGCCGCGGCCGGAGTCTCGGCCCTGTGCTGGGTGCTCGGGTCGTCGCGCATGCTGCGGCGCGCGGGGGTCGAGTCGCCCGCCGACCCGCGGGTGATCCCCCTGGTGCTGTTCCTCGCCGCCGTGGGCACCCTGCTCTCCACACCGGCGCAGAACCTGGTGTCGCGGCACGTCGAGGCGCGGGCCGACGTCCGCGCACTCGACCTCACCGCAGACCCCGACGCCTTCATCGGCATGCAGCGGAGCCTGGCCGCGACCAACCTGTCCGACCCGGACCCCCCGGCCGCGTGGCACTGGTTCTTCGGCTCCCACCCCACCGTCTCGCAGCGGGTGACGATGGCCCGCGACTGGCAGCGGCTGGCCGGACCGTGACCCGGACACTGGTCGTCACCAACGACTTCCCGCCACGCCAGGGCGGCATCCAGACCTTCGTCGCCGCGCTGCTCGAGCGCCGGCCTGCCGGGTCCGTCGTCGTCCTGGCGTCCGACTCGCCCGGGTCCGCCGAGTACGACGCAGCGCTGCCCTATCCGGTGCTCCGCCGGCCGACCGGCATGCTGCTGCCGACCCGGGCCACCACCGGGGCCGCAGTCGATCTCGCGCGCCGCCACGGGTGCGACAGCGCCTTCTTCGGTGCCGCCGCGCCGCTGGGGCTGATCGCGCCCGCGCTGCGGTCAGCCGGTGTACGGCACGTCGTGGGGGCCACCCACGGGCACGAGACGGGCTGGGTCGCCCTCCCCTTGTCGCGGCAGCTCATGCAGCGCATCGCCGGCGGTCTCGACGTCCTCACCTACATCAGCCAGTACACCCACGAGCGACTGGCCCCTGCGCTGGGCGGGCGCACGCGGCTCGCCCAGCTCTCTCCGGGGGTGGACGTCGACCGGTTCACCCCCCAGGCGGACGGTGCCGCCGTCCGGCGGGCGTACGGACTCGGCGAGGGGCCGGTGGTCGTCTGCGTCTCGCGCCTGGTGGCGCGCAAGGGGCAGGACGTGCTGGTCGCCGGCTGGCCGAACGTGGTGGCCCGGCATCCGGAGGCCCGCCTCCTGCTCGTCGGAGGCGGGCCCGGCGAGGCGTCGCTGCGCCGGGCGGTGACCGCCCGGCGGCTGGACGGGTCGGTCGTGTTCGCCGGTCCGGTGGCCCCCGCCGACCTGCCCGCCTTCTACGCGGCGGGCGACGTCTTCGCGATGCCGTGCCGGACCCGTCGCGGAGGGCTCGACGTCGAGGGCCTGGGCATGGTCTTCCTGGAGGCGGCGGCCTGCGGCGTCCCCGTGGTGGCGGGGACGTCGGGCGGTGCGCCCGAGGCAGTGCTCGACGGCATCACCGGACACGTCGTCGACCCACGGTCGCCCGCGGTCGTGGCCGACACCATCGCCGGCCTGCTGGCCGACCCCGGCCGGGCGCACGCGATGGGCAAGGCCGGTCGTTCCTGGGTGGAGGAACGCTGGTCGTGGACGACGATCGCCGGCACCTTCGCCTCGCTGCTCGAACAGCACTGAGCCCCGCCCCGCACGACGGCGGGACGGGGCTCGGCGGCGGTTCCTAGCGTGCGTAGAGGCCCTCGACCTCCGCGTCGAACTCCTTCATCACGACGGAGCGCTTGAGCTTCAAGCTCGGGGTGAGCATTCCGTTGTCCTCGGTGAAGTCGGTGCCGAGGATCTTGAACTTCTTGATCGCCTCGGCGTTCGAGACCGCCTTGTTGGCCTCCTTGACCGCGGCCTCGATCTCGGCGAACAGCTCCGGGTCCTCGCGCACCTGGTCGGCCTTCTGGTCGGCCGGCTTGCCCTTCGACTCGAGCCACTGGGGCAGCGCCTCCTCGTCGAGGGTCACCAGGGCGGCGATGAACGGCCGCTGGTCGCCGACGACGATGCACTGGCTGACCAGCCGGTGGGCCCGGAGGCGGTCCTCGAGCACGGCCGGGGCGACGTTCTTCCCGCCCGCGGTCACCAGGATCTCCTTCTTGCGCCCGGTGATCTTGAGGAAGCCGTCGCCGTCGAGCTCCCCGAGGTCGCCGGTGTGGAAGAAGCCCTCGGAGTCGATGGCCTCCTTGGTCGCCTCCTCGTTCCGCCAGTAGCCCCGCATGACGATGCCGCCACGGATGAGCACCTCGCCGTCGTCGGCGATCCGGAAGTCCACGCCGGGCAGGGGGCGGCCGACGGTGCCGATGCGCAGGGCCTCGTCGTGGTTCACCGAGGCGGCGGCGGTGGTCTCGGTCAGGCCGTAGCCCTCGTACACGGTGACGCCGATGCCGCGGAAGAAGTGACCGAGCCGCTCGCCCAGCGGGGCACCGCCGGAGATGGCGCCGAGGCACCGGCCGCCGAGGGCGGCACGGAGCTTGCCGTAGACGAGCTTGTCGAACAGGGCGTGCTGGGCGCGCAGCGCGAGGCCCGCGCCGCCGGTGTCCTGGGCGCGCGACCAGTCGATGGCCACCTGCGCGGCCTTGTCGAAGATCTTGCCCTTGCCGTCGCCCTCCGCCTTGGCCTTGGCGGAGTTGAAGACCTTCTCGAACACGCGCGGAACGGCGAGCACGAAGGTCGGCTTGAAGGCGCCGAGGTCGTCGACCAGGTTCTTCACGTCCGGCGTGTGGCCCACCACGGTGCGCGTCTTGACCGCGCCGACGTGGATGACGCGGGCCAGGACGTGCGCCATCGGGATGAAGAGCAGGAGCGAGCCCTCGACGTTGAGGAACCGGCCGAGCAGGCTCATCCCGTTGCCGATCTCGAACAGGAAGTTGCGGTGCGTGAGCTCGCAGCCCTTGGGCCGGCCGGTCGTGCCGCTGGTGTAGATGAGCGTGGCCAGGCTGTCGGCGTCGAGCGTGGCGCGGCGGGCCTCGAGCTCGCTGTCGGGCACGTCCTTGCCCGCCGCGACCAACTGGTCGACGGCGCCGTCGTCGATGACGAAGACCGACTTCAGGTCGGGGGCCTGCTCGCGCACCGACTCGACGGCCGAGGCGTGCTCGTCCTTCTCGACGAGGATCGCGGTCGCGCCGGAGTCCGACAGGATCCAGGCGACCTGGTCGGCGCTGGAGGTCTCGTAGATCGGGACCGTCGCGGCTCCGGCGGTCCAGATGGCGAAGTCGATGACCGCCCACTCGTAGCGGGTCTTGGCCTGCAGGGCGACCCTGTCCCCGGCCGCCACCCCGGAGGCGATCAGGCCCTTGGCCACGCCGGCGACCTGGTCGCCGAACTCCTTCCAGGAGACGTCCTGCCACTGGCCGTTGCGCTGGACGCGGAAGCCGGTCTGGTCGCCCACCTCGGCGACATTCTTGGCGAGCAGGTCGGGGAGCGCCTCGTCGGGGCCCACCTCGATGGTCGCAGGAACGCTGAACTCGCGCACGCCTGGTCCTCTCCTCCCCGCCGCCCGCAGGCCCCGTCGCCTGCAGCCCCGGTCGGGGACATCTCCACGAATCTAGCCGTAACGCCTACTCGTGAGTAGCAGAGAGCCCGGGTATCGGCATGCTGAACAACCGGAAACGGTTAGCCTGCTGCCCATGGCCGAGCAGTCCACCCAGTCGATCACCGTCGATGCGCCCGCGGCCGACGTCATGGCGGTGATCGCCGACTTCCCCTCCTACCCGCAGTGGGTCGCCGCCGCCAAGAAGGTCGAGGTCCTCGAGGAGGGCGCGGATGGCCGGGCCCGCCGCGTGCACTTCGTCCTCGACGCCGGTGCGATCACCGACGACTACGTGCTCGACTACAGCTGGGACGGCGACCGGGCGGTGTCCTGGTCGCTGGTCTCCAGCCAGCTGATGAAGCGCCAGGACGGCTCCTACGCGTTGCGCGAGACCGACGGGCGCACCGAGGTGACCTACACGATCACCATCGACACGAAGATCCCGCTGCTGGGCATGATGAAGCGCAAGGCGGAGAAGGTCATCCTCGACACCGCGCTCAAGGAGCTCAAGAAGCGCGTCGAGGGCTGACGCGCCGGTGCGAACTCTGCTGGTGACCGGCCCGGGAGGTGCCGGGACGTCGACGCTCGCCTGCGCGGCCGCCCTGCGCGCCGCCCGGGCCGGTCGGCGCACCCTGCTGCTCACCCGGCAGGTGCCGCAGGTCGACGACCTGGGGACGGTGACCGGCCTCGACGTGAGGGTCGTCGACGAGCAGCAGGCGGTCGAGCGCCTGTGGGCCACGGCGGCGGGGCCGGTCGCCGCGGCGCTGCCGCAGTTGACGCTGCCGCCGTCCTCGTCGGTCGTGCCGCTGCCCGGATCGGCCGAGGTCGCCGTCTTCGCCGAGCTCGCGCGGGCCGATGCCGACCTCGTGGTGGTCGACGCCGGGCCGGTGGACGCCGCCACGCGACTGGTCGGGCTGCCCGCCGCGCTGCGCTGGTGGCTGGAGCAGGTGATGCCGCCGGGCATGCGGGCGCTCGCCGCCGTGCGGACCGCCGCGGTCGCCTCGGGAACCGTCCGCCGTGGCCCGGTCGACGCCGCGCTCGCCGCCGTCCCCGCCGTGGAGGGGCTGCTGGCCGCCGACCGCATGGCCGACCCGACGGCGACCTCGGTCTGCGTGGTTGCCCTGGCGCGGCGGTCGTCGGTGCCCGTGCTGCGGACGGCGGCGACCGCGCTGGGGCTGCACGGGCTGCGCACCGACGCCGTCCTCGTCCGGGTGTTCCCGCTCGACGGGGCGGGGGAGTGGGCCACCGCCCGCGGCACCGAGCAGGACGCCGTCCTGGGCGAGCTCGCCGGGATCGCGCCCGTCCACCAGGTGCCCGAGGTCGCCACCATGCCGAGCGACGTCGCGGGGATCGCCGCCCTGCTCGACGGGTTCGAGCCGCCCATTCCGTCGTCGCCCGCGCCGCCTGCCGCCGAACGACGCGCGGGCGCCTGGCAGCTGACCGTGCCGCTGCCGTTCGCCGAGCGCTCCGCCGTCGAGCTCACCCGCTGGCAGGACGACCTGGTCCTCACCGCGGCGGGCACGCGCCGGTCGCTGCGCCTGGACTCGCTACTGCGCCGGTGCGAGGTCACCGGTGGACGCCTCGCCGACCCCGGCACGGCCGCCGCCCGTCTCGTGGTGGGCTTCCGCCCGGATCCACAGCTCTGGCCCGCCGACCTCCTCGCCGCTGAGGGAAGGACCCCATGAATCCCGGAACCGACTGGATCGACCAGGCGCGACGGCTGCTGGACCTGCTGCGCAGCGGTGACGCGACCGACGGGACCCATGCGTCGGACTGCCAGTGGTGCCCGGTGTGCAAGGCGGCGGCCGTCGTCCGCGGCGAGCGGCCCGACGTCACCGAGGCGCTCGCGGACCTGCTCACCGCCACCTCCACGGCCTTGCGGAGCTTCGCCGAGGCCGCTGCACCCGCGCACGCACCGGAGGATCCGGCAGCCGACGCCGACGAGGCCCAACCGCCGCCGCCGGTGCAGCAGATCGAGATCGCGTGACCGACCCCGGGGCCGCCGGGTCGGCGGCGCTCGGCATCGACATCGGCGGCACCAAGGTGGCCGGCGGCGTCGTCGCTCCCGACGGGACGGTGCTGGCCACCGCGCGCCGGGCCACCCCGGGCTCGTCGGTCCGCCAGACGGAGGACGCCATCGCCGCGGTCGTCGACGAGCTGGCGGCCGCCCACGACGGCGACCTCGTGGGCGTCGGTGTCGGGGCGGCCGGCTGGTTCGACCGCACCGGCGACACGGTGCTGTTCAGCCCGCATCTGGCCTGGCGCAACTCGACACTGCGCAAGGACCTCGCCGTCCGGCTGCAGCGCCCGCTCTGGGTGGGCAACGACGCCGACGCCGCCGCGTGGGCGGAGTACCGCTACGGGGCGGCCCGGGGCGCCGATCTGGCGCTGGTGATCACGCTGGGCACCGGCATCGGTGGCGGCATCGTCCTCGACGGCCGGCTCCGGCGCGGCTCGCACGGCGTGGCCGGGGAGTGGGGTCACATGCGCGTCGTCCCGGACGGCCGGCTGTGCGCCTGCGGCAACCGCGGCTGCTGGGAGCAGTACGCCAGCGGCAACGCCCTGGGCCAGACCGCCCGGGAGGTGGCCCACACGTCGCCCGCCGCGGCCGGCCGGCTGCTCGAACGCGTCGACGGCCAGGCCGACCGCCTCACCGGTGAGGACGTCGCCCGCGCCGCGGCGGACGGGGACTCGCTCGCGCTCGAGCTGGTGACGGAGGTGGGCGTCTGGCTCGGGCAGGGCATCGCCGACCTCGCCGCGATCCTCGACCCCGAGGTGGTAGTGATCGGCGGCGCGGTCAGCCAGCTCGGCGACATGGTGCTCGACCCCGCCCGGCAGCGGCTGGCCCGGGCCCTGCCCGGACGGGGCTTCCGGCCCGGACCGCGGGTCGTCGTCGCCGAGCTCGGCCCGCAGGCCGGCCTGGTGGGCGCGGCGGACCTGGTGCGGCAGGCGGTGGCCGAGGGGGAGGCTTAGTCCTCCGGCGCCAGCTCCCGGGCCAGCTGCTCCAGGAACAGGCCGATGTCGGTGATGATGCCCATCGCCTGGGCGCTGCCGCGGTCGGCCAGCTTGGTCACCGTCGCGGGGTTGATGTCGACGCTGACCAGCGGCACCGACGCCGGCAAGATGTTCCCGGTCGCGATCGAGTGCAGCATCGTCGCCACCATGATCGCGAAACCCACGTCCGGAAGTTGCGCGCGCATCGCCCGCTGGCCCTCGATGACGTCGGTGTGGACGTCGGGCAGGGGGCCGTCGTCCCGCACGGAGCCCACGAGGACGAACGGCTTGCCCGCCTCGACCATGGCATGCATGACGCCGCCGGTGAGGACGCCGGACTCGACCGCCTTCGCGATCGAACCCGCCGCGCGGATGGTGTTGATCGCCCGGATGTGGTGCTCGTGCCCGTGCGGCACGCCCGAGCCCTTCGCCAGATCGACACCGAGCGAGGTGCCGAACAGCGACGACTCGATGTCGTGGGTGGCCAGCGCGTTGCCGGCGAAGAGGACGTCGACGTAGCCGGCGCGCACCAGCCGGACCATCGCCGGCGCGGCACCCGTGTGGACGACGGCCGGCCCGCCGACCCAGAGGATCCGCTTGCCCTCGGCCTTGACCTCGCGCATGCGGTCGGCGATCTGACGGACCAGCAGCGCCTGCGGCTTCTCGCTGGACACCGCCGACGACATGAACCCGAAGTCGTCCTCCTCGCCGCGGGGCGCCGACGGCGGCAGCTCCACGCGCACGCCGTGGGCGCCGCAGACCACCGCGTCGCCGACCCGCACGTCGCTGACCGGCACCGTGCGGACCGTCGGACCGTCGGCGCCTTCGGTGACCACCAGGCCGCAGTCCATCTCGGGCTGCTGTACCCGCAGCCACTCGCGGTCCAGCCGGACGAACGTCTCGAGGTTGGTCGTCGAGTAGAAGTCGTCGGGGAAGACGCCGTCGGCGGGCGCCGGCCGGGTGGTGGCGGTGCCCGGGTCGACGGGGTTCGCGCCGTGGATCTGGACCCGCATCAGGATCCGGTCGAGGTGCTCGGCCCCCTCGGCGCTGACCGCGATCAGCGCGCGCGACTCGTCCTCGTGCTCGCGGCCGAGGTCGAGGCTCTCGATCCGGTAGTCGCCGCCGTACTCGAGGACGTCGTCCAGGATGCGGGCGAGAATGCCCGTGTCCATCAGATGGCCGGTCACGGTCACGGTCGCGGTGTGGGAAGCGGGGCTCACGCGCCGCAGGCTAACCGGTTCCCTCCTCGGCCCCACGCTCGATGCCGAGCGAGCGCGGCGCGGTACCGGTCGACGTGTGCGTCGAAGCGGGGGAGCGCCTCCGCGAGCGGGGTGAGTGCGCGGTCGAGGCCGTCGCCGAGCGAGGCGAGACTGCGCAGCACCTGCTCGTCCCAGCCCCAGTCGGTGTGGTCGTTGGCCGCCATGCGATCCACCGCTGTCGGCCGGATCTGCCACTTCGTGCACACGGTGCCGGACCTGCGGTTGAGCGGCAGGAAGGCCGCATGCGCCTCGGCTGCTACCTGTCGTGCCCCGGCCGCGTCGAGCTCGGCCGCCAGCTGTCGCTCGTTCTCGGCGCGACGGGAGTCGGTGAGCGACCACGTCGTCCGCCCGGCGAACGAGTACGTGCGGGCCCAGCCCCGGGCCTCGGCGTCGAGGAGAGCCGGATCCCGTGCGGTGCGTGCAGTTCCGGCGCCGACGAGGGCGCGGGCACCCGTCAGACCACCGCGCCGTCGTCGCCGTCGTCGGACCGCTCGCGCATCCGCGAGACCAGCATCGCGACGCCACCGGCGATCGCCACCACGCCGACGAGCAGCCCCACGTCGGCCGAGAGCCGCAGGAGACCCGGCGCACCGATCAGCACGACGCCGGCGAGCACGAGCAGCACCGCGTAGAGCGACGCCGGTGCAGGGGCGGGCAGCGGAGGCGGCGGCGGGGGCTCGAAGTGCTCCTCCGGCAGGTCGAGGATCGGCGTCTCGTGCGGCACCGGCGCCGGCGTGTCCGACGGCTCGTCGTCGACCGGCGGGCGCCCGTGCTCCGCCTCGAAGGCCGACACGATGCGGGCCCACTCGGCGTCCTCGTCGATCTCGCGGCGGGCGGTCGCCGGCTCCGGCAGGGGCGCGTGGTCGGTGCGCGGTGCGTGCTCGTCCACCAGCGCACGCGCCTCCACGCGGCGGGCGCGGTCGACGAACAGCCGGTCCGCCGGCGGGCTGGGCAGGAAGACGGTGCGGGTGTACTCGCCCACGTCCGCCGACGGTTCGAGGTACGCCGCGATGCCGACCGCCTGCAGCAGGTCGAGCAGGTGTTCGCCGACCCGCGGGTCGACGTCGCCCACGGGGCTCCAGAGCGCGGCGTCCAGACCGTTGTCGAGCCGGCCGCGACCGCGCCGGGCGGTCACCGGGTCTCCGCGGGAGGTGTCTCCCTGGCCGCCACGTGCTCCCGGATCCACTCCGTGGACCGGGCGAAGATGCGCGGGGCGTCGTTGTCCAGGGTGGCGACGTGGTAGCTGTCCTCGAGGACGACGTGCGTGGTGTCGGTGCTGGAGATGTTGGCCAGCAGGATCGAGGAGTTGACCGGCTCGACGACGTGGTCCTCGGCGCTGGTGAAGACCAGCGTCGGCGCGGTCACCTTCGCCAGGTCCGCGCGGGTGGCCGACCACAGCGACCGCAGCTGCATCATCGCCCGGGTCGGGAGCTTCGGGTACGCGAGCTCGGTGACGCCCGGCTTCTTGATGTCGCTGGCGATCGGCGCCCAGCTGGGCGTGATCCGGGCGAGCACGGGCAGGAGCTTGGCGTCCAGCCGCTGGGTGAGCAGCGCGGGGTTGACCAGCACCAGGCCCGCGACGTCGTCCGCGCGCACCTCGGCCAGGCGCGTGGCCAGTGTGCCGCCCATCGACAGGCCCGCGACGAAGACCCGGTCGCAGTCGGCGGCGAGCTGCTCGAAGGCCTCCTCGACGGTCGCCGTCCACTGGTCGTGCGTGCTGGCGTTGCAGTCCTGCCAGCGGGTGCCGTGGCCGGGCAGCAGCGGGCAGCGGACGGCGAAACCCTCCGCCGCGAGGTGCTCGCCCCATGGCCGCATGCTCATCGGCGTGCCGGTGAACCCGTGGACGAGCAGCACGCCGGTGCGCCCGTCCGGAACCTCTCCCGACGGCCCACCTCCGGGGAAGGCGAACGGCTCGGCGCCGGGCATGACGGCGGTGGGGTCGGCCACGGGGTTGTCCTCCTCGGCGTCCGGCGGCGGGGCCGACCGGCAGGGCGGTGTCAGGTACCTCACTCGGGGCGGCCGATTGTGATTCAGACGGCCGCGTCTTTAGTCTGGCAGTTCCAGAGGGAGGCGTGTTGTTCTACTGGTTCCTCAAGTTCGTCGCGATCGGTCCGGTGGTCCACGCCGTGTACCGCCCGCGGGCCGAAGGCACGGAGAACGTGCCGGCGACCGGCGGGGCGATCCTGGCGAGCAATCACCTCTCCGCGGCGGACTGGATCTTCATGCCGCTCCTCCTGAAGCGCCGGGTGACCTTTCTCGCCAAGGCCGAGTACTTCACCGGCAAGGGCGTCAAGGGCACGCTGCGCCGGTTCTTCTTCTCCGCCGCCGGCCAGGTGCCCATCGACCGGACGAACGCCTCGGCCGCCGAGAACGCCATCCAGACCGGCATGCGGATCCTGCGGGAGGGCAAGCTGCTCGGCATCTATCCCGAGGGGACCCGCTCGCCGGACGGGCGGCTCTTCCGCGGCAAGACCGGCGTGGCCCGGACGGCGCTGGAGACCGGCGCGCCGGTCATCCCGGTCGCGATGGTCTACGGCAAGAAGAAGCTCCCGTTCGGCCGGAGGATCACACGGGTCACCGTCAAGTACGGCAAGCCGCTGGACTTCTCCCGCTACGACGGGCTGGCCGGCGACCGGTTCGTGGAGCGGTCGATCACCGACGAGATCATGTACGAGATCATGACGCTGTCGGGCCAGGAGTACGTCGACGTCTACGGCGCCACGGTGAAGAAGTCGATGGACGCCACCGGCAAGAGCGCGCCGGAGGTCGTCTCCAAGCTGGAGCCGCCCGCCGAGGGCGACCGCCTGCCCGACACGCTGGCGAGCTAGCGGCCCTCGTGCGGGGTCCCGCCGCGAGCCTGGGAGCGGTGGGGGGCACGGGGGTCGGTCAGCAGCCGGTCCAGCACGTCGCGGAGCAGTTCCAGCAGCTCGGGCCGCGACATCGTGGGCTCACGCGCCCACGAGCCCACCAGGTCCTCGGTGAAGGCGAACCAGGCGAGCACCAACTGCCGGCGCAGGGCGTCGTCGGGCAGCCCCAGTGTCCGCAGCGCGAGGTCGACCAGGCGGCCGCGGGTCTCCTCGTAGACCTCCGCGACCCAGGGATCGCCGCCCGCGGCGCCGCGTACGAACGCCGTGTGGCTGTCGCGGAATGTCTCCACCCAGCCGACGTAGCGGTCGAGCATGCCGGTGATCTGCTCCTCGGGCGGCGTGCCGGGGCGGGGGAGCAGGTGCTCCCACATCAGGTCGGCCGCGGCCCGGGTGACCGCGGTGTAGTAGTCCCGCTTGGTCGCGAAGTAGTGGAACAGCAGGCTGCGGCTGATGCCGGCCCGGCGGGCCACCTCGTCGATCGTCAGTTCCTGCACCGGCGTGGTGGGCAGCAGTTCGAGCCCGATCTGCACCAGCTGGGCACGCCGGTCACCCGCCGTCCGCCGGAGGCGGGGCGGGCCGGGGAACGAGGACGCCGTCATGGCGTCAGGCGACCGCGCGTTCGGCGGTGGCCCGCGCCAGCAGCCGCTCGATCGCCTCGGTGACCAGCTGCGCCCGTTCCTGCGGAATCATGTGACCGGTCCGCTCGACGACGTGCAGCTCCGCCTGGGGCAGCGCCTCGGCCAGCTGCCGGCTGTGCCGCTTCGGGGTCAGCTTGTCGCTGTCGCCGACGAAGATCTCCACCGGGACGTCGCGGAGCGCGGTGAGGTTCTCCCGCTTGTCGTGCCCCTCGAGCGCCGGCATGAACTCGATGAAGGCCCGGAGCGTCGAGGCGTGCATGATCTCCGCCCCGGTCAGCACCATCTGGTCGGTGGCGTCGGCCCCGTAGAGCAGGTCGCGCACCATCTTCTGGTGCCGGGGGTGCGTCGGGGGCAGCAGCTGGCGCACCCGCTCGACGACGCGGGCGCCCGCGAGAGCGGCGTTGAGCACGCCCGGGTGCAGCTTGGCCATGCGGCGGCGGCGCTGCGCGGGTCGGAGGTGAGGTCGCCGGCCGACGTCGCCACGAGGACGACGCCGCGCACGCGGTCACCGAACAGCTCGGGCCGGGCCGCGGACAGGCACATGATGGTCATGCCGCCCATCGAGTGGCCGCCGAGGACGACCGGACCGTCGGGCACGAGCTGGTCGAGCAGCGTGCCCAGGTCCTCGCCGAGCAGGTCGATGGTGATCGAGGTGTCTGGGTGGGTGGGAGAACCCCACGTCGAGCGGCCGTGCCCGCGCTGGTCGTAGCGGATCAGCCGCAACTCGCCGTCCGCGACTCGGGGAGCGAGCAGCTCGGCGACGTCGTCCCACGTGGCCTGGGCCAGGGTCCAGCCGTGCGCGAGGACGAGGGTGACGGGGGCGTCGTCCCGGCCGTCGACGACGGCGTGCAGCTGGGCGCCGTCCGGGGTCCGGACGGCGGCGACGCGGCGGAGAACCGTCCGGGAGTTCACGCGGCCACCTCTTCGGTGCTGGTCGGCGCGCCGGCGGGGATGCCGACGTAGTTCTCGCGGTCCAGCTTCTTGGTCAGCTTCCGGAAGCGGAAGGTGAAGTCGGGCCACAGCGTCGTGTTGTGCCCGTGCTCGTCGAGGTACCAGCTGGCGCACCCGCCGGCCAGCCACACGGTGCCCTTCGACTTCTCGGCGATCATCGCGCGGTAGGCGTCCTGCGCCTCCGGCGTCGTCTCGAGCACCTCGAGGCCCTCGGCGTCCATGGTCGCCAGCGCGTCGTCGACGTAGGCGACCTGCGACTCGATCATGTAGACCATCGACGTGTGCCCCACGCCGACGTTGGGTCCCACCAGCAGGAACATGTTCGGGAAGCCGGCGACCGCGGCGCTGCGGTTGGTGACCATGCCCTCGGACCAGACGTCGGCCAGCGAGCGGCCGTCGCGGCCGCAGATCTTCTGGGCGATCGGCAGGTCGGTCACGTGGAAGCCGGTGGCCAGCACGATCGTGTCGGTGGGCCGTTCGACGCCGTCCTGAGCGACGATCGACGTCGGCCGGACCTCGGCGATGCCGGCGGTCACGAGCTCGGCGTTGGGGGCGGCGACGGCCGGGAAGTAGTCGTTGCTGATCAGGATGCGCTTGCAGCCGATCGTGTAGTCCGGCGTCAGGGCGGCGCGGAGCTTGGGGTCGCGGACCTGGCGGTGCAGGTGCGCCCTGGCCAGCTTGCCCACCGGCGTGAGCAGCCGCCGGTTCTTGGCCATGCCGAGGACGAGGAACTCGCGGACCAGGTAGAGGAACGCCCGGATCGCCTTCTGCAGCCCCGGGACGAACCGGTAGAGCAGCTTGAGCCACGGTGCGACCGGGTGGTCGGTGCGCGGCACGACCCACGCGGGCGTGCGCTGGTAGACCGCGATGCTCTCGACGATCGGCTGGATCGCCGGCACGACCTGGATCGCCGAGGCGCCGGTGCCGATGACCGCGACCCGCTCACCGGTCAGGTCGTGCCCGTGGTCCCAGCGGGCCGAGTGCATGACGGTGCCGGCGAACGTGTCGAGCCCGGGGATGTCGGGATAGGTCGGGTCGGCCAGGGCGCCGGCCGCGGAGACCAGGATGCGGCTGCGGAACCGGCCGGCCGTGGTCGTGATGTCCCAGCGGCGCGCGGCGTCGTCCCACCGCGCGGAGGTGACGTCGGCGCCGAAGACGCAGTGCGGCCGGACGCCGAAGCGGTCGGCGGTCGAGCGGAGGTACTCCTGGATCTCCGGCTGCTCGGAGTAGGAGCGCGGCCAGTCCGGGTTCGGGGCGAAGGAGAACGAGTAGAGGTTCGACTGCACGTCGCAGGCGGCGCCCGGATAGGTGTTGTCGCGCCAGGTGCCGCCCACGTCGTCCCCCCGCTCGAGGACGACGAAGTCGGTCTGGCGGCGGCGGCGCAGCGCGATCGCCATGCACAGTCCGGCGAAGCCGGACCCGATGATCGCCACGTCGACCTCGCGGACGGCCGCCGCGGCCGTCGGGGCGGGGGCGGGCTCGGTCTCGAGGGTGGTCACCGATGGGCTCCTTCGCTGGTCCGGACGCTCTCGTTCCGGCTTGCTGAGCAACGCTCAACAAGCTACAACGGCCTGCAGCGGCGCTCAATTCGGGCGCCCGGACCCGAGGAGAGCCCGCGATGCCGCGACCCCGCACCCCGCTGACCGGCCGGAGCGTCCTGATCACGGGCGCCGCCCGGGGGATCGGTGCGGCACTGGCCCGCAAGGCCGCCGCCCGCGGCGCCCGCGTCGCGCTGGTCGGCCTGGAGCCGGCGGAGCTGGCCACGGTGGCCGACGAGCTGGGCCCGGACCACCTGTGGGTGGAGGCCGACGTCACCGACGCCGAGGCGCTCGAGGCCGCCGTCCAGCGGACTGTGGACACGTTCGGCGGTCTCGACGTCGTCGTCGCCAATGCGGGCATCGCGCCGCTGACGACGGTGATGACGTCGTCGGCGCACGCGCTGGCCCGCACCATCGAGGTGAACCTGATCGGCGCGATGCTGACCACGCACGCGGCGCTGCCGGAGATCGCGAAGCGCCGGGGGCACGTGCTGCTGATCAGCTCGGCGGCGGCGTTCACCGTGCTGCCGGGGATGAGCGCCTACTGCGCCGCCAAGGCCGGGCTCGAGCGGTTCGGCGACGCGCTGCGCCTGGAGGTCGCCCACCGCGGGGTGACCGTGGGCAGCGCCCACCCGACGTGGATCGACACCGACATGGTCCGCGACACCGAGGCGGCCCTGCCGACCTTCGCCGAGACCCGCAAGCGGCTGCCCGGCCCGCTGGGCGCGTTCACGTCCGTGGAGGCGTGCGCCGAGGCGCTGGTCGACAACCTGGAGACGCGGAAGCGGCGCGTCTTCGTGCCCCGCTCGGTCGGGACCGTCGCCGCCCTCCGGCAGCTGGTCACCGGCGTCGTCGCCGAGAAGCTGGCGATGGCGATCTCGGCGAAGCAGGTGCCGCAGCTGGAGCGGGACATCCGGGCGCTGGGCGGCCGCGAGTTCGGCGCCCACTCGGTCGGTGACCGCTCCCAGGGCGCCGCGTAGAGAGCCGTGATCATCGGCATATGGCTGGTCGACGCGCCGATCGGGGCAGCCATACGCCGATGATCACGGCTGGGGGCGGAGCCTCGGTCAGTCGGTCCAGGCGCCGGCGCGGGGAGGGCGTCGCGCCAGCGGGCGTGGCGGCCGTCGTCCCGGCGGCCCTGCTCCGGCTCGAACCGGCGGTCCAGCGACCAGGTCCGCGCCAGCTCGTCCGTGGAGCCCCAGACGCCGGTGCCCAGGCCGGCCAGGAAGGCCGCGCCCAGGGCCGTGGTCTCGGTGACCTGCGGACGGCGGACCGGCACGCCCAGCTGGTCGGCCTGCAGCTGCATCAGCAGGTCGTTGGCGCTGGCCCCGCCGTCGGCGGACAGCTCGGTCAGGGTCAGTCCGGCCTCGTCGACCATCACGTCGACGACGTCGCGGACCTCGAACGCGATCGCCTCCAGCGTCGCCCGGGCGAGGTGCGCGCGGGTGGTGCCGCGGGTGATGCCGACGATGGCGCCGCGGGCGTGCGGGTCCCAGTGCGGGGCGCCCATGCCGGTCAGCGCGGGCACGAAGACCACATCGCCGGAGTCGGGCACCGTGCGCGCCAGCCCCTCGATCTCGGCCGCGGAGTCGATCAGGCCCAGGCCGTCGCGCAGCCACTGCACCGCGGCGCCGGTCACGAAGATCGCGCCCTCGAGCGCGTAGACCGGGCCGTCGCCGATGTCCCAGGCCACGGTGGTCAGCAGCCCGGCCTCGGAGCGGACGATCTCCGACCCGGTGTTGGTCAGCACGAACGAGCCGGTGCCGTACGTGCACTTGCTGTCGCCTGGGGAGTAGCAGGCCTGCCCGAACAGCGCCGACTGCTGGTCACCGGCGATCCCGGCCACCGGCAGCGAGAGACCGAGGAACGAGTCCGGGTCCGTCGAGCCCACGACGCCGGAGCTCGGCACCACCTCGGGCAGTGCCGACCGCGGTACGTCGAAGAGCTCGCACAGCTCGTCGGACCAGCCGCCCTGCGCCAGGTCGTAGAGCAGGGTGCGGCTGGCATTGCTGGGGTCGGTGACGTGCGCGGCACCGCCGGTCAGCCGGGCGATCACGTAGGAGTCCACGGTGCCCAGCGCCAGGCCGCCGTCCACCACGCCCTTCCACGTGGCGGCTCCTCGGCGGCCAGCCAGCAGTACTTCGTGGCGGTGAAGTAGGGGTCCAGGCGCAGGCCCGTCAGCTCGGCGAGCCGGGACTCCACGCCGTCGGCGCGCAGCCGGTCGCAGATCGCGGTGGTGCGGCGGTCCTGCCAGACGATCGCCGGGCGCGGGGAGTGCAGGGTGCGCCGGTCCCAGACGACGGCCGTCTCGCGCTGGTCGGTGATCCCGACGCAGGTGGGCTGCTGGTCGGTGCCGGCCAGCGCCTGGCGGCAGGCCGCGACGGTCGCCGTCCAGATGTCGTCCGGCTCGTGCTCGACCCAGCCGGGCCGGGGGAACAGCTGGGCGAACTCGCGGTAGCCGCGGGCCAGGACGTCGCCGTCCTCGCCCACCACCAGCGCGGTCACCCCGGTCGTACCTGCATCGATCGCGAGCACCGGCATGGGCGCGAACCTATCTGCGCACGACAGGGGTCCGCTCGTGATCCAGGATCGACCGGTGAGCATCGGTATCGAACTCGTCCGCCCACCCGGCCTGACCGGCACCGTGCCCTACGCCTACGCCGCCGTCACCGATCCCGGGCGGATGGTCTTCACGGCCGGTGCCCGCCCGGTCGACGCCGGCGGCGCGACGGTGGGCGTAGGCGACGTCGCGGCCCAGACCCGGCAGGTGGTGACCAACCTCGTCACCGCCCTCGAGGGCGCCGGTGCCGAGCTCTCCGACGTGCTGAAGACGACGGTGTTCGTGGCGACCACCGATCGGGGCGACCTGGTCGCGGCCTCGGAGGTCCTTCGGGAGGCGTTCGGCGACCACGACGCCCCGAGCACGCTGGTGGGGGTGACCGTGCTCGGCCATCCCGACCAGCTCGTCGAGGTCGAGGCGGTGGCGGTGCGCGACAGCTGGCGGGAGCCCGCGCCGCCGCACGACGAGACGGTGGCGGCGTGACGGTCCGGCGCTTCTTCTACGACACCGAGTTCATCGAGGACGGCACCACCATCGACCTCGTCTCGATCGGCGTCGTCGACGAGACCGGCCGCGAGTTCTACGCCGTCAGCACCGAGTTCGACGAGCGCAGAGCGATCCCGTGGGTGCGGCGCAACGTGCTCGACCAGCTGCCGCCGCCGGCGGACAAGGCGTGGCGCAGCCGCGAGCGCATCCGCGAGGACCTGCTCGCCTTCCTGACCGGGGCGGGGGAGGAGATCGAGCTCTGGGCGTGGTTCGGCGCCTACGACCACGTCGCGCTCTGCCAGCTGTGGGGGGCCATGCCCGCGCTGCCCCGGCCGATACCGAGGTTCACCCGCGAGCTCCGGCAGCGCTGGGACGACCTCGGCCGGCCAGAGCTGCCGACCAAGCCGACCGGCACGCACGACGCGCTGGTCGACGCTCGCTACAACCTGGCCCGCTGGCGTGCCATGGAGGCCGCACGGGCCGTCTGACGCACCGCCGCGTGGCACCATCCAGCGGCGGACCGGCCTGTCCGGGCCGCGATCGCCGAGGGAGGGTGCCAGGCATGCGGCTCGGTGAGGAGTCGGAGGCGGCCGTGATCGCCGAGGTCACCGCTGCCGCGGCACGCGAGCGGGACCTGCCCGCGTCGCTGCTCGACGGCTACCTCGCCGCCTTGGTCGCCGTGGCCCGGGACGGACGACGGCTCACGGGCGTCGAGGAGGCGCACTGCCGCGGGCTGGGTGCCGCGGCCGCGGAGCAGGGGGTGAGCCTGCCTGCGGTGGTGGATCTGTACATGACCGCGTCCCGCCGGATCTGGCCGCGGCTGCCGGCCCTGCTGGGTGACGCACGGGGGAGGGCGCCGGGGTCGGCGGAACTGGTCGCCGTCGGAGAGGCGGTGTGGCGCGGGGCGGACACCGCGCTGGCCGCACTCGCGGCCGGTCACCTCGACGCGCAGCGCGAGGTGGTGCGGCGCGAGGAGGCGTTCCGGCGGGAGTTCGTGGACGACCTGCTCACCGGGAGGTCCGAGGTCGGTTCGCTGGTCGAACGGGCCGAGCGCCTGGGGCTGGCGCTCGCCGGCAGCCACACGGTGACGGTGGCGGCGACCGACCGGCCGGCCGACGCGGGCATGCACCTCACGATGTGGCTCGAGGAGGAGGCCCGGGCGCGCTTCCGTGACAGGGGCTTGCTCGTCGCCGCCAAGGACGGTCGGCTGGTCAGCGTGGTGTCCTCCAGCCCGGGACAGGACGGCGATGCCGACGGACGAGCCCTCGCGGAGCTCGCCGGCCCGGCGGTGGCCCGGCTGACCCGCCGGGCCGGCTGGCGGGTCGGCGTCGGACGGTCGCACCCCGGACCGCGCGGCGTCCTGCGGTCCTACCGGGAGGCCGTCGACGCGCTGGAGGTGGCCGACCGGCTGGACCTGCCCGAGCGGGTCGTCCAGGCCCGCGACATGCTCGTCTACCGCGTCCTGCTGCGCGACGAGGCAGCCATCGCCGACCTCGTCGGCACCGTCCTCGGCCCGCTCGAGCACGCGCGTGGCGGTCCGGAGGTGCTCGTGGCCACGGTGGAGGCGTACTTCGCCGCCGGACGGAACGCGGCCTCGGCCGCCCGGCGGCTGCACCTCAGCGTGCGAGCGGTCACCTACCGGCTCCAGCGGGTGCGGGAGCTCACGGGGTACGACCCGGCCGACCCCGCGGACCAGCTGCCGCTGATGGTGGCCGTCACCGGGGCCCGGCTGCTGGACTGGCCGGCCAGACCGGCGTCCGCCGAGTGACCCGCGGCCCTTTTCCTGCCGGGTCCCGGCAACGCCACGACCCGGAGTTGTCCACCTGGCGACCTGACGGTGCGTCCCCCCTGCGCCCTAGCGTCGGGACATGACGCGTACCTCGCACTCCCTGCAGCGTTTCCGGAGCCGTCCGCCGGCCCGGTCCCCGCGCCGGTCCGCGTCGTCGAGGCAGGGATTGCCGGCCGTTCCGCCTGCTGTGGGTCAGGACGCGCAGCCCCCCGGCCTGGCCATGGAGATCAGGCGGTCGGGGGAGCGGCCGGTCGTGGCGGTGTCCGGTGAGCTGGACCTCGCCGGGCGAGACCTGCTCGAAGCCGTGCTCGAGCACGTCCGCTCGACCGATCCCGGCCTCGTGCTCCTGGACCTCCGCGACGTGTCGTTCGTCGACACCCACGGCCTGGCGCCCGTCCTCGAGCGGGACGTCGTCGTGGTCTCGGCGTCACGCGCGGTCACGCAGGTGTTCCGGTTGCTGGGGCTGCCGCTGGCCCAGCCGTGGCCCTCCCGGTGCCATGACGTCCGGACGGGGCGATCGGGCGACCGGCCCTCCGGGAGCTGAGACCGCGGGCGTCGCCCTCCTTGCCGGGATCCGGCAGGACCGAGACGACGAACGCTGCCCGGGCAGGACCGAATCCCGGCCGTCCACGGCGGTCACCCCCGCTGTGTCGAACCGCTCGTCCCCCACGGAGGCGTACATGCTGTCGCTGCTCTGGCTCCTCGTCGTCGGCCTGATCGCCGGCCTCCTCGCCCGCGCGCTCGTTCCCGGCAAGGACTCCATGAGCCTGGTCGCCACCCTGCTGCTCGGCGTGAGCGGCTCCGTCGTCGGGGGCCTCGTCCTCGGTCTGCTGTTCGGCGGCTTCCGTGACCGGGGCTTCAGCCCGGCCGGGATCATCGGCTCGGTGATCGGCGCCGTGATCGTGCTGCTCGTCTACAACCGCATCTCCGGCCGCCGGGCCTCCGGGACGACCGCGCGACGCGGCACGACCTGACAGTTCCATGATCGCCGACGTGCCCGTTCCTCCGGACCCGTGGCCGGACTCCCGGCCGCAGCCGGGCCCGCCCCTCGCGCGACGAGCGCAGCTGCACCGGCTGGCCGTCCGGTGGGCGGGGAACGTGGTGGTCGTGCTGTACGTCGGCGTCGCCCTGCCCGGCGCGCTGGTGACCCCGTGGGTCGGGATGCTGGTGATCGCGCCCGCGATCGGCCTGCTCTCCGCCCTCGTCGCGGTGCTGGTGGAGCCGAAGCTGTTCCGGGATCCGGCCAGGCGCCACGTCGTCGTCCACGTGGCGGTGGCCGGGTTCCTGCTGGCGCCGTTCACCGCGGGCGTGGCGGCGTCCGGGGCCGTCGGGGGGACTGCGCTGTTCGTGCTCGTGGTCCTCGGCACGTTCGTCGCCGGCGACCGCGCCTTCGCGTGGGTGGGCTCGCCCGACGCCCCGGACGCCCCGGACGTGCCCGACGTCGCGGCGGTCCGTGCGGGCCTGCACACCCTCCCCACGGCACGCCTGCTGCATGACTGGGAGACCACCGAGCGGCTGCTCCGGTCCCCCCGGCACGCCCCCGTCGCCGCGGAGCTGCGGGCGCTCCTGCTCGACGAGCTGGGCCGGCGCGAACCCGAGGCGGTCAACCGGTGGCTGACCGACGGCGGCACCTCACCGGCGGGCTACATCGGGAACGACCGCGACCCGGCCGACTGAGACACCCGCGCCCGTGGTCAGACGGTGAAGGCCCCGAGCAGGCGGTTGAGCTCCGAAGAGAGCGCGTCCAGCTCGCGGGCCGCCGTCCGGGCACGGTCGACGTCGTCCGCGCTGTCGTCGGCGTCCTGTCGGACCATGGTGAGGGTGCTGGTGACGACGCCGGCGCCGTCGGCCGCCGCGGCGACGCTGCGGGTCAGTTCCCCCGTGGTGGCCGTCTGCTCCTCGACGGCACTGGCGATCGTGGTCTGGTGGTCGTTGATCGTCCGCACCACCTCGGCGATCTGAGCGATCGCCCGCACGGCGGCGGACGTCTCGGCCTGGATGCCCTGCACGCGCTGGGCGATCTCGTCGCTGGCCTTGCCGGCCTCCTGGGCGAGCTCCTTCACCTCGTTGGCGACGACCGCGAAGCCCTTGCCGGCGTCACCGGCGCGCGCCGCCTCGATCGTCGCGTTCAGCGCCAGGAGGTTGGTCTGCTCGGCCACGCCCGAGATCACCTTGACCACGTCGCCGATCTCGGCCGAGCTCGCGCCCAGGGCGGCGATCGTGCTCTCCGTCTTCTCGGCCAGGTCGGCCGCCTGACGCCCGACCGCGGCGGCGTCCGCGGCACTGCGTGCGATCTCCGAGATGGATGCACCCATCTCCTGCGCGCCGGAGGCCGCAGCGGAGACGCTCGTGCTGATGTCCGCCGCGGTGCGGTGCGCCCCTTGCGCCTGATCGCGGCTGCGCGCCGCGCGCCCGGCGAGACCGTCGGCGACGGCCGAGACCCCGGCGGCGGACGACGCGACCTCGCGGGCGCAGCGGCCGATGTCGCGCACGGTGCCTGCGACCTTGTCGACGAAGCGGTTGAACGCACCGGAGAGCTGGCCGACCTCGTCGGTTCGTGAGTCGTCCATCCGCTGCGTCAGGTCGCCCTCGCCGTCGGCGATCTCGGCCATCCGGTCCTTGAGCCTGTGCAGTGGAGCGGTCAGGCGGCGGCCGATCCAGTACGACAGAGCACCGCCGAGGACGGCGATGAGGGCAGCGGCGAGGACCATCGACCAGACCATCGACGACCGGCCGGCCTCCATCGACTCGACGGGACCGGAGAAGTCGCCGTCGCGGGCGACCGTGGCGATCACCCAGTCCCAGGGGGCGTAGTAGGTGAGGCGGACGGTCGTCGGGCCCTCCTCCGGATCGACGTAGCGCACGGTCGCCTGCTCGTCGTCAGCGAGGCCGACGGCGGCGTCGACCATCTGCCGGACGTAGGGCGCCCCCTCCGCGTCCGTGGCCTCGAGGAGGTTCTCGCCGTCGCGGGCGCCGCCGGGGCTGATGAGCACGGTGCCCGCGCGGTCGCCGGTGCCCCCGAAGACCTCGATGTGCCCGGTGTCGCCCACGGTGGTCGCGTCCAGGCTCTCGCGAAGGGCCGGCAGGTTCTCCTGCTTGACGCCCACGTAGAGCACGCCGATCACGTCGCCGCCCGGCCCGAACAGCGGGGCGTACGCCGACACCAGCCAGGAGTCGACGACGAAGGCGTTGCCGCGGTAGGTGTCGCCCTTCATCACCGTCGCCACGACGGGATTGGCCGCCCCGTCCGGGTTCACCGCCGGGATGTAGGTGCCGATCGCCCGCGTGCCCGAGGCGGCCCGCACGTTGGTGGCCACCCGCAGGAAGTCGCCCTCCGGAGTGCGCTGGAAGATCGTCACCGTGGCGCCGACCATCGACTTGACCTCGTCGACCACGGGGGTCGGGACGGCGACGTCGGCGTTCTGGCCCAGCCACTCGCCGCCGACGAGCACGCGGGGCAGCGCGCGGGGCGTGACCTCGCCGGTGAACTGGTTCTTCGCCTCCCAGTCGACGAGGCCGGCCCCGCCCTCGTCGATGGCGAAGCCGCCGGACTGCTGGAGGACGTACTGCGCCGTGGCGAGATCGGAGTCGACCTTCGCCGACGTGGAGGCCCCCTGGGTGGCGACGACGTCCCGGACGCCGGCCGCGGTGCGCGAGATGTCCGCGGCCACCAGCGCGCTGACGTCCGCTTCCGCTGCACCGGCGAACTGGCCGCTCTGCCATGCGCTCACGCCGCTCATGGCCGCACCCGTCACCGCGACGCTCGTCACGGCGAGCGCCACCACCTTGGTGCGGATGCCCCAGTTGGCCGGGGTGGCCCACGGAGGGAGGGAGGTCGTCCAGCGCATGTCGGTCCTTCGCAGCTCGGAGGCGGTCAGTCCTGTTCCTCGGCAGGACGGCGGGCCCCGGCGACCGGGTCGCCGGGTTCGTGACCACACCGACATGTTGTTCCTGCTCCAGGGATGAGGCGGCTCCAGTGAGCGACGAGCGCGCACCGCCTCCCCGGGGCCGGCCCGTGACGGCGACGACCCAGGTCACGTGACCGACGAGGCCCCTGCTGGGCACCGATCCGAGCTCGCGAGGGGCGGGGAGCAGGGGTCCCTTCCCTGCGGCATCATGACGCCGTCGAACCACCTCGCACTCGAGCGCGACACCCGGAGGTCTCCATGCGCATCGGCATCCTGACCGGCGGGGGCGACTGCCCCGGTCTCAACGCCGTCATCCGGGCGGTGGTCAGGAAGGGCATCGGCGAGCACGGCGACGAGATCGTCGGCTTCCGGGACGGCTGGCGGGGCGTCCTCGAGGACGACACCGTCCCGATGGACCTCAAGGCGGTGCGCGGCATCCTGCCGCGTGGCGGCACGGTGCTCGGGACCTCGCGGACCAACCCCTATGGCGTCGACGGCGGCCCGGAGCGGGTGATGGACACCCTGGACCGGCTGGCGATCGACGCGCTGATCCCGATCGGGGGCGAGGACACGCTGGGCGTCGCCACCAAGCTGGCCGAGGCCGGCGTCCGGGTGGTCGGCGTCCCGAAGACGATCGACAACGACCTGGACGCCACGGACTACACGTTCGGCTTCGACACCGCCGTCGGTGTGGCGATGGAGGCGATCGACCGGCTGCACACGACCGGCGACTCGCACCACCGGACGCTGGTCGTCGAGGTCATGGGCGGCACGCCGGCTGGATCGCGCTGCACGCAGGCATGGCCGGTGGGGCGAACGTCATCCTCATCCCGGAGAACCCGTTCGACGTCGACGGCGTCGTCGCCCATTGCCAGCACCGGTTCGACTCCGGCTACTCGCCGATCGTCGTGGTCTCCGAGGGTGCCAAGCCCAAGGACGGCGAGCTGATCCTCTCGACCGGGGAGAAGGACGCCTTCGGGCACGTGCGCCTCGGCGGCATCGGCGCGGCGCTGGCCTCGCTGATCGAGGACCGCACCGGACGCGAGGCGCGGGCGGTCGTGCTGGGACACATCCAGCGCGGCGGAACGCCGTCGCCGTTCGACCGGGTGCTCGCCACGCGCTTCGGGCTGGCCGCGGTGGACGCCGTCCACGACGGGCAGTCCGGCGTGATGGTGGCGCTGCGCGGCACCGACATCGTGCGGGTGCCGCTGTCGGCCGCCACGGCTCAGCTCAAGCTGGTGCCCACCGAGCGGTACGCCGAGGCCGAGGTCTTCTTCGGCTGAAGGACCCCGTCCTCCTCACCCCTCGCAGGCCCGGGGCGAGCCTCGGGACGGGGCCCGACCGCACAGTACCCTCGGGAGCGTGAGTCTCCCCGAACCTGCTGAGCTGATCCCCGGCCTCGACCGGTGGAAGGACCTCCCCGCAGCCCAGCAGCCGCAGTGGCCCGACCGTGGCGCCCTCGACACCGTGCTGACCACGCTGTCGACGGTGCCGCCGATCGTCGCGCCGTCCGAGATCGACGCCCTCCGGCTGCAGCTGGCCGACGTCGCGCAGGGCAAGGCGTTCCTCCTGCAGGGCGGCGACTGCGCGGAGACCTTCGACCTCAACACCGACTCCCACCTGCAGAGCACCACGCGGACACTGCTGCAGATGGCCGTCGTCCTCACCTACGGCGCCAGCGTGCCGGTGGTCAAGGTGGGCCGGATCGCCGGTCAGTACGCCAAGCCGCGCTCGTCCGACATCGACGCCCTCGGCCTGCCCTCCTACCGGGGGGACATGGTCAACGACCTGGAGCCGGTGCTGGAGAAGCGCATCCCGGACCCGTTCCGGCTGGTGCGGGCCTACGCGAACTCGGCGGCGGCGATGAACATGATCCGCGCGTACGCCCGGGGCGGCCTCGCCGACCTGCACGCCGTCCACGACTGGAACAAGGACTTCGTGTCGACCTCGCCGGCCGGCGTCCGGTACGAGGTGATCGCCCGCGAGATCGACCGGGCGCTGGCCTTCATGCGCGCCTGCGGCGTCGACTCGAGCGCGCTGCACCAGGTCGACCTCTACAACAGCCACGAGGCGCTCATCCTCGACTACGAGCGCGCCCTGCTGCGGGTGCACGACGGCCGGGCGTACGCCACCTCCGCGCACTTCGTGTGGGTGGGGGAGCGGACGCGGCAGATGGACGGCGCGCACATCGAGTTCGCCTCGAAGCTGGCCAACCCGATCGGCGTCAAGATCGGCCCGACCACCACGCCCGAGCAGGCCAGCGAGCTCGTCGAGCGGCTCGACCCCGAGGGCCTGCCCGGCAAGCTGACGCTCATCAGCCGGATGGGCAACGGCAAGATCCGCGACGTGCTGCCGGCGATCGTCGAGAAGGTCACCGCCAGCGGGCACCAGGTCGTGTGGCAGTGCGACCCGATGCACGGCAACACCCACGAGTCCTCGACGGGCTACAAGACCCGCCACTTCGACCGGGTCGTCGACGAGGTGCTCGGCTTCTTCGACGTGCACCGGGCTCTGGGCACCTGGCCGGGCGGCATCCACGTGGAGCTCACCGGTGAGGACGTCACCGAGTGCCTCGGCGGTGCCATGGAGATCAGCGACGAGGACCTCAACAGCCGGTACGAGACCGCGTGCGACCCCCGGCTGAACACCGGTCAGTCGCTGGAGCTGGCCTTCCTCGTCGCCGAGATGCTCCGCGGATGATGAAGGACCCCGCTGCCCCCCACCGTTCGCACGCTCACGGCGGGCCCCTGCACCGGCGCCAGACGGACTGATCGAATGACCGCCTTGATAGACCTCCGGTCGGACACGGTCACGCGTCCCACCGCCGGGATGCGGCGCGCCATGGCCGACGCCGAGGTGGGTGACGACGTCTACGTCGAGGACCCGACGGTCAACGCCCTCGAGGAGCGGGTGGCCGCGATGTTCGGCCACGAGGCGGCGCTCTTCGTGCCCAGCGGCACCATGGGCAACCAGATCGGCATGCGGCTGGTCTGCGAGCCGGGCCAGGAGGTGCTCTGCGACGCCGATGCGCACGTGGTCACCTACGAGATGGGCGCGGCGGCGGCGATCTTCGGGCTGTCGACCCGCACGGTCGTGTCGCACGGCGGGCGGCTGTCGGCGGCCCAGCTGATCGAGCAGGTGCGTCCGCAGGACAACTGGCACCTGACCGGCACCGCGGCGATCGCCGTCGAGAACACGCACAACCGCGGCGGCGGGCTCGTCCAGCCGCTGGGCGAGCTGCAGCAGCTCTGGGACTGGTCGCGGCGCGCCGGCGTGAACGTGCACCTCGACGGGGCCCGGATCTGGAACGCGCACGCCGCGTCCGGGGTGCCGCTGTCGACCTACGGCTCGTTGGCCGACACGGCGTCCGTCTGCTTCTCCAAGGGTCTCGGGACGCCGGTCGGCTCCGCGCTCGTGGCCTCGGCGGAGCGGATCGCCACCGCGCGGCTGTGGCGCAAGCGCCTCGGTGGCGGCATGCGGCAGGTCGGCGTCCTCGCGGCGGCCTGCCAGTACGCCCTGGACCACCACCTGCCCCGGCTCGGCGAGGACCACGAGCACGCGCAGCTGCTGGCCAAGCGCCTCGGCGTCGACCCGTCGACCGTCGAGACCAACATGGTGGTGCTGGACGACGTCAACGCACCGGTGGTCGCCGAGGCCGCGAAGGCCCAGGGGGTGCTGGTGTCGCAGGTGAGCGCCCGCCGGATCCGGCTGGTCACCCACCTCGACGTCGACCGAGCCGCGATCGAGCGGGCCGCCGACGTCCTGGGCGAGCTCGTCGCCGGGTGACTGCCGGCCGGGTCGCCGTTGGACGGCGACCCGGCCCACTGGTCAGTAGCTGGTGAACAGCAGGTCGTTGTTCGCCGTCGCGGACGTCGGGACGGCGTCCTTCGTGGTCAGGTCGGTGATCGCGGTGGCGACCGACGCCGGGCTCGCGTCCGGCGCGTTCTGCAGGAACAGGGCGGCCACGCCGGCCACGTGCGGGCTGGCCATCGACGTCCCGCTGATCGTTTTCGTCGCGGTGGTGCTCTTCCGCGCGTACCAGGCGCTGGTGATGCCCACGCCCGGGGCGAAGAGGTCGACGCAGGCACCGTAGTTGCTGAACGAGGCGGCTGCGTCCGTCTTGTCCGTGGCTCCCACGGTGAGCGCGGAGCCGACGCGCGCGGGGGACACGGTGCAGGCGTCCTGCGGGACACCGCGGGAGTTGCCGTTGCCCGCTGCCACCGCGTAGGTCACCCCGGAGGCGATCGAGGCGCTCACGGCATTGTCGAGGGCGGTGCTGACGCCGCCGCCGAGGCTCATGTTCGCGACCGCCGGCGACGTGCGGTGCTTCGTGACCCACTCGACCCCGGCGATCACGCCGGCGGTGGTGCCGCTCCCTCTGCAGTCGAGCACGCGGACCGCCACCAGGCGGACGTCCTTCGCGACGCCGTGCTTCGTCCCGCCCACGGTGCCCGCGACGTGCGTGCCGTGTCCGTTGCAGTCGTCGGCGCTACCGCCGTCGACGGCGTCGTAGCCGGAGACCGCGCGGCCACCGAAGTCGACGTTCGAGAACTGGATGCCGGTGTCGATGATGTATGCGGTCACGCCGGCGCCCGTCGAGGCCGCGGTGTACGTGCCGCTCAGCGGGAGGGTGCGCTGGTCGATGCGATCCAGGCCCCAGGAGGCGGCGGACTCCGCCACGGTGATCGGCTGGTCCGCCTCGACGGCGACGACCCCGTCGAGGGCGTGCAGCCGGTCGGCGGCGGCCACCGGGAGCTGGATGGCGAAGCCGTTCAGGGTCGCGGTGTAGACGTGCTCGGTCCGGCCGCCGAACCGGCGCTCGGCGCGTGCGGCGACCTGTGCCGGCACGCTGCCGCCGTCGAGCGTGACGATGTAGGTCTCGACGGCCGATTGGGCGGGCGGTGCGGCGGCCGCATCGCCGACGGTGGCGCCGAGGCCGGTGGCGGTCAGCGCGACGACGGCGGCGGCGCCGAGGTTCCTGCGGATGGGCACGGGTGGGGTCTCCTCGCTGCGGGGGCCGGTCCGCACGGACGACGGCGCGGGCTCCGCGTAGCAAAGGGTGCGAACATGATCACATCAAGTCACCGGGCCGCGCCGGAAACTGTTGTGGCTGGTGGGACGGATCAGGCGGCGGTCGGGCGGGACTCCGACGGCACGTCGGCCAGCGACCGCAGCAGGTCGATGTCGCGCTTGTGGCCGGCGGTGGGGGAGCCGTCGCGTTCGGACGGCGTCTCGACCACGACGGGGACGCCGGACGTCGACGGGTGCGCCAGCAGCTCAGCGAACGGGGCCACACCGATCGCGCCCTCGCCGATGTTGGTGTGCCGGTCGCGCTTCGAGCCGCACTCGTCCAGCGAGTCGTTGGCGTGCACCAGGCCCAGCCGGCCGGGGCCGACGACCGTCTCGAGCGTGTCCAGCGTCGCGCTCATCCCGCCGGGCGCCGCGAGGTCGTGGCCGGCGGCCCAGGCGTGGCAGGTGTCGAAGCAGACGCCGAGCAGCGGGTGGCCCTCGAGCGCGGCGAAGTAGGGGCCGAGATCCTCGACCGTCGCGGCCAGCGCCTTGCCGCCGCCGGCGGTCGGCTCGATCAGCAGCCGCGGGCCGTCGTCCGGCAGCGACTCGAGCACGGGCAGCAGCCGGTCGTGCAGTTGCCGGAGGGCCGCCTCGTAGCGGTCCTCGCCCACGGCCGACCCGGCGTGCACCACGACGCCGCGGACGCCGAGCCGGGTACCGCGGGCGAGGTTGTGGGCGATGCAGGCGATCGACTGCTCGACCGTCGCCTCCGTGGGTGAGCCCACGTTGACCAGGTAGGGCGTGTGGATGAACGACGGGACCGACCGCTCGGCGCACCCCTCGACGAACAGCGCGTCCTGCGCCGGGTCGCCGGGGGTCAGCCTCCAGCCGCGGGGGTTGCCGACGAAGACCTGCACGGCCTCGGCGCCGACGGCGTCGGTGTAGGCGAGCCCACCGCGAGCCAGGCCGCCCTTGATCTGGAGCTGCGCGCCGATGCGCGGGGAACGGGCACGGTCAGAAGGTCACCAGGATCTTCACCGTGCTGCCCTGCTCGGCGTGCTCACCCGCCGCCGGCTGCTGCTGGCGCACCTTGTTGCCGAAGAACTTCGTGGCGTCGACCTTGAGACCCACGGCCTCGAGCGCTGCGGCGGCCTCCTCGGCGTCCATCCCCTTGAGGTCCGGGACGGCCACCAGGGGGACACCGGCCGACACCTGGATCTTGATCGTCGAGGCGTAGGGCACCGGTCCGTCGCCGGGGCCGGGGGTGACCGTCATGACCTCGCCGGCCGCCACGGCGGCGCTGCGGCCGTCCGCCACGCGCTCGACGCCGAAGCCGAGCCCTTCGAGGTTGGCCCGTGCCTGTTCGGGGGTCTGCCCGGTCACGTCCGGCACCCGCACCGGTTCGTGGCCCTTGCTCACGACGACGGTGACCACCTGGTCGCGGCGCAGCTCGGTGCCGGCGGGCGGGTCGAAGCGGACCACGAGGCCCGAGTCGAGCCCGTTGTCGTACTCCTGGGTCGTGGTCACCTGCAGCTCCGGGCGCTCCGCCTGGAGCCACCCCACGACCTCGGCCTCCGGGCGGTGCACCAGCTCGGCGGGGACGACGAAGCGCTCGGGCCCCTTGGACACGACCAGCCGCACGTCGGTGCCGCGGATCGCCTCCCCGGCCGGCGGCTCGGTCGACATGACCGCACCCACCGGGAACTCCTCGCTCCACACCTGCTCGCAGCAGTCGGGATCGAGCCCGGCGCCCTGGAGCAGGTCGATCGCGGCGCCCTGCTCCTTGCCGACCAGCTCGGGGATCGTCGTCCATCGGCCCGAGCCCAGCCACCAGCCGATGGCACCGATGGTGATCGCCAGCAGCAGGATGATCGCCACGGCGAAGCGGGCCCGCCGGCGACGGATGTGCTGGGGAACACCGGGGCGGGGGCGGTCCAGCGCGGGGCGCCGTCCGTTGACGTTCATCGTCGGGCCGGCGCCCATGCCCGGCATCATGCTGGTGCGGCCGGTCGACCGGTCGCCCCGCTGGCCGGCCAGCACGGCGGTGCCGGGGTCGCTGGGGTGCCGCGGACGCGTCGGCCGGTTGGTCGGCCGCAGCGTGCCCGGCCCGGCGGTGCTCCGGCCGGTCGGCACGGGCACCGGCTCGAGGCCCAGGTCCTTGCGCACGTGGGCCAGCTCCGCCATGAACGCACCGGCGTCCAGCGGCCGTCCCGACGGGTCTCGCCGGGTGGTGCGGGCGACCAGCTCGTCGACCGCCCAGGGGAGACCCGGCACCTCGGCCGACGGCGCGGGGACGTCGTGGTGCACGTGCTGGTAGGCGACCGCGAGCGGCGTGTCGCCGCCGTACGGCGGATGCCCGGTGAGCATCTCGTAGAGCACGATCCCGGCCGCGTAGATGTCGGAACGGGCGTCGGCCCGGCCACGCTCCAGCTGCTCGGGGGAGAGGTAGGCCACCGTTCCGATGAGCACGCCGCCGGTCTGGCTGGCCTGGGCGGTGCCGTTGCCGACGACGGCGCGCGCGAGGCCGAAGTCGGCCACCTTCACCACGCCGTCCACGCCGATGAGGACGTTCTCCGGCTTGATGTCGCGGTGCACGATGCCGGCCCGGTGGGCCGCGGTGAGACCGGCGAGCACGGGCTCGAGGACGGCGAAGGCCTCGGCAACGGTGAGCCGGCCCCGCGCCGTCAGCAGATCGCGCAGCGTCCGCCCGCGGACGAGCTCCATGACCAGGTAGACCAGCCCCTGGTCGCTGCCCTGGTCGCTGACGCCGACGACGTTCGGGTGGCTGAGCATCGCGGCGGCCCGCGCCTCCCGGGTGAACCGGTCGACGAAGGTCGGGTCGTGCGCGAGGTGCTCGGCCATCACCTTGACCGCGACCGTCTTGTGCAGGCGCAGGTCGGTCGCCCCGTAGACGGTGGACATGCCGCCACGGGCGAGCCGCTCCTCGAGGCGGTAGCGCCCCTCGAGGACCAGGCCCACCGCAGGGTCGGTCACGGCTGTGTCCACCCGAGCGAGTGTAGGTAGCAGATCCGCTGCGATCGGCCAACCACGCGGTGCAGGGGACCGCCGTGGCCCCTGGTACAGATGAACCGCCGCTCCCTCAGGTGGCGTCGGTCACTGTCCGGTCACTGTCCGGTCACTGCCCGCCGGTCACTGCCCGCTGACGTCGAGCCCGGGGTAGAGCGGGTACCCGGCCAGCAGCTCGCCGGCGGCGGCCGCGGTCCGCCCGGCCAGGCCGTCGGCGAGGGTGTACTTGGCCTTGGACGGCTCACCGGCCGACGTCGTCGTCGGGGTGGTGCCGCCCAGGACGTCGGCGATCAGCTCGGCGACCCGGTCGAACTCGTCCGCCCCGAACCCGCGCGTGGTGAGGGCCGGTGTCCCGATGCGGACGCCGGAGGTGTACCAGGCGCCGTTCGGGTCGGAGGGGACGGCGTTGCGGTTGGTGACGATCCCGGCGTCCAGCAGCGCGGACTCCGCCTGCCGGCCGGTCAGGCCGAAGCTGCTGACGTCGAGCAGCACGAGGTGGTTCTCGGTGCCGCCGGTCACGACGGTCACGCCTCGTTTCGCCAGGCCCTCGGCCAGGGTGACGGCGTTGTCGACGACTGCCTGCGCGTACTCGGCGAACGCGGGCTGCCGCGCCTCGGCGAACGCGACGGCCTTGGCCGCCATCACGTGCGGGAGGGGACCCCCCAGCACCATCGGGCAACCGCGGTCGACGGCGTCGGAGAACTCCGGCTGGGCCAGGACGAACCCACCGCGCGGGCCGCGCAGCGACTTGTGGCTGGTGCTGGTGACGACGTGCGCGTGCGGAACCGGGTCGAAGTCGCCGGAGAACACCTTGCCGGCGACGAGGCCGGCGAAGTGCGCCATGTCCACGACCAGCGTCGCGCCGACCTCGTCGGCGATCTCGCGCATGGTGGCGAAGTTCACCCGGCGCGGATAGGCCGAGTAACCGGCCATGAGGATCAGCGGCCGGAACTCCCGGGCCCGCGCGCGGACGGCGTCGTAGTCCAGCAGGCCGGTCGACGGGTCGGTGCCGTAGGAGGACTGCTCGAACATCTTGCCGCTGATGTTGGGGCGGAAGCCGTGCGTGAGGTGGCCGCCGGCGTCCAGGGACATGCCGAGCATCCGCTGGTCGCCCAGCGCCCGGCGCAGCGTCGTCCAGTCGTCGTCGGTGAGCTCGTTGACGTGGCGGACCCCCGCCTTCTCCAGGCTGGGCAGCTCCACCCTCTGGGCGAGCACCGCCCAGAAGGCGACCACGTTGGCGTCGATGCCCGAGTGCGGCTGCACGTAGGCGTACGGCGCGCCGAACAGCGCGCGGGCATGCTCGGCCGCGAGGCCCTCGACCGTGTCCACGTTCTGGCAGCCGGCGTAGAACCGGTGGCCCACGGTGCCCTCGGCGTACTTGTCGCTGAACCAGTTGCCCATGGTCAGCAGGACGGCGGGGCTGGCGTAGTTCTCGCTCGCGATCAGCTTCAGCGACGCCCGCTGATCGGCCAGCTCGGCGCCGATCGCGTCGGCCACGCGGGGCTCGACGGCACCGATGACCTGCAGGGCGTTCCGGTAGGCGGCCGAGGCGAGCGCCGCGTCGAAGCTGTGGGTGGGAACGGATCCGGTCACTGCGGGCTCCTGCGCGAGAGGTGTCGGGGAGGTGCCCAGGCGCACGGCGGGTGGTGCTGCGGGCCGCTCCCCGGTGGTGATCCACCTCGACGCGCCAGTCACGGCCCCGGGGCAGGTTAACCTGGCCGGCGGACACGGTCGAGCGGGGTCCGGCGAGCGCAATAGGCTGGGCGGCCTATGGACACGCTCACCCCCGCAGAGGTCGCCCAGCTGCTGGGCACCTCGCCGAACCGGGTCCGCCAGCTGCTGCGCGACCGCAAGCTCATGGCCGTACCGGGCAGCGGCAACGGCAGGATCCCGGCCGACTTCGTGCAGGACGGCGCCATCCTCAAGCACCTGCCCGGCCTGCTCACCGTGCTCGCCGACGGCGGGTTCACCGACCAGGAGGCCTTCGACTGGCTCTTCCGGGAGGACGACTCGCTGCCCGGCACCCCGGTGCAGGCGCTGCGCGACAACCGGCACACCGAGGTGACCCGCCGGGCGCAGGCCCTCGCCCTGTGACCTCTCCGGCTGGTCCCGTGCATCCAGCCGGCGCGTCCGGCCGGAAGCTGACGTCGTGGGGAACCTGACCTATCTCGCGCTGCTCGCCGGGTGCCTCGTCGTCACGGCGCCGCTGGAACTGGTGCTGCGCGTGCGGGTCTACGCCCGCTGGCGGCGGCTGCTCCTGGCGGTGCTGCCCGAGTTCGTCGTGTTCGTCGGGTGGGTGCTCTACGCGATCGCGCAGGGGCACTGGGACTACTCCGGCGAGCTCACCCTCGGGGTCCGGCTGCCCGGCGGCATCCCGGTCGAGGAGGTGCTGTTCTTCGTCGTGGTGCCGCTGTGCGCGGTGCTGGCACTGGAGGCGGTCCGCCGCGTGACCGGGTGGGACGCGGGCTATCCCGCGCACGAGGCGGAGACGTGAGCTACTCGACCCTCGCGGTGGCCGCCGTGGTCGGCGTCCTGGTGGTCGACCTGGCCGTGTACCGGACCCGGATGGTGACCCGCCGCGTCTTCTGGGTGGCCTACGCGATCATCGTGTTCTTCCAGCTGCTGATGAACGGCGTCCTGACCGGCCTGCGTGTGGTCACCTACGACCCGGACACCATCTGGGGTCCCCGCGTCGCCTACGCCCCGGTCGAGGACCTGCTCTTCGGGTTCGCCATGGTCACCCTGACCCTGGCCAGCTGGGCGGCGGTCAACCGGCGGGCGAACACGGCCAGACGCCGCGGCCTGGACACCCGCACCCGGCCGTCGAGCACCCGGTAGCCGGTCCGCTCGATCTCGGTCAGGATCCCGCCGTACAGGTCGGTCGCGGCCCGCACGCAGGCGCGGGACTCCGGGGCGAGCAGCGTCGTGCCCGGGGCGGCGTCGTCGTAGCGGCGGCGGACGACGGCGACCATCTCCCGCATCAGCCCTTCGAACCGGGCGTCGTGCCGCCGCTGCGCCAGCTGGTCGCGCGTGACGCCGTGTGCCGCCATCACGTCGGCCGGCAGGTAGACACGGCCGCGGTCGACGTCCTCGGCGACGTCCCTGAGGAAGTTGGTGAGCTGGAACGCCTCGCCGAGCGCGATGGCGTACGGCTCGGCCTCCTTGCGCTGCACCCCCGGCGCCGTCCCGAGCACGGGCAGCACCTGGAGCCCGATGACCGCCGCCGACCCCCACATGTAGCGGTCCAGCGCGGCCATGTCGGCGTAGGAGTCGACGGTGAGATCGCTGGTCATCGCGGCGAGGAAGTCCACTAGGTGCTCGACGGGGATGTCGTGGCGGCGGTAGGTGTGCACGAGGGCGAGCCGGACCGGGTCGTCGGACCAGCCGGCCTCGAGGTCGGTGAGGACCGCGCGCGACCACGCGGCCAGGTCGCCGGCCGGATCGGCGCCGGGCAGGTCGACCAGGTCGTCGGCCGTACGCGCCGCGGCGTAGAGGGCGTGCACCGCCGGTCGCCGGTCGGGCGTGAGCAGGCGCGTGGCCAGGTGGTAGCTCTTGCCGTGCTGCGCGGCGATCGAGGCGCAGTGCGCGTAGGCGGCGGCGAGCTGCTGCGACCGGTCGCTCATCGGCCGACCGGTCCCGTGATCCGCTCGGCCGCCAGCCGCCGCTGATCAGCACCATCGGCACCCCCACCCCCGGCTGCACCGACGAGCCGGCCAGGACGACGTTCTCCGGACCCCGGCGGGGAAGGGTGGAGGGCCGGAACGGGCCGGTCTGCGCGAAGGTGTGCGCCAGCGCGAACGGGGTGCCCGCGGCCATGCCCTGGGCGGCCCAGTCCACCGGCGTGGCCATCTCCTCGACCTCGATCGCGCCGGTCAGCCCGGTCCAGCCCCGGGCCTCCAGGGTGGTCAGCAGCTCGTCGCGATAGCGGGGGCCGAGCCCCGCCCAGTCGATGTCGGGGTTGCCGCCACTGCGCCGGTCGAGGTTGGGCGTCGGCGCGACGATGCTGAGGACCTGCCCGCCTTCGGTGGCCAGGCTCCGGTCGGTGCGGCTGGGCATGCTCACCAGCAGGCTGGGGTCGCTCATGGGCCGCCCGTCCCGCGTGAGCTCGTCGAAGACCTGCTGCCACGCGGCGCCGAAGCTGATGGTGTGGTGCGCCTGGCCGGGCAGCTCGGCGCGCACGCCGAGGTGCAGGGCGACGCAGGACGGCGAGTACACGGGCCGCCGGGGGGCACGCAGACCCGGCACGGCCGTCCACGGCGCGTCGCTGGTCACCACCACGGCGTCCGCAGGCAGCCGGTCGCCGTCCGCCGTCCGCAGGCCGGTGACGCGGGTGCCGCTGACCTCCAGCTCGGCCGACGTCCCGTAGCGGAGGACGACGCCGGCGTCGGCCGCCGCGGCGGCCAGCGCCCGGGGGACGGCGGCGATCCCACCCTGTGGGTGCCAGACGCCGGCGCCGATGTCGAGCTGGGCGATGACGGCGTAGGCGGCGATCGCGCGGAACGGCGAGACCCCGGCGTAGAGCGCCTGGAAGCTGAACAGGCGGCGGAGCCGGTCGTCGCTGAAGGCCCGCTCCACGTGGCGCGACAGCCGGCCGAAGCCGCGCCTCCGGATCAGCGAGAGCAGCTCGGGACCGAGCAGGTCCAGGGGGAGTCCAGGTTGCGGTCGATGAACGTCGACAGCTGCAGCCGGTAGAGCTCGGCGAGGTCGACGAGGTAGCGCCGCAGGTTGTCGGCCTCGGCCGGACCGGCGAGCTCGGCGACCCCGCGGGCGAACCGGTCGGGATCGGCGTGCACGTCGAGGTGCGAGCCGTCGGCGAACTGCGCCCGGTAGGTCGTCTCCAGCGGCAGCAGCGTGAGTCGCTCGTCGAGCTTCTCGCCGACCGCCGCGAACGTGTCGGCCAGCAGCTCCGGCGCGGTGAACACCGACGGTCCGGTGTCCAGCGCGTAGCCGGCCCGCTCGACGCGGCCGGCGCGGCCACCGGGGCCGGGGCCGCGCTCGACCACCGTCACCTCGCGTCCGGCGCCGCGCAGCCGCAACGCCGCGGCGAGGCCGGCCAGGCCGGCGCCGACGACGACGATCCGGTCCGTGCGTCCGGGAACGGTGCGCACGTCAGGCGGTGCGGGTGGTGGCTGCGACGGCGAGGGCGTCCAGCGCGGCCCGGGCGTCGTCGGACAGAGGGGCCTCGCCGATGGCGCGGCGGGCGAGCTCGGTCTGCTCGGTGATCCGCCGCTCGACCAGGTCCCGCGCGCCGGTCCGCCGGATGAGCGCGCGGAGGGCGTCGAAGTCCTCGGTGCCGGCCTCGGAATTGCCCAGCAACCGGCCCATGAGCGCGCGTCCCGCGTCGTCGGTGGCCTCCTCCGCGAGCGCGACCAGCAGGGTCTGCTTGCCCTCCCGCAGGTCGTCGTCGGCAGACTTGCCGGTCACCTCCGGGTCACCGAACACGCCGAGGACGTCGTCGCGCAGCTGGAACGCCTCGCCGAGCGGGACCCCGATCTCGGTGCACGCCTCGATCACCCGCGGACCGGCGCCGGCGATGGCGGCGCCGAGCTGCAGGGGGCGCTGCACCGTGTACCCGGCGCTCTTGTACCGGGCCACCTTCAGGGCGCCCTCCGGCCCGGGCAGCCCGCCCGCGGCGCGCAGCAGATCGAGGTACTGGCCGGCGGTGACCTCGGTGCGCATGGTGTCCCAGACCGCGCGGGCGCGGCTGAGCGCGGCCTCGGAGATGCCGGAGCAGCGGAGCATCTCGTCGGACCAGACGAGGGCGAGGTCGCCGATCAGGATCGCCGCGCCGGTGCCGAAGAGGTCGCCGTCGCCGTTGAGGTCGCCGTCGGCGTGCCGTGCCGCGAAGCCGACGTGGGTGGCGGGGCGGCCACGGCGGGTCTGTGCGCCGTCCATGACGTCGTCGTGCACGAGCGCGCTGGCGTGCACGAACTCCAGCGCCGCGACGGCGCGCAGCACGGCGGCGTCGTCCTCGCCGGCACCGGGGCCGGTGTCGCGCGCGCCGCGCCACCCCCAGTAGGCGAACAGCGGGCGGAGCCGCTTGCCGCCCCCGGCGACCGCGCACACCTCGTCCACGAGCGTGGTGAGGATGGGGTCCATCCCCGACAGGTACGTGCGCTGGCGGTCGAGGAACTCGGTCAGGGCGGCGGAGACGGCGGCACGCACCCGGTCGACGTCGGCGCTGGCGGGCGAGGGGGGACTGGTCTGGCGCTGCTGCGCTCCGGCCGTCACCGGCTCAGTATCGCCCAACCCGGCGGGGCGCGATCGGCGGAGCAGGTCAGCCATCGGGGTGCCGTTCATCCGGTCCGTCCTCTCCGTGGGGTCTCGGCCGGTGCTTCCGGCGAGGACGACGGGGCGGATGCACCCACGGGAGAAAACTCACCCCTGCTGTCGACCGCGGGGGCGGGTTGCGCGGCCGTACCCTCGGTGCCCGTGAACCCGACCGTTCGTGAGCTCCTCGCCGAGAACCGGCCGACCTGGTCGTTCGAGTTCTTCCCGCCGAAGACCCCCGAGGCCGAGGCGCCGCTGTGGCAGGCCCTCCGCGAGCTCGAGCGGCTGCGTCCCTCGTTCGTGTCGGTGACCTACGGCGCGGGCGGCTCGACCCGGGAGGGCACCGTCTCGGTCACCGAACGGATCGCCACCGAGACGACCATGACGCCGATGGCGCACCTGACCGCCGTGGACCACAGCATCGCCGAGCTGCGGCACGTGGTGAGCCGGCTGGCCGCCGTCGGCGTCCGCAACCTCCTGGCGCTGCGCGGCGACCCGCCCGGCGCCGACCCCCAGGCGGAGTGGATCGCCCACCCCGAGGGCCTGCAGTACGCCTCGGAGCTGGTCGAGCTGATCAAGTCGATGGGGGACTTCTCGGTCGGCGTCGCGGCGTTCCCGGAACGGCACCCGCGCTCGCCGGACTTCGACTCCGACGTCGAGATGTTCGTGAACAAGTGCCGCGCCGGGGCGGACTTCGCGATCACCCAGATGTTCTTCCGGGCCGAGGACTACCTGCGGCTGCGCGACCGGGTCGCCGAGCGCGCCTGCGACGTGCCGATCATCGCCGGGGTCATGCCGGTGACCAACGCGCGGCAGATCACCCGGATCGTGCAGCTGTCAGGTCAGGCCTTCCCGGCCGAGCTCGCCGACCGGTTCGCCGAGCTCGACGGTGACACCCCGGAGGCCAAGGCCGCCGTCCGCGCCTACGGCGTGCAGGTGGCCACCGAGCTCTGCCGGACGCTGCTCGACGAAGGCGTGCCCGGCATCCACTTCATCACGATGAACAGGTCGACGGCGACCCGCGAGGTCTACGCGAACCTCGTCGGGGCACCGGCTACCCCCTGACCTCGTCCTCCAGCGCGGCGGCGGCCAGGGCTGCCGCGCGACGCAGCCCCTCGCGTTCGGCCAGGTAGCCACCCGCCACGCCGACGACCGGGAAGTTGGACAGGAACCGGTGGCGGCGCTTGCCCTTCGGCCGGGCGTCGAGCGCGTCGTCGATGCGGCCGAGGAGGCCGGCGACCCGCCAGATCGTGCGCGCGGTGCCGCGGACGCCGCCCCGCTGCTCGCGGGCGCCCAGGGCCTCTTCCCGGTATGTGCCCTTGGCCCGCTCGAGCAGCGGCTCGACCTGCGCGGGGGTGAGCTCCCGGCGCAGGAGCACGCGGCTGAGCAGGGAGATGCGCTCGGCGGGGTCCTTCACGTCGTGCTCGTTCGCCACCCCGAGGACGACCACCGACTGGACCGCGGTGCCGACCGTGTTCTGCAGGGGGAGCAGGTCGGCGAGCTTGCCGGCGAAGCGCGGTGCGGCGGAGACACCCGCCGCGATGCGGGAGACCTGGTCGGCCCACCACGCGTCGCGCTCGGCCGGGGGCAGCGCCGGCGGGCGGCCGAGCCGCCGCACCAGGGGAGCGGTCAGCCGGTCGACCCGGCGGAGGACGTCGACGACGACGGCGTCACTGATCGTTGCCATGGTCCTGGTCTGCCCGGTGTGTGATGTCGGCATGCACATCGAGGAGTTCGGTGACGACGTGAGCCTCAGTGCCGCGACCCGGCTGCCGGTCACTGCACGGCGGCTGTCGCAGAAGGTGTTGCTGATCCTTCTGTCCGGACGGATGTGGGTGCGTGACCTGGACGGGGGCCGGCGCGACATCACCGGGCCGACGTGGGTGGTGTGGTACCCCGGCGAGCGGCTCGAGTACGGCGTCCACGGCGACACGGTGCACTGGGTGTTCGCGGACCGGATGGGGACACCGCCCCCAGGGCTTCCTCGGCCCGGCTCGCTGGTCCGGTTGGCGGACCCGGCGGGGGAGGGGTCCGGGGGGCTGGCCACCCTGGTTCACTACCTCGACGATTCCCCCGACTCGACCGGGACGACGTCCCTGGTCGCGGACGCGGTCGGTAGTGGCATCGGCATCTACGGCCTCACCGAGATCTTGGAGGTTGTGGAGCAGGCGGAGGAAGACCTCCACGAGTGGGACTTCGGGCCGGGCGTAGAGGGGTGGCCGGTTCGCCGGCGCACGAGCTGACCGGAATCTGTGGACAAGCTGCTGACCTGGGGATTCGCGCTGCGGGACCGGGCTGGGACCGGTATTCTTCGTACGTGTGTTCGGACGGTTCGGGTGATGTGCTGGCGGCGCTGGAGGCCGACCTCGACGCCCTGGCCGCCCAGGACCTGAAGGGCATGTTCGGGCCCCAGGTGCTCGAACGGCTCGGCCGGCTGGTGCGGGCGTCGAACCGGCTGACCGCGCAGCTGACCCGCCACGTGCGGGAGGGCGAGCTGACCCAGGCGGCCGAGCACGACGGGAAGAAGACCATGCAGTCCTGGCTGCGCGGGCACGCCCTGCTCGCCCCGGCGGCCGCCGGTCAGCTGGTGCGCACCGGCCGGGCGCTGGAGCTGCTGCCCGCGGTGGCCGCGGGCTTCGCCGCCGGCGCGATCACCGCCGACGCCGTTGCGGTCATCGCCCGATCACCCGTCCCGAGCACGTGGCCGCCGCCGCAGCGGCCGGCGTCGACCTCGCCGGGGTGGACCGGGTGCTGGCCGAGGTCGCCGCCTCCCAGCAGCCCGGCGAACTCGCCCAGGTGGTGCAGCGCTACCTGGCCCACCTCGATCCCGACGGCCCGGAGCCGGACCCCACCGAGGGGCGGTCGCTGTCGATCGTCCAGCATGCCGACGGTTCGGTGAGCGGCCGGTTCGAGCTCGACGCCGTGGCCGGGGAGCGGGTGCAGGCGGCGCTGGAGTCGATCGTGCAGGCCAACCGGCCGCTCGGCGACGGCCGCTCCCGCGCCCAGCAGCAGGCCGACGCGCTGGTCCAGCTGGCCGACAACGCCCTGGCCGCCGGCGACCTGCCGATCCTGCGCACCGCCAAACCGCAGGTCGCGGTCACCATCGACATCGACGACCTGGTCGACCCGGCGACCGGTCCGGCCGCGGGCCGGATGGGGTTCGGCGCGCTGATCTCCGCCGCGCGGGCCCGCATGCTGGCCTGTGACGGCGACATCACCCGGATCGTGTTCGGTCCCGACGGCGCCCCGCTGGACTACGGCCGGAGCCACCGGGTCGTGCCCAGGGCGCTGCGGCGCGCCGTCGAGCACCGCGACCGGTCCTGCGTGTTCGCCGGCTGCGGCGCCCCCACCCACTGGTGCGATGTCCACCACCTCGTGCACTGGGCCGACGGCGGCGACACCAACCTCGAGAACTCCGCCCTGCTCTGCGAACGCCACCACACCAAGGTCCACCACGGCTTCCGCGTCGAACGACCACCCGACGGCCGATGGCGCACCTACCGCCCCGACGGCACCGAGATCCTCATCGGCCAACCGCTCCGCGTGTGACAGCCTTCGACCGTGATCATGACCGCGGCCGTGGTCGTCTCCGTGCTGCTCGGCGCGCTCGCCGTCTTCCAGATCGGGCTGGTCCTCGGCCGGCCGTGGGGGCGCCTGGCGTGGGGCGGCGGGCACCGCGTGCTGCCGACCGGGTACCGCATCGGGAGCGCGATCTCGGTCGTGATCTACGCCGTCAACGCTTCGGCCTCGGCGTCCTGATGAAGGCGGCGTCGCGCAGCCGGCCGGAGCGGCTGGTCATGACGCCCGTAGCGCTGCTGCTGGTGCTCTGCTGCCTGGTCATGGCCCCGGGCTGATCGCGAGGGCGTCGAGCTCGGGCAGCAGCACCACGCTCTCCTGCTCGTTCGGATCCGTGCGGGCGACGACCGCGGTCAGCGGTGCGTTGGCGCTGCAATTGGCCGGCAGGTGCGGGACGCCGGCCGGGATGTAGACGAAGTCGCCGGAGTTCACGTAGGCGTGCTGGGCGAGCCCCTCGCCCCACCACATCTCGCCCTCGCCCGAGATCACGTAGATCGCCGACTCGTGGTGCTCGTGCAGGTGCGCCGTGCCGCGGCCGCCCGGCGGGACGACCAGCGTGTGCAGGCACAACCCGGTGGCGCCCGCGGACTCGGCGGACACCCCGGCGCCGTAGGCCAGCCCCGTCCTGCCCTCGTAGCCGTGCTCGGGCCGGATGATCCGGCAGTCCGGTGTGGTCGTCATGCGGCCGCAGCCTGCACCGCGGCACAGGCTCGGCACAACGCCTTAGAACACCGGGATCGTCGTCCGGGATCCGCACGTACCGTGGCCGACGTGGCGGCACGAGGACGCGGGGCGGGGCTCCGCTGGGCCGCCGTGGGAGCGCTGGCCGCCGTCCTCGTGGCGCTGCCGCCGGTCATCGGCGCGCTGCCCGCCTCCGACGCTGACGTGCCCGCCGCCGAGCTGCGGGCCGCGGTGCTGGCCAGCGACGCGGTCGGCTTCTCCGGCTACGCGGTCTCGGCCGGTGGCCTGTCCCTGCCGGTGACCGACCAGCTCACCTCCGTCGCCGACCTGTTCAGCGACCGGACGACGATGCGCATCTGGTGGCGCGGGCCGCTGGACAACCGCGTCGACGTCGTCACCGCGGCGGGGGAGACCGGCACCCACCGCGACGCGACGGGCACCTGGACCTGGGAGTACGAGGCCGCCACCGCCACCCGGTCGTCGCTCCGCCCGCTGGACCTGCCCGCCCCGCCGGACCTCCTGCCGAACGCGCTCGGCCGACGACTGCTCTCCGAGGCGACCGACGGCGAGCTCGCCCGGATCGGTGCCCGGACCGTCGCCGGCCGCGACGCGCTCGGGGTCCGGCTCACCCCGGCCGAGGAGGCTACGTCGGTCGAGCGGGTCGACGTCTGGGTCGACCCCGACAGCGGCATCCCGCTGCAGGTCGAGGTGTTCGCCAAGGAGGCGGAGCGGCCCGCGCTCGACACCAGGTTCCTCGACCTCGAGGTGGCGGTCCCGCCATCGGAGGTCACCGGGTTCACCCCGCCTCCGGCGGCGTGGGTCCGGCAGGGACAGCAAGCGGACGTGGTCCTGGAGGCCGGCCGGCGCATCCGCCCGGTCGCGCTGCCGGCGCAGCTGGCCGGCCTCGACCGCCGGCAGTTGGCGGGCGTGCCGCCCGGTATCGGGCTCTACGGCCGCGGCGTCACGCTGCTGGCCGTGGCCCCCGTGCCGTTCCGGCTGGCCAACGGGCTGCGCGCGACGCTGGCTCGCAGCCCGGAGGCGGTCACCGACGAGCTCGGCACCCGCATCGCGGCCGGGCCGGTGTCCCTTATGGTCGTCCAGCCGTCGGGCGAGGGCCCATACGTCCTGACCGGCACGGTCACCCCCGACGCGCTCGCGGCCGCCGCCGCAGAGCTGCCCGAGCTGGCGGCCGCCCGATGACCGCCGTCATCGCCACGGCCGACCTGGTCAAGCGCTACGGGCGGCTCCGGGCCGTCGACGGCATCGACCTCGACGTGCGCGAGGGCGACGTCTACGGGTTCCTCGGCGCCAACGGCTCGGGCAAGACGACCACGGTGCGCATGCTCCTCGGGCTGGTGCTGCCGACCAGCGGCAGCATCGAGCTGCTGGGTCAGTCCATGCCACGGGCCGGCCGCCGCGTCCTGCCACGGGTGGGCGCGCTGATCGAGGGACCGGCGCACTACGGGCACCTCTCGGGCGCGGAGAACCTCTCGCTGCTGGACGCGTCGGGCCGCGGCGGCCCCTGGCGCACCCGGCGCCGCCGCATCGCCGAGGCCCTCGACCAGGTCGGCTTGGGCGGGGCGGGCCGCCGCCCGGTCAAGAACTACTCGCTCGGCATGCGCCAGCGCCTCGGGCTGGCCGGCGCCCTCCTGCGCCGGCCGGAGCTGCTGGTCCTCGACGAGCCGACCAACGGCCTGGACCCGCAGGGCATCACCGAGATCCGCGAGCTGCTGCTCGACCTGCACCGCGGCGGCACCACCGTCTTCCTCTCCAGCCACCTGCTCGCCGAGGTGGAGCAGCTGTGCACGCGGGTCGGCGTCCTCGACCGCGGCCGGCTGGTCCTCCAGGACCGGCTGGCGACGCTCACCGCGCCGACCGGCTCGACGATCGTCCGTACCTCCGCGCCCGACCGCGTGCGGGCGACGCTCGACGGGCGGGTCACCTCGATCGACGGCGAGCGGGTCGTCGTGCGCGGCGGCGACCCGGCCGAGGTGAACGCCCTCCTCGTCGCCGCCGGGGTGCCGGTGCACGGGCTGGGCCTGGAGCGGCCCACCCTCGAGGAGGTCGTGCTCGCCGCGGCCGGCGCGAGCACGGACCGGGTCGACCGGTGATCCTCGTCGAGCTGCGCAAGATGTTCCGGCGCCCACGCACCTGGGCGACGATCGCCGTCCTCAACGCGCTGCCGGTGCTCGTCGCCGTCCTCCTGGTCCTCACCGATCTGGCGCCGCGGCCGGGCGAGGGACCGCCGTTCCTCTCCGCCGTCCTCGCCAACGGGACGCTCTACCCGCTGGCCGCGCTGGCGGTCGTGCTGCCGCTGTTCCTGCCGATCGCCGTCGCCGTCGTGGCCGGCGACGCCATCGCCGGCGAGGCGCAGGCCGGCACCCTGCGCTACCTGCTCGCCCGCCCCGCCGGCCGCACGCAGCTGCTCGTGGCCAAGCTGGTCGCCGTCCTCGCGTTCGTGCTCGTCACCGTCGCGGTCGTCGCGGCCGTCGGCTACCTGGTGGGGACGACGATGTTCGAGGCGGAACCGATCGCCGGCACCTCGGTGTCGGGCACCTCCCTCACCCCGGAGGAGATCGGCGGCCGGACGCTGCTCGCGATCGGCTACGTGGCCGTGTCGATGCTCGGCGTCGCGGCGTTCGCGCTGTTCTTCTCCACGCTCACCGACTCGCCGCTGGGCGCGACGATGGGAGCGCTGGCCGTGCTCGTGACGTCGTCCCTGCTGTTCACCCTGGACGCCGCCTCGCCGATCGCGCCCTACCTGCCGACCCGCTACTGGCTGGCCTTCGTCGACCTGTTCCGCGACCCGATCCTCTGGCGGGACATCACCCGCGGCATCGCGCTGCAGGCGGTCTACGTCGGCGTCCTGCTCGCCGCCGCGTGGGCGAACTTCACCACCAAGGACGTGACGAGCTAGGCCCCCGTCCGGCACGATCCGGCAGGTGACCAGCAGATCCGTCGATGAGGAGCGCCTGCGCGCCCTCGCGCGGCTGCGCCGGGTCCGCGACCGGATCGACCGCGAGTACGCCCAGCCCCTCGACGTCGCGGCGCTCGCCCGTGGCGCGCACATGTCCGCCGGTCATCTGAGCCGGGAGTTCCGCGCCGCGTTCGGCGAGTCGCCCTACAGCTACCTGATGACCCGGCGCATCGAGCGGGCGATGGCCCTGCTGCGCGGCGGCGACCTCAGCGTCACCGAGGTCTGCTTCGCCGTCGGCTGCTCGTCCCTGGGCACGTTCAGCACCCGTTTCACCGAGCTGGTCGGGGTGCCGCCGAGCGCCTACCGCCGGGAGTCGGCGCTCTCGACGGCCGGGCGGGCCACGGCGGGCATGCCGGCGTGCGTGGCCAAGCAGGTCACCCGACCGGTCAGGCCCCGGAACCCGGTCAGGAATCGAGAAGCCCCGGCCCCCGAGCCGCTCCTAGCGTGACCGGCATGGACATCACCATCCACTCGAGCTTCCTCCCGCACACCGACCCGGACGCGTCCCTGGCGTTCTTCCGCGACGTCCTGGGTTTCGAGGTGCGCCTCGACGTGGGCTACGGCGGCATGCGCTGGATCACCGTCGGCCCGGCCGGCCAGCCCGACACGGCCATCGTGCTGCACCCGCCGGCGGCCACGCCCGGCCTCACCGACGACGAGAAGCGCACCATCGGGGAGCTGATGGCCAAGGGCAGCTTCTTCGGCGTCAACCTGGCCACCCCCGACCTCGACGGCGCCTTCGAGCGGATCGTCGCCGGCGGCGCCGAGGTCGTGCAGGAGCCGGCCGATCAGCCCTACGGCGTCCGCGACGCCGCCTTCCGCGACCCCGCGGGCAACATGATCCGCATCCAGGAGCAGCCGTGAGCCAACCTCGGCACCCCGCTGACAGCCACGACCTGATCCGCGTGATCGGGGCGCGGGTGAACAACCTCAAGGACGTCAGCGTCGAGATCCCCAAGCGCCGGCTGACCGTGTTCACCGGTGTCTCCGGCTCTGGCAAGAGCTCGCTCGTGTTCGACACGATCGCCGCCGAGTCCCAGCGGCTGATCAACGAGACCTACAGCGCCTTCCTGCAGGGCTTCATGCCGTCCCTGTCCCGCCCCGAGGTCGACCTGCTCGAGGGGCTGACGACGGCGATCATCGTCAACCAGGAGCGGATGGGCGCCAACCCGCGCTCCACCGTCGGCACCGCCACCGACGCGAACGCGATGCTGCGGATCCTGTTCAGCCGCCTGGGCAAGCCCTACATCGGCCCGCCGACCGCCTTCGCGTTCAACGTGCCGACGCGCAAGGCCAGCGGCGTCATGAGCACCGAGAAGGGCGGCCGGGTCGAGAAGAACGTCGTCCGGGAGGCCGTTTACCAGGGCGGCATGTGCCCGAAGTGCGAGGGCATGGGCTCGCTCAACGACTTCGACCTCACCGCGCTCTACGACGAGTCGAAGTCGCTCAACGAGGGCGGCCTCATGGTGCCCGGCTACAGCATGGACGGGTGGTACGGCCGGCTGTTCCAGGGCATCGGCCTGGACCTGGACAAGCCGATCGGGAAGTACAGCAAGAAGGAGATGGCCGACCTTCTCTACAAGGAGCCGACCAAGATCAAGGTCGAGGGCATCAACCTGACCTACGAGGGTGTGATCCCGAAGGTCCAGAAGTCCATGCTCTCCAAGGACGTCGAGTCGATGCAGCCGCACGTCCGCCGCTTCGTCGAGCGGGTCGTGACCTTCACGACCTGCCCCGAGTGCGACGGCACGCGCCTGTCGACGGAAGCCCGCTCGTCGAAGATCGGCGGCAGGAACATCGCCGACGTCTGCGCCATGCAGATCAGCGACCTGGCCGACTGGGTCCGGGGACTCGACGAGCCTGGGGGCACCGCCCACGGGGATCATGGCGGTAGTCCCCCGTGGGGGACGGTCGCCCCCCTGCTGGCCGGGCTGCAGCACCTGCTCGACTCGTTCAAGGAGATCGGTCTCGGCTACCTCTCTCTCGACCGGCCGGCCGGCACGCTGTCGGGCGGCGAGGCCCAGCGCACGAAGATGATCCGGCACCTCGGCTCGTCGCTCACCGACGTGACCTACGTCTTCGACGAGCCCACCATCGGGTTGCACCCGCACGACATCGCGCGGATGAACGACCTGCTGCTGCAACTGCGGGACAAGGGCAACACCGTGCTCGTCGTGGAGCACAAGCCCGAGACGATCGCCATCGGCGACCACGTCGTCGACCTCGGGCCCGGTGCGGGCACCGGCGGCGGTGAGGTCGTGTTCGAGGGCACCGTCGACGGGCTGCGGGCCAGCGACACGGTCACCGGCCGGCACCTCGACGACCGGACCCGGGTCAAGGAGTCGGTGCGCGCGTCGACCGGCGCGCTGGAGGTACGCGGCGCGAGCACCCACAACCTGCAGGGCGTCGACGTCGACATCCCGCTCGGCGTCCTCGTCGTCCTCACCGGCGTGGCCGGGTCGGGCAAGAGCTCCCTGATCCAGGGTTCGGTCGAGGGCCGGGACGGCGTCGTGCTGGTCGACCAGGGCGCGATCCGCGGCTCGCGGCGCAGCAACCCGGCCACCTACACCGGACTGCTCGACCCGATCCGCAAGGCGTTCGCGAAGGCCAACGGCGTGAAGCCGGCGCTGTTCAGCTCCAACTCCGAGGGTGCCTGCCCCGCCTGCAACGGCGCGGGCGTCATCTTCACCGAGCTGGGCGTCATGGCCACCGTCGAGTCGGTCTGCGAGACGTGCGAGGGCAGGCGGTTCCAGGCGTCGGTGCTCGAGTACACCCTGGGCGGCCGCAACATCGCCGAGGTGCTCGCCATGCCGGTGACGGAGGCGGAGGAGTTCTTCGGCACCGGCGAGGCGCGGACGCCGGCCGCGCACACCATCCTCGACCGGCTCGCCGACGTCGGGCTCGGCTACATCACCCTCGGCCAGCCGCTCAGCACGCTGTCCGGGGGCGAGCGGCAGCGGATCAAGCTGGCCGCGCAGATGGCCGAGAAGGGTGACGTCTACGTCCTCGACGAGCCGACCACCGGCCTGCACCTGGCCGACGTCGAGAACCTGCTCGGCCTGCTCGACCGGCTGGTCGACGGCGGCAAGTCGGTGATCGTGATCGAGCACCACCAGGCGGTTATGGCGCACGCCGACTGGATCATCGACCTCGGGCCGGGCGCGGGGCACGACGGTGGCCGGATCGTCTTCGAGGGAACCCCGGCCGACCTCGTCGCCGCCCGCTCCACGCTGACCGGCCAGCACCTCGCGGGCTACGTCAGCCGCTGAGGCGGCCGCAGTCCGCGGGGCCCAGCTCGACCGGGTCCCCCGCGGCCAGCAGCGCGAGGACCATCTGGTGCACGAGCGGGCTGCGCGGCAGCTCGCCGTGCCCGATCCGGGCGTCCGCGCACACCGATTGCACGGGCAGCTTCAGCGCGCCGTCGAGGCGGGCCGAGTCGGGCGGGGTGACCGTCTCGTCCTGCGTCGTCCAGATCGACACCCAGGTCGGGCCCTCCGGCGTCTCGTCGCCCGCGTTCAGCTCGGCGAGCAGGTCACTGCCGGAGGCCATCTGCCGGCAGCCCTCGGGGCACTGGTCGGGCGCCAGGCTGCCGGCGAGGTCGGCCAGCGACGTCCCGTGGTGCGGAGAACCCAGGGTGAGGACCCGGCGGACCCGATCGGCGTTGCCCTCCGCCACCCAGAGGCGGGCGATCAGGCCACCGGCGGAGTAGCCGACGACGTCGACGGTGTCCTCACCGGTCCGGTCCAGCGCCGCGGCTGCGGCGACGCCCAGGACGTCGGCCGACGCGCGGAGGTCGCCCGTGCCGCTCCCGGGCAGGGCGACGATCGTCGCGTCGCGGCCGTGGACCCTGAGTTCGGCGGCCAGCGCCTGCAGCGAGCCGGTCCCGCCGCCGTAGCCGGGCACCAGCAGGACCGGCCCGGGGCGGGCCTGCTCGACCGGCTCGGCGGTGGTGCCCGGCCGGGACACCAGGACGACGGTGAGCACCGTCGAGGCGAGCACGAGCAGGGCGAGCAGCGCCAGGACGACGCGCCGTCGGGCGGGGGACAGACCGGGCAGCACGCACCCACTGTCCCTGGTGGATGCTGGGCCCGTGCCGATGCTGAGCCGGGAGGAGTACCTCGCCGCCTGGTCGCGCTGGCACGGCGGCGCGGACACCAGCAGCCCGCTGGTGCGCGGGTGGCTCACGCTGGCGCACGCGCTCGCCCGTCCGATGGCCGGCCTGCCGCCGGTCGTCGCCACGGCGCTCGGGCTCGCGGTCGCGTGCGGAGCCGTCTGGCCGGCCGCCGTCGGGGGTGGCTGGCTGGTCGTCGCGGGCGTGCTCGTGGGGGTGTCCGCGCTGCTCGACTCGCTCGACGGGGCGTTGGCGATCGGCACGGGACGGGCGTCCCGACGGGGATACGTGCTCGACTCCGTCGTCGACCGGCTCAGCGAGGCCGCGTTCGCGGCCGCGCTGTGGGTCGCCGGTGCCCCCGGGTGGCTGGCCGTGGCCTTCGGCGCGTCCTGCTGGCTGCCCGACTACCTCCGTGCCAGAGCGGGCCAGGCGGGGGTGTCGGAGACCGGGGCGCTGTCGGTGTGGGAGCGCCCGACGCGGGTCGCGATGACCGGCATGACCCTCGGCGGCGCGGGCGTGGTGTCGTCCGCCGGATGGGCCGCAGAGGCGGTCACGGCCGGCGCGGCGGTCGGCGTGCTGCTCGGCGTCATCGGCGTCGCGCAACTGGCGGTGTCCCTGGGGCGGAAGCTCACCGACTGACGTCGGACGCCTCGGCCTCCGGCGCGGATTGGGCGGCCGGGGGGATGGCTCCTAAGCTGGGCCGGTGCTCCGCCGTGCGGCAGGGCATCCGACATCGAGCGGCCGGATCCGCCGAGTTTCAGCCACAGAGGGAGCCACCCCGTGCCCGTCGTCGTCACCGGCTCCATCGCCACAGATCATCTGATGACCTTCCCCGGGAAGTTCACGGAGCAGTTCGTCGAGGGCCAGATGGAGAACGTCTCCCTCTCCTTCCTCGTCGACGACCTGGTCCAGCACCGGGGCGGCGCCGGAGCCAACATGGCCTACGGCCTCGGGCTGCTCGGCCTCGGGCCGGTGCTCGTGGGGGCCGTCGGCAACGACTTCTCCGAGTACGAGTCCTGGCTGCGCCGCCACGGCGTCGACACCGACAGCGTGCACTGGTCGGAGTTCAAGCACACCGCGCGCTTCGTGTGCACCACGGACGCCTCGAACAACCAGATCGCGTCGTTCTACTCGGGCGCCATGAGCGAGGCCGGCAACATCGAGCTCGGCCCCGTCGTCCAGCGAGTGGGGGAGCCGGACCTGGTCGTGGTCGGCCCCAACGACCCGACCGCGATGGTCCGGCACACCGAGGAGTGCCGTCAGCGCGGCTTCCCGTTCGCCGCTGACCCCAGCCAGCAACTGGCCTGGGCCGACGGCGACATGATCCGCCGCCTGGTCGACGGTGCGGACCTGCTGTTCACCAACGAGTACGAGTCGCACCTGCTGCAGCAGAAGACCGGCTGGGACGCCGACGAGGTTCTCTCCCGCGTCGGCACCTGGGTCACCACCCGCGCCGCCGACGGGATCCTCGTCCGCCAGGCCGACGCCGAGCCGATCTCGGTGATCGCCGTCCCCGAGACCAAGCCGGTCGAGCCGACCGGTGGCGGCGACGCCCTGCGCGCGGGGTTCATCGCCGGCCGGATGTGGGGGCTGAGCCTGGAGCGGGCCACGCAGCTGGGCTCCGCCGTCGCCACGGCGGCGGTCGAGGTCATCGGCACGCAGGAGTACGACCTGCCCAAGGAGAGCTTCCTCGGCCGCTTCGCCGAGGCCTTCGGGCAGGACGCCGCCGACGAGGTCGCCCCTCATCTCCCCTAGTCGGCCTGCGGCCGACACCGCGGTGACATGGTCGTCCTCCGGACGACACCGCAGCCAGGAGCCGTTCCCCGGCTGGGACGAGCGAGTCCGAGCGTCCCCGTCAGGAGCCTCCGGCCCGCGACGGGTGCGCTATTCCTCCTTCAGCCACTCCTGGTAAGGGATCCGGCGGATCTCCTTCACCTCGCCGATGGTGGACCACTCGTTGCCACCGAGCCGGGCAAGGGGCTGCAGGGCCTCGATGCGGGGGCGACCGTCGGCGACCGCGCTCGCCCAGGCGCTGACCATCACGACCCGGCCGAAGACGACGGTGCTGTCGCCGAGGCGGATCGTGGAGTGCAGCGTGCACTCGACCGCCACCGGCGACTCCGCGACCCGGGGGACGGCGACCTTCTGGCTGGGCTCCAGGCGCACGCCCACGTGCTCGGCCTCGCTCATCCCGGCGGGGAAGTCGGTCGCGGTCGCGTTGACCTGCTCGAACAGCGCCTCGGGCGTGAGGCTGACGGTGAACTCACCGGTCGCCTCGACGTTGCGGAGGGAGTCCTTGCGGCCGACCGAGGTGAACTGGACGACCGGCGGGTCCACGCAGGCGACCGTGTAGAAGGAGTGGGGTGCCAGGTTCACCACGCCCTCGGCCGACCGGGTGGCGACCCAGCCGATGGGCCGGGGGACGACGACGGAGTTGAGGACCCGGTAGAAGGGGCCCCGCTCCATCTCGGCCGGGTCGAAGTGCACGCGGGCGGTGATGTCGTCGTCGGTCACGCGTGCATCGTCGCCGATCGGGTCCCGGCGCCCGTCGCGGCCAGTTCCCGCCCCCGCCAGGTGAGCGTGCCGCGCCGGTGGCCGACGATCGACCGGACCATCAGCCCGTCCAGCACGAGGACCGACAGGGGGTGCGCCAGCGCGTCCGGCCACCAGCGCCCGCCGGTCGTCGCTGCGACGACGGCGCGCCCGGCGGCACCGGCCGCCCAGCCCACGAGGCCGGCCCGCGAGCCGCGCACCGCGGCGAGGGCGGGCAGCACCCAGACCGCCGTCAGCGCGGCCGCCGCGGCCGCGCTCGCAGCCGGCCGCCCACCGACCGCGGCCCACAGCGACTTGGCGTAGCCCTCCCGCACGGCGGGCCAACCGTCGTACATGCGGCAGGCGGCCAGCCGGGAGCCGTCGATCGGGACGCCGCGCCCACCGGACCGCTTGACCGCGCGCAGCAGCGCGATGTCCTCCAGCACCTCGCCGCGGACGGCGGCGTGCCCACCGGCCCGGTCGTACCCGCGTCGGGTGAGCACGAGGAACTGCCCGTTGGCGGCGGCGAGCGAGGGCCGCCGCGAGCGCTCGGCCAGGCGCACCGGCAGGGTGGTCGCCCACAGCCACGGGGCCAGCGGCTGCACCAGGCGCTCGGCGATGCCCTCCGCCAGTGGTCGCGGCCACGGGGAGACCAGGTCCAGGCCGTGCCGGTCCAGGACGGCGACCGCGGCGGCGATCGCGTCGGGGAACAGCCGCACGTCGGCGTCCACGAAGACCAGGACCTCGTCGTCCGAGCGCGGTGGCGAGGCGCCGGTGGCGCAGGCGTGCGGCTTGCCCCGCCAGTCCGGCGGCAGGGGCGGAGCGGCGATCAGTCGGACCCGTCGGTCGTGGACGGCGCGCACGACGTCGGCGGTGCCGTCGGTCGAGCCGTCGTCCACCACGACGATCCGCAGCTCGGGCACTCCCCGCTGGTCGAGCAGTGCGGCGAGGCAGCCCCCGATCTGCGCCTCCTCGTCCCTGGCCGGCACGACCACCGTCACCGGCCGCTCGACCGGCGGGGGATCGGCCGGCGGACGGCGGAGCAGGGCCATGTTCACACCGGCGTGCAGCGCGCCGGCCACCGAGAGCCCGGCCATGGACCGGACCAGCGCCCCGCTCACCGGGTGCGCCACCGACGCGCGGCCAGGAGCGCGAACACCGGCAGGAAGAGGGCGGCACCCCACGCCGCCGACCCGGGCAGCCCGAGCCAGCCGGCATGGGCGAGCGCGCCCCCCAGGGTCATCCAGCCCAGCGCGAGCAGCGGAGCGGCCGGGCCCACCCGGGGGGCGTCGGCCACGACGGTGCGGGTGACCAGTCGGTCGAGCAGCGTCATGAGCACGCCGCCGGCCAGCAGCCAGCCGGCCAGGTTGGTGAGCGGCACGGTCGCGATGCCGGGCAGGCCCGGGGTGGGATGCGCCCACGTCCAGTAGCCGGCCTGGACCATCTGGGGGTCGAGCACCACGTCCCAGCCGGCGAACAGCGCCGTCGCCACCAGCACCCGCGGGACGGTCCGGGAGGCGAGCAACCCGGCCACGACCCAGCTCGGCCAGGCCATCATCAGCCAGGCCAGGGGGACCAGGAGCGGAACCCCGAGCAGGGTCGGGCCCAGGGCCTCGCTGTAGGTGTAGCTCCCGTAGGGGACGCCCGTCGCCAGACCCACCGCCTCGAACGCGACCGCGGTGCCGCCGACCAGCGCCGTCACGGCGGCCGCGGTGCGGAGGCCGTGGCCCGCGGCGGCGTGCACGACCGACAGGGCCGCGCCGAGGACCACGATCGTCCAGCTCACCGCGTCCCGCGCGCCCCCGCTGGTCAGGGGATAGGCGATCGCGGTGAGCACCAGCAGGACGGCGAGGACCAGCGGCGCGGCCGCGCGCACCGACAGCGGGGGTGCGCCCCGAGCGGCGAGGGACGTCACCGGGACACCGCGCGGGCCAGCGCGCCCCGCAGGCTCCGGACCGAGCGGGGCACGCGCCGCCGGTCGGCCAGCAGGACGCGGGCCGCGGTCCGCCCCGAGTTGCCCGACACCCCGCCGCCCGGATGCGTCGAGGCACCGGCGAGGTAGAGCCCGCGCAGGCCCGGCACCGTGTAACCCGACAGCGCCGGCGTCGGCCGCAGGGCGAACATGCTGGCCAGACCCATCTCCACGTGCATGACGTTGCCACGCGGGAGGGACAGTTCGCGTTCCAGCTCGAGCGGGGTCTGTACGTACAGTCGCTGTACCGAGTCGGCGAAGCCGGGCGCGAACCGGTCGACCGCCTCGACGAGCCGCCGCGCCTCCTTCTCGGCCAGGTCGTCCCAGTCGCCGCCGTCGGCCAGCGCGTACGGGTACCACTGGCCCCAGATCGTGACGACGTGCGAGCCGGCCGGGGCGAGGGTCTCGTCGCTCTCCGAGAAGCACATCGCGAGCGGCACGGGTGTGCGCGGCAGCCGGCCCGCGCCCCAGTCGCCGTGAGCGGCGGCCAGGTCGGCGCGGTCGGTGCAGAGGAGCTGGAGCCCGGACGACGAGATGTCCTCCGGCACGCCCGGGTAGGACGGCGGGGCGTCGGTGAGCGCCCGGACCACGAGACCGAAGCCGTTCCCCAGCGGCGGATCGGCGTCGGCCAGTGCGAGCGGCGCGGCGGCTCCCGCGAGCTGTCTGGTCACCCCGACGTGGCAGGCGGCGACGACAGCGTCCGCCGCGATCCGCCGTCCCGACGCGGTCTCCACGCCGGTCACCCGGCCACCCTCGGTCAGCAGCCGCGCGGCGCCGTCCCCGAGCGTCACCCGGCCGCCGTCGGCCTCCAGCCGGCGGCGCAGCGCGGCGGTGAGGCCGCCCGAGCCGCCGACCGGATGACCGGGAGGGACGTCGTGCAGCAGCGCGACCCACCCGACCATCGCGGCGGTGCCCGGCTCGGACATGGGCGGGCCCGACTGGGCGCCGAACCAGGCCAGCGCGGCCTTGAGCCGCTCGGAGCCGAACCAGCGGTCGAGCAGGGCGTCGCCGGAGCTCAGGAAGTCGACCGCGAGGTCGCCGCCCGGCGTCCGGGGACGGCCCTGCGCGCCGAGGGGCCAGAAGGAACGGAGGAGGCCCCGGACGTCGGGTCGCCGGCCGAAGGCGGCGACGACGGCCCGGCTGCGCGGCGTCCACACCTCGACGAACCGGCGGTAGGCCGCGGCGTCGTCGCGACCGCAGGCGGCGGCGATCGACGCACAGGTGGCCGCCAGGTCGCGGGAGAACACCAGCGGCCGGCCGTCCGGTCCGGGGTCGCCGGGGGACGGCGCCGGTGCGAAGCCCCACGGGTCGCAGTCGATGTAGCGCAGGCCGTGCGCGGCGAGGTCGAGCTCCTCGACGATGCCGCTGTGGCGCACGATCACGTGCGCGCTGGAGCCGCGGTCGACCCGCACACCGGGCCAGCGCTCGACCGTCGAGACCGCTCCGCCCAGCACCTCGTCCCGTTCGACCACCTCGACGCGGAGGCCGGCGCGGGCGAGGTAGCAGGCGGCGACCAGGCCGTTGTGCCCGGCGCCCACGACGACGACGTCGACCTGCCGGTCAGGGGGAGGGGAGACGCTCACGCTCAGCTGTTCGCCGGGACCGGACCACGTGGATGCAGCGGCAGCCGCGTGCCCAGGATCGCGAACGGGCGCGAGTCGCCGGGGAAGTGGTAGCCGCGGGCGAGGTCGACGAACCCGTCGGCGTGGTACAGCCGGAAGGCCTTCGTGTCGGCGTCGGGGGTGGACAGCAGCGCCGCCGGATGCGGCAGGTCGGCGAGCAGCGCGTGCAGCAGCCGGCGGCCCAGCCCCTGGCTCTGGTGATCGGGATGCACGTGCAGCTCGCAGACCTCGAACGCGCCGGGGAGCCACTTCTTCGCCGTCCGGCGGTCGAGGGCGGCGCGGACCTGGTCGTGCCACCACTGACCGGGCGCGATCACGTAGCCGTAGCCGAAGCCGACCAGCACCTCCGCCGGCTCGCCCCCGCCCATCCCGGTCTCGGCGAAGGCGCCGACCGCCCGGAAGCCGGGGCGCTCGGTGTGCTGGATGGCGTAGCCGTAGCGGCCGGCGACGACGGCGGAGTCGTAGCCCATGGCCAGGCCGTAGATGGTCAGCGCCTCGTGCATGTGATCGCGCAGCCACGGGGTGGGCAGCTCGATCACGCGGGTGGAGGGCTTCGTGTTCGTCATGGGGTGCCCGTCATCGTGCTGCCGCCTCCGCGGCGACCGCGGCGGGCGTTCCGCCGGTCAGGACCAGCAGCTCGTCGTAGGTGGTGGGGAACACGGTGTGCGGATGTCCCGCCGCCGCCCACACCTGCTCGTGGCGGGCCAGCTCGATGTCAACGAGGGTGCGGATCGGTTCGGGATGGCCGACGGGGGCCACGCCGCCGATGGGCTGGCCGGTGTGCTGCCGCACGAACTCCGGCGTCGCGCGGCTGATGGCCGGGACGCCGAGCAGCTCCGCCACGCGCGCCTCGTCGACCCGGTGGGCACCGCTGGTGAGGACGAGCAGCGGATCACCGTCGACGTCGAAGACCAGGCTGTTGGCGATGGCGCCGACCGCCACGCCCAGCTGCGCGGCGGCGGCTGCGGCGGTGCGGGCGCTGTCGGGGAGGTGGCGCACCTCGCCGGCGGCGCCCGATGCCCGCAGCAGGCGCATGACCTCGGCGACCCGAGGATGTGCCGACGAGGTCATGCCCCGGATCCTGCCACCGGCGGCTGGGCGGCGCGCCACCACCTGATTGCGCTTGACGCCTCTTCCACGGTCCGGTCTACTGAACATCGTTCGAACAAGCGTTCGAATGATGTCCGGTCCACCACCGCTCCTCGGCCCTTCCCCGCCCGGAGCGGTGGTCCGGCCGGGGTGCGGGACGGGGCGAGAGGTGGGGAGTCTGTCATGAGCCGGGTGCTCGGTGAGGTCGCTGACCAGGTCGGCGAGGAGGTGCAGGTCGAGCGGGGCCCGCTGGGACCGGTCCAGTTCTGGCGCGGACAGTCCCGGTACCTGGTGGGGGAGCTGCTCGACTCCTGGGTCGAGACCGCTCCCTGGTGGCGGTCCTCCCGGAGGGGAGCGTCGGCCTTCGGAGGGACGGATTTCGGGGGAGCGTCGGCCGACCTCGTCGCCACCCAGGAGGTCTGGCGGGTCGAGGCGGTGCGCGCCGGCCGCTCCCGGACCAGCTTCGCCGGGGTCTACGACCTGTCCTGGGACGCCGCTGCCAACCGCTGGTGGCTCGTCCGGGTGCACGACTGATGGGCGCCCTCCGAGCCGTGCAGTTGCCCCTGCCCCCGGCGCTGCCCGCCGCCGCCACCCAGCTGCTCGACCAGGCCCACCGCGCCCTCCGCGAGGCGACCGGGCACACCGATCCACGGCAGCGGTACGCCACCGCACATCTGGGTGCGCTGCGTGCGGCGGCCGGCGTGCTGGCCGCCCGCACCCGGCCCGAACCGGCCCGCCGCCGCCCGCGCAGCGCATGGGTGCTGCTCGGTCAGGTCGCGCCCGAACTGGGGGAGTGGGCCACTTTCTTCGCCGCAGGCGCCGCGAAGCGGGCCGCGGCCGAGGCCGGCCTCTCCCGCGCGGTCACCGAGCGCGAAGCCGACGACCTGGTCCGCGACGTCGGGGCGTTCCTCGTCGTGGTGGAGAACTTCCTCGCCACCGCACCCGCCGTCGAGCCGCCCCGGTCCCCGTTCCGCCGCCCGAAGTCCCAGCAGAGGTGAATGACCCCTTCGTCCACCTGCACGTCGCGTCCGGCTACTCCATGCAGTTCGGGGCCAACCACCCCGCCGACCTCGTGGCGCGGGCGGCCGAGCACGGCATGTCGGCGCTGGCACTGACCGACCGCGACGGGCTGTACGGCACGGTGAAGTTCGCGCTCGCCTGCCGGTCGGCCGGGGTGCGTCCCATCTTCGGGGTCGACCTCGCCGTGGCCCCGGCGGCGGACACCGCGCTGGCCCCGCCACTCGCCCGTCCGGTGGGGGAGGGGTCCGGCCGCCGCGGCTGCAGGCCCCGCCCCGGCGGAGCCCGGCCCGGGGCGGGGCGAGCGTCGATCCGCGCCTGCCGCGGGTCACCTTCCTCGCCCGCGACGGCGCCGGCTGGCGGTCGCTGTGCCGGCTGACCAGCGCCACCCACCTGCGCGGCACCCGTGGCGAACCGGTGAGCTCGGTGGCCATGGCCGCCGAGCACTCCTCCGGGCTCACCGCGCTGCTCGGCCCCGACTCGCCGGTGGGCCGGGCGCTGCTCGCCGGCCGGACCGACCTCGCGGTGGCACACCTGGGCTCCTGGCGCGCGGCGTTCGGGTCCGACCGGCTGGTGCTCGAACTGGTGCACCACCGGGCGCGGGGCGACCGTCAGCGGGCGCAGGCGATGCTGCGGTTCGCGGCCGAGCAGGGGGTGCCGGTCGTGCTCAGCAACGCCGTCCGGTACGTCGACGCCCTGGACGCGCCGACCGCCGACGTCCTGGACGCGTCCCGCCGGCTGGTCGCCCTCGACGCCCGGCACGTCGACCGGCGCACCGCCGAGGGCTATCTGAAGTCGGGCAAGGAGATGGCCGCCGTGGCCGAGGAGCTCGCCGGTCCCGACCGGGACGCTGCCGTGCGGCTGCTCGAGCGCACCGCCCGGCTGGCCGAGCAGTGCGCCGTCGACATCCGGGAGGACCTCGGCATCGGCAGCGTGCGGTATCCCGAGCTGGACGTCGTCACCACGCCGGCCGAGCGGGGGATGAGCCCCTCGCAGGTGCTGCGGGCGCGGTGCGAGGCGGGCATGGGCCGCCGGGGCATGCCGCCGTCCGAGCGGGTGCGGCAGCGGCTCGACGAGGAGCTCGCCGTCATCGACTCCCTCGGCTACCCGTCCTACTTCCTCACCGTCGCCGACGTGGTCGACCTCATCAAGAGCTTGAGGGTCCGGGCGGCCGCGCGGGGGTCCGGTGCCGGCAGCCTGGTCACCTACCTGCTGGGCATCTCCGACGTGGACCCGATCCGCTGCGGGTTGCTGATGGAGCGGTTCCTCTCCCCGCTGCGCCACCAACTGCCCGACATCGACATCGACGTGGAGTCGGCCCGGCGCATGGAGGTCTACGACGCGGTGATCGACCGGTTCGGCGCCGACCGGGTCAGCTGCATCTCGATGATGGACACCTACCGGGTGCGGCACGCCATCCGGGACGTCGGCGCCGCGCTCGGCCTGCCGCCCGCGGAGATCGACGCCGTCGCCAAGGCGTTCCCGCACATCCGGGCCAACCAGGTGCACGCCGCGCTCAAGGACCTGCCGGAGCTGCGGGCCAGCCGGTACGGGTCCAAGCGCGCCGGCGGCACCGGCGACCTCGACCTGCTGTTCGACCTCGTCGCCCGCCTCGACGGGCTGCCCCGGCACATCGCGCTGCATCCGTGCGGGGTGCTGCTCTCCGACGCCACGCTGCTGGACCGCACCCCGGTCGAGAACAGCTACCTCGGTTATCCGATGAGCCAGTTCGACAAGGACGACGTCGAGGAGCTCGGCCTGCTCAAGCTCGACCTGCTGGGCATCCGCATGCAGTCGGCGATCGCGCACGCGCTCGACGAGATCGAGCGGGTCGACGGCGAGACGGTCGACATCGACGCGATCCCGCGCGACGACCCGACGACGTTCGAGCTGATCCGCTCGACCCGCACGCTCGGCATGTTCCAGATCGAGTCACCCGGGCAGCGCGAGCTGGTCGGCAAGTTCGGGCCCCAGACGTTCGAGGACATCGTCATCGACATCTCGCTGTTCCGGCCCGGGCCGGTGAAGAGCGACATGGTCACCCCGTTCCTGATGGCCCGGAACGGCTGGCGGGAGACCGTCTACCCCCACCCGGACCTCGAGTTCGCGCTCGAGGAGACCGCCGGCGTGGTCGTCTTCCACGAGCAGGTGCTGCAGATCGTGGCGCGGATGACCGGCTGCACCCTGGCCGAGGCCGACGAGGTGCGGCGCGCGCTGGGGGAGAAGGACGCCCATCCCGAGGTGCGGGCCTGGTTCGTGCCGCAGGTGCTGGCGGCCGGCTACCCGGTGGAGGTGGCCGAGCAGGTCTGGTCGGTGCTCGCCGCGTTCGGGTCCTTCGGCTTCTGCAAGGCGCACGCGGCGGCGTTCGCGCTGCCCACCTATCAGTCCGCGTGGCTCAAGGCGCACCATCCCGCGGCCTTCCTCGCCGGGGTGCTCACCCACGACCCGGGCATGTACCCCAAGCGGCTGATCCTCGACGACGCCCGCAACTTCGGCGTCCGGGTGCTCGGTCTGGACGTCAACGCCTCCACCGGCACCTACCGGGTCGAGCGGGTGGAGCCGGCCACCGAGGCTGACGCTGAGGTGGAGGTCGAGAGATGGTCGCGGCCGGAGTGGATGCCGGTGACGATGGGCGATCCCTCGCGCTACGGGATCCGGCTGGCGCTGGCCGATGTGAAGGGCATCTCCGAGGACGAGGTCGCCCGCATCGTGACGGGGCAGCCGTATCGGTCACTGACGGATTTCTGGCACCGGGCGTCGGTGTCCCGTCCGGTGGTGGAGCGGCTGGTGCTGGCCGGGGGGTTCGACTCCCTCTACGGCTTCGGGGTGCGTGACCGGGAGTCGCTCCGGCCGACCCATCGCCGCAAACAGGTCACCCGGCGCGATCTGCTGCTGCAGATCAGCGAGCTGGACCGGTGGAGCCGCAGCGGGGCCCGGGCCAGCTCGTCGGGGCAGCTCAGCCTCGACCTGATGGGATTGGAACTCCCCGAGGATTCTCCTGAAGAAACGGGACCCAGCTGGGCGGAAGGCAGCGGGCTGCCCGAGTTCACCGACTCCGAGCTGGTGCGGGCCGAGCTGGAGGTCCTGGGCCTGGACGCCAGCCGGCACGTCGTCGACTTCTACCGGCAGTTCCTCTCCGCGCTCGGCGCCGTCCCGGCCGGGCAGCTGCTCGGCTGCCGCAGCGGAGCCGAGGTGCTGGTCGCCGGGGTCAAGGTGGCGACGCAGACCCCGCCCATCCGGTCGGGCCGGCGGGTGGTGTTCGTGACCCTCGACGACGGCACCGGCTGCACCGACTCGACCTTCTTCGAGGACGCGCAGGGTCCCTACGCGGCGACGGTCTTCCACTCGTGGCTGCTGGTCATCCGGGGGTGCTGCGCCGCACCGGCCCCCGCGGGGTGTCGCTGCGGGCCACCGGTGCCTGGGAGCTGCCGGCGTTGCACGAGGCGTGGGAGGCCGACGGGCTCGACGGCGTCCGGGACCTGATGGCGGCGCCGGGGGAGTACACCGACCAGGCGATCGCGGGCGCCGCGGCGTCGCACGGCTCCCGCCCGGTCGTGGTGCGACCCGTGCTCGTGCACCCCACCGGCTTCCGCATGTCGCCCTACGCCGACATCAAGCCGGCCGGCGAGGACACGATGACGCGCCTGCGCCGGGAGGCCGGCGCTCCGCGCAAGCTCTGGCACTCCAGCCCTGGCAGCTCGGGACATTGAAAAAGGACCCCCTGCCCCCCACCGCTCGCAGGCTCGCAGTGAGACCCTGCAGGGGGCCACAAGGGAGGCGATCGGGATGAACGTCAAGCGATGGACCCTCTGCCTGATGCGCGGGCACCGGTGGGCCCGCACGCCCTATCCGGACAGCGAGGGCACGGGCTACTTCCTGCGCTGTCTGTCCTGCCGGTACGAGAACCACAACACCGGCACCCTGCACGTCTCCCGCGCCGGCCTCTGACCGGGAGCGGCGCGGCACGGCGATGACTTCGGCGCCGGAGCCGGGTCTACCCCTCAGCCGGCAAACGGAGCCGGACGGAGGAGAGGACTCGTCATGCCCAAGCAGATTCCCTGTCTGTGGTTCGACGGCCAGGCCGAGCAGGCCGCGCAGCACTACACGTCGATCTTCCCGAACAGCTCGATCGGCGACGTCACCCGCTACGGGCCGGACATGCCGCCGCCCATGAAGGAGGGCGACGTCCTGACCGTCGACTTCACCCTGGACGGGCAGCCCTACACCGCCCTCAACGGTGGGCCGCAGTTCCAGTTCAACGAGTCGATCAGCTTCCAGATCGTGTGCGCGGACCAGGAGGAGTCCGACCGCTACTACGACCGGCTCCTCGACGGCGGCGAGGAGAGCATGTGCGGCTGGCTCAAGGACCGATTCGGCGTCTCGTGGCAGGTCTACCCGGAGGAACTGATCCGGTTGACCACCGATCCCGATCCCGGCCGGGCCCAGCGCGCCACCCAGGCCATGCTGCAGATGCGCCGCATCGACATCGCCGAGATCCGCCGGGCAGCCGACGGCGTCCCCGTGTAGCCGCCAGTAGGCTCGGCCGGGTGCCGACGCCCCCTGTGACGGAGCAGCTGCCCGCCCGCACCGCCGCCGTGTGGGCCGCGCTCGACCAGGTCGTGGGCAGGGGCTCGTCCCTCCGCGTGCTCGACGTCGGCGGTGGCAGCGGCATGTTCGCCGTCCCGCTCGCGCGGCTGGGCCACGAGGTCACGGTCGTCGATCCGAGCGCCGACGCCCTGGCCACCCTCGGCCGCCGGGCCGACACCGCCGGCGTCGGCGCGCGGGTCCGCGCCCTGCAGGGGGACGGCGACCTCCTCCACGAGGTGCTGCCGAGCGCCGGCGGCAGCGACGTCGCCTTCGACCTGGCGCTCTGCCACTTCGTGCTCGAGGTCGTCGACGATCCGGCCGTGACGCTGCGCGAGATCGCCGGCGCGCTCCGGCCCGGTGGCCAGGTGAGCGTCGCCACGGCGAACCGCGCCGGCGCCGTCCTCGGCCGTGCGGTGGCCGGCCATCCGGTCGAGGCGCTGGCCCTGCTCGAGGACCGCGACCCCGCCCCCGGCCGCGCCCGCCCTGCCCGCCGCCGGTTCACGCCGCACGACATGCTCGCGCTCGTCGAGGGCGCCGGCCTGGAGCCCGGCCCGTGGCGGGGCGTCTCCGTGGTCGCCGACCTGCTCGAGGCGACCTCGGGGGCCGCGCCCGAGGCGGTGCGCTCCCTGGAGCTCGCCCTCGCCGAGACCTCCCCGTACCGCGACGTCGCGACCGGGCTGCACGTCCTCGCCACGCTGCCCCGATGACGCCGGCGCCCGACCTGGCCGTGCCCCCGTACGGCGTGGCCACCCTCGCCGACGTCCTGCCGGGTGCCGCGGCGGCCCTGGGAGTCGCGGTCGACCGAGGCGACCTGGCCGCGGACCCGCTCGGTCTCGCGGCTGTCCTCGGCGGGGCCCGCCGGGTCGCCGTCCTCCTGGTCGACGGGCTCGGCGCCGATCTGCTCCGCGACCACGCGGCCCTCGCGCCGGCGTTGTCCGGGATGGCCCGGCCGGTGGGGGACATCTCCGCTCCGTGCCCGAGCACCACCCCGGTCAGCCTGGCCACCCTCGGCACGGGCCTGCCCCCTGGCAGCCACGGCATCCTCGGGTTCGTCACTGCCGTTCCGGGGAGCGACTCCCGGCCCCCGGAACGCACCCTCAACCACGTCCAGTGGCGCGACGACCCCGACCCGGACGTCTGGCAGGCCCGGCCCACGGTCTTCCAGCAGGCCGAGGCGGCCGGCGTGCCCACGACCGCCGTCGGGCCGTTCGCCTACGCCGGCTCGGGACTGACCCGCGCGGTGTACCGGGGCGCCGGATATCCGGGCGCGGTCAGCCACGGCGACCTCGTGGCGCAGGTGCACGCGGCCCTGGCCGCCGGCCCGAGGTCCCTCGTCTACGCCTACGTCCCCGAGCTCGACCTGACCGGCCACGTGCGCGGCGTCGACTCGCCGGCCTGGCGGGCGCAGCTGGCCTTCGTCGACGCCGTCGTGGAACGCCTCGTCGACGGCCTGCCCGACGACGCCGCGCTGCTGGTCACCGCCGACCACGGCATGCTCGACGTCCCCGCGTCGACCCGGTTCGACGTCGAGGCCGCACCCGACCTGGCCGACGGCGTCCGGCTCGTCGCCGGCGAGCCGCGCGCCCGTTACCTGCACGTCGAGCCGGGCGCGGGCCGTGACGTCCTGGCGCGGTGGCGGGAGGTCCTCGGCGACCGCGCCTGGGTCGCCGGACGGGACGAGGCCGTCGCCAGCGGCATCTTCGGCCCGGTCGACGACGCTGTGGCCGCCCGCATCGGCGACGTCGTCGCGCTGGCGCGCGGCACCTGGGCACTGACCATGCCGCAGCTCGAGCCCGGCCCCAGCCGGCTGGCCGCCTTCCACGGATCGCTCACGGCGACCGAGCTGGCGATCCCGCTGCTGGCCGCGCGGGGCCGCGCACTCCGCTAGTTGCTAGTCCAGGGAGACCCGCCACGTCCGCGAGTGCGCCGGGTGGGTGGCCCGGCAGGTGAGCGCCGCGGCCTCCTCGGAGGGCCGGCTCTCGACCCAGGCCACCACGTCGCCGTCCGGGCCCGCCATGGTGACCACCCAGCGTTCCACCTCGGCGCCCGGTGAGGTCAGCTGGCGGACACCCGTGACCGGCAGCGCGTCGAGGGCCAGCAGGCCCAGCTCGGCCCGCGCCGTGTGCTGCGCCGCCTGGCCGGGGGCGGGGACGCCCGCCCGCCCGCGCAGCCACGGGAGCGCCACCTCTCCGCGCTGGTGAGCGGCCACCAGCGCGGCGCCGTCGCCGGGCACCTGGCCGTAGTAGAAGCCGTGCGGCAGCACCACGACGTTGGCCGCGAACCGGTCGCCGCCCAGATGGCTGCACTCCCAGACGTCGGCCGGCCCCGGCGCCGGCAGCGCGCGGGCCAGGGGGCGGCCGCGCAGCGCGCAGCAGGCGTCGTGGCCGCCGTGCGTGCACACGAGGTACGTCGGCGCGGTCGACGGCTCGCCGACCGACCCGTCCCACGGGGCGGTCAGCAGGTCGGCGTCGGACGAGCGCACCGACCACCACAAGCCCTCCCGGCCAGGCCGGCTGTCGCCGTAGGCCCACCGGCGGCCGGAGTCGGCCAGCCGGTCGCCCGGACGGCGCACCAGCAGCAGGCGCACGTTCTCGGCGCGGGCCCGGGCGGCCAGTCGCGGCGCCACCTCGGGGTCGAACCGCGACTCGCCGAGCGCCTCCCGCCCCCACGGTCCGGGCTGCTCGATGAGCACCCAGCGCTGCACGGGCGAGGCCGTGGCCACGGGGGAGTCGCCGCGCGCCAGCGCCCGCACCGAGCAGCGGCTCTCGTCGAGGCGCCCCAGCGGCCGCGCCGGGACCTCGGTGCGGCAGAAGTCGTCCGTCGCCGAGGTGGCGGTCATGCCCCCCACCGGGTCCGCCGCCGGCTCATCGGCCGGTGCCGGATGTCTCGCCATGCCGCCCATCGTGCCCGTCGGGCACGACGGCGATCGACTCGGTCACCAGTCGCCGGGCGAGGGCCAGCCGGTCGTCGGGGCCCAGCCCCGGCAGATCGGCGACCTTGAGCTCGCCGGTGGTGAGCAGTGCGGCCAGCGCCTCGCGCACCTCGGGTGGGAAGGAGTGCGTGCAGCGCCCGGCCAGCAGGGTGACGCGGCCGTCGTCGGCGCTCCGCAAGGAGCAGCGCAGCCGGCGCCGCAGGCGCAGCACCGACTCGGGGACCAGTGCCGCGGCGGCCACCGACTGGGCCAGCGGCGCGACGGGCTCGGGACGCACCTGCGCCCAGGTGCGGGCACGCAGGCGCTCGGCAACCTCCGCGGGGTCGACCCTGCCCAGCCAGTCCCGGAGCGCGGCGATCACGGCCACGGCGTCGTCCTCGACGGACGCGGGGTCGGCGAGGTCGAGGCCGAGGGGCAGCGAGCGGCGCAGCGAGGGGTCGTCGGCGGCCAGCGTCTTCACCAGCTCCAGCGCCGTCTCGGCCGCCGCCCAGCGGGTCACCGAGTGGACGCCGATGGTCAGGTGTGCGCTGATCTCGCCGAGCGCGGTGGCCGAGTGCAGGAACCCGCGGGGCAGGTAGAGGACGTCGCCGGGCCGGAGCACCTCGTCGACGACCGGTTCCCCCTCGGCGGCGGCGGCCACCTCGGCGGCGCGGTCGTTCCACGGCTGGGTGCGCAGCGGGTCGTGCAGGACCGGCTCGTGGATGGTCCAGTGCTTCTCCCCGGCCACCTGCAGAACGAAGACGTCGTGCACGTCGTAGTGCGGGCTGAAGCCCCGCGATGACGGCGGGGTGATGTACGCGTTGACCTGGGTCGGATGCCCCAGGTCGGCGGCGAGCTGGTCGGCGAACTCGATCAGCGGCGGCCACAGGCGGTGCAGCCCCTGCAGGACGACGGTGCTCCCGTCGGCGAACAGCCGGAGGACGGCGTCGGAGGAGACCTGGTCGGCGACCTCCGCCCCGGCACCGCCCGAGCCGGTGAATCGCTTGGGGTCGACGACCGCGCCGTCCTTCGCGATACGGAGGAACGGCGTGCGCAGGCCGCGCCGCGACAGGAGTTCGTCGACGGCGGCCAGGTCGAGCAGGTCGGTGAAGGAGTTCCCGGTCTGCGCGGCGCGGGTGAGCAGCGGTCGCCGTGCCCAGTACTCCTGGGCGAAGACGTCCGGGTCGAGGTCGGTGCACCGCCGCAGGGCCGGGCGGAGTGCGAACCCCGCCCGGCCCTGGGTGGTCGGGTTCTCGGTCAGGCCGAACCGTCCGCCCCGCCGTCGGCACCACCGTCCGCGCCGCCGTCGGCACCGCCGTCCGCGCCGCCGTCCGCGCCGCCGTCCGCGCCGCCGTCGGCACCGCCGTCCGCGGGGCCGTGAGCACCGCCGTCCGCGCCGCCGTCGGCGCCGCCGTCGGCCGGTCCCTCCGTGCTGGTCATGTCGTCGTCGAGCGCCATGTCATCTCCGTTCCCGGTCGTCTCGGCGGCCGCCCTGGGCGGCTCCGTGCGGGCACAGTCCCGCCGGTGACGATCATGCCGATCACCGGCGGGCTCCGCTCGACGGATGGGCGCGGGGCTCAGGCGAAGCGGGGATCCTCTTCGGCCTCGGTGGTGGGGTCGTCGCCTCCGGCCCCGGAGCCCGCGCCACCGTCCGCGCCGCCGTCCGCGCCGCCGTCCGCGCCGCCGTCCGCGCCGCCGTCCGCGCCGCCGTCCGCGCCGCCGTCCGCGCCGCCGTCCGCGCCGCCGTCCGCGCCGCCGTCGGCACCCCCGACGAGCGGCTCGTCAGCAGCGTCCCGTCCGGCCATGGCGTCGTCGAGCGGTGTGCCGCCGCGCGGCGGGTCGTTCTCGGGAATGGTGGTCATGGCTGTCCTCCGTGTCGCTCCCTGGCAGCCGGGAGGTGCCCCGGTGCCCCGGTCAACGCGGGACGGCGACCGGTGTTCGGCGAAGTCCGCGCGGTGCCGGGACAAGGAGCATGGCGCAGCAGCGAGCCGGCTGACCACCCGAGCCGCCGGGTGGCGGCACACGGCGTGCCCCTGGCGACTGGGGCGTCGCCCTCGGGTCGCATGATCGGCCCCGGGACGTGGCCGGCTCCCGACGCGCCCTGCCCGGGCGCGGAGCGGCGGACCCGCTATCGTCGACATCGAACATCCGTTCGATGCATGCAGGAGGGGTCGTGGGACAGGCGCGGGCGGCGGGGTGCACCGTCCTGCACGTCGACATGGACGCCTTCTTCGCCAGCGTCGAGGTACGGCGGCGCCCCGAGCTGGCCGGCACGCCGGTGATCGTGGGCGGTGCGGGCAACCGTGGGGTGGTCACGTCCGCCACCTACGAGGCGCGTCGTTACGGCGTGCACGCGGCCATGCCCACCGCCCGGGCGCTGCGGCTCTGCCCGACGGCGACGGTGCTGCCGGGGGATCTCGCGCTGTACGCCGAGGTCTCCCGCGCGGTCATGGCGCTGTTCCGCTCGATCACCCCGCTGGTCGAGCCGTTGAGTATGGACGAGGCCTTCCTCGACGTGGCCGGTGCCGGCCGGCGGCTGGGCGACGCGGCCGAGATCGGCGAGTACCTCCGCGCCCGCGTCTTCGACGAGCAGGGCATCACGTGCTCGGTCGGCGCGGCACCCACCAAGTTCGTCGCCAAGCTCGCCTCGACCTCGGCCAAGCCCGACGGGATGCGGGTGGTCCGCCCGCACGAGGTCATGGACTTCCTGCACCCGCTGCCGGTCGGGGCGCTGTGGGGTGTGGGCCCCAAGACCGAGGAGGTCCTGCTGCGGCTCGGCCTGCGCACCGTCGGCGACCTGGCACACGTGCCGGCGAAGACCCTGCAGCGGGCGGTGGGCGCCGCCGCCGGTTCGCACCTGCACGAGCTGGCCTGGGGGCGCGACCCGCGTCGGGTGGTGCCGGACGAGCCGGAGAAGTCCACCGGGCACGAGGAGACCTTCGGCACGGACGTCGACGACCCGGCGGTGATCCACCGCGAACTGCTGCTGCTGTCGGAGCGCACGGCGGCCCGGCTGCGCTCGGGCGGCTGGCTGGCGCGCACGGTGAGCATCAAGGTGCGGTTCGCCGACTTCGCCACGATCACCCGCAGCCGCACCCTCGACGTCCCGACCGACGTGGGGCAGGAGCTCTACGACACCGCCCGTGGCCTGTTCGACGCCCTCGGGCTGGACCGCGCCCGCATCCGGCTGGTCGGCGTCCGTGCCGAGCGCCTCGTCCGTGCCGATGCGGCGCCGCAGCAGCTCGAACTCGGCGCCCGGGAGCACGGCCGGCGCGAGGCCGAGCTGGCCGTCGACCGGGCCGCCCGCCGGTTCGGCGCCGGCACCGTGCGGCCGGCGACCCTGCTGCACCGCACCGGCCGGCCCGGCGGAGCCGTCACCGGTGGGCTGGCCGCCGAGCACCTCCCGGCCGGAGACCCGGGCTGACCAGCGCGGACGGGTGCCGTGCGCCCCGTCCGCGGGCCACCCGGAGGGGTGATCGGTGCAGCTTCCCGGCGGGTCGCCGCACCGTCGCCTTTCGCGCCGTGCAAAGGGCTCGTATCCTCGATGTCACCGTCGGCGGGAGCCTCCGACGGCCTTGGCATATGGAGGTCGACGTGCCGCTCTCCGAGCACGAGCAGCGTCTGCTGGAGCAGATCGAGCGCGCCCTCGTCGATGACGATCCGAAGTTCGCTTCGTCGGTTCGTACCGGCGACCGCCGACTCAAGGCGCGTCGCATGCTGCAACTCGGCGCCGTCCTCGTCGTGGTCGGACTCGCGATCCTCGTGGGCGGCGCGGTGGCGCGATCCGTGCCACTGGGCGTCTTCGGCTTCCTCGTCGCCTTCGGCGGCGTGACGCTCGGCGTCCTCAACTACAAGTCGGCCACCGGCGTGGTCGAAGCCGGCAGCAGCCCGGCCGGCGGCCGCGGCCCGTCCGCTCCGGGTCGTGGCGGGCGCGGTGGCCGGGTCGGCCGGCAGCCGCTGAAGAGCCGCCTCGAGGAGCGCTTCCGCCGCCGCTACGACCAGTAGCTCCACGGTTGCCCGCCAGCCGCCGTCCGACCGGACGGCGGCTGTCGCGTCTCCGGCCCTGCCCCGGGGGTCGCCCTCAGGCCGGCCGGTGGCTGCGGCGCAGCCGTGGGAGTGCGGCGGTCCGCCGGTGGACGAGGTCGGCCACCGCGGCTCGCACCCCGGTCACCAGGGACGCCGGCCACAGCACCGCCCGAAGCCGTGCTCGCCGCGGCACGGCGGCCAGCAGCGCCCGGCGCGTCGTCCGGACGTCGCCTGCCAGGCCGGGATGCGCCTGCCGCTGCCCAGCCCGGCCGTAGCTCGCCCTCTCCTCGGCGTGCGCCAGCCGGACGACGGCCTCGCTCGCCGGCTCGCCGACCACCCCGCCCCGCCGCAGGACGGTGGACAGCTCGCGGGCGGCCTGGCGCGGGGTCCACGCGGGATCCAGCCGCAGGCCGATGTCCAGCGCGGTCGCGGCCAGCTCGTCCCACAGCGCGCCCGCGGTCCCCGCCGCCAGTCGGCGCCGGCGCTGCAGGGTCCGGGCGCCGGCCGGTGCCCCCAGGACGGCGGCGGCGAGCAGTGCGATGCCGGCGCCCATCAGCAGCTGCGGGAGCACGTCGCCGCCCCCTCCGCCGGTCTGCTCGGTCGGCACGCCCCCGCCGGCCCGGTCCTCCGCGCGTCTCGGGTCCACCGGCGCGGGCGCCGAGGGCACCGGCACGTCGGCGTCGACGTCGGTGGCGGTCTCGGCGTCCGCCCGGGGCGCCCAGGCCATGTCGGCGCGTCGGTCGACGGCGATGGGCGTGGGGTCGAAGGGGACCCACCCCAGGTCCGCGAAGTACACCTCCACCCACATGTGGGCGTCGTCGCTGGTGATCAGCCGGCTGCCGTCGTCCTGCACCCGGCCGGGGGTGTAGCCCACGGCCAGCCGGGAAGGCACCCCCGCGACCCGGACGAGGATCCCCATGGCCGCCGCGTACTGCTCGCAGTAGCCACGGCGCAGGGTCAGGAAGTCGACCAGGTCGTCGCCGGACGTGCCCGGTTCGGTCGACAGGCTGTACCGGAAGCCCTTCGTGCGGTCGGTGAGGTAGGCGTGGATGCGCCGCACCCGGTCGTAGGGGCCGGTGGCGCCGGCCGTCAGCTCCGCCACCAGGTCGGTCACCCTCGGGTCCAGCGGCGGGAACGCGCCGAACCGCTGTTGCACCTCGTCGCCGGGCGGCAGCTGCCCGGCGCGCGCCAGCAGCTGCGGTGAGGGGCGGGGCTCCTGCGCGGTGACCGTGTAGGCGATGCCCTGGCTGCGCACGTCGCGGCCGAAGACGGTGCCCGCAACCGGGTCGAAGCGCCAGTCGTCACTGTCGTCGTCGAGCATGCGCACGGTCAGCGGCGAGAAGGGCACCGGCAGGAACCGGTCGTCGTGGCGGATGGTCCGCACGGTGGCCGTGACCGGCCGGTCCTCCTGATCGGTCGGCAGCGGCGCCAGCCGGTCGTCGTCGGTGATCGCGCGGCTGCCGTCGAGGTTGCTCATCGACCAGCCGTTCTCGGGGTCGTACTCGTCGATGGTCACCGCGCGCAGGTAGCCCAGGTCCTCCACCGACGCCTCGACCCGCAGCAGTTCGATGGGGTCGGGCAGCGTCAGCTGACCCTGCAGCTGGGCGACCGGGTCGAGGGCGGTGCCGGTCGAGCCGCCCGAGCCGCCGCCGAGACCCGTGGCGAATGACCCCTCCGACAGCGTCGGCACGAGCGAGCCGACCACCAGACCGCTGAACAGCGCGGCCACCCCGACCTTCACCGCGCCCAGCGTGCCCGCGGCTGGGCGGCCCTGCGCGTTCCGGCCGGACGCGGCGAGCCTGCGCTGCTGATCGGCCCACAGCAGGACGGCGAGACCGGCGGCGGGCGCCGCCACGGCGACCAGCCCGATGCCGCCGGTGACCGTGGCGACCGGCACGCAGTACAGGGCCAGCAGGCAGAGCCCCGCCGCGGCCGCCTGCCGCCCGGCGACGGCCACGAGGTCGACGACGACCGCGATCAGGCCGACGAACAGCGCGGTGAGCGCGAGCAGCCCGGTGAGCGGCAGCGCGGGCGTGGCCTGCTCACGGAGCTCGGCGGAGCCGTCCGCGAGGACCGCGCCCAGCCGGGAGATGCTGGCCGGCGTCGGCAGCAGGCCCAGGATCGCCTCGCCGGGAGCGAAGCGCGCGGTGAGCAGGCACAGCAGCAGGAGGAGCTGCCCGACCGGGACGAGCACGACCCCGAGCGCCGCCAGGCGGCCCGGCACCGGGCGACCATCGGCCATCCGGCTCCACAGTGCCGGCCCGCCCACCCGCAGCAGCAGGCCACCGGCCAGCACCACGAGCACGGCGGCGAGCACGGGCGGCACCCAGGCCCCGGACGCGTAGACGGGGGTCAGCGCACAGGCGCCCAGCACGGTGGCGAGACCCGCCGCCACGGCCGTGCGCAGATCGGCGCCGTTCACGTGAGCCCTCCGGTGGTTCCGGCCGCCGACGAGGACAGCACCGCGGCGGAAGCCGGTGACGGCACGTGCGCGGCGCCGGGCGAGCCCGGCCCGCCCAGCTCCGCCCAGACGTCGCCGACGGAGCGGTCGGCGCCGGCGATCGCCACCCGCCAGCCGGCCTGGCGCAGCAGGGCGGCGGCGTCCTCCCGCTGCCGGGCCAGCACACCGCGGGAGGCGGCCGAGAGCTCCCGCCGCCCCCGGGCCACCCCGTGCCCGGCCCAGCTCTCGATGTCGGCGAGCACGGCGGCGTCCACGGTGGGACCCGACCGGCCCCGGATGAGCGCCTCGACGTCATCGGGTCCGACGGCACCCAGGAGGCAGATCACCGGGCCGTCACCGGCCGCCCGGCACAGCTGCTCGAAGCCGGGCGCCAGGCTGGCGACGCGGGACGGCCCGACGGCGGCGAGTCGGTCGAGCAGGTCCTCGGTGCTCAGCCGACCCCGGCCGGACGGCGGTACCAGCTCGCCGGCGTCGGTGACGGCGCGCAGGACCGCACCGCGGGAGGCCAGGGCGGTGCCGATGCTGGCCGTGGCCTCCACCACCCACTCGAGGCTGTCGGGCGGCGGGCAGTCGTCCCCGCCGGGCCCGGTCCAGGCGCCGGTCGGCGCGCCGGCGCGGTGGGCCGCCACCAGGTGGGCGCGGGAGCGGGTGTCGAGGAAGAGCGTCGCCTGGGCCCGCCAGGGCCGCTCCTCGAGGCGGACCATGAGCTCGCCGGTGCGGGCAGTGGCCTTCCAGTGCACCTTGCGGAGGTCGTCGCCGTGGCGGTACTCCCGCGTGCTGACGTCGTCCTCCCCGTGGACGGCGATGGTGCGGCGCGATCCCTCGCCGCCACCGCCCTGCCCGCCCGCGGGGCCCTCGGGCCCGAGGCCACGCACGCGGGGGACGACGAGCAGCGGCGCGGTGTCGGCGCCGACGGCGCTGCGCTCGACCAGACCGAAGGGGTCGACCAGCTTCAGCCGCAGCGGCCCGAGCACGTGGCGGCCGCGCCGGTGGCCGTGCACCCGGTAGTGCAGGGACGCCGTCGCGCCCTCGGGCAGCCGTTCCACCAGGAACTGCGGCGCCCGGCCCAGGTCGCCGGGCAGCCCCTCGGTGAGCACCCACAGCCCGCCCGGACGGGTGTCGGCGTTGGTGATCTCCAGCAGGACGTCGGCGGACTCGCCGCGGGGCACGCGGGCGGGCGTCACGGTGCGCCGGGCGCCCAGCCGGAAGCGCTCCCGAGCGACCATCGCGGCCGACAGCACCGGGAGCGCGAGCAGGAAGACGGCGAGCTGGACCAGCGGCCGCTCACCGAGCAGCGCCCCGACGACCAGCAGCAGGCCGCCGCCGGCGACGAGGAACCGGCCACGCGGCGTCAGCGTCGACAGCACGCGTCGCGCCGGCGTGGCCACCGCTCAGCGCCCGCGGGGGACCGGCACGGAGGACAGGAGCTCGGCGACCACCTGCTCGGCGCTGCGCCGGCCGAGCGCGGCATCCGCGGTGAGCAGCAGGCGGTGTGCCAGCACCGGCCCCGCGAGGGCCTGGACGTCGTCGGGCAGGACGTGGTCCCGGCCGAGCAGTGCGGCCGAGGCGCGCGCGGCCCGCAGCAGCTGCAGCCCCGCCCGCGGCGAGGCGCCCAGGCGCAGGTGCGGGGAGCGCCGTGAGGCCTCCACGATGGCGACCACGTAGCGGCGCACGGCCTCGGCGACGTGCAGCGTGCCGACGGCGGTCACCAGGTCGCGCACCGTCGCCGCATCGGCCACGGGGGCCAGCGTCTCGAGCGGATCGACGGTGGTGCGGTCGTCCAGCATGGCCAGCTCGGCCTCCCGGCCGGGGTAGCCCATCGACACCCGGGCGGTGAACCGGTCGCGCTGTGCCTCGGGGAGGGGGTAGGTGCCCTCCATCTCCAGCGGGTTCTGGGTGGCCATCACGATGAACGGGCGGGCCAGCTCGTAGCTGACGCCGTCCACGGTGACCTGGCGCTCCGCCATGCACTCCAGCAGCGCCGACTGCGTCTTCGGGGAGGCGCGGTTGATCTCGTCGGCGACGACCACGTTGGCGAAGACCGCGCCCGGCTTGAACTCGAACGCCCGGCTCTCCTGGTCGTAGATCGCGACGCCGGTCACGTCGCTGGGCAGCAGGTCCGGCGTGAACTGGATGCGGCGGACCGTCGCGTCGATGGAGGACGACAGCGCCTTGGCCAGGGTGGTCTTGCCGACCCCGGGCACGTCCTCGATCAGCAGGTGACCCTCGGCGAGCAGCACCACCAGGGCGAGTCGTACGACGTCGTCCTTTCCCTGGACGACGCGTCCGATGTTGCCCGCGATCCGTGCTCCCACCGCTGCGACGTCGACCGACGGACCGGCCGCTCCGTCGGCGGTTCGTGTCGCCTCCGTCACGTCGACCACCGTACGTGGCGGAACGGGTTCCGGGTGGGGTCCGGCCGCTTCGGGCCCGCTGCGGGGGTGCCGAGCAGCCGGTCCGGGGTTGACCTGCGGCGGAACGGTCGGGCGCCGGCGCGGAAAGCGGTGGAGAGGACAGGTCACGACACGGTGTCGAGTGGTGTCCGGTGGGGGCTAGTGGGTTACTGTGGCGCCCGGTGGGGAGACAGGGACCGTCGGGGGTCGCTGTCAGGGCCACGGGAGGACCGATGCAGGGGGTGATCCGGTGTTCGTCGGGAGCTACCCGCTGCGGCTCGACGAGAAGGGCCGGCTCGCCCTCCCCGTCCGCTTCCGCGACCAGGTGGCCGACGGCATGGTGATCAAGAAGGGTCAGGAGCGCTGCATCTACGGCCTCACGATGGCCCGGGTCGCCGAGCAGAGCCGCGCGATGGCCGCGATGGCCCCCAACGACACCGCCGGCGCCCGCATGGCCGCCCGCATGAGCTTCGGCTCCATGGTCGAGATCGAGCCCGACAAGACCGGGCGCATCACGATCCCCGCGAGCCTGCGCGAGTACGCCGGCCTGGACCGTGACGTCGTCGTCGTCGGCGTCGACACCCGCTTCGAGATCTGGGACTCGGCCACCTGGGACGCCTACGTGGCCGAGCAGGAGGCCATCTACGCCGACATGGAGAGCGAGGGGATGCCGACGCTGTCGTGATCCCAGGGTCGCCCGCCGCAGCCTGCCTCCGCGCAGACCCGTTCGAACCGCCTTCCCCGCGGCTCGACCGGCACGGGCCCCAGCCGCCTTCCCCGCGGCTCGGTACCGATCCCGCCGAGGCCACCGACGGACGACGACCCGGACCCGCGCCCCCGCGGGACGCCACCTGACGCTCTTCCCCGACGCCAGGCGGCCCCCGCGGGGGACGGGCCCCCACCCCGCCCCACCGTCCCCACCCCGCCCCACCGTCCCCACCCCGCCCCACCGCCCCCAGATCCGAACACGTCGCCCACCCCGCCCCACCGGAACCCCTGCGTCCCCCTACCGGGCCCGTGCGCGCGGCACCATCGCTGGGAAGGGCCCGGACCGTTCGAGAGGTCGTGACGATGAGCAGCACCGAGGCCGGGCCGCCGGTGCAGCCGCCCGTGCACGTGCCCGTCCTCCTCGAGCGCGTCACCGAGCTGCTCGCACCCGCCTGCGCCGAGCCCGGCGCCGTCCTCGTCGACGCCACCCTGGGCCTCGCCGGGCACACGCTGGCCATGCTCGACGCGCATCCCGGCCTGCGGGTCGTGGGCCTGGACCGCGACCCCGACGCCCGCGCCGAGGCCGGCCGCCGGATCGAGGCCGCCGGTCACACCGATCGCGTCACGCTGGTCCCCGCCGTCTTCGACGAACTGCCCGACGTCCTCGACCGCCTCGGCATCGCCGAGGTGCAGGGAGTCCTGTTCGACCTGGGCGTCTCCTCCCTGCAGCTGGACCGCCCCGACCGCGGCTTCAGCTACGCCGCCGACGCACCCCTCGACATGCGCATGGACCCGTCCGGCCCCCGCACGGCCGCCGACGTCGTGAACACCTATCCCGCCAAGGAGCTCAGCCGGGTCCTGCGGATCTACGGCGAGGAGCGCTTCGCCTCCCGCATCGCCGCGGCCATCGAGCGCGAGCGGGCGCAGGAGCCGTTCACCAGCACCGGCCGGCTCGCCGAGCTGGTCCGCGACGCGATCCCGGCCGCCACCCGCCGCACCGGCGGCCACCCCGCCAAGCGGACCTTCCAGGCGCTGCGCATCGAGGTCAACGACGAGCTCGGCGCTCTCACCCGGGCGCTGCCCGCCGCCGTCGAGGCGCTCGCGGTCGGTGGCCGGGTCGTCGTCATCACCTTCCACTCCCTCGAGGACCGCATCGTCAAGCAGGAACTGGCGGCCGGCGCCGCCGATCGCACGCCGCCCGGCATGCCGGTGACCGTGCCGGAGCTCGGCCCCGTCCTCCGCCTGCTGACCCGTGGCGGGGAAGCCGCATCCGACGAGGAGGTGGCCGCCAATCCGCGGGCCGCCTCCGCCCGCGTGCGGGCGGCCGAGCGCATCCGGAGGGCAGCATGACGCGAGCGACCGCCCGCACCGACGTCCGGCCGGCCACCGCCCCACGGCCCCGGACGACGGCCCCCCGCGCCGTCGAGCCGCGCCCCGACCTGCGGCTGGTGCCCCCCACCAAGCCGGCGGTCAACCCGAAGGCCGGCCGCCGGCCTGCCGGGGGCCCGAAGAACCGCCGGGCACCGTTCGTCCTGCTGGTGGTCGCCCTCCTGGCGGGGACGACGCTGGGCCTGCTGATCCTCAACACCGCGATCGCCGTCGACTCGCTCAAGGCCACGCAGTTGCGGGCGGAGAACGCGCAGCGCGCCCAGGAGGTGCAGCGCCTCGAGCAGCAGGTCGTCACGGGCAACACCCCGGCCGGGATCGCCGAGGCCGCGCTCGCCGCCGGGCTCGTTCCCGCCGGACCGGCCGCCTACCTGGTCATCGGTCCCGACGGCACCGCGGAGCTGCGTGGCACCCCCCGACCGGCCGAAGCGCCCGACCCCGAGGGCAGCGCCGGGGACGGGGACTGATCCGTGCCCGACATGGTTCGCGGACCGGGCGGCGGAGGACCCCGCTCGACCGGTCGTCCTCCCGTGGCGCGCCGGCCCGGGCCGCACGGCGGCGCGCCGGGCCCGTTCACCTCCCGCCGGGCCCCGGGCAGCCGGCGCAGCGGTGCCGGCCTGTCCATGGACCAGCGCGGTCTGCGCAACCGCTGGGGTCTCGCGTTCATGATCACGCTGCTGGTGCTCGTGGTCGCCAAGCTCGGCGTGCTCCAGGGCGTGGACGGCGCGGAGTACGCCAACGCCGCCGAGCAGGACCGGCTGCGCACCTATCCCATCGCCGCGCTGCGCGGCGCCGTGCTCGACCGCGACGGCAACCCCTTCGCCTACACCGTGGCCGCCTCCAGGGTCGTGGCCGACCCGACGGTCGTCGGCGACCCGGAGGCGACAGCCGAGGCGCTCGCCCCCCTCCTCGGCGTCGCGGTCGAGGAGCTCGAGGACAAGCTGGACCGGGACAGCCGCTACGTCATCCTCGCCGCGCAGGTGCCTCCGGAGGTCACCGACGCCATCGACGAGCTCGGGTTGGCCGGCCTGGTGTACGAGGACGACCCGGTTCGGCTCTACCCGGCCGGCGCCGTCGGCGGTCAGGTCGTGGGCTTCGTCGGCCGGGAGGGCGCCGGGCTGGCCGGGATCGAGCAGACCTTCGACGACGAGCTGGCCGGCAGCCCGGGGCAGCGCCGCGTCGAGGTCGGCAGCGGGGGCAATCCGATCCCGTCGGGCATCGACGAGTCGACCCCCGCCACGGACGGCAGTTCGGTGAACCTCACGCTCGACCAGGACCTCCAGTACGTGATGGAGGAGCGACTGGGCGAGGCCTGCGCGGACGGCGCCACGACGCGCGCCTCCGCCGTCGCCCTCGACGTCGCCACCGGCGAGGTCGTCGCGATGGGGTCCTGCCCCGGCTACGACCCCGGCGCCTACTCGTCCACCGACCCCGCGCTGCTCGGCAACCCGATCGTCTCCAGCGTCTTCGAGCCCGGTTCGGTCATGAAGGCGGTCACGCTGTCCGCCGCACTCGAGGAGGGCGTCGCCACCCCGGACACGGTGCTCACCGTCGACGGCCACATCGAGGCCGGTGATCGGATGGTGACCGACGCGCACGACCACGAGCCGATCGACTGGACCGTCACGGGCATCCTCGCCAAGTCCAGCAACGTCGGGACGATCATGCTGGCCCGCGAGATCGGCGACGAGAAGCTGGAGCACTACCTCCGTGCGTTCGGCGTCGGCAGCCGCACCGGGATCGAGCTGCCGGGCGAGAGCGCCGGCATCCTGCAGGGTTCCGACGACTGGAGCCGCGTGCGGGCCGCCAACGTGGCCATCGGCCAGGGCGTGTCGCTGACGACGCTGCAGATGGCCTCGATCTACCAGGCGATCGCCAACGGCGGGGTGCGCGTCGAGCCGCGCGTCGTGGCCTCCGTCACCGGCCCCGACGGGCGGGTCCGCGAGGCGCCGGCACCGGAGCGCACGCGGGTGATCAGCGAGGCCACGGCCGACGACATGGCCTACATGCTCGAAGCCGTCGTGGGGGACGGCGGTACCGCACCGCTCGGCGAGATCGAGGGCTTCCGGGTCGCCGGCAAGACCGGTACCGCGCAGCGGGCCAATCCGGAGTGCAACTGCTACGCCGGCGGCGGCTACGTGACCACCTTCGTCGGGTTCGCCCCCGCCGACGACCCGCAGTACGTCGTCGCCGTGGACCTCGAGCGGCCCACCAGCGACGCCGAAGGGGGTCAGGTGGCCGCGCCGGTCTTCGCCGACATCATGCGGTACGCCCTCACCGCCGACGGGGTCGTCCCGTCCGGCGCCCCGCGGCCGGACTTCGTGCTCACCGCACCCTGACCCGGCGGGGTGGGGGACGGCGCGGCGGGTGGGTGGGGGACGGCGCGGCGGGTGGGTGGGGACGGCGCGGCGGGTTCGCGAGGTGCGCGGGCTGCGGGACCCCCGCCGGTAGATTGGAGCCCCGTGACCACGACCGCGCCGACGAGGCTGGCCGAACTGGCCGATCTCATCGGGGTGCCGGCGGATGACAGGGCGAGCGACGTGGCGGTCACGGGCGTCACGCTGGCCTCGCAGGAGGTCCGCCCCGGCGACCTGTACGCCGCGCTGCCCGGCGCCCGCACCCATGGCATCAACCACGTCGACGACGCCCTCGCCCGCGGCGCGGTGGCGGTGCTGACCGACGAGACCGGGCGGCTGGCACTCGCGCCGCGGCACCCGGAGGTACCGGTGTGCGTCGTCGCCGATCCTCGCGCCGTGCTGGGCCGCGTGGCCGACCGCGTCTACGGCGAGCCCAGCCGTGAACTCGCCGTCATCGGCATCACCGGCACCAACGGCAAGACCACCACCGCCTACCTCGTCGAGGCCGGCCTGGCCGCGGCCGGGCACGGAACCGGGCTCATCGGCACGGTCGCGACCCGCACCCGGGTGCGGGACGCCGACGGGGTCCTCGCCACCAGGACGCTGCCGAGCGTGCGCACGACTCCCGAGGCGCCGGCGCTGCACGCCCTGCTGCGGGGCATGGTGGACTCCGGGGTCTCGGCCGTGGTCATGGAGGTGTCCAGCCACGCGCTCGTCCTGGGGCGCGTCGAAGGAGTCCGGTTCGCCGCGGCGGGCTTCACCAACCTGGGGCGGGATCACCTGGACTTCCACGCCGACCTGGAGGACTACTTCCGGGCCAAGGCGCTGCTCTTCGACGGCCGGGCGGCCGTCGAGCTGATCACCGTGGACGACGACGCCGGCCGGCGTCTGGCCGCGCAGCGGCGCGACGCCGGCACCGTGTCGCTCACCGCCTCCGCGGACTGGTCGGCCGACGGTGTCGCGGCGACAGCGGACGGCGGGTCGACGTTCACGGTGCACGGTCCCGACGGGCGCTCCTGGCCCGCCCGCATCCGGCTGCCCGGGCGGTTCAACGTGGCCAACGCCGTGCTGGCGGTCGCCCTGCTGGATGCGATCGGGGTGCCGGTCGAGGCGGCGCTGACGGGGCTCGCGGACACCGTCGTGCCGGGCCGGATGGAGCCGGTCGACGCCGGTCAGCCGTTCGTCGCCGTCGTGGACTACGCCCACACCCCTGACGCCGTCCGCACCGCCCTGCAGGCGCTCCGCGCAATCACCGCGGGCCGGCTGATCACCGTGCTGGGCTGCGGCGGCGACCGCGATCCGGGGAAACGGCCCGCGATGGGCACCGCCGCGGCCCAGCTCAGCGATGTCCTGGTCGTGACCGACGACAATCCGCGTTCCGAGGATCCCGCCGCCATCCGGGCGGCCGTGCTGGCCGGCGTCTCCGGCGTGCCCGAGGCCGACCGTGCCGAGGTGGTCGAGGTCGGCGACCGGCGGGCGGCGATCGCCGCCGCCGTGCGGCTGGCCGGGCCCGGCGACACGCTCCTGCTCGCCGGCAAGGGGCACGAGACGGGGCAGGAGATCGCCGGCACCGTGCACCCGTTCGACGACCGCGAGGTCCTGCGCGAAATCATCGGCGACGTCTGCGCGCCCCAGGGGACGCGGGCATGATCGCGTTGACGCTGGGGGAGATCGCCGAACTGGTCGACGGTGCCCTGACCGGCCCGGCCGACGCCGCGGTGACCGGGAAGGTGACCCTCGACTCGAGGAGCGCCGAGCAGGGGGACCTCTTCGTCGCCTTCCGGGGCGAGCGGGTCGACGGGCACGACTTCCTGGGCGCCGCCGCGGCCGCCGGTGCGGTGGCCGCGCTGAGCACGCGACCCGACGACGCCCTGCCGACGGTCGTGGTGCGCGACCCGGTCGTCGCCCTCGGCCGGCTCGCCACCGGTGTGCACGGCCGGCTCACCGCCGGCGGGCTGCGCACGCTGGCCATCACCGGGTCGTCGGGCAAGACCTCGACCAAGGACCTGCTGGGGCAGGTGCTCGCCACGGCGGGCGCGACGGTCAGCCCACCGGGCTCCTACAACAACGACATCGGATTGCCGCTGACCGTGCTGAGCGCCGACGAGCGGACCCGCTTCCTGGTGCTCGAGATGGGAGCCAGGGGCTCGGGCCACATCACCAGGCTCTGCGGCGTGGCGCGCCCCCAGATCTCGGTGGTCCTCAACGTCGGCTCGGCGCACCTGGGCGAGTTCGGCAGCGTCGACGGGATCGCGCGCGCGAAGGGCGAGATCGTCGAGGCGCTGCCCGAGGACGGCACCGCCGTCCTCAACGCCGACGACCCGCGCGTGGCCGCCATGGCGTCGCGGACCGCCGCCCGCGTCGTCACCACCGGGCGCGCCGAGCGTGCCGACGTGCGGGCCACCGACGTGACACTCGACGAGACGGCCCGCCCGCGCTTCACCCTGCTGGCCGCGGGGGAGGAGCACCCCGTCGCCCTCCAGGTGGTGGGTGAGCACCAGGTCGCCAACGCGCTGTCCGCGGCCGGTGCGGCCCTGGCCGCCGGGATGCGGCCCGCCGACGTGGCCACCGCCCTGTCCGCGGCCGGCGCCCGCAGCCGCTGGCGCATGGAGGTCGGCCGCCGGGGCGACGGCGTGACGGTGGTCAACGACGCCTACAACGCCAACCCCGAGTCGATGCGCGCCGCCCTGGCCGCGCTCGCCGGGCTGGCCGGCGACCGGCGGATCGCCGTCCTGGGTGGCATGGCGGAGCTCGGGCCCGACTCCGCGGCGGAGCACGAGCGGCTGGGCCGCGACGCGGCGGCCGCCGGCATCGACCTGATCGTGGCCGTGGGGCCCGATGCGGTAGGCATATCCGCCGGGGCGTCCGCCGCCGGGCTGTCGGCGGGACGAGGCGCAGGAGGGGAGTCGGTGCACGTGCCGGACCGGGCCGCCGCGCGCGAGCTGCTGTCGGAGGTGCTGCGTCCGGGGGACGTCGTCCTCGTCAAGGCCAGTCGCTCCTACGGACTCGAGCTGCTCGCCGCCGACCTGCTCACGACCACACCCGCCGAACCCGGGGCCCCCGCGTGAGGTCCGTCCTGATCGCGTCCGGTTTCGGCCTCATCCTCTCCATCCTGCTCACCCCGCTGGCGATCCGCGCGTTCCGACGGCAGGGGCTGGGTCAGGAGGTCCGGGACGACGGACCCGAGAGCCACCTGTCGAAGCAGGGCACGCCCACCATGGGTGGCACCGTGATCGTCGGCGCCACCATCGGCGGCTACCTGGCCGCGCATCTGTTCCTCGTCGACCAGGCCAACTGGGGCTTCACCGCCACCGGTGTGCTGCTGCTGTTCCTCATGGCCGGCATGGGCACGGTCGGGTTCCTCGACGACTACCTGAAGATCCGGCACCGGCGCAGCCTCGGGCTGAACAAGACCGCCAAGCTGGTGGGCCAGCTGGTGGTCGGCGTCGCCTTCGCGGTGACGTCGATCAACTTCCCGAACCGGGACGGGATCACCCCGGCCTCGACGTTCGTCTCCTACGTGCGCGACATCGCCCCGTTCGCACTCGGCTCGGTCGCCTTCGTGATCCTGGCCTACCTGTTCATCGCCGGGTTCTCCAACGCGGTGAACCTCACCGACGGGCTCGACGGGCTGGCCGCGGGGGCCTCGGCGATGGTCTTCGCGTCCTACGTCTTCATCTCCTTCTGGCAGTTCACCCACGACTGCGCCACCGAGGACATCGTGGGCTGCTACACCGTCCGCGACCCGCTCGACGTCACCCTCGTCGCCGCGGCCGCACTCGGCGCCTGCCTCGGCTTCCTGTGGTGGAACACCAGCCCGGCGCGGATCTTCATGGGCGACACCGGATCGCTGGCCCTCGGCGGCCTGCTGGCCGGACTGGCGATCGTCACCCGCACGGAGCTGCTGCTGGTCGTCCTCGGTGGGCTCTTCGTGGCCGTCACGCTGTCGGTGGTCATCCAGGTGGCGTTCTTCCGGGCCACCCGCCGACGGGTGTTCCGGATGGCGCCGCTGCACCACCACTTCGAGCTCGCCGGCTGGACCGAGAACACCGTCATCGTGCGGTTCTGGCTGGTGACCGCGATGGCCGTCGCCTTCGGGATCGGGCTGTTCTACGCGGACTGGCTGCAGTTCGTCGGGCTGTGAGCGCGCCGATGCAGGTTCGCGGGCGGACCGTCCTGGTGGCCGGCCTCGGGGTGTCGGGGGCGGCAGCGGCCCGGGTGCTGCTCGATCGCGGTGCCCGGATCCTGCTGACCGACGCCGCCGAGCCGCCCGCGGTCGCCGCGCTGGTCGCCGACGGCGCCCAGTGGCTCGGGCGGCTCGACACCGTTCCCGGCGACGTCGATCTCGTCGTCACCTCACCGGGCTGGCGCCCGGACGCGCCGCTGCTCGCGGACGCCGCCCGCTCGGGCATCGAGGTCATCGGCGAGCCGGAGCTGGCGTGGCGGCTGCGCGGTGCCGATGCCGCACCCTGGCTCGCGATCACGGGCACCAACGGCAAGACCACGACGGTCACGATGCTCGAGGCGATCCTGCTCGCCGCCGGGCGCCGCGCCGTGGCCGCCGGGAACGTCGGCCGCCCGCTGGTGGAGGTGGTCACCGCGGTGGGGGAGGACGGCGCGCCGCTCCACGACGTCGTGGCCGTGGAGCTGTCCAGCTTCCAGCTGCACTGGTCCTCGTCACTGGCGCCCGCCGCGGCCGCCGTCCTCAACGTCGCCGACGACCACACCGACTGGCACGGCTCCTTCGAGGCCTACCGCGACGCGAAGGCGCGCATCCTCCGGCGGGCGCCCGTGGCCGTCGCCGACGCGGGTGACCCGGTCGCGGCGGCGCTCGTCGCCGCCCATCCGCGCCCGGTGACGGTCACGCTCGGCGAGCCCGCCCCCGGTCAGCTGGGGCTCCGGTCGGGAGCCCTGGTCGACCGCGCGTTCACCGACGACGCCTCCGGGGTGGTGCTGCTCGAGCTCGGGCAACTGCAGGTGCCCGGCCCGCACAACGTCGTGAACGCCCTCGCCGCGGCGGCGCTCGCCCGCGCGATCGGCGTCCCCGCCGAGGCCGTCGGCCGCGGGCTCGCGGGGTTCCGGGGCGGCGCCCACCGCAACGTTCGGGTGGCCACCGTCGATGGCGTCGACTTCGTCGACGACAGCAAGGCCACCAACCCGCACGCAGCCGGGGCGTCGCTGGCCGCCTACCCGCGCGTGGTCTGGATCGCCGGCGGCCTGCTCAAGGGCGCGGACGTCGATCCGCTGGTCGCCGCGGCCGCGCCCCGCCTGGCCGGGGTCGTGCTGCTGGGCCGCGACCGGGCCGTGATCGCCGACTCGCTGGCGCGACACGCCCCAACGGTCCCAGTGGTCACAGTGGTCAGCGGCGACGATGAGCGGATGGACGGGACCGGGACCGCCGCCCAGGACGTGATGACGCAGGTCGTGGCCGCGGCCGCACGGCTGGCCCGCCCGGGCGACACGGTCCTGCTCGCCCCGGCGGCCGCCTCGATGGACGTCTTCCGCGACTACGGGCACCGCGGCCGCGCCTTCGCCGACGCCGTCGCGGCGCTCGGGTGATCGCCCAGTGACGGCCACCGCGACGCCGGCACCGCCGCGCCGCACCCGCGTGGAGCGTCCGTCCCGGCGCTTCGCCGGGCCGGCGTGGCTCGACGGCCCCATGACCAGCGCCCATCTGGTGCTCGGCGCGGCCGGCCTGCTGCTGACCATCGGGCTGGTCATGGTGTTCTCCGCCTCCTCGATCAAGGCGGCACTGGCCGACGAACCCGCCTGGCGGCCCGGTGTCCAGCAGCTCGTCTGGGCCTGCATCGGGCTCGTCGCGATGCTCGTCGCGCTGCGGCTGCCGGCCGGCCTGCTGCGGCGCTGGTCGCCGATCGCGCTGATCGGCGTCGCCTTCCTGCTGCTGATCGTCCTGATCCCCGGCATCGGCGTGAAGCTCAACGGCGCCCGGCAGTGGTTCGACCTCGGCTTCGCCCACCTGCAGCCCTCGGAGATCGCCAAGCTCGTCTTCGCGCTCTGGGGGGCGCACGTGCTTGCGCTCCGGGAGCGCTACCTGACCACCAGGTCGCTGCTCGTGCCGGTGCTGCCGGTGTTCGGCGTGCTCTCCCTGCTGCTCATCGCCGAACCCGACTTCGGCGCGGTGGTCAGCCTCGGCCTCGTGCTCGTCGGCCTCCTGTGGGCCGGTGGCATGCCGCTGCGGTACTTCGGCTGGTTCATCGCCGCCGCGGCGGTCGCCGTCGTGGTGCTGATCAAGGTGGCGCCGTACCGCATGGCGCGGATCACCTCGTTCCTCGACCCCTTCTCCGACCCCACCGACGGCGGCTTCCAGGCGATCCGCGGCATGTACGCGCTGGCCACGGGGGGCTGTGGGGCGTCGGCCTGGGCAACAGCGCGATGAAGTGGAACCTGCTGCCGCACGCCCAGTCCGACTACATCTTCGCGATCATCGGCGAGGAACTGGGCTTCCTCGGCTGCCTGGTGGTCGTCAGTCTCTACGGCGTGCTCGCCTACGCGGGTTTCCGGATCGCCCGCCGCGCGGCCGACCGGTTCGTGCAGCTGGCCTGCGTCGCGATCACCGTGTGGCTGGTCGGCCAGGCCGCCATGAACATGGGCTACGTGGTGGGGCTGCTCCCGGTGACCGGTGTCCAGCTGCCGCTCATCTCGGCCGGCGGCACGTCACTGGTCCTCACGCTGTTCATCGTCGGCCTCCTCGCCCGCTTCGCCCGCTCGGAGCCCGAGGCGATCGAGGCGCAGCGCGGCCGGGAGCGCAGCGCCCTCGCGCGGTTCCTGTTGCCGGTGCCGGCCGCCGCCGTCGACCCCGTGCGCCCGCGCCGCAGGCCGGAGGACCGGCCGGCCGAGCGTGCCGCCCCCCGGGCCGCCCGCCCGCCCCGGGTCCCCGGCCCCACCGCGGTCCGCCGGCCCGCACCCGTCCGCGAACCTCGGCCGGCTCGTCCGGACGCCGGCCGGGTGGTCAGCCGGCCGGCCTCGCAGATCCGCCGGCCCGGGGGCCGCGGTGACCGCACGACCGACCAGCGTGGTCCTCGCCGGCGGCGGTACCGCGGGGCACATCGAACCCATGCTGTCCCTGGCCGACGCACTGCGGCGCCGCGCCGACGGGGGGACCGAGTTGCGGATCACCTGCCTCGGCACCGCCCGGGGCATGGAGACCCGACTGGTGCCGGCGCGCGGCTACGACCTGCGGCTCATCCCGCCCGTGCCGCTGCCGCGCAAGCCGACCGTCGACCTGCTGCGGGTCCCGGACCGGGTCTGGCGCGCCGTCGCCGAGACCCGGGCGGTGCTCGACGAGGTGGCCGCCGACGTGGTCGTCGGCTTCGGCGGGTACGTCGCCCTGCCGGCCTACCTCGCGGCGCGGCGGTCGAAGGTGCCGATCGTCGTGCACGAGCAGAACGCGCTGCCCGGGCTGGCCAACCGCGTGGGAGCCCGGCTGGCCGCGCGCGTGGCGGTCACCGTGCCCGGCACGCCGCTGCACGCCGGGGAGCACGTCGGCATGCCCCTGCGCCGCGCCATCAGCACGCTGGACCGCGACGCCACCCGAGCCGAGGGCCGCCGCGAGTTCGGGCTGGACGCCGACCGGCCGACGCTGCTGGTCTTCGGCGGCTCGCAGGGCGCGCAGACGCTCAATCGCGCGGCGGTCGCCGCCGCCGACGCGCTGACCGCCGCGGGCATCCAGGTGCTGCACGCCCGCGGGCCCAAGAACACCCACGTGACGGTTCCGACCCGCCCGCCGGGTAGTGCTCCCTACGTGGTCGTCGACTATCTGGAGCGCATGGACCTCGCGTACGCCGCCGCCGACCTGGCCCTGTGCCGGGCCGGCGCGGTGACCGTGGCGGAGCTGTCGGCCGTCGGACTGCCGGGTGCCTTCGTGCCCCTGCCGATCGGGAACGGAGAGCAGCGGCGCAACGCCCTGCCGGTCGTCGAGGCCGGGGGTGGCCTGCTCGTCGAGGACGCCGACCTGGACGAGGACTGGATCGAGGGCCACCTGATCCCGCTGCTCACCGACCCGCAGGCGCTGGCCGGCTACGCCCGGCACGCCGCGGCGGCCGGTGCCCCCGACGCCGACGAGCGGCTGGCCGAGATCGTCCTCCAGGTCGGCGCGTCCTCGAGCGGACGCCGATGAGCGCCGCCGAGGTCGCAGCCTGGTCGGACCCGGTCCCGCTGCTGCCCGAGCTGGGCACCGTCCACTTCATCGGCATCGGTGGCGCCGGGATGAGCGGCATCGCGCGGATCCTGCTGGCCCGCGGGGTGGCGGTGTCGGGCAGCGACCGCCGCGACACCCCGACGTTGCTGGCACTGCGGGCGCTGGGCGCCCGGGTCGCCGTGGGCCACGACCCGCAGAACCTGGCGGACGCCGACACGGTGGTCGTGTCCACCGCGATCCGTGCCGACAACCCGGAGCTCGTGTCCGCCCGTGAGCGGGGCCTGCGGGTGCTGCCGCGAGCCGTGGCGCTCGCCGCCGTCATGGCCGGCCGCCGCAGCGTCGCCGTCGCCGGCACGCACGGGAAGACCTCGACCACGTCGATGCTCACCGTCGCCGTCCAGGCGTGCGGCGCCGACCCCTCGTTCGCCATCGGTGGGGACCTGAACGAATCCGGCAGCAACGCCCACTCGGGTGAGGGCGACGTGTTCGTCGCCGAGGCCGACGAGAGCGACCGGTCCTTCCTGCTGCTGGCCCCGTACGCGGCCGTCGTCACGAACGTCGAGGCCGACCACCTGGACAACTACGGCGACCTCGCCGCGGTGGAGGCCGCCTTCGACCGGTTCCTCGCCACCGTGCACGGCGACGGCTTCGTCGTGCTGTGCGCCGACGACCCCGGCTCGGCCCGCCTCGCGAGCGTGCCGACCGCGGCGCGGCTGCGCACCTACGGCCGCGCGGAGGGCGCCGACCTCAGGCTCGCCGACCTGGAGGTGGCGCCCGACGCCACGAGCTACACGGCCGTGCTCGACGGGCGGGAGCTGGGCCGGGTGCGGATCCAGGTGCCCGGCGAGCACATGGCGCTCAACAGCGCGGCGGCCCTGCTGGCGGGCATCGAGCTCGGGCTGCCCGTCGAGGGCCTCGTCGAGGGGCTGGCCCGGTTCGGCGGTGTGCACCGCCGGTTCGAGCTCAAGGGCACGGTCCACGGCGTCCGCGTGTACGACGACTACGCCCACCACCCCACCGAGGTCCGCGCCCAGCTGCAGGCGGCGCGCGCCGTGGCCGGCAGCGGCCGGCTGGTCGTGGCGTTCCAGCCGCACCTCTACAGCCGGACCCAGGAGTTCGCCGAGGGATTCGGCCAGGCGCTGGCCCTGGCCGACGAGGTCGTGGTCATGGACGTCTACGGCGCCCGCGAGGACCCGGTGCCCGGAGTGACCGGCGCGCTGGTCGCCGAGGCGGTCCCGCTGCCTGCGGCCCGGGTGCACTTCGAGCCGTCCTGGTCGGCGACCGCCCCGGTGCTCGCCGCGCGCGCCCGGGCCGGCGACCTGGTGCTGACGATGGGCGCCGGTGACGTGTCGATGGTGGGGCCGGAGGTGCTCGACGCCCTGCGCGCACGGACGGACGCCCCCGTCCCCGGACCGGCGGGCGGCCGGCCGTGAGCCGCACCGGAACCACCACCCGGGACCGCACCGGCGGGGCACGCCGTGCGGTGCGCGGCCATGGCGCCGTCCGCGCGGGCGGATCGGGCACGCCGTCGCCGTCCCGGCGTCATCCGCCCCGGCCGCGCCCGGACCGCCCGCCGGCCGGGCGGCGGGCGCGCGTCCGTCGCCGGGCCGTTCGTCTGGTGCTCGCCCTCGTCGCGCTGGGAGCGGTGCTCTGGCTGCTGTTCGCCGGTCCGCTGCTCGCCGTCCGCTCGATCCAGGTGGACGGCCTGCGGTCGCTGCCGGCCGACCAGGTGCGCGAGGCGGCCGGTGTGGAGCGGGGGACCCCGCTGCTGCGCCTCGACGTCGACGCAGCCGAGGCACGCGTCGCGCGCCTTCCGCAGGTCGCCTCGGTCGAGGTGACCCGCGGCTGGCCGGACAGCGTGGTGATCACCGTGGTGGAGCGGGTGCCGGTCGCCATCGTCGGCCCGCCGGGGGAGCGCTCCCTGATGGATGCCGACGGCGTGCTGTTCGACCTCGTCACCGGCGAGCCCCCGACAGGGGTCGTGCCGCTCGACGTGGCCGACCCCCGGCCCGGCGATCCGGCCACGACGGCCGCGCTGGCGGCGGTCAGCGCCCTGCCGGTCGACGTGCGCGAGGGTGTGGCGGGTGCCGCGGCGACGAGCCCGGAGGCCATCACCTTGACGCTGACCGACGGGACCGTCGTCCAGTGGGGCGACGCCGGCCGGTCCGATGCCAAGGCCGCCGTGCTCGGAGCGCTGATCGAACAGCTCGCGTCGGGCGCGCTGGAGCCGGCCACGACGATCGACGTGAGCACTCCGCAGGCCGTCGTCCTCCGCTGAGCCCGCCCGGCGCGGCACCGTCGCGGACGGTGTCCCCGTGCCTCCGGACGGCTGTCGCACCGGGTTGCGACGGACACGCCGACCTCCGCGACACGCCCGACACGCAACATCTCTTTTCGGCGTTCCCGGCGTCGGCGCGTCCGCAGGTCTGCACCCCGGCGTGAGACGTTCACGGGGCGGGTCGTCACACCTCGTGGTTCTCATGTGACCAACGGGTCCTCAGAGGTTGGTGCGATCCGCGTCCACCGACACGCCGGTCCCCGGAGGGTGTTTGTAGCGCCCTCCCGACCCACCTAACTTCGTCCGCGTCGACCGAGTTGACATAACTGTAAGCCTGTACTTGAGGATGAGGGTCCAGTTGGGGAGCGCCGCATGACACCTCCGCACAACTATCTAGCGGTCATCAAGGTCGTCGGCATCGGCGGCGGCGGGGTGAACGCGGTCAATCGCATGATCGAGGTCGGACTCAAGGGGGTCGAGTTCATCGCGATCAACACCGACGCGCAGGCGCTGCTGATGAGCGACGCCGACGTCAAGCTCGACGTGGGACGCGAGCTCACCCGCGGGCTGGGTGCCGGAGCGCAGCCGGACGTCGGCCGGCAGGCCGCCGAGGACCACCGGGAGGAGATCGAGGAGGTCCTCAAGGGGGCCGACATGGTCTTCGTGACCGCGGGCGAGGGGGGTGGCACCGGTACCGGTGGCGCGCCCGTCGTGGCCTCGATCGCGCGCAAGCTCGGCGCCCTGACCATCGGCGTGGTCACCCGCCCGTTCGCCTTCGAGGGCAAGCGGCGCGCGGTCCAGGCCGAATCGGGGATCGAGGAGCTGCGCAACGAGTGCGACACGCTGATCGTGATCCCGAACGACCGGCTGCTGCAGCTGGGCGACCGCAACGTCAGCGTCATGGACGCCTTCCGCACCGCCGACCAGGTGCTGCTCTCCGGTGTCCAGGGCATCACCGACCTGATCACCACCCCCGGCCTGATCAACCTGGACTTCGCCGACGTCAAGTCGGTCATGTCCGGCGCGGGCTCGGCCCTGATGGGCATCGGCAGCGCCCGCGGTGACAACCGCGCGCTCCTGGCGGCCGAGCAGGCCATCGCCAGCCCGCTGCTGGAAGCCTCGATGGAGGGCGCCCACGGCGTGCTGCTGTCGATCTCCGGCGGCTCGGACCTCGGCCTGTTCGAGATCAACGAGGCCGCCTCGCTGGTGTCCGACGCGGCGCACGCCGACGCCAACATCATCTTCGGCGCCGTCATCGACGACGCCCTGGGTGACGAGGTGCGCGTGACGGTCATCGCGGCCGGCTTCGACAGCGGCCGGCCCAGTTCCCGCAAGGACGGCGCGGCCGCGGCGGTGCCGGGTGCCTCGTCCGCGGCTCCCGCCGGTCTGCCGCCCTATCGGCGCCCCATGACGCCCTCGGGCGTCCAGGGGGCGGGGAGCGGCTGGTGGTGCCGCAGGCACAGTCGGCCCAGTCCGCCGCGGCCGCGCCGGCCGCGCCGGCGCAGGCGACGGGCAACAGCGTCTCCGGGCCCGTGGGGCGCACGCCGGTGAACGGGGGCGGTGCGCCCGTCGGTGGCGGGACGAGCGGGGTCAACGGTGGGGGCATCACGGTGCCGCCGCTGCCGCCCATCCCCGGTCCGGTCGCCGGCCGTCGTCCGCTGTCGAACGAGGACTTCGAGGAGGAGCTCGACATCCCGGAGTTCCTCAAGGGCTGACGTCGCCCCTGTTCGATCAGGGGACCTGATCACGGCGGGTCCTCCCTCACGGTCGACCGTGAGGGAGGACCCGTTCTCGTGAGGTAGGACGACGAGCGACCGTGGCCGATCGCGAGAATGGCGTCATGCTGACTGCGGCAGTCCGACCCCGCAGGGTCGTCACCGATCGGCGGGGCGGCCGGTCCGCGTCCCCCTACGACACGTTCAACCTGGGCGACCACGTCGGTGACGAACCGACCGCCGTCGCGGCCAACCGCGCCCGCGTCGCGCGGGAGCTGGCCCTGGGCGAGGAACGGCTGGTCTGGATGAACCAGGTCCACGGCACCGGTGTCGCGGTGGTGGACGGGCCGCAGGACGGCCCGGTGCCGGCGACCGACGCGCTGGTCACGCGCACTCGGGGTCTCGTCCTCTGCGTGCTCGTGGCCGACTGCGTGCCGATCCTCCTGGCGGACCCCGTCGCCGGCGTGGTCGCCGCGGTCCACGCGGGACGGGAAGGCGTGCGGCGGGGGATCGTCCCGGCCGCGCTCTCGGCCATGGCGAGCCTCGGCGCCCGCGCGCGGAACGTCACCGCGCTGCTGGGCCCCGCGGTCTGCGGTCAGTGCTACGAGGTCCCCGAGCCGATGCAGCGCGACGTCGAGCGGGTGGCGCCGGGTTCCGCCGTCCCGACGCGGGCCGGTACGGCGGGCCTGGACCTGCGGGCCGGCGTCGCCGAGATCCTCCGCCGGGCGGGGATCGACGAGGTGGTGCAGGACCCGCGGTGCACGGTCGAGGACCCGCTCCTGTTCTCGCACCGCCGCGACGGCGTCACCGGTCGCCAGGCCGGCCTGGTCTGGCTGGAGGACGACCGGTGAACCTGGCAGCGAACCTGCGGGCGGTCCGGTCCCGGATCGACGCCGCCGCCCGCGCCGCCGGCCGCGAGCCCTCGTCGGTCGCCCTGCTCGCCATCAGCAAGACGTGGTCGGCCGAGGACGTCCGTTCCCTCGCCGCTCTGGGTCAGCGTGAGTTCGGTGAGAACCGGGCCCAGGAACTGCTCGACAAGAGCCGGCACCTCGAGGACGTCGACCTGCGCTGGCACTTCGTCGGTCAACTGCAGCGCAACAAGGCGGCCGCGGTGGCCAGGCTCGGCGCGGTGGTGCACTCGGTGGACCGGGAGTCGCTGGTCCACGTGCTCGACCGGACCGGCCAGCAGGCCGGCCGTCCGGTCGAGGTCTTCGTCCAGGTGGACCTCGGGGGACCGGCCGGCGAGCTCGGCGCCCGGGGAGGCGCCGCGGCCGACGACGTGCCGGCACTGGCCGACCTGGTCGCCGATGCATCCGGCCTGGCCCTCCGCGGCCTGATGGCCGTCGCCCCGCGTGGCGCCGACCCCGTGCCGGCCTTCGAGCGCCTGGCCGACCTCGCCGGACGCGTGCGGGCCGATCATCCGGAGGCAGTCGACCTGTCCGCCGGCATGAGCGGCGACCTCGAGGCGGCCATCGCATGTGGTGCGACGGTCGTGCGTGTCGGAACCGCGTTGTTCGGGAGCCGCGCCCTACCCTCCGGAAGACCACAGGAGTCACACCGGTAACAGAGGCCACGGGAGACCCCCGGAACCTTGACGACTGTCGTGCATACGCGACGCTGAGGACGCCAGCAGAGGGGGAGGTCCGATGGCTGGAGCCATGCGGAGAATGGGCATCTATCTGGGACTCGTCGAGGACGACGATCCCCGCGCCTACGGCCGGTACGACTCGCGGCAGTCCGACCACCCGGACGACCGGCGCTACGGCCGGTACCCGGGCGACGACTACGACACCCGCTACGACGGTGACTACGGTCCCGCCGGGTACGCCGAGGACGACCTCGAGGTCGAGCCGCCCGTCCGCGAGCCCGACCCGTTGCCCGTCCGGCGGGCCGGGACCGCTCGCCCGATCGGTCTGGCGCCGGCCGGGGGTGCCCCGTCGAGGGTCAGCTCGCTGGGCGGCGGCAGCGCTCCGGTCGGCGCGTCGGCCGCGGGGCTCGCCGTCCGCGAGCCCGTCGTGGCCGCCGCGGAGCCGGCCCCTGCGCCCGTACCGCAGCCGTACAAGATCACCACGCTGCACCCGCGCAACTACAACGAGGCCAGGACCATCGGGGAGCGGTTCCGCGACGGCATGCCGGTGATCATGAACCTCACCGAGATGGACGACTCCGACGCGAAGCGCCTCGTCGACTTCGCTGCGGGTCTGTCCTTCGGGCTGCGCGGTAGTATCGAGCGCGTCACGGCCAAGGTGTTCCTGCTCAGCCCGCAGAACGTCGACGTGACGGCCGAGGACAAGGCGCGGATCCGCGAGAGCGGTTTCTTCAACCAGTCCTGAGGCCTAGCCCACCCGGCACGCGCGGTGCCCCGAACGAACGAGGACTGTGGCTCTCTTCTGGTCGATCGTGTCGTCGGTGCTTCTCGTCTTCCTCGTGCTGCTGTTCGCGCGGTTCGTCGTCGACTGGGTGATGGTGCTGGCGCGCAGCTGGCGTCCGTCCGGACTGGTCGCGGCGGGTCTCGAGGTCGTCTACTCGACCACAGACCCCCCGCTGAAGGCCATCCGGAAAGTCATCCCACCTCTGAACCTGGGGTCCATCCGACTGGACCTCGGGTTTATGGTGCTGCTGATCGCCGTGCTGATCCTCCGCAGCATCACGACCGGGCTCGCCGTCCGTTCATGACCCACGCCTGCGGGATCAGAGCCGCAGGACGGGTGCGCTCCTCCGCGCCCTGTCCACCTACGTCCCTGTTCCCGTCCGACCCGAGGTGACCCGATGCCACTGACGCCTGCCGACGTGCACAACGTCGTCTTCAAGAAGCCGCCCATCGGCAAGCGGGGCTACGACGAGGACGAGGTGGACGCGTTCCTCGACGTCGTGGAGGCCGAACTGGCCCGCCTCATCGAGGAGAACAACGAGCTGCGCGCGAGCCGTGGCAGCGCTGCGCGCACGGAGGAGCCGGCGCCGGCACCCGTGGCCGCCCAGGTCGCCGCTCCGCCGCCCGCGCCGGCGCAGCAGCCACGGGAGGACGACAGCGCCCGCGCCTCCCGCATGCTGGCGCTGGCCACCGAGACCGCCGACCGCTACGTCAACGAGGCCAAGACGCAGGCCGAGCAGATGCTCACCGGCGCCAAGACCAACAGCGACCGTCTGATGGCCGAGGCACGCTCCAAGAGCGAGCAGCTGGTCACGGAGGCCAAGCACCGCGCCGACACGATGCTCGGCGACGCCCGCACGCGGGCCGAGACGATGGAGCGCGAGGCCCGCGCCAAGGCTGCCGCCCTCGACCAGGACGCGGAACGCCGGCACGTCGAGGTCATGGGCACCCTCGAGGAGAAGCGCAGCAGCCTGGAGCGCAAGATCGAGGAGCTGCGGACCTTCGAGCGCGAGTACCGGACCAGGCTTCGCTCCTACCTCGAGTCGCACCTGCGCGACCTGGACAGCCGCGGCTCGGCCGAGCCCGCGGCGGCCAACCGGCAGAACCAGCACGCCTCCGCATAGTCACGACGGCCCCGCAGGGGCCCGCGCCGAGCCGGGGGAAGGCCGCCCTTCCTCTACAGTCGCAGCGTGATCTTGGCAGCGGCGCTGATGGTGCTCGTGGGTGTCGGCCTGTTCGTCGGCGGAGTGCTGACCGGCGTCGACACGTTGTACTGGGCGTGCGTGGTCGCCTGCCTGATCGCCGCCGGCCTGCTGGTCGCCGCCCGCCGGCGGATGACCGCCGCCGACCGCCCGTCGGGGGAGGCGGCGAGCGTGACGACCGCCCCCGCCGGGTCACTCCCGGAGGTGACGGGCGGTGCCACCGCGGCGAGGGCCCCCAGCGCACCGCCCCCCGCCCCGGAGACCGCGCCCGAGGAGCTTCCCGACCCCCCGGTCGAGGAGGTGGAGGTCACCGACCTGCTGCTCGTCGTCGACCTCAAGGACGAGGTGCTCGTCGTCGACGAGCACCCGCGCTACCACGTCGAGGGCTGCGCCCACCTCCGCGGACGGACGCCGATCCCGCTGCCGATGGACGAGGCGCGCACCGACGGCTTCACCCCGTGCGCCGACTGCGCGCCCGACCGGACGATGGCCGAGCGCGTGCGCGACAGGAAGGCGGCCGGAAGCGGCTGACCCTCGGCTCAGGCCCGGGCGATCCAGAACCGCGAGCCGGACGGGCCCTCGACGCCCGGACCGTCCCCGGCGGCGCCCGGGTGCACGGTGGTCGCCAGCACCTCGGCGGCGAGCTGCTCGGCGTGCTCCTCGACGGCCTGTGCGACCGCGCCGTCGCCGGTCCACCAGAGCTCGATGCGGTCGCTGACCTCCAGTCCGCTGTTCTTGCGCGCCTCCTGGAGCAGCCGGACGACCTCGCGGACCAGGCCGGCCCGCTCCAGCTCCGGGGTCAGCGCGAGGTCCAGCGCGACGGTCAGGCCGCCGCCGCTGGCGACGGTCCAACCCTCGCGCGGGGTCTCGGTGACGATCAGATCGCCCTCCTCGAGGCGCACCGGCGCGCCCTCCACCTCGACGGTCGCCGTACCGGCCCGGTAGGCGGCGGTCAGCCCGGCCGGATCGGCGGCGGCGACGGCCCTCGCCACCGCCTGCACCTGCTTGCCCAGACGCCGGCCGACGGCGCGGAAGTCCACCTTCACGCTGACGTCGACCAGCTCGCCGCCGACGGCTCCGGACAGCTCCACGAGCTCGACCACGTTCAGCTCGTCGGCGACCTCGGCGACCAGGTCCCGGGGCAGCGCGGCCCAGCCGGGCGCGGCGACGACGGCGCGGGCCAGCGGCTGCCGGGTGCGCACCTTCGCCGAGGTCCGTGCCGAGCGGCCCAGCTCGACCAGGCGCCGGACGAGCTCCACCTGGGCGACGAGCTCGTCGTCCCGGGCGTCCTCGTCGACCGTGGGCCACGAGGCGAGGTGCACCGAGTCGACCGCGTTCCCGAGGCCCGGTGCGACGGCGCGCGCCCACACCTCCTCGGTGACGAAGGGAGTGAACGGCGCCATCAGCCTGGTCAGCCCGTCGAGCACCTCGTGCAGGGTGGCCAGCGCCGCGGGATCGCCGTCCCAGAAGCGGCGCCGCGACCGGCGCACGTACCAGTTGGACAGGTCGTCGACGAAGCCGGCGAGCAACCGGCCGGCGCCCTGGGTGTCGAAGTCCTCCAACGCCGCCGTGACGCCCTCGGTGACGGCGGCCAGCTCGGCCAGCGCCCACCGGTCCAGCAGCGGGCGGTCGGCCCGCGCAGGGGCCGGCGACGTGGCCGGGTCCCAGCCGTTGGTGTCGGCGTACAGGGTGAAGAAGCTCGCGGTGTTCCAGTAGGTGAGCAGCACCTTCCGGACGACCTCGGAGAGCGTCTCGTGCCCCACCCGACGCGCCGACCACGGTGACCCGCCCGCGAGCATGAACCAGCGGACGGCGTCGGCGCCGTGCCGGTCCATCAGCGGGATCGGCTCGAGGATGTTGCCCAGGTGCTTGCTCATCTTGCGGCCGTCCTCGGCGAGGATGTGGCCCAGGCACAGCACGTTCTCGTAGGAGCTCCGCTCGAAGACCAGCGTGCCGACGGCCATCAACGTGTAGAACCAGCCGCGGGTCTGGTCGATCGCCTCGCAGATGAACTGCGCCGGGTAGGACGCCTCGAACTCCGCCCTGTTGCGGTGCGGCGCGCCCCACTGGGCGAACGGCATCGAGCCGGAGTCGTACCAGGCGTCGATGACCTGGCGGACCCGCCGGTAGGTGCCCTCCTCGCCCGCCAGCGTGAACGTCACGTCGTCGATGAACGGCCGGTGGGGGTCGAGACCGGACAGGTCGCGCCCGGTCAGCTCCGACAGCTCCGCGAGCGACCCGACGGCGATCATCCGGCTCGGGTCGGCGTCGTTGCGCCAGATCGGCAGGGGAGTGCCCCAGTACCGGTCGCGGGACAGCGCCCAGTCGACGTTGTTGTTCAGCCAGTCGCCGTAGCGGCCGGTCTTGATGCTCTCCGGGTACCAGTTGGTCTTCTCGTTCTCGGCGATCAACTGCTGCTTGATCTGGCTGGTCCGGATGTACCAGGACGGCTGCGCGTAGTACATGAGCGGCGTGTGGCACCGCCAGCAGTGCGGATAGCTGTGCTCGTAGCGCTGCTCGCGCAACAGCACGCCCCGCGTCGACAGGTCCTCGACCAGCGCCGGGTTGGCCGCCTGGAAGAAGTGGCCGCCCACCAGCGCGATGTCGGGCAGGAAGTGCCCGGTCGGGTCGATCGGGACGACGACCGGCAGGCCGTAGGCGCGGCACACCGCGAGGTCCTCCGCGCCGAAGGCGGGGGACTGGTGCACCAGCCCGGTGCCGTCCTCGGTGGTCACGTACTCGGCGAGCACCACGTAGTGGGCCGGCTCGGGGAACTCCACCAGCTCGAACGGCCGCTGGTAGGTGACGCGCTCCCAGTCGCGTCCGGTCGTCCGCGCCAGCACCTCGACGTCGTCGCCCAGGACGGCGCCCAGCAGCGGCTCGGCGACCACGAACGTGCCCTGACCGGTACGGGCCACGACGTAGGTGACGTCGGGGTGGACGGCGACGGCGGTATTCGACGGCAGCGTCCACGGGGTCGTCGTCCAGACGAGCAGGTCGGCCCTGCCGGCCCACTCGCCGCTGGTGACCGGCAGCCGGACGTACACCGACGGGTCGGTGATCGTCTCGTACCCCTGGGCGACCTCGTGGTCGGAGAGCCCGGTGCCACAGCGGGGGCAGTAGGGCGCCACGCGGTGGTCCTCGACGAGCAGACCCCTGTCGAAGATCTGCTTGAGCGACCACCACACGCTCTCGATGTAGGCGGGGTCCATCGTCCAGTAGGCGGTGGACATGTCGACCCAGTAGCCCATGCGACGGGTGAGCTCGGAGAACGAGTCGACGTGCCGCTCGACCGACTCGCGGCAGCGGGCGTTGAACTCGGCGATGCCGTAGCGCTCGATGTCGGGCTTGCCCGCGAAGCCGAGCTCCTGCTCGACGGCGATCTCGACGGGGAGCCCGTGGCAGTCCCAGCCGGCACGGCGGGGGACGTGCCACCCCTGCATCGTCTTGAACCGGGGGAACACGTCCTTGAAGGCACGCGCCTCGATGTGGTGGGTGCCGGGCCGGCCGTTGGCGGTGGGCGGGCCCTCGTAGAACACCCACTGGGGGCGGTCCTTCGACCCCTCCAGCGTCCGGTCGAAGACCTTGTCGGCCTCCCACCGCTGCAGGATCTCGTGCTCCAGGGCGGGCAGATCGACCTGGGGCGGCAGCGCGGCGAACGGGCCGGAGGCGGAAGGGGAACTCACGGTGTCCATTCTCCCCGAACCGCCTCACCACTTCGTGCGCCGCCCTCCGGAGGCCGCGCGGGCCGTACGGAAGACTGCCCCCGTGGGGGGCGCGCGGTGAACACGACGGTCACCGTCGCGCTGGCCATCGGGGCCGCGGTGGTCCTCGTCGCGGCGGTGGCGCTCCGCCTCGCCGACCGGCTGGGGCTGCCCAGCCTGCTGCTCTACCTGGCCCTGGGCCTCGCGCTCGGCGAGAGCGGGCTCGGCATCGACTTCGAGGACGCCGAGCTGACCCAGACCCTCGGGGTCGCGGCCCTCGTCATCATCCTGGCCGAGGGCGGTCTGACGACCCGCTGGGCCGACGTCCGCCGCGCCATCGGCCCAGGACTCGCGCTCGCGACGGTCGGGGTGGTCGTGAGCGTGGCGGTCACCGCCGCCATCACCGTCCTCGTCCTCGACGTCTCGTGGGGTTTCGCCCTCCTCCTCGCGGCGGTCATCGGCTCCACGGACGCCGCCGCGGTCTTCGCGACCCTGCGCCGCCTGCCGCTTCCCCGCCGGCTGGCCGCGGCCATCGAGGCCGAGAGCGGCCTGAACGACGCCCCGGCGATCCTGCTGGTGACGACGCTGGCCGCCTACCTGACCGACGTCGACGACGCGGCCTGGTGGTCCGTGGTCCTCCAGGTGGTGGCCCAGCTGCTCGGCGGAGCGGTGGTCGGGATCGCGGTCGGGTTCGCCGGCGCCGAACTGCTGCGGCGGGTCGCGCTCCCGCTCGCCGGTTTCTACCCCCTGGCCATGCTGGCGCTGTGCGTGCTCGCCTTCTCCACGGCCACGCTGGTCACGGCGTCGGGCATCGTCGCGGTGTACCTGTGCGGCCTGGTGCTCGGCAACGCCGCGCTGCCCCACCGGTCGGCGAGCATCGGATTCGCCGAGGGCATGGCGTCACTGGCCCAGATCGGTCTGTTCGTGCTGCTCGGACTGCTCGCCTCGCCGTCCCGGCTGCTCGACGCCTTGGGCCCCGCCCTCGTCGTGGGCGGCGCACTGCTGCTCGTCGCCCGGCCCCTCTCGGTGGTGAGCTGCCTCGTGTGGTTCCGCTGGCCGTGGGCGCAGCAGGCCTTCGTCTCGTGGGCGGGGCTGCGCGGGGCGGTGCCGATCGTCCTCGCCACGTTCCCCCTCACCGCCGACGTGCCGGGCGCCGGGCGGATCTTCGACACGGTGTTCGTGCTGGTCGTCGTCTTCACCCTGGTCCAGGGCTGGTCGCTGCCGTGGGTGGCGCGGAAGCTGCGCATCGCCGCTCCGGTGGTCCCGCGGGACGTCGAGGTGGAGTCGGCCCCGCTGGAGGAGCTCGACGCGGAACTGATGCAGCTCACGGTGCCCCCCGGCTCGCGGCTGCACGGTGTCTACCTGCCGGAGCTGCGGTTGCCCGAGGACGCCGCGGTGGTGCTCATCGTCCGTGAGGGCCGGTCCTTCGTGCCGGACCGGAGCACCCGCCTGATGCGCGGCGACCAGGCCCTGCTCGTGTCGGCCCGCCGGTCCCGGCCGGAGGCCGAACGGCGACTCCGAGCGGTCAGCCGGGCCGGCCGGCTGGCCAGCTGGCGAGGGGAGACAGGGGCCGCCAGCGGGGCCGACTGAACGCCGCCGGGTGCACCATGAGCGCATGTCGGGGCCGCCGGTGGGGGAGCTGCTCGAGAGCGGCACGCAGGCGTCACGCCCGGCGCGGTGGTGGGGGACCGTGCCCGCCACGGGGCGGCGGCTGCTCGCCGTCCTCGCGGTCGCGGTGCTGCTCACGGCGGCGGGCCTGTGGGGCAGGGACCTGCTGGCCGAGCGGGAGCTCCGGCAGCGGGTCGCCCTCACCGCCTCCGTGGCCGTGGTGAGCTCGTCGACCTCACCGCCCGGCGGTTCCGTGCGGTGGTTCCTGAGCGTCCGCAACGACGGCCCCCGGGCGGTCGCGGTCACCTCGGTCACGGGCGGCGGCGGCCGGCTGCGCCTGGGGACGGCGCTCGCCACCGACGTGCCGGTCCCGCCGGGCGGCTCGGCGGACGTGCCGGTCTCGGTCCGGCTCACGTGCGCCGCCGGAGGGACGCCGGACCCGCTGCGGGCCGACATCGCCGTCCGCCGGGAGGACGGTGAGGACGCGCGCCGACGGGTGGAGGTCGGCTCGGCCCACCTGGTCGATGACGTCGCGGACACCCTCTGCGGCGTGCGTCCCGCGCTGCGGGACCACGAGCTGTCCGGCCCCGTCCTGGGCACCGGACCGCCGGGCTGACGCTCCCGAACGGAGCCGCCCGGTAACCGCTGGATAACGGAAGCGACCGGTTGAGCCCCCTCGTATGGCGTCGGTCACAAGGGCGTGCCATCGTTCCGGGTGGACGCGACGCGGCGGCCCGGCGACCTGCGGATTCGCAGGTCGGGCGCGTGCGACCGTCCGCGACGAGCCTTCAGCGGAGAGGACGCCTCATGGCCGGCATCACCTACGACAGCGTGACGATCCAGTACCCCGGCGCCGAGCGCCCCTCGGTCACCGACCTGGACCTCGACATCGCCGACGGCGAGTTCCTCGTCCTGGTCGGCCCGTCCGGGTGCGGCAAGTCCACCACGCTGCGCGCCCTCGCCGGGCTGGAGAACGTCACCGGCGGCAGCATCCGGATCGGCGACAGGGACGTCACCCACCTGCCGCCCAAGGAGCGCGACATCGCGATGGTCTTCCAGAACTACGCGCTGTACCCGCACATGACGGTCGCCGACAACATGGGCTTCGCACTCAAGATCGCCGGCATGAAGAAGGAGGAGATCCGCTCCCGCGTCGAGGAGGCCGCGAAGACCCTCGACCTGACCCAGTACCTCGAGCGCAAGCCCAAGGCGCTGTCCGGTGGGCAGCGGCAGCGCGTCGCCATGGGCCGCGCGATCGTCCGCAACCCGCAGGCGTTCCTCATGGACGAACCGCTGTCGAACCTGGACGCCAAGCTGCGGGTGCAGACCCGTACGGAGATCGCGGCGCTGCAGCGCCGGCTCGGCGTCACCACCGTGTACGTCACCCACGACCAGGTCGAGGCCATGACCATGGGTGACCGGGTGTGCGTGCTCAAGGACGGGTTCCTGATGCAGGTCGACACCCCGCGCAACCTCTACGACAAGCCGGACAACGTCTTCGTCGCGGGCTTCATCGGCTCCCCGGCCATGAACCTGGTCGACGTCGACCTCGCGCCGGACGGCGCCCACCTGGGCGACCGCACCCTGCCGCTGTCGCGCGAGGTGATGGCCGAGCTCGAGGCCGACAAGTGCACCAAGGCGACGATCGGCTTCCGGCCCGAGGCGGTCCGGCTCGTCGGCGAGGGTGAGGGCTTCCCGTTCGAGGTGGTCGTCGTCGAGGAGCTGGGCTCGGACGCCTACGCCTACGGCACCCTGCACACCTCGCGCAGCTCCGCGGGCGACAAGCTGCTGACCCTGCGGGTCGACGCCAAGAAGGTGCCCATGAAGGGCGAGACGGTCCACCTGCAGATCAACCCGGCCGAGGCGCACGTGTTCTCCGCGGAGACCGGCCGTCGCGTCTCCGGCGGGGCTGCTCGCGCGACCGCCGGCGGCGCCACCCGCGCCACCGCCTGACCCCCTTGCACCAACCCGGCCGTCGTCCTCCGACGTCCGGGTCCTTCCCCTCGACCGAGCCAGTGTCCGAAGGAGTGCACATGCGCAGCAGATCGAGCTTCACGACAGCCGCCGTCCTTGGCGCCACCGCCGTCCTCGCCTCCGGGTGCCTCAGCGAGGGAGGAGGAGGCGGCGGCGGCGGCAGCTCGAACACCAGCGACACCATCGAGGTCATGTACGCCTTCGCCGGTGGCCAGGAGGAGGGGTTCAAAGCCGAGGTCGACGCCTGGGCCGAGGAGAACGGCTACAACGTCAACTACGCACAGACCGGCAACTTCAACCAGCTGATCAACACCCGCGTCCAGGGCAACGACGCGCCCGACGTGGCGCTCTTCCCCCAGCCCGGGATCATGACCGACATGGCCGAGCGCGGCCTGCTGGCCGACCTGTCCGACGTCGTCGACTCGGGCGAGCTCGAGCAGCACGTCCAGGGCGTGCTGGAGACCGGTCAGGTCGACGGCACCCAGTACGCGGTGCCGATGAGCATCAACGTCAAGAGCATCGTCTTCTACGACCAGGCCAACTGGGAGGCCGCCGGGTACGAGATCCCGGAGACCTTCGAGGAACTCCAGACGCTGACCGACGAGATCGCCGCGTCGGGGACGGCGCCCTGGTGCTTCGGCATCGAGTCGGAGGCGGCCACCGGCTGGCGGCCACCGACTGGCTGGAGAACATCATCCTGGTCCAGAACGGCGAGGAGTTCTACAACCAGTGGGTCAACCACGAGGTGCCCTTCGACGCCCCTGAGGTCCAGCAGGCGATGGAGACGATGGAGTCCCTCCTGCTCGCCGAGGGCCACGTCAACGGCGGCCGCCAGTCGATCGCGAGCAACAACTTCGGCACCGCTGCGTTCCCGGTGTTCGACCAGCCGCCAGGCTGCTACATGTACCGGCAGGGCAACTTCGTCGCCCAGGAAGGCGTGCTGCCCGACGAGATCATCGCGGACATCGACAACATCGTCGGCGTGTTCCCGGTGCCGGGGGAGTCGCCCGACGAGCGGCCGGTGCTCGGTGGCGGTGACCTGGCGGGCATCTTCTCGGCGGACAACGAGGCCGCCCAGGAGCTGGTCCGGTTCCTCGCGTCCAGCGACTTCGGGACGCTCGAGTACGGCGCGAGCGGAAACTGGATCTCGCCGCGCACCGACTTCGACGTCAGCCTGTACCCGACCGAGATCTGGCGGGAGATCGCCGAGATCGCCTACAGCTCGACCGCCTTCGTGTTCGACGGCTCCGACCAGATGCCCGGTGAGGTCGGGTCCGGGTCCTTCTGGCGCGAGATGGTCGCCTGGATCAGCGGTGGTCAGGAGATCTCCGCGACGCTGGAGAACATCGAGAGCAGCTGGCCGGCCTGACCTCGGCCGGTCCGAGGGGTGCCGGGCGGCCCAGCTGCCCGGCACCCCTGCACACCCCATCCCCGTGTCACCACCCGCGCTGACGGGAGCCTCCCCGTGACAATCAAGGTCCTCAACGCCCTGATCGCCGTCGTCGGCGGTGTGGCCGGGGCGGTCGTCCTGTACTACCTGCTCAACAAGCTCGCCGAGTTCCTCCCCGGGCGGTGGGAGGAACGGGTCAAGCCCTACCTCTTCCTGCTGCCTGCCTTCGCGGCCATCGGGCTCACGCTGATCTACCCGACGATCCAGACGTTCGTGTACAGCTTCGCCAACCGGCAGTCCACCGAGTTCGTCGGCTTCCAGAACTACATCGACCTGCTGGGATCCTCCAACTTCCAGAACACGCTGTTCAACACGTTCCTCTGGATCCTGATCGTGCCGGCCGGGGCGATCGCCATCGGCCTGTTGATCGCGACGTTGGCGGACCGGCTCAGTGCGAGAGGCGAGAAGCTCTCCAAGACACTGATCTTCCTGCCGATGGCCATCGGGGCGGTCAGCGCCGGCGCCATCTGGAAGTTCGTCTACGCCTCCAACCCGCCGGGCCGCGCCCAGATCGGCTTGCTCAACGGCATCGTCACCGGCCTCGGCGGAGACCCGGTCAACTGGCTGCAGATCTCCGACTTCCGGTTCAACAGCCTGCTGCTCATGGTCATGCTGCTCTGGTTGCAGGCCGGCTTCGCGATGGTGCTGCTCTCCGCCGCCATCAAGGGCGTGCCGACCGAGACCCTCGAGGCCGCCCGTCTGGACGGCGCGGGGGAGGGTGCGATCTTCTTCCGGATCGTCATCCCGCAGATCCGGACGACGCTCATCACCGTGTTCATCACGGTCCTGATCGGTGTCCTCAAGACCTTCGACATCGTCTACGTGATGACCAACGGCAACTTCAACACCAACATCATCGCCGTCGACTTCTTCAACCAGCTGTTCACCAACAACAACGCCGGCTACGCCGCCGCAATCGTCGTCATGCTGCTGATCATCATGATCCCGGTCCTGATCTTCCAGGTCCGCCAGTTCCGTGCCGAGGAGGCCGCCCGATGAGCGGAACCCAGGCGGTCACCGCCACGCCGGTCCAGGTCCCCAAGCAGCCGGTCTCGGGGGTCACCCGGACCAAGGGCAAGGACGCGACCGGGAAGTCGCCGCTGTGGGTGCGGATAGTCCTGGCGGTCATCTGCATCGTGTGGATCGTCCCGACGCTGGGGCTCGCGCTCACGTCGTTCCGCCCCCAGACCGACGCGACGAACTCCGGCTGGTGGACCCTGTTCACCACACCGGCCAACTTCACGAGGTTGACGCTCGAGAACTACGGGGACCTCTTCACCCGGGCCGACATGGACACGGCCTTCGTCAACACCCTGGCGATCACCGTCCCGGCGACGATCATCCCGATCCTGATCGCCGCCTTCGCCGCGTACGCCTTCACCTTCATGCAGTTCCCGGGCCGTGACCTGCTGCTGATCGTGGTCGTGGGCCTGCTGGTCGTGCCCACTCAGGTGGCGCTCGTGCCGCTGCTGCGGATCTTCGGTGAGCTGGGGATCAACGGCACGTTCCCGGCCATCTGGATCGCGCACATCGGCTTCGGCATGCCGTTGGCCGTGTACATCATCCGTAACTACATGGCCACCCTGCCGCGTGAGGTCATCGAGTCGGCCAAGATCGACGGGGCCACCCACTTCCAGACGTTCTGGAAGCTGATCCTGCCGATGTCGACCCCCGTGCTCGCCTCGTTCGCGATCTTCCAGTTCCTCTGGGTGTGGAACGACCTGCTCAACGCGCTGATCTTCATCGGGCCCAACAACAACGCCCCGCTGTCGATCGCCCTGGTCTCCTTGCTGGGGCAGCAGGGGCAGGGCTGGCAGCTGCTCACTGCTGGTGGCCTGTTCATGATGATCGTGCCGATCATTGTGTTCCTGAGCCTGCAGCGGTACTTCGTCCGTGGGATGACGGCTGGCGCGGTCAAGGGCTGAGGGGGTCGGCGGGTCGATGGCGACCTCGTCCGTCGCGACGGTCGCCGTCGATCCATCCCGCGCGAGGGTCTACGAGCACGGCTGGCAGTCGTGGAGTCCCACGACCGCCTACCGGCTGGACGAGCGGCCGTTCCGACCGGTCAGCGACCTGCGCCGGATCGGCAACTACCGCCCCGAGCGGACGGCGCCGGCCGACGGCTTCTGGGGCGAGGGGCTGCTCGCCGTCGACCCCGGCACCGGGGACGGCGTCCACGTGTTCGGCGCCGCGTCGGCGGGCGGGCCGGTCCCGTCGATCCGGGCGGAGGTGCGTGGCGACTCGGTGCGCGTGAGCGCCGAGGCCGAGGTGACCCACCTCGTCGTCGAGGCCGCCGACCAGCACCCGGACGACCGGATCCAGCGAGCTCTGGCCCGCTGGGCCGACGGCTTCGCGGCGGCCGAGGGCGTGCCGCCGCTGCGCCCGCCGCCGACGGCCTGGTGCTCCTGGTACCACTACTTCGAGCGGGTCACCCAGGACGACGTCGAGGAGAACCTGCGGGCGATCGACGATCTCGACCTGGCCGTCGACGTGGTCCAGATCGACGACGGCTACCAGGCGGAGATCGGGGACTGGCTCCGGCTGTCCGACCGGTTCTCCTCCCTGGGGTCGGTCGTCGACCGCATCCGGAGGGCCGGCCGCCGTGCCGGCATCTGGGTGGCGCCCTTCCTGGCCGCGGAGCGGTCGGTCCTGGTCCGGGAGCACCCCGACTGGCTGGTGGCCGGTGCGAACCCCGGCACCGGCTGGGGCGACCAGCAACTCTTCTCGCTCGACGTGACCCGTCCCGGGGCCGAGGCGTACCTGCGCGAGGTGTTCGGCGCGCTCCGCGACCTGGGCATCGACTACTACAAGGTCGACTTCGTCTACGCGGGAGCCCTCGACGGCACCCGGGCCGACCCCGGGGTGAGCGGCGTCGAGGCGTACCGCCAGGGTCTGCGCATCATCCGCGAGGCCATCGGCCCGGAGGCGTACCTGCTGGGCTGCGGAGCCCCCGTCCTCCCCAGCGTCGGCCTGGTCGACGCCATGCGCGTCGGCCCGGACATCGGCCACCACTACGAGCCGCTGGACGGCGACCTCAGCCAGCCCTCGCAGCGCGCGGCGACCCAGAACAGCCGGTGGCGAGCGTGGCAGCAGGGCCGGTTCTGGGTCAACGACGCCGACTGCCTGGTGGCCGGCCCGCACGTCGAGCGGCGGGAGGAGTGGGCCGAGGTCGTCGGCAGGTACAGCGGGTTACGGTCGAGCAGCGATCGGCTGAGCCGGCTGGACGAGTGGGGACTGCGCACCACGCGCGAGCTCCTGCGTCCGGGGCTCACCGCGCCGTTCGTGGCCTGACCGCCCACCCACCGCCGGGGAGGACCGTGCGCTTCGTCTTCACGCCGCCGGCGGAGACCGCCACCGGCCTGCTCGGCCTGCCCTGGCACCAGCCGCTCGAGGACTGGGACGACGACCGGCTCACCGAGATCCCGCAGCGCGGCATCTCCCGGCACGTCGTCCGGTTCATCTCCGAGGGCGGCGAGGTCTTCGCGCTCAAGGAGATCCCGGAGCGGCCGGCGCGGCGCGAGTACTCGGTGCTGCGGCAGCTGCGGCAGCTGGGCATCCCGGCGGTCGACGTCCTCGGCGTCGTGGTCGACCGCCCGGACGACCTCGACGCGATCCTGGTGACCCGGTTCCTGGACTACTCGTCGTCCTTCCGGGCGCTGTTCGCCAACCCGCGGGGTGCCCACCTCACCGACCGGCTGATGGACGCCCAGGTCGAGCTGCTCGCCCGGCTGCACCTCGCCGGCGTCATGTGGGGCGACTGCTCCCTGTCGAACACGCTGTTCCGGTTCGACGCCGGAGCCCTGGCCGCCTACCTGGTCGACGCGGAGACGGCGGAGATCCACCCCCGGCTCTCCGACGGCCAGCGGGAGTACGACATCCAGACCGCCTACGAGAAGGTGGCCCTCGAGCTGCTGGACCTGCAGGCCGGGAACCTGCTGGCCGAGGACATCGACCCGATCGCGGCCGCCGCCGACCTCGTGGACCGCTACCGACGGCTCTGGGCCGAGCTGACCGACGAGGAGGTCCTGCAGCGCCACGAGCAGCGGTACCGGATCGCCGAGCGCATCCGCCGGCTCAACCAGCTGGGTTTCGACGTCGACGAGGTGGAGCTGGTGGACGACCCCAGCGGCGGCAGCCGCCTCCGCCTCACCACGCGGGTCGCCGAACCGGGGCACCACCGCCGGGTGCTCTTCGCGCGCACGGGCCTCGACGTCCAGGAGAACCAGGCGCGGCGGCTCCTGGCCGACATCGCGTCGTTCCGCGGCTGGCTCGAGCAGGTCGAGCAGCGCCGGGTGCCCGAGACCGTCGCCGCCAGCCGCTGGCTCACCGAGATCTACGAGCCGGTCGTGGCGGCCGTCCCCGACCACCTGCGCACCCGGCTGGACCAGGCCGAGATCTTCCACGAGATCCTCGAGCACCGGTGGTTCCTCTCCGAGGCCGCCGGCGCGGACGTGGGGACGACGGCGGCGGCCGAGGACTACTTCGCCCGGGTGCTGCCCGAGGTGCCCGAGGACCTGGTCACACCCGCTTCCGCCCTCACCGAGCAGGAGGAGCCCCGTGTCCGAGCCGGCTGATCCGCTGCGGCCCCGGTTCCACTTCACCGCGCCCTCCGGCTGGATCAACGACCCCCTCGGGGTCACCTGGCGTCCGGACGAGGCGCGGTACGAGGTCTTCTACCAGTTCAATCCCGAGGCGCCGGTCTGGGCGCCCGAGTGCCGCTGGGGCCAGGCGTCGTCCCCGGACCTGGTCCACTGGGCCGACCCGAGGACGGCTCTCGAGCCGGCCGCCGAGGAGACCGGGTGCTGGTCCGGTGCCGTCGTCGTGGACGAGGACCGGCCGGTGATCGTCTACACCAGCGTCCTGGCCGACGCGCCCGGACAGGGCCGGGTCGCCCTGGCCCACGGCGACGCCGAGTGGTCGCGGTGGACCCCGGACGCGGCCGGCCCCGTGCTCCCGGCACCTGCGCCCGAGATGGGCCTCGCGCACGTCCGCGATCCGTTCGTCTGGCGGGCGGGGGAGGAGTGGCGGATGCTCCTCGGCGCCGGGAGCATCGACGGGCGGCCGTCGGTCCTGCAGTTCACCTCGCCCGATCTGCGCTCGTGGCGTCCGGACGGCGTCCTCGTGACAGGGGACCGGGACGGTCCCGGCGGCACCGTGTGGGAGTGCCCCCAGCTGTTCGCGCTCGACGACGCCTGGGTGCTGATCGTCTCGGTCTGGGACGAGGAGCCACGTGACGTGGCCTGCGCGGTCGGGGACTACGACGGCTCTCGGTTCACCCCGCGTGCCTGGCAGCCGCTGGCCGGCTTCCCCGTGTACGCGACGACGGCCTTCGCCGACGCCGCGGGCCGCCGGTGTGCGCTGTCCTGGCTGCAGGAGGGCGGCCCCGCCGGGGGAACTGGGCCGGCGCGCTCTCCGTGCCATGGCTGCTGGGCAGGGACGGCGACCGCGTGACGGTGGCGCCGCACCCCGACGTGGACACGCTCCGCACCGGAGCGGAGCTGGAGGTGGGCCCGGCGTCCCTGTCGCCGGACCCCGTAGTCGTCGGCCCCCTGTCGCCGCAGGTGGACCTCCAGGTCGCGGTCGAGGGCGGGGTTGTCCTCGACCTGACGGAGGGCGGGGTGCCGCTGCTCGGGGTGGCCGTGGACGCCGACGAGGTCCGGCTGTCGGTGCCGGGCGGGTCGGGGTCCCGGCTCCCGTCGCGACCGGACGGGGACGGCGTCGTTCGGCTCCGGCTGCTCCTCGACGCCGGCGTGGTCGAGCTCTTCACCGGCGGGGCGACGGCCGCCGCCCGGCTGCGGCCGAGCGGCGGCGAGATCTCCCTCGGCATTGCCGGGGACCGCCCCGGCGCCCGGCTGCGCGGGCTCGTGGCGCACGCCATGGAGCGGGTGGTCGGCTGAGCGCGGCTATCGTCGGACCGTGGGGGCGCCTGCTCCCGTCGACCGAGGAGCCCCTCCTGTCCGAGCAGTCCGACCCCGCGTCCAGTTCCGCTGCCGGTTCCGCTGCCGGTTCCGCTGCCGGTTCCGCTGCCGGTTCCGCTGCCGTGGCGGGGCGGCGGCCGCGCACCCGGCTGCTGCTCGGGCTCGCCGCCGTCGTCCTGGTCGCCGACCTGGTGACCAAGGTGCTCGTGGTCGCCGGCATCGAGCGCGGCGAGAACATCCGGCTCCTGGGCGGGGCGCTCTACCTGACCCATCACCGCAACACCGGCGCCGCGTTCTCCTTCGCCGAGGGCTGGACCGTCGTGTTCACCCTCGTCGCGGTCGTGGTCGCCGTGGTCATCGTGCGCACCGCCCGGCGGATGTACTCGACCGGCTGGGCGGTCACCCTGGGGCTGGTGCTCGGCGGCGCCCTGGGCAATCTGATCGACCGCGTGTTCCGCGATCCGGGGTTCCTCCGCGGTGGCGTCGTCGACTTCCTGTCGGTGTTCGGGCCGAACGGCGAGATCTGGCCGATCTTCAACGTCGCCGACTCCGCCATCGTGTGCGGCGGGGTCCTGGGCGTCCTGCTGGCGCTGCGGGGCATCGAGTTCGACGGATCCAGGCCCGGATCGGAGACGGCCACCGGCTGACCGGTCCCGTCCGGGGGCTCGCCGCGGGCGTGCGAGCGGCGAGGAGGGCGAGTTCCTTCTGCACAATGGGACCCGTGACGACCGCTCCGGGCCTGCCCTCGTCGGGGACGACCCGTGCCCTGCCCGTTCCCGACGGGCTCGACGGCCAGCGGGTGGACCAGGCGCTCTCCCGGCTGTTCGGCCTGTCCCGGACGGCCGCCGCGGAGGTGGCCGACGCGGGCGGCGTCGTCGTCGACGGGCGCGTCCGGGGCAAGGGCGACCGGCTCGCCGGGGGCAGCTGGCTGGAGGTGGAGCTGCCTCCGCCACCGGGCGATCCGGTTGCGCCGAAGCCGGTCGAGGGGCTGGCGGTCCTGCACGACGACGACGACCTGGTGGTCGTCGACAAGCCCGTCGGGGTCGCTGCCCATCCGAGCCCGGGCTGGGACGGCCCGACCGTCATCGGCGGGCTCGCCGCCGCCGGCTACCGCATCTCCACCTCCGGCGCGGCAGAGCGGCAGGGCGTGGTGCACCGGCTGGACGCCGCGACGACCGGCGTGATGGTCGTCGCGAAGAGCGAGCGCGCGTACACCGCGCTCAAGGCGGCGTTCAAGGAGCGCACGGTCGCCAAGGGCTACCACGCGCTGGTGCAGGGGCATCCCGACCCGTCGCGGGGGACCATCGACGCGCCGATCGACCGGCACCCGCGACACGACTGGAAGTTCGCCGTCGTCAGCGGTGGTCGGCCCTCGGTGACGCACTACGAGGTGATCGAGGCCTTCCCGGCCGCCAGCCTGGTCGACATCTCGCTGGAGACGGGGCGCACGCACCAGATCCGCGTGCACTTCTCCGCGCTGCGCCACCCCTGCGTGGGCGACACGACCTACGGTGCCGACCCGACGCTGGCCGCCCGGCTCGGCGTCCAGCGGCAGTGGCTGCACGCGGTCCGGCTCGGCTTCCCGCACCCGGCCGACGGTGGCTGGGTCGAGTTCACCAGCGACTACCCGCCCGACCTCGCCGGCGCGCTGGCCGTCCTGCGCGCCGAGTCCTGACCGGTCCTCGTGGGCGAGCTGCCGGCGTCCCTGGCCGACTTCGGCCCCGCGGCACTGGCGGCGGTCGTCGTCGCGGGGTACCTGGTCGTCGGTGAGCCGCTGGTCGGTCACGTGCTGCACCGCCGCTTCGAAGGGCGGCTGCGGACCGACCCGGGGGCGCGCCGGTCGTTCTACCGGCGCCTGCTGGTCCTGGAGTGGGGGCTGGCCCTGCTCGCCCTCGTCGTCTGGCTGTCGGCGCCCGGCGTCGACGCCGGCCAGGTGGGGCTGCGCTGGCCGCAGGAGTGGCCCGGGCCGGGAACGGCCCTGGTGGTGCTGCTCGTCCTGGCCTTCGTCGTCGTCTCCACCCGGGTGCTGCGCTCGGGGGCGTTGCTGGAGGACCGGGAGCCGATGGTGCGGCCGCGTCACCACGCCGCCGCCGCGGGCAGGCACGCGGAGCCGCCCGGCCAGGCCACCCTGGCCCTGCTGCCGCGGACGGCGGGGGAGCGGCGGCTGTTCACGGTCGTCGGCCTCACCGCGGGCGTGTGCGAGGAATGGCTCTACCGCGGGTTCTTCCTGGCGGTGGTCGCGGCGCTCACCGGTGCAGCGCCGGCGGCGGTGCTCGTCCTCGTCGCTGCCGTCGCCTTCGGACTCGCCCACGCCTACCAGGGCGTGGCCGGTGTCGTGACCACGGGCGCGCTCGGGGGCGTCATGGCCGTGCTCTACCTGCAGACCGGCTCGCTGCTGTTGCCGGTCCTGCTGCACGCGGCGATCGACCTGCGCTTCCTCCTGGTGCCCGCCCGCGTGCTGCCTGCCGCACGGGGGGCCGCGTGATGCCGACCGCCACCGTCGCCCGCCCGGAGGAGCGGTCGGAGCTGCACGCCCTGCGCACCCGCGTGTTCGTCGAGGAGCAGGGCGTCCCGCCGGAGGTCGAGCGGGACGAGGCCGACGAGACCGCGGTGCACGTGCTCAGCCGGGACGACGGCGGAGCGGTGGTCGCGACCGGCCGGTTGGTGGTGCGCGGTGCCGTGGCCTCGATCGGCCGGATGGCGGCCGACCCGTCCGTGCGCGGTCGCGGGCACGGCGCCGCCGTCCTGGCCGAGCTGCACCGGCAGGCGGTCCTCCGCGGTGTCACCGAGGTGGAACTGCACGCCCAGCTCCCCGCGCGCCGCTTCTACGAGCGGGCCGGCTACGTCGCCGTCGGGGAGGTCTACGAGGAGGCCGGTATCGCGCACATCACGATGCGTCGGGGGCTGCCCTAGGGACTGGCCGGGTCGGATGTGACGGATCGGTCCGCTGTGTCGCAACACGTTCTGTCAGACCTTCGGAGTACACCGTTCGCAGTGCGAGGATCGGAGCACCGCCGACACCCGTCACCGATCCCGCGCGGCACGACCCGGTCTTCCCCGCCGGTCGCCGGCTGGAGTTCCGTCAGCAGGCACGCACGACCACCGAGGAGCACCACCGCCGTGAGCAGTTCGTCCGACTCCTTCGTGCACCTGCACGTGCACACCGAGTACTCGATGCTCGACGGCGCGGCGAAGCTGCCCGAGGTCACGGCGGCGGCCGCGGAGCAGGGCATGCCCGCCCTGGCGATGACCGACCACGGCAACGTCTTCGGCGCCTACGACTTCTACAAGCAGGCCGGCAAGGCGGGCGTGAAGCCGATCATCGGCATGGAGGGCTACTACACGCCCGGCTCGCGCTTCGACCGCGCCCCCTACGACTTCGGCGACAACCTGATCGACGAGGAGGGCGACGGTGGGTCCAACCGCGGCAAGGCCGCGTACACCCACATGACGCTGCTCGCCCGCACGACCGAGGGCATGCACAACCTCTTCCGCATCTCGTCCCTGGCCAGCCTCGAAGGGCAGTACCGCAAGCCCCGCTTCGACCGCGACCTGCTCGAGCGCTACGGCAAGGGGCTCATCGCCACGACCGGCTGCCCGTCCGGCGAGGTCAACATGTGGCTGCGCGCCGGCAAGGAGGACCGTGCCCGCCAGGCGGCCGGCGACTTCCAGGACATCTTCGGCAAGGAGAACTTCTACGCCGAGCTCATGGACCACGGTCTGTCCATCGAGAAGAAGACCAAGCCGGCGCTCCTGGCCATCGCCAAGGACCTCGGCATCCCCCTGCTGGCCACCAACGACCTGCACTACACGCACAAGGAGGACGCCGAGGCGCACGACGCCCTGCTGTGCATCCAGACCGGCTCGCGGCTGAACGAGACCAACCGCTTCCGCTTCAACGGAGACGGCTACTACCTGAAGAGCGCCGCCGAGATGCGGGCGCTGTTCACCGACCTGCCCGAGGCCTGCGACAACACGCTGCTCGTGGCCGAGCAGTGCGAGGTGTCCTTCACCGAGGGCGCCGACCTGATGCCGCGCTTCCCGCTGCCGCCGGGTGAGGACGAGACCTCCTGGTTCGTGAAGGAGGTCGAGCGCGGGCTGCACAAGCGCTGGCCGAACGGAGTGCCCGACCACGTCCGCAAGCAGGCGGAGTACGAGGTCGGGATCATCTGCCAGATGGGCTTCCCGGGGTACTTCCTCGTGGTCGCCGACTTCATCAACTGGGCCAAGGACAACGGCATCCGCGTGGGCCCGGGCCGCGGCTCGGCCGCCGGGTCGCTGGCCGCCTACGCGATGGGCATCACCGACCTCGACCCCCTCGCGCACGGGCTGATCTTCGAGCGGTTCCTCAACCCCGAGCGCGTCTCCATGCCCGATGTCGACATCGACTTCGACGACCGCCGCCGCGGCGAGGTGATCCAGTACGTCTCGGAGAAGTACGGCGAGGAGCGGGTCAGCCAGATCGTCACCTACGGCACGATCAAGGCGAAGGCCGCGATCAAGGACGCCGCCCGCGTGCTCGACCGGCCCTACTCGGTCGGTGACGAGCTGACCAAGCTCATGCCGCCCTCGGTCATGGGCAAGGACATCCCGCTGTCGGGCATCTTCGACCCGGAGCACCCGCGCTTCCGGGAGGCCGCGGAGTTCCGCGCCCGCTACGAGTCCGACCCGGGCGCCGCCGAGGTCGTCGACCAGGCCCGCAAGCTCGAGGGCCTCAAGCGCCAGTGGGGCGTGCACGCCGCGGGCGTCATCATCGGCCGGCACCCGCTCATCGACAGCATCCCGATCATGCGGCGCGAGTCCGACGGGGCGGTGATCACGCAGTTCGACTACCCGACCTGCGAGACGCTCGGCCTGCTGAAGATGGACTTCCTGGGCCTGCGCAACCTCACGGTCATCGACGACGCGCTGCGCAACATCGTCGCCAACGGCAAGGACGCCATCGATCTCGACGAGATCAGCAAGGACCTCACCGACCAGAACACCTACGACCTGCTGGCCCGCGGTGACACCCTCGGCGTCTTCCAGTTCGACGGCGGCCCGATGCGCTCGCTGCTGCGCCTCATGCGGCCCGACAACTTCGAGGACATCTCCGCGGTCGGCGCGCTCTACCGGCCTGGTCCGATGGGCGCGAACTCGCACACCAACTACGCGCTGCGCAAGAACGGCCAGCAGGAGATCACGCCGATCCACCCCGAGCTCGCCGAGCCGCTCGAGGAGATCCTCGGCCAGACCTACGGCCTGATCGTCTACCAGGAGCAGGTCATGGCGATCGCGCAGAAGGTCGCCGGGTACTCGCTCGGCAAGGCCGACCTGCTGCGCCGCGCGATGGGCAAGAAGAAGAAGTCGGTCCTGGACGCCGAGTTCGTCGGCTTCGAGGCGGGCATGAAGGCCAACGGGTTCTCCGCGGCGGCGGTCAAGACCCTCTGGGACATCCTGGTCCCGTTCGCCGACTACGCGTTCAACAAGGCGCACTCGGCCGCCTACGGCCTGATCTCGTACTGGACGGCCTACCTCAAGGCCAACTACCCGGCCGAGTACATGGCGGCGCTGCTCACCAGCGTCGGCGACGACAAGGACAAGCGGCCGATCTACCTGGCCGAGTGCCGCCGCATGGGCATCAAGGTGCTGCCGCCCGACGTCAACGAGTCGGCCGCGGACTTCACCCCGGTCGGCACCGACATCCGCTTCGGCCTGGCCTCGGTGCGCAACGTGGGGCACAACGTGGTGGAGTCGATCGTCCGCGCTCGCGAGGACAAGGGCGCGTTCAAGGACTTCCCCGACTTCATGCGCAAGATCGACACGGTGGCCTGCAACAAGAAGGTCATCGAGTCGCTGTGCAAGGCCGGTGCGTTCGACTCGATGGGGCATTCGCGGCAGGGCCTGGTCGCCGTCCACGCCCAGGCGGTGGACTCGGCGATGGCGCTCAAGCGCAAGGAGGCCGAGGGCCAGTTCGACCTGTTCGGCAGCTTCGGTGACGGTGGCGGCGGGGGGCTGGGCGAGGACACGAACCCCTTCGGCGGCGCCCTCGAGATCGCGATCCCGAACGCCGACTGGTCCAAGTCGGAGCGGCTGGTGTTCGAGCGCGACATGCTCGGGCTCTACGTCTCCGACCACCCCCTGCACGGCGTGGAGCACGTCCTCGCGGCCAACGCCGACACGCCGATCGCCGAGATCAACGCCGGCGGCGTCGAGGACGGCGCCAACGTCACCATCGCCGGCATCCTCACCGCGGTCGGGCCCCGCACGAACAAGCAGGGCGCGCCGTGGGCCATCGCCACGCTGGAGGACCTCGAGTCGGGCATCGAGGTGCTCTTCTTCCCGAAGACGTGGGCGCAGGTCTCGGACAAGATCGTCCGCGACCAGATCGTCGTCATCAAGGGCCGGATCAGCCGGCGCGACGACCAGCCCTCGCTGTTCGCCTCGGAGGTGAGCATCCCGGAGCTCACCGAGGGTCCGCGGGGGCCGGTGCTCGTCTCGATGCCTGCCGCGCGGTGCACGCCACCAGTGGTGGAGCGACTGCGGGAGGTGCTCGGCAGCCACCCCGGCACGACGGAGGTCCAGCTCAAGCTGGTCAACGGCAGCCGCGAGACGGTGCTCCGCCTGGACCAGGGCCTGCGCGTGCGCCCCAGCACCGCGCTGATGGGCGACATCAAGGCGCTGCTCGGACCGACCAGCGTGGCGCTCCTCTGAACCCCGCCCCCGCCGCCGGCCCACCGCGGCCGGCCCGGTGCGGTTCACTGGTGGGGTGAGCAGCTCCCCGCCGCCGGCGCCGTACCAGGGTCGGCGCGGCCCCGTGACCGCGGCCGCGTACTGGCGTGGGTGGCCCGAGGTCCGCGCCGACCTGCGGCCCTCCCTCGGGCTCGTGCTGGCGCTGGCCCTCGTGGGCGGGCCGGCCGGACTGCTGTGGTGGTCGCTGGCGCCGCGTGCGGACTACCGCATCACCGACACCGGCCCCGAGGTCATCGGCGCGCCGTCGGAGGAGTTGCTGCTGGCCGACGACGTGGTCTTCATGCTCGTGCTGGCGGTCACCGGCCTGCTGCTCGGCGGCGGCGCCTGGTTCCTGCGCACGCGTCGCGGTGTGGCGACCGTCCTCGCCCTGGCCGTCGGCGCCTCGGCCACCGGCGCGGTGGCCTGGCAGGTGGGAGAGATCCTGGGCCGCGGTCCGTCCGAGGCGGACCTCGCGCAGGTCGGCGCGACCGTGACGACGTCGCTCACCCTCGGCTCGCCGGCCGCATTGGCGATAGCGCCGTTCACCGCGCTGCTCGTCTACGTGGCAGCGGCCCTCTACACCCCGCACGACGACCTCGGGCGCACTGCCCCCGTCGCTGCCGCACGGGTTCCGGCCGAGGCGCGAGAGGACGACGACCTGCGGTGGCAGCGGCCGCTGGTCGACGTCCCGCCCCCGGGCGTCCCTAGTTGACCGTCATCGGGGTCGCGAACTGCTGCAGCGGCGCGGGCACCGCCCCGAGCGACTTGAGCAGGGTGAGCTCGCGGCGCAGCAGCCGGGACTCCATCGCCAACCGCCGTCGGGTGGCCGACTCCGCGAGCAGCGCCTGGCGGTCCTCGGTGGTGAGCAGGGCCGTCGAGGCCACGAGATAGGACAGCGCCGTCGGATCTCCGCCGACCGCGTCGAGCAGGACGGTCGTCTCGGCGTCGATGACCGGTTCGGCATCCTCCCCGCCGTCCTCCTCCGACCGGCCGCCGGCGTTGAGCGCGGCCACCTCGGCGACGTAGCGGACGAACGCGCTGCGGACGCCCCGGGAGAGGACTGCCATCGACCCGCGCGCGACCGAGGCGACCACCCGGTCCAGCTGCTCGTCGCAGATCTCCGTCGGCGAGCCGGGTATGCCGGGCACCTGCAGCCCGTCGGTGTTGCCGGCGGCCTCCTCGGCCGCCTCCTCGTCGCCCAGCCACTCGACCTCACCCTGGAGATAGGGCGGGTCCTCGCCGACGACGACGTCGAGCAGCCGGAACCGTTCCCCGCCGACGGTCACGATCCGGAAGCCGCCGTCACCCTGCGGTCGCACCGCCTGCACGCGGGCCGCGCAGCCGACGTCGTAGAGCGCCTCGGTCGGCGCGACCGCCTCGACCTCCCACCCCTGGCGGATCGCGACCACGCCGAAGAACCGCCGGTCGCCGGCCTCGGGGTGGTCCAGCAGGTCGTGCATCAGCCGCCGGTACCGGGGCTCGAAGATCTGCAGGGGCAGGACGACGCCGGGAAACAGCGGCGTGCCGAGCGGGAACAAGGGAATGAGCTCGCCCACCCTGGCAGCGTAGATCCTCGCCGGGCGCTGGCTACGCTGGAGAGCCCGTAGCACCCGCGCACCACCCGGAGGCAACCCGTGCTCGCACGCATCGACCTGCGTGGATCCGCGCTGCCGGCACAACGGGAGCTCGCCGGGTTGCTGCCCCGGGCGGCGACCGACATCGACTCGGTCATGGCCACCGTGCGCCCGTTGTGCGAGGACGTGCGCATCCGCGGCGCACAAGCGGTCCGCGAGATCACCGCCCGCCTCGACGGCGTGGACGCCGCCGACTTCGCCGTGCCGGCAGAGGCCCTCGACCGCGCCCTCCTCCAGTGCGACCCGGCGCTGCGCGCCGCGCTGGAGGAGGCCATCCTCCGCGTACGGGCCGTGCACGCAGACCAGCGTCGCTCCGACGTCACCACCGAGGTCGTGCCGGGTGGCACCGTCACCGAGCGCTGGGTCCCGGTCCGGCGCGTCGGGCTCTACGTGCCCGGTGGCCTCGCCCCGCTGCTGTCCAGCGTGGTCATGAACGTCGTCCCGGCGCAGATCGCGGGCGTGGAGTCGATCGCCGTCGCGTCGCCGCCGCAGCGCGACCACAGCGGGCTGCCCGATCCCGGGGTGCTGGCCGCCTGCGCCCTGCTCGGCATCACCGAGGTCTACGCCGTCGGCGGCGCGCAGGCGGTGGCGACGTTCGGCTACGGGGCGGGGTCCTGCGAGCCGGTGGACATGGTCACCGGTCCGGGCAACGTGTACGTCACCGCCGCGAAGCGGCTGCTGCGCGGGCTGATCGGTATCGACTCCGAAGCCGGCCCGACCGAGGTCGCGATCCTGGCCGACGACAGCGCCGATCCGGCGCACGTCGCGGCCGACCTGATCAGCCAGGCCGAGCACGACCCGCTCGCCGGTGCGGTGCTCGTGACGCCGAGCGAGGCGCTGGCCGACGCCGTCGTCTCGCTGGTGCCCGGACAGGTGGCCGCGACCAAGCACTCCGACCGGATCACCACCGCGCTGGACGGCACGCAATCCGGCGTCGTCCTCGTCGACGACCTCGACGCCGGCCTGCGGGTGGTCGACGCCTACGCCGCGGAGCACCTGGAGATCCAGACGAGGAACGCCCGCGAGGTGGCCGCGCGCGTGCGCAACGCGGGAGCCGTCTTCGTCGGCGCGTGGTCGCCGGTGTCGCTGGGCGACTACTGCGCGGGCTCCAACCACGTGCTGCCCACCGGCGGCTGCGCCCGGTTCTCCAGCGGCCTGTCGGTGCAGTCGTTCCTGCGCGGCATCCACGTCGTGGAGTACGACCAGCAGGCCCTGGCCCAGGTCGCCGGGCACATCGACGCGCTGGCCGGCGCGGAGGACCTGCCGGCCCACGCCGCCGCGGTGCGCATCCGGCAGACCGGCTGATGGGCACGGTGCCACCGGAGGGCAGCGCAGGGCTCCCGCTGCGGCCGGAGCTGCGTGGTCGCTCGCCCTACGGCGCCCCGCAGGTGCCGGCGAGGCACCGGCTGAACACGAACGAGAACCCGCACCCGCTGCCGGCAGAACTGCTCGCCGACCTCGGCGCCGCCCTCGGGCACGCCGCGGTCGACCTCAACCGCTACCCCGACCGCGATGCGACGGCGCTGCGCACCGAGCTGGCCGCGTACCTCTCCCGCAGCAGCCGGGAGCACATCAGGGCCACGCAGGTGTGGGCGGCCAACGGCTCCAACGAGGTGCTGCAGCAGATCCTGCAGGCCTTCGGCGGCGGAGGTCGCACGGCCCTGGGCTTCACGCCGTCGTACTCGATGCACCCGATCATCTCGGCCGGCACCGGCACCGGGTGGGTCGACGGGCACCGGCGCGAGGACTTCACCATCGACCCCGCCGCGGCGGTCGCCCAGGTGCGCGAGGTGCGCCCCGACGTCGTCTTCGTGACCAGCCCCAACAACCCGACCGGCACGGCGGTCGCGCTCTCGACGATCACCGACATCTACGACGCCACCACCGGCGTGGTGGTGGTCGACGAGGCCTACGCGGAGTTCGCGCGCGCCGGGACGCCGTCGGCGCTCACCCTGCTGCCCGGCCGTCCGCGGCTGATCGTCAGCCGGACCATGAGCAAGGCCTTCGGCATGGCCGGGCTGCGGCTGGGCTACCTCGCGGCCGATGCGGCGGTGGTGGACGCCCTGCAGCTGGTCCGGCTGCCGTACCACCTGAGCTCGCTCACCCAGGCGGCGGCGCGGACCGCGCTCGCGCACACCGACGCCCTGCTGGCCACCGTCGACGCGGTCAAGGCCCAACGCGACCGCATCGTCGCCGCCCTGCCCGGGCTGGGGCTCACCAGTGTGCCGAGCGACGCGAACTTCGTGCTGTTCGGCGGCTTCGCCGATGCGCCGTCGGTCTGGAAGGCGCTGCTCGACCACGACGTCCTCGTCCGGGACGTGGGGCTGCCCGGGTGGCTGCGCGTGACGGCGGGGACCGCGCAGGAGACCGACGCCTTCCTCACCGCGCTGGGGGAGGTCGTGCGGGAGACCTCGGCCGATGAGGGAGAATCGGCGCCATGAGCCGCACAGCACGCGTCGAGCGGGCGACCAACGAGACCAAGCTGGTCGTCGAACTCGACCTCGACGGCACCGGCGCCGGCGCGATCAGCACGGGCGTGGGCTTCTACGACCACATGCTCACGGCGCTGGCCAAGCACAGCGGCATCGACATCTCGGTGCAGGCCGAGGGCGACCTGCACATCGACGCCCACCACACCGTGGAGGACGTCGCGATCGCACTGGGCCAGGCGTTCGCGGAGGCGCTGGGCGACAAGCGGGGGATCACCCGCTACGGGGACGCGACGATCCCGATGGACGAGGTGCTGGCCCAGGCGGCGGTGGACCTGTCCGGCCGGCCGTACTTCGTGCATGCCGAACCCGAGAACATGACGCCGATGATCGGGCCGGACTACCCGACCAGCCTCACCAGGCACGTACTCGAGTCCTTCGCGTTCAACGCCCGCATCAGCCTGCACGTCCGCGTGCTGTACGCGGGCCGGGACGCCCACCACATCGTCGAGGGCCAGTTCAAGGCCCTGGCCCGGGCGCTGCGGCAGGCCGTGGCGATCGACCCGCGGGTCACCGACGTCCCCTCCACCAAGGGCGCCCTGTAGTGACATTCGCTTCGGTGCCTCGCCCGTGACGTTCGGTCTCGTCCTGCTGCTGGTCGGCGGCTTCCTGCTCGGCGGTGCCTGGAGCGTCTGGCGGACCGACGAGGACGAGCCCGACCGCGGCGGCCCGCAGGTGGCACTGGCGGGGATCCTCCTGATCGCCGCCCTGCTGGCCAGTGTCGCGGGCCTCCTCCGCCTGGTCTGAGGGCCGGCTCCGCGGGCGACCCGCGCCCCCAGGGGGTGGTTGCGGCATGCCCGGGCCTCAGCCGCTCAGCCCGCCTGCACGTCCTGCGGCCCCGGCTCTCATCAGGTCCAGCGCTCGCAACGCGGCCAGCAGTTCGAAGGCCGGTCCCACCTGACGGGCGTCGCGGCCGGTGAGCTCCCTGATGCGGCCGAGCCGGTAGGCCACCGTGTTGGGGTGGACCACGAGCGCGGCCGCGGTCCGGATCTGGGAGAGGTCGGACTCCAGAAAGGTCCGTAGCGTGGTCAGCAGGTGCGGCTGATCCATGATCGGGCCCAGCCACCGCTGCACCATGCGCTCGGCCACCCCGTGGTCGGACAGCAGCGCCACCTCCAGCAGGACGTCGTCGTAGGCCGCGACGCGACCGGTCCCCCCGTCGCCGACGTGCCCGAGCGTTTCGGTCACCTTCGCGGCGACCAGCGCCTGCCGGCACGATTCGCCGACGGCGGCGAGCCGGCCGGCGACGCTGCCGATGCCGCAGACGACGTTGCGGAAGACAGGGCTGCCCTGGGTGGCTCGCCGGACCGACGCCTCGATGGACCCGGTCCCGGTCCGGGCCCCTGCCGCCACCGGCAGCAGCAGGAGTACGACGCCACCGACCGCCCCGTGCAGGATCCGCCCGGCCGCTCCGGGTGCCAGTGCCGCCAGCAGCTGGCGACGGGCGCGGTCGGTGGACTCGGGGGAGCCGCCGGAGCGCAGGACGACCGCGATGTGCGGCGCGTCCGGGTCGGAGCCGAGCAGTCGCGCGCGGGAGTCGACCGCCGCGACCTCGCCGCCGGTCGCCAGGTCGGCGACCATGTCCCGCTCCAGCTGCTCGTAGTGCACCGCGACCTGCTCCTGCGCCGCCCGGTAGGACGCCGTACTGCCGGCGATGAGAGCGTTGAACGAACACACGAGCGCCTCGACGGCGCGGCCCAGGGCCGCGGGGTCCGACCCTGTCGCGCTGCGGAGGAGCGTCCGCAGCACCGCCTGCTCGGCCAGCCGGAAGGACTGCATCACCGACTCCACCGGGACTCCCTGCAGGGCCCGGCTGTACCCCAGGTCGCGGGCGCGCGCCACCTCCTCCTCCGTCGGTGCCCGTCCGGCCGACATGAGCGTGATGATCAGGTCGACGTGCCAGGCGACGAACCGCTCCAGATCGGTGCGCTCGAGGCGATCGGTCGAGTAGCCGGGCAGCTGCTCCCAGACCGCCGAGACGACCTCGGAGACCATGTGCTGACGTTGCCGACCCAGCGCCTGAACAATTTGTGGTTCCGACACAAGTTGCCAGCCTGTCACGTTGTTCGCCGGGCAGGTAGTCCCTCATCAGGTCGAGTGCCACGCTGTCGCAACGGCAACGCCGACCCCTATCGCCTCTTTCCAGGAGCGTGTCCTGTGACTTCCCACAACACCGAGGACAGCCTGGAGGCGCCCCAGCGGACCGCCTCCACGGAGTCCGACACCAGGGTCAGTCTCCAGCACGACTACGCGCTGGACCCCGTGCCCACGGACCGGCGGCGCGGGCTCTACTCCCTGGTCGCGGTCTGGGTGGGCTGGGCGATCAGCGTCAGCTCCTTCCTCGTCGGTGGCGCCGTCGGTGCGGGGACGACCTTCGGGACCGGCCTCACGGCGATCCTCGTGGGCAACGCCATCCTGGCCCTCATCGGTGGGGCCATCGGCTACATCGGCTACCGCACCGGACTGACCACCTATCTGGCGTCCCGGATCATCTTCGGCGTCCGCGGCTCCGCGGTGCCGTCGATCGTCCTGGGCATCCTGGCGATGGGGTTCATCGGTGTGCTCATGGACGCCTTCGGCACCGCCATGGTCGGGCTGGTCCCGGACGTCCCGTGGACCGTCTGGGTCATCCTGTTCGCCGTCGCGGTCACGATCACCGCCGTGTTCGGGTTCAAGGGCCTGGCCGTGCTCTCGGTCGTCGCCGCCCCGCTGATGCTCGTCTTCGCGCTCTACAGCCTCTTCCGGATCGGAGGGGACGAGGGCGGATTCTCCGCTGCCGTCGAGGCCGTACCGGCCGCTCCCATCGGCTTCGACGTGGCCGTCACGGCCGTCATCGCGACGTGGATCACCGGTGCGGCACTGGCCAGCGACATCGGTCGCTACGCGCGCCGACCGTCCCACATCGCCCTCGGCGCGGTCTGCGGCTACGTGCTGGGCGCAGGCTTCTTCGAGACCGTGGCCATGATCTCCTCCAGCGCCGTGGGGAACCCCAACTTCGTCATCGTGATGACCCAGCTGGGGCTGCTCGTGCCGGCCACGGTGATCCTCGCGCTGGCCCTGTGGACGACCACCGACAACAACCTCTACTCCTCCTCGCTGGCCTTCACGAACGCGAGCAAGGTGCTCGGACGGACCGTCAACAAGAAGATCTGGGTCTTCGTCGGCATCGGCATCGCCCTGATCACGGCCTTCGGGGGGTTCGCCGGGGACTTCCTCTCGTTCCTCTCGATCATCGGCACCGTGACGCCGCCGTTCGCCGGCATCCTGCTGGCGCACTTCTTCCTGCTCGGTGGCCTGCGCAGCCCGGCCGGCTCCTTGCTCGCCGCGGCACCCGTCGTCCGGTGGTCCGCCCTGGTCGCGTGGGTGATCACCTCCGTGACCATGTACTACTGGGCGCCGCCGCTGAAGCCGCTGGTCGGTCTGGCCCTGTGTGCCGTGCTCTACGTGATCGCGGAGACCGTCGCCGGCAGGACGCAGAGCCGCGGCCGGGTCGGCACCACCGCCTGACCGCCGCGACCACCAGGAGACAGCAGGGAGACAGCACATGCGCTTCGGACTCGGCGTCCCCACCGCGACCGAGGGGATGATGTACCCCGTCCCGTTCGCGAGCCCGGACCAGGCCGTCCGGCTGGCCGTGACGGCGGAGGAGCTCGGCTTCGACTCGGTGTGGGGCAACGACCACCTCACGACCCAGCAGTACGTGCGCGAGGAGTTCGCGGAGCCGCCGCGCTTCTACGACCCGATCGGCTACCTGAACTTCGTCGCCGCGAGGACGGAGCGGATCAGGCTGGCCACCTGCATCCTCGTGCTCTCGTTCCGTCACCCGGCGGTGGTGGCCAAGCAGCTGGCGACCCTCGACCAGCTCTCGGGTGGGCGCGCGGTGCTGGGTGTCGGGATCGGCGCCTACCGGGAGGAGTACGAGGCCTGCTGGCCCGGTGTCGCGCTCAACCGGGGGGAACACGCCCAGGAGTCCCTCGAGGCCCTGGATGCGCTGTTCACCCAGCGGCGGGCGTCCTACGCGGGGAAGTGGGTGTCCTTCGAGGACGTCGAGAGCTTCCCGAAGCCGCTCCAGTCCCCGCTGCCGGTGCTCTCCGGTGGCAACGCGCCGGGTTCCCGGCGACGAGCGGCGCTGTTCGCCTCGGGCTGGCTCCCCGCCTGCCTGACCGTCGCCGAGCTCGCGGACGGGATCGCCGAGATCCGGACGATCGCCGCCGAGAACGGCCGCGAGCTCCCGGCCGGATTCGAGGTCGCGCCGCAGTTCGCGGTCTCGTTGGGGCGCTCCGAGGAGGAGGCGATGGCGACGTTCGAACGGTCCCAGGTCTGCGCACACCTGCGCTCGTTGGCGTCCTCGACCTTGAAGGGACGCCCCGAGGCCTTCGCGGAGCGCAACCTGATCGGGACCCCTGAGCAGGTGCGGGCGCGGGTCGCCGAGCTCGCGGCCGCCGGGGTCGACACGTGCTCGGGCCTGCTCTTCGCCTGCAACACCGTGGACGAGACGCTGGCAGCGATGCGCCTGTTCGCCCAGGAGGTCATCGAGCCCTGCCGTGAACTCGCCGCGTCACCGACGTCAGCGGCGGTGGGTGCGTGACCGCCCTCACGGGCGTTCCCGTCACCCGGCCGACTGCGCTCGCGGACGCGCGACTGGCGCGACTCCGCGCCGTGATGGCCGACGCCGACGCCGACTGGCTCGTGGTGTCCGGGGTCGCCGACGTCCTGTACGCCAGCGGCTATCGCAGTGTCTCCGACGCCGTCATCGGTCGCGGTGGGCTGGTGGCGCTGGTGGGCCAGGACGACCTGTGGTTGTGCGGTCCGGCGGCGGACGGGCCGGCCGCGGTCGCCGGTGGGCTGCCCGCGGACCGCTACGTCGGGTGGGGCCGCTTCTTCTTCGACGAACCGGAGGGCCCCACACCCGGCTGGGCGCACGCCGAGCGCTACGCCGGCCTGTCGGAGGCCGTGGCCGACGCGCTGCAGCGGTCGGGGGCGCGGGGGCGGATCCTGGCGGAGGCCGACCTCGGTGAGCTCGCGGCCGCGACCCTTCCCACGGCGTCGGTGTCCGGCGGTGCCAGGAGGGTGACCGGAGCCGCCCGCTCCGCGAAGCTGCCCGGCGAGGTGGAGCTGCTCCGCCGGTCCGCCGAGCTGGCCGAGGCCGGCATCCAAGCCGCTCTCTCCGAACTCCGCGCCGGCGTCACCGAACGCGAGTTGGGCGCCCGGGTCGCGGCGACGATGGCGGCGGGTGGTGGTGAACCCAGGTTCGTCGTGGTGGCCACCGGCGAGCGCAGTGCCCTGGCCGACGCTCCGCTGACCGGACGCAGGGTGGAGGCGGGGGACATCGTCCGCTTCGACGTCGGCTGCGTCCTGGACGGCTACTGGTCCGACGTCGGGCGGACCGCCGTCCTCGGTGAGCCGGACGCGACGCTCGCGCGCCGCTACGCCGCCGTCCTCGACGGCGAGGAGCAGCAGCTCCGGAACATCGCACCCGGGCTGGGAGGTGCCGAGCTCTTCGAGATCGCGGTCGCCGCGGTCGAGGCGGGAGGCATCACGCCCTACCGCCGGCACCACTGCGGCCACGGCATCGGCCTCGACATCTACGAGACCCCCGGCGTGGGTCCGGCGAGCCGGGACGTCCTGCGGGAGGGCATGACCGTGAACGTCGAGACGCCGTACTACGAACTCGGCTGGGGCGGGATCATGGTCGAGGACACCGTCGTCGTCACGACCGAGGGCTGCGAGTGGCTGACCGCGTCCCCGCGCGACCTGCGAGTGGTCGAGCCGTGACGTTCGCGACCGGCCGGCTGCGGTGCCCGCGTGACGGCACCGTCGTGGCGCCGGAGCGCGCCTTCGACGGCTGTCCCACCTGTGCGGCCGCCGGCGTGTCCAGCAACGTGCACCCGGAGTACGCGCTGCCCCCCGGCACCGGGCTGCCCGTGGCCGAGGACGAGCCCGGGATCTTCCGGTACCGCTCGCTGCTGCCCGTCGGGGCGGCCGCCCCGGTGAGCCTCGGCGAAGGCGGCACCCCGCTGGTGCGGTTGCCGCAGCTGAGCGAGGACTGCGGCGCGGATGTGCTGCTCAAGGACGAGTCGCGCAACCCGACGTGGTCGTGGAAGGACCGCCTGGCCGCCGTCGCGGTGACGCGCGCGCGCGACCGCGGCGCGGACACGGTGGTCGTCGCCACCACCGGGAACCACGGCGCGGCCACGGCCGCCTATGCGGCGGCCGCGGGAATGCGCTGCGTCGCCCTCACCCTGGCGAGCGTGCCGCAGACGATGAAGACGCTCATGCAGGTCTACGGCGCGTCGGTCGTGGCGTTGCCGGAGCCCGCGGACCGGTGGCACCTGATGCGCACGCTCGTCGCCCAGCGCGGCTGGGAGCCGCTCTCCGGGTACTGCGACCCACCCATCGGTTCCAATCCGTTCGGCGTGGACGGCTACAAGACGATCGCCTACGAGATCGCCGAGGACCTCGACGCCGTGCCCGACGTGGTGGTCGTGCCGGCGGCGTACGGCGACGGACTCGCCGGCATCCTGCGCGGCTTCGAGGACCTGGTGGCCCTCGGTGTCACCGACCGCCTGCCGCGGATGGTCGCCGTCGATCCGTTCGGGGCCTACCGGGCTGCGCTGGCGGCAGGGCGTCCGAGCCGCGTGGCGGGACGGTCCACCCTGGCGTTCTCCATCGCCACGACCATCGCCACCGAACAGGGGCTCTCGGTCGTGCGGCGCAGCGGCGGAACAGCCGTCGGCGCCATCGCCGACGACCGACTCACCAGCGAGCAGCGCCGGCTGGCGGCGGCCACCGGTCTCTACCTCGAGAACGCCAGCGTCGCGGCGGTCGTCGCCTGCCGCGAACTCGCCGCCGAGCGGTGGGTGCGTCCGGGCGAGACCGTGGTCGTGCTGGGCACCTCCACGGGGCTGAAGGACGTGACGGCGACTGCCGCTGCGCTGCCCGAGGTCTCCTCGATCCTCCCGGACGTCGCGGCCCTCGACGCGGCCCTCGACGGGGCGCCGGCCACCGTGGCGGAGGAGGGGACGCGGTGAGGGCCGGGCTCCTCCTGTCCGGACGCCGCCCTGCCCGGGAGGCCGTGGCCATCGCTGTCGAGGCCGAGCACCTGGGTGTCGAGGAGGTGTGGGTCAGCGAGGACTACTGCGAGCGCGGTGCGTTCGCGTTGGCCGGGGCGGTCGCGCAGGCGACGTCGCGGGTGCGCGTCGGCCTCGGCGTGGTGAACCCGTGGACGCGCCACCCGGTGCTGCTCGCGATGGAGTTCGCGGCTCTCGACGAGCTGGCGGAGGGCCGGGCCGTCCTGGGGCTGGGCGCCAGCAACGCCCGGTGGATGCAGGAGGACCTCGGCATCCCCTTCCAGCGGCCCCTGGCCCGGCTGCGCGAGTGCGTCGACGTCCTTCGCCCGTTGCTGGCGGGCAAGCGCGTCGACCACGACGGGTCCGCGTGGCAGGTGCACGCACAACTCGCGTTCACGCCGGCGCGGCCGGCGCCGCCGCTCATCCTGGGTGTGAAGGGGGAGAACGCGATCGCCCTCGCGGCGGAGACCGGTGACGGCGTGCTGCTGTCCCTGCTGGCCGGCCCGTCGTACATCGGCTGGGCGCGGCAGGTGCTCGGGCCCGACGCAGACGTGTCCAGCTACGTCGCGTTCTCCTGTGACACCGACGCCTCGGCCGCACGTGACCGCATCCGGCCGCTGGTCGCGCGATTCCTCGGCGTGCACGGCGAGCACCAGATCACCCGCTGCGCCGGGGTGGACCCCGACCTCGCCGCCGCGTTCCGCGCAGGCCTGCTGGCCGGTGCCCCGCGGGTCGATCTGGTCGACGACGCGCTGTTGGACGCGGTGGCCGTGGCGGGGGACCTGGGCGACTGCCGCGCCGGGATACGGCGGTTGGCCTCCGCCGGGCTCGACTGCGTCGTGCTGAGCGACGACGTCCCCGAGGCCGAACTGCTCGCCGTCCTCGAGGCGGTCACGGTCCCCACCGGGTAGGCGCCGCTGATCGCGGGCGCGGGAATCCCAGCAGCCCGCAGATCGCTGGCACGTACCGTGGCAGGCGTGAAGAAGGTGGCGGTGCTCGACTACGGCTCGGGCAACCTGCGCTCGGCCGAGCGTGCGCTGGAACGGGTGGGCGCCGACGTCACCGTGACGTCGGACCAGAGGGTCGCGCTGGAGGCCGACGGGCTCGTCGTCCCCGGTGTCGGCGCCTTCGCCGCCTGCATGGCCGGTCTCCGTGCCGTCGACGGACCGCGCACCATCGGCCGCCGGCTGGCCGGCGGACGGCCGGTGCTCGGCATCTGCGTCGGCATGCAGATCCTCTTCGAGCGCGGGGTCGAGCACGGCCACGACGCGGAGGGCTGCGGCGAGTGGCCCGGCGTCGTCGAGCAGCTCGAGGCGCCGGTCCTGCCGCACATGGGGTGGAACACGGTGGAGGTCCCGCAGGGCAGCACGCTGTTCGACGGCCTGGCCGACCAGCGGTTCTACTTCGTGCACTCCTACGGCGTCCGCGAGTTCCCGCTCGGCGCCGAGGGGCCGCCCAGCCCTCTCGCCAAGCCGCTGGTCACCTGGGCCGAGCACGGCGACCGGTTCGTCGCGGGGGTCGAGAACGGAGCGCTGTCGGCGACCCAGTTCCACCCCGAGAAGAGCGGGGACGCCGGCGCGCAGCTGCTCACCAACTGGCTCGACACGCTCGACTGAAACCGCGGTCGGTCACCGGATCGGTGCGATCAGCTCACCTAGGGTGACGCCGTGCGCGCTGCCGGCCTCGTGGTGGTGGCGTTGCTGCTCGGGCTCATCGGCTGGAGCGTCGCCTCCTTGCAGCCGCCCGACCCGGTGTCGGCGGACGGCCCACCGACGGAGTTCAGCGCCGAACGCGCCTTCGGCCACGTCGAGCGCATCGCCACGCGGACCCACGCCACCGGCAGCGCGGCGAACGACGACGTCGTCGACGGGCTCGTCAGCACGCTGACCGACCTCGGGCTCGACACCCGCGTGCAGAACTCCGTCGGCGCCCGGGCCTCCGGCGTGGGCGAGGCGCACATGGCCCGTGTGCGCAACGTCGTCGCCGTCCTGCCGGGCACCGGGTCCACCGGCCGGCTCTTCCTGACCGCCCACCACGACTCCGTCGCGACCGGGCCGGGTGCCGCGGACGACGCCGCGGGCGTGGCCGCCGTCCTGGAGACCGTCCGCGCCCTCCGGGCGGGAGAACCGCTGCGCAACGACGTCGTCGTCGTGCTCACCGACGCCGAGGGGGCCTGCCGCTGCGGCGCCGAGGCGTTCGCCGGCGTGCACCCCCTCGCCGCGGGCGGCGGCGTGATGCTCAACTTCGAGGCCCGGGGCAGCAGCGGCCCGCCGATCATGTTCCGGACGTCGCCGGGCAACGCCGGGCTGATCGACGCCTACGCCGCGGCCGCGATGCACCCGGTGGCCAGCAGCGTCGCGGTCGAGGTCCACCGGGTGCTGCCGAACTCCACCGACTTCACGGTGCTGACCGGACGGGACGGCTTCACCGGCCTCGACACCGCCTTCGTCGACGGCTCCGCGGGCTACCACACCCCGCAGGACCAGCCGGCGCGCGTGGACCGGGGCAGCCTCCAGGCCCTCGGCGACAACGCCCTCGCCCTCACCCGCGAGTTCGGCACCCGGGACCTCGGACCCCTGGTGCAGGAGGGGGCCGACGACGCCACCTACTTCCCGGTCCTCGGCGAGCTCGTCCGCTATCCCGACCGGTTCGTCGTCCCGATCGCCCTCGCGGGCCTCGGCGCGGTGGTCCTCGTCGCGGTCGTCGCCGCGCGCCGCGGGCGGAGCCCGTACGGCAGGACGGCGGCCGGAGCGGCGCTCGCGCTCGTGCCCCTCGTCCTCGCCCCGCTGGCCGTCACAGGCCTGTGGTGGGTGATGGGCGCCGTCCGGCCGGCCTACCGGGAGATGCTCGACCCCTGGCGGCCCGGCTGGTTCCGCGTGACCGTGCTCGCGCTGGTCGCCGCCGTCGTGCTCACCTGGTACGTCGCGCTGCGACGGCGGATCGGCGCGGTCCCGCTGATCGTCGGAGCGCTGGCCTGGCCGGCGACGCTGGGCGTCGTCCTCGCTCTCGTCGCCCCGGGCGGGTCCTACCTCGGTGCCTGGCCGGCGCTGGCCGGGGAGTGGCCGGTCTGCTCCTCCTCACCCGCTGGCGGGCGCCCGGGCTGCTGGGAGCTCTCCTGAGCGGCGGCGTCGCAGTCGCCGTCCTGGCGCCGACGATCGCGCTGTTCTTCCCCGCGCTCGGGATGCGCACCGCCGCGGCTCCCGCCCTTCTCGCCGCCGTGCTGCTCCTCGTGCTGCTCCCGGCCGTCGAGCTGGTCCTGCCGGCGGGCGGGACCGGTCGCGGCGCCCTGCTCCCCGGGGTCGCCGCCGCGTTCGCCGTGGCCTGCGGGCTGGTCGGGCTGGCCGTGGACCGCTTCGACGCCCAGCATCCGGTGCCGGCGCGCCTGGCCTACGTCCTGGACACCGACCGCCCCCAGGCCTGGTGGGCGAGCACCGAGCAGCACCCCGGGGAGTGGACGGCGTCGCACGTCACGGGCGGCGACCCGCTCCCGGACCGCTATCCCTACCTGGTGGGCGCGCTGCGCACCGGGCCGGCGCAGCAGGCCGACCTGGACCGCGCCGCGGTCACCACGGTCACCGACACGGTGGTCGGCGACCGGCGGGAGCTCACCGTGCGGGTGGCCTCCCAGCGGTCCGAGGTCCGGTTCGTGACCCTCGACCTGGCGGCGGACGGCGGCGCGGTGGTCGGGGGCCGGATCGCCGGCCGGGCCGTCCCGGCCGACGCGCTGGCCACCGACCGGTTGCAGGTCACCTTCCACGCGCCGCCCGACGGCGGGCTGCAGGCGTCGTTCAGCATCACCGGCGACGGGCCGGTGACCCTGCGCGTGGTCGAGGGCAGCACCGGCCTCGACGGGCTGCCCGGTCTCACCCCGCGGCCGGCCGGCGTGGACGTCGCCGGGGCCCACAGCGCCGACCTGGTCCTCGTGGCCGGTACCACCCACCTGGGTTAGCTGCGCAGGTACGACGCCCCGTTGACGTCGACGATCGTCCCGGTCGAGAACCCCGCCTCCGGCGAGGCGAGGAAGACGACGGCCGCGGCGACCTCTTCCGGCCGTGCCACCCGGCCGAACGGCGACTGGGCCCGGACGGCGTCCCCTCCCGGGCCGTCGAGCACCTCGCGCGCCATCTCCGTCTGCACGAAGCCCGGTGCCACGCAGGTCACCGAGATGCCGTGCGGCGCCAGCGCCAGGGCCATCGACTGGGCGAACGCGTTGAGCCCCGCCTTCGACGCGCCGTAGGCCGGGTTGGCCGGCTCGCCGCGGAAGGCACCGCGGCTGGACACGTTGACCACCGCGCCGCCGCCGGCCGCGATCAGGTGCGGCACCGCGCGGAAGGTGGCGTTCGCGGCGCCCACGAGGTTGGTCGCCAGCGTCTGCGACCAGGCGGCCTGCCACTCCTCGTAGGACGTGGTGAGCGGCGGGTGGGCCGTGAAGACGCCGGCGTTGTTGACCAGCACGTCCAGGCCACCGAGCTGGTCGGCCGCGCCGTCCACCATCGCGCCCACCGCGTCGGCGTCGGTCATGTCGGCCTGCACGAGCACGTGCCCCTCACCGGGCAGCTCGGCCAGGGTGCGCTCCGCCCGCTCCCGCGACCGGCCCCAGTGGACGGCGACCCGGTCGCCCCGCTCGGCGAACGCGCGGGCGATCGCGCGACCGATGCCCCGCGACGCGCCGGTGACCAGCACGGCCCGACCCTCACCAGCTGCCACGGTGCACGACCTCCTCGACGGGGCGCCGACCGCGGCGCAGGGAGGGGGAGCGACGGTCGCCGTCCCCCGGGTAGCCGATCGACAGGCAGCCGACCGGGCGGTACTCGTCGGGCACCTCGAAGGCGGCCCGGAAGGCATTCACCCGCTCCGCCGGGACGCCGAAGAAGCACGCCCCGAGGCCCTCGTCGACCGCGGTGAGCAGCACGAGCAGTGCCGCCATGCCGGCGTCGACGTCCCAGTAGGGCACCGGCCAGCGCGCCTCGTCGCGGCCGGTCCATCCCTTGTCCGGCTCGGCGTACCGGTCCAGGTAGGCGCTCTTGTTCGACAGCGGGACGATCAGCAGCGGCGCGCGGCTCATGCGCCTCAGCCAGGGATCGGGTGGACCGTCCGGTGCGGTGGCCGCCCAGTAGCACTCCCGGTCACCGGCGTCCTCGAGCACGAGGAACGCCCAGCCCTGGCTGAACCCGGCCGACGGCGCGCGGATCGCGTGCTCCAGCAGCCGCTCGCGGACCTCCGGCGGCACCGGCCGGTCGGGGTCGTAGTCGCGGACCATGCGGCGCCGGCGGACGACCTCGGAGAACTCCACGCGCACCAGCCTGCCGCAGGGCACCGCCGGGCCAGCAGCCGGACGTCCCTAGGCTGGTCGCCGTGCCGAAGCTGCAGCTGCTCCCCGCCGTCGACGTCGCCGACGGCCAGGCCGTCCGTCTCGTCCAGGGGAGGCCGGGAGCGAGACCTCCTACGGGGATCCCCTCGAGGCCGCGCTGCAGTGGCAGCGCGACGGCGCCGAGTGGGTCCACCTCGTCGACCTCGACGCGGCGTTCGGCCGCGGGACCAACCGCGAGCTGCTCGCCCGGGTCGTGGGCGAGCTGGACGTCGACGTCGAGCTCTCCGGCGGCATCCGGGACGACGAGTCGCTGGCCGCGGCCCTGGCGACCGGCTGCCGCCGGGTGAACCTGGGCACCGCGGCGCTGGAGTCGCCGGAGTGGTGCGCCCGGGCGATCGCCGAGCACGGTGACCGCATCGCCGTCGGCCTCGACGTGCGGGGCACGCGGCTGGCGGCCCGAGGCTGGACCAAGGAGGGCGGCGAGCTCTACGAGACGCTGGCCCGCCTCGACGCCGAGGGCTGTGCCCGGTACGTCGTCACCGACATCACCAAGGACGGGACGCTCCAGGGCCCCAACCTCGGCCTGCTGCGCGAGGTCTGCGCCGCCACGCCCCGCCCGGTCATCGCGTCCGGCGGCGTCAGCTCGCTGGACGACATCCGCGCGCTCACCGGGCTCACCGCGATCGGCGTCGAAGGGGCGATCGTGGGCAAGGCGCTGTACGCGGGCGCGTTCACGCTCCCGGAGGCGCTGCGGGTCACCGAGGAGGCGAGCGCGTGAGCGTCATCCGCCTGGGCTCGGGCGCGCCGTGGGAGGGCGTCGTCGGCTACAGCCGGGTCGTCGTCCGCGGGGACGCCGCCTGGGTCAGCGGGACGACGTCGGTCGTCGACGGCGCGGTGGCCCATCCCGGCGACGCGGCCGAACAGACCCGGCAGGTGCTGTCCACCATCGAGCGGTCTCTGGAACGGGCCGGGTTCACCCTCGCCGACGTCGTCCGCACGCGGATGTTCGTCACCGACATCTCCCGGTGGGAGGAGGTCGGGCGGGCCCACGGCGAGTTCTTCGGCGACATCCGGCCGGCGACCACGATGGTCGAGGTCTCCGCCCTGATCGACCCCGAGATGCTCGTCGAGATCGAGGCCGACGCCGTGCGCGGAGCCGGGGCGTGAGTCTCGCCGTGCGGGTGATCCCGTGCCTGGACGTCGACGCCGGCCGGGTTGTCAAGGGGGTGAACTTCGTCGACCTGCGCGACGCCGGTGACCCCGTCGAGATGGCGCGCGTGTACGACGCCGAGGGCGCCGACGAGCTCACCTTCCTGGACATCACCGCCAGCTCCGGCGACCGCGCCACCACCTACGACATGGTCAGCCGCACCGCCGAGAGCGTGTTCATCCCGCTGACGGTGGGCGGCGGCGTGCGCAGCGTCGAGGACGTCGACCGGCTGCTGCGAGCCGGCGCGGACAAGGTCGGCGTGAACACCGCCGCGGTGGCGCGGCCGGAGCTGATCGCCGAGATCGCCGACCGGTTCGGCAACCAGGTGCTGGTGCTGTCCCTGGACGCGCGCCGCGTGCAGGACGGCGCCGCGACCGACTCCGGCTTCGAGATCACCACCCACGGCGGCCGGCGGGGCACCGGTCAGGACGCCGTCGAGTGGTGCGTCCGCGCTGCGGAGCTCGGCGCCGGCGAGATCCTGCTCAACTCCATGGACGCCGACGGCACCCGGGCCGGCTTCGACACCGAGCTGATCAGGCTGGTCCGGCGCGAGGTGAGCGTGCCGCTGATCGCCAGCGGGGGAGCGGGGGCTCCTCAGCACTTCCCGCCCGCGGTGGACGCCGGCGCGGACGCCGTGCTCGCCGCGAGCGTCTTCCACTTCGGCGTCCTGCGGGTCGGCGACGTCAAGGCCGCCCTCGCCGACGCCGGCCACCCGGTGCGCCACGAGGTCGACCACCCGCTCCCCTGAGGTGCCAGAACCGCGGTTTCGGCCCCCCAGGCGGGGAGCCGAAACCGCGGTTCTGGCACCTCAGGACACGTCGACGACCGCGACGTCGCGTCGGCCGGCTCGCTGGGACCTCAGCCCGCGTCCGCCAGGTCCGACTCAGCCAGGCCCAGGTCCCGGGGGCGCGGCACCCGGACGAGGTCCTGCTCACCGACCCCCAGGCCGAGGTAGACGCGGTGCAGTGCGGCCACCACCGCGCCCAGAGCCCCCGAGAGGTCGCCCAGTTGGGCTGGGACGACCGGCGGCGCGGAGGGCACGGTCCGCCGGAGGTCCTCGCCCAGGCCGTCGAGGTGGGGCGCGAGGGACCGGGCGATACGCCCGCCGAGCACGATCGTGTCCGGCTCGTAGCTCACGACCGCGGCGGTGAGGACGACGAGCAGTGCCTGCTCGACGTGGCGGCGCATCGCCAGGAGCTGACCGTCGGCGTCGGGGGAGAACAGAGCCGCGGGCGAGGCGATGTCGACGCCCAGCTCCGCGGCTCGGCGCATGATCCCCGGCCCGGTGACCAGGTGCTCCAGAGGGGAGCCGAGGGGTCCGACAGGCAGGTGACCGAATTCGCCCACCAGCCCGTTGCGTCCGCGCAGGAGCCGGCCGTCCAGTGCCACGCCCGCCCCGAGCCCCGCCCCCACCGTCAGCATCACGGCCGTGGGAGCCGACCGTGCGGCGCCGAACCGCTGCTCGCCGAGCAGGGCGTAGTTGGAGTCGTTGTCGAGGTCGAGTCCGGGTCCGAGCCGCTCCTCGAGAACGTCGAGGAAGACCGGCTGCTCCACCTGCGGCAGGTTCGGCGCGCTGAAGACCCGGCGGTCGTGCCGGCGGACCGCCCCCGGCAGCCCGATGGCGACCGCCGCCAGCCGGTCCGCCAGGTCGCCGGCGGTCGCCACCACCTCCTCGGCCAGCCAGGCCGCCAACTCGGCGGGGCCGCGGTCGGTGGGTGTCGGGCAGGTGCGGTGATGCAGCGGTTGACCCAGCAGGTCGGCGACGATGAAGCGGGCGCTGGAGGCGCCGAGGTCCACGCCCACGACCACGCTCCGGTCGGCGACGGCCTCGAGCAGGGTGGCCCGGCGCCCACGTCGTCCGCTGGCGACCTCGTCGGTCTCGCGCAGCAGGCCCTCGCTCATCAGCGCGTCGACCATGCGCGAGACGGTGGCAGGGGACAGGCCCGTCGCGGTGGCCGCGGCGGCCCGGGTGGTCGGGGAGGCCTCCAGCACGTGCGCCAGGACGGCTGCACGGTTCCGGTTCGAGACTTCCGGCTCCATGCCCCCTCCTTTCCTTGCGAACTGAGGCCAATGGTTCGCTATCCGAGGCCGTATGTAACCTCGTGACCAGACCGTGACGCTACTTCGTCCGCGCGGTCTTGACACCGACGGGCTAGATGTCGTTCTAATACGTTCAGCGTGAAATTGAAAGCGCTTGGCCCGCTACCAGCGCGGCACTCGCCCGAGGAGACAGCAATGAAGCACATGCTCAGCGGCAAGACCTGGCGGCTCGCCGTCGCGGCCACCCTCGCGGGGTCGCTCGCGCTGACCGCCTGCAGCGGGGAGGCCGACGACGCCTCCGCCGATCGAAGCCCTGCGGAGGAGCCGAGCCTGGAGTTCACCGGGCCCAACGGCGAGACGCCCGAGAGCCTCGACCAACTGGAGCTGACCGACGAGGAGGTCGCCCAGGTCAAGGCGGGCAACTACACCGCCGCCTTCGTGTGGCACGAGTCCTCGGCGCTCGTGGGCGCCACCGAGAAGGGCGCTCGCGAGGAGTTCGAGCGCCTGGGGATCGAGGTCGTTGCCAGCACCGAGGCCGGCTTCGACCCTGCCCGCCAGGCCGACAACCTGCAGAGCGTGCTCGCGCTCGATCCCGACATCATCGTGACGATCGCCGTCGACCCCACGTCGGCCGCCGCGGCGTTCCAGCCGGCCGTCGACGCCGGCGTCAAGCTCGCGGTCATGACCACGCCGCCGGCCGGCTACGAGAGCGGCGACGAGATCGTCTCCATCGTCACCGGTGCCCTCACCGAGTACGGCAAGGCCAACGCCGAGATGCTCGGTGAGGCCATCGGCGGCGAGGGCGAGGTCGGGTACCTGTACCACGACGCCGACTTCTGGTTCACCAACCAGCGCGACCAGGCGTTCAAGGACTGGACCGCCCACCTCTACCCCGACATCGAGATCGTCGCGGAGGAGGGCTTCAGCGACCCGGCCCGCACCGAGGACATCGCCAACGCGATGATCACGCGCAACCCCGAGATCAAGGGCATCTACGTCGCCTGGGCCACCGCCGCGGAGGGCGTGCTCGCCGCTCTGCGCCAGGCCGGCCGAAGCGACGTCAAGGTGGTCACGAACGACCTCGAGGCGAATCTGGCCTCGGACATGATGCGGGACGGCAACGTCGTGGGCATCGTGGGGAACTCGTCGGTCGGCCTGGGCCGAGGGCTGGCGATCGTGGGTGCCTATGGCGTCCTCGGCAAGCAGGCTCCCGAGCTCGTCGCGAACCCGCCGTTCGCCGTCACGAAGGACAACATCGTCGAGGGCTGGGAGAGCGACTACGCCGAAGAGCCCCCGTCCGGCGTCCTTCCCTGATCCGTTCCCCGGGGCCGGTCGCGCAGGCGCCGGCCCCGGGGAGCACCCACCTCCGGAGGAACCCGATGGGCCACGTCCAAACCGTCCTCGGCCCCGTCGACCCCGCCGACCTCGGCCGGATCATGCCGCACGAGCACCTCGTCTCGCTCGTCCCCGGTCCGTGGTTGTCCGGCGGGACCGTCGACGACCCGGTGGAGGTCGCCGTGACGGCCCTGCGGGGAATCGGTGATCTGGGCTTCGGCACCGTCGTCGACCTCAGCCCGTACGGCGTGGTGGGACGTGACGCCGAAGGTGACAGCCTCGGTCTGCTGCAGGAGATCTCCCGTCGGAGCGGACTGCACGTCGTCGCCGGGGCGTCGGTCTACCTGGAGCCCTACTCACCGCAGTGGGCGCTGGCGGCCGACGTGGACGCCATGCACGCCCGGTTCGTCGCCGACGCCACCGTCGGCGTCGGCGGGACCGGCATCACGGTCGGGATCCTCGGTGAGCAGGCGACCGGCCTGGACGAGATCACCGTCCACGAGGAGAAGTGCCTCCGAGCGGCGGCGCGGGCCTGCCGGGACACCGGGCTGGCGCTCAACACGCACACCACGCACGGCACGATGGCGCTCGAGCAGGTCGAGATCCTCCGGGAGGAGGGCATGGACCTGTCCCGCGTCGTCATCGGGCACATGGACATCCACCCCGACCTGTCGTACGTCCAGCGCGTCCTGGACACCGGCGTGAGCGTCGCCTTCGACACCATCGGCAAGCAGTTCTGGGACTTCGTCCTCGCGCCGCCACCGGCCGACCCGCCGGAGGGTGAGTTCGGCAAGCGGGCGTACTACCGCTCCGACCGCTCCCGGGCGCAGGGGCTGGCGACGCTCGTGGCCGAGGGGTACGCCGACCGGATCCTGCTGTCCCTGGACATGACCGGCGCCGAGGTCTACCTCAACGCCGCGACCCACGGCCAGAGCGGCTACTCGTACCTGGGCCGGAGCTTCGTGCCGATGGTGCGCGACCTCGGCGTCCCGGAGCACGCGCTGGACCAGATGCTGGCGCGCAACCCTGCGCGGCTGCTCACCGTTTCCTGACAGTCCCACGGCCCTCGCACGGCGGGGGCGCCGAAGGAGCAGACCGTGCCTCACGACCCGTCCGGCCCATCTGGCCGGGACGGCGCCCTGGTGTTGGGTGTGGATCTCGGCGGGACCAAGGTCCGCGCAGCCGTCGCCGACGAGTCCGGCGCAGTCCTCGCCGAGATGGCGACCGCGACGGACCCGCGCGGCGGACGTCACGTCGTCGACCAGATCGCGGTACTCGGCCGGAGCCTGGTGAGCTCTGCCGGCGCGGTGCCCGCCGCCGTCCGTGCGACCGCTGTCGGCACACCGGGCGTGCCCGACGCGCAGAACGGCACCCTCGGGCTGTCACCGAACGTCGACGGCCTGTCCGGTGTGAGCCTGCGCGACGAGCTGGCAGCAGAACTCGGGCACCCCGTCGTGCTCGAGAACGACGTCACCGCCGCCGCGGTCGGCGAGCGCTGGGTCGGTTCGGCGCGCGGCTGCGCCGACTTCGTCTTCATCGCCGTGGGGACCGGGATCGGTATGGGCATCGTCAGCGGTGGCCGCGTCGTCCGCGGCGCCCACGGGGCCGCCGGCGAGATCGGCTACCTCCCGCTCGGAACGGACCCGTTCGACCCCGTGAACCAGCACCGCGGTGCACTGGAGGAGGCCACGGCGGGGGAGACGGTCGCCGCCCGCTACAGCGCGGCGACCGGCACGGCCACGAGCACCCGCGAGGTCTTCGACCTGGCCGCCCGTGGCGTCCCGGCCGCCGTCGCCGTCGTGGCCGAGCACGGCCGTCTCCTCGCCCTGACGATCACTGCGGTGACCGCGGTGCTCGACCCCGCGCTCGTCGTCCTCGGCGGGGGCGTCGGCTCCCGCCCCGAACTGCTGTCCCCCGTGCGGGCCGCCCTCGCCGAGCTCGGCAAGGCGCCCGTGGACGTCCGCACCACCACGCTGGGGACCCGTGCGTCGGTCGTCGGCACCCTCGACCTGGCGCTGCGCGCCGCCCGTCTCGGCTCCGACCCGGAGGACTCCGAATGACCACGACCACAGCGCCGGCCCAGCGACCCGGCTGGCTCGCGGGCGTCCAGTGGAAGGACTACGTCGTCTACGCCGGCTTCGTCGTCGTCTTCCTCTTCTTCGCCGTCACCCAGCCCTCGAGCTTCCTGAGCGTCCCCAACCTCACGAACATCCTCGTGCAGGCGGCGCCGATCATGGTGCTCGCCGTGGGACTGGTCTTCGTCCTGTCGGCCGGCGAGATCGACCTGTCGATCGGATCCGTGGTGGCCCTGTCGGCCCTGAGCGCCGCGGTCGTCCTGCAGAACACCGGGTCGTGGCCGCTGGCCGTGCTTGCGGCGCTCGGGGTGGGGCTGGGTGTGGGCCTGCTCAACGGGATCTTCGTCGCCGCCGTACGGCTGCCGTCCTTCCTGGTCACGCTGGCGACGATGGGTCTGGTCGCCGGCCTCGCCCGGGAACTCACCGACCTGCAGTCCGTGCCCGTCACCGACAGCGCCTTCATCAGCCTGTTCGGTGCGAAGTGGCTGGGGCTGCCGGCCACCGTCTGGTGGGCCGCCTTCATCGTCGTCCTGGGCGCAGTGGCGCTGCGCCAGACCCGGTACGGCGCGCACGTGCTGGCCGTGGGGAACAACGCCTCCGCCGCGCGGGTCAGCGGGATCAAGGTGGACCGGGTCCGGGTCGCCGTCCTCGTGGGCAGCGCGATGGCCGCGTCCGTGGTGGGGCTGCTCTACTCCGCCCGCCTGCAGGGCGCCCGGTACACCCTGGGCGAGGCGGACCTCATGACGGCGATCGCCGCCGTCATCGTCGGCGGCACCAGCCTGTTCGGCGGCAAGGGCTCGGTCGTCGGCGCGGTCGTCGGCAGCCTGCTCATGACCATGCTCAACAACGGGCTGATCCTCGCCGGGCTGTCGGTGTCGCAGCAGATGGTCGCCCGCGCCGCGATCATCCTCATCGCCGTGTCGATCTCGCTCCGCGGCAAGCGCGGCAGCTGACGGAGGGAAGAGACGTGTTCCTGGACCTGCTCCGCAGGCGCAACCCGGACTTCCTGCGCGCCGCCGCGCAGCTGCACCGCTCCGGCGAGCTGCCGGCCAACTGCTATGCGATCGACCTCGACGCCGTGCGCCGCAACGCCGCGGCGATCGCGGCCGAGGCCGCGCGGCTGGGGCTGAGCGCCTTCGCCATGACCAAGCAGCTCGGTCGCAACCCCGACGTCTCCCGGGCGCTGGCCGAGGAGGGGATCACGCACGCCGTGGGGGTCGACCTGCAGGACGCTGAGGCCGACGCGGCCGGCGGTCTCCGCATCGGTCACCTGGGGCACCTGGTGCAGATCCCGCGGTCCGAGGCGGCCCGAGGCGCCGCGCTGGCGCCGTCCTTCTGGACCGTGTTCAACGAGACGAAGGCCGCCGAGGCCGCCGCTGCCAGCGCTGCCGCCGGTCGGGAGCAGGCGCTGCTCGCCCGGATCGTGGCCGACGGGGACCGCTTCTACCGCGGCCACGAGGGCGGGTTCGACGCCGCGGACGTCGTCCGCGTCGCCGACCGGCTCGACGGGCTGACCGGTGGGCGCTTCGCGGGTGTGACGACGTTCCCGGCGATGCTCTTCGACAGTGACGCCCGGACGGTCCGGCCCACCCCGAACCTCGCGACCCTGCAGGTGGCGGTGGAGCGCCTGCGGCGCGCCGGGCGGGCGGACGTCGCCGTCAACGGGCCGGGAACCACTTCCGCGGCGACCCTGCCGATGCTGGCCGAGGCCGGCGTGACCCAGGTCGAGCCGGGCCACGGCCTCACCGGCACCACCCCGTGGCACGCCGTGGAGGACCTGGTCGAGGAGCCCGCCGTCGCCTATGTGTCGGAGGTGTCGCACACCTACGGCGGAGGTGCGTACGTCTTCGGCGGCGGCCTCTACGTGGATCCCGTACTCGGGGGGACGGCCACCCGCGCCGTCGTCGTCGGGGACGGCGCCGACCCGGCCACCGCGCCGACGCTGCCGGTGGAGATGCCCGCCCCGGAGGCCATCGACTACTACGCGATCGTCGACGCCTCCGACGGGCCCTCCGTCGAGGTGGGCGACACGGTGGTCTTCGGCTTCCGCGCACAGGTGTTCGTCACCCGGGCTCTCACCGCGGCCATCGCCGGTGTGTCGACCGGCCGACCGCACGTCGTCGGCGTGTGGGCCGCCGACGGCTCGCTGCCGCAGCACCTCTCCCCAGACACCTCGAACGTGCTCGCCGACCGCCGGAGGAACCCGTGACCGCCGCCACCGCCGTGCAGGTACCGCTGCGACTGAACGGCATCCACAAGCACTTCGGCGGTGTCGTCGCGGTCGAGCGCTTCGACCTCGAGGTCGCCGCGGGGGAGATCGTCGCGCTCGTGGGCGACAACGGGGCCGGCAAGTCGACGCTGGTGAAGATCATCTCCGGCCTCTACCAGCCGAGCGAGGGCGAGATCTGGCTCAACGGCGAGCAGGTCCACTTCCGTGACGCCTCCGACGCCCGGCGGAAGGGAGTGGAGGTGGTCTACCAGGACCTGGCCCTGGTCGACGAGCAGCCCGTCTACATGAACATGTTCCTCGGGCGCGAGCTGGTCCGTGGTCCGCTCCGGCTGCTCGACCGGCGGCGCATGGCGAGGGAGACGCAGGAGCTCGTCGACGCCCTCGACGTCCGCATCCCGTCCGCCCGGGCCACGCTGCGCGACCTTTCGGGTGGCCAGCGCCAGGGCATCGCGATCTGCCGCGCCACCCACTGGGCGACCGGGCTGGTCCTCATGGACGAGCCGACGGCGGCGCTCGGCGTCGCCGAGACGGCGAAGGTGGAGGAGCTGATCGCCCGCCTGCGCGAGCGCGGCGCGGCCGTCCTCCTGGTGAGCCACAACCTCGACCAGGTGTTCCGGCTCGCCGACCGCATCGCGGTGCTGCGACGTGGCAAGCAGGTCGGGGTCCGGTCGGTGCAGGAGACCAGCCGCAACGAGATCGTCTCGATGATCACGGGCCTGTCGTGACGGCCCCCGGGGAGCTGATGCGCCGCGAGATCGCGGAGCAGCCCGACCGCTGGCTCGACCTCGTCGCCGACCGCCGTGCCGTGGACGCAGCAGCGGAGTTCCTCCGTGACCGGCTCGCCGCGGGGCGGTTGTCCGGTCTCGTCTTCGCGGCGCGGGGCACCAGCGACCACGCGGCGGTCTACGCGCAGTACTTGGCCCAGGCGCTCCTCGGGCTGCCCGCGGCGATGGCCACGCCCAGCGTCGCGACTGTCTACGGACGCAACGTCCACGACCCGAACAGCTGCCTGGTGGCGGTGTCCCAGAGCGGCGCGTCGCCGGATCTGATCGCGACGCTGGAGAGCGCGCGAGCCCGCGGCGGCCCGACGATCGCCTTCACCAACGATCCGGGCAGCCCCCTCGCCCTGGCTGCCGACGTCCACGTCCCCCTGCTCGCCGGTCCCGAGCGCTCCGTGGCGGCGACGAAGTCCTACACGGCGGAGCTGATCGCCCTCCACATGTGGTTGCGTGCCGTCGCCGGGGATCCCGCCGGGCGGGTGGACGCCGACATCCGCGCCCTGGCCGAACACGGGCGAACGGTGATCCGGCGCTCGGCCGGGCTGGCCCCGGACCTGGCGGAGCGGCTGGCCGACGCCGATCGCGCGCTCCTGATCGGTCGCGCCTTCGGTGCCGCGACCGCCCGGGAAGGCGCGCTGAAGCTGATGGAGACGAGCAGCATCGCCGCGTCGGGGTGGAGCGCGGCGGACGCCAAGCACGGCCCGCTGGCCGCCGTCACGACGGGTACGCCTGTCTTCTGCTTCGTCGGGGAGCGGACCGGCCGCGCATCGGTGGAGGCGCTGCTACCGGACCTGTACGGGCGTGGCGCCGACGTCCACCTGATCGGCAACGACCCCGAGGGGTCTGGACTCGCCGGGATCCTGCCTCCGGACGTGGCGGACGAGCTCCTGCCCGTGCTGAGCATCGTTCCCGTCCAGTCGCTGGCCCTCGAGCTCGCACTGCGCAAGGGCCTGGACCCGGACCGGCCGCTGGGCCTCACCAAGGTGACGCGCACGACCTGAGACCGCGTCCAGCGGGCGGACAGCCCGCGTTCCTCGCCAGAACCGCGGTTTCGGCCCCCCGGGAGGGGGGCCGAAACCGCGGTCCTGGCGGTCAGGACTACGGCCACCCGGGCCACGTCGCGGCGGCCGGCGGCCCAGAGCAGGAGCTCCATCGGCTCGCCCTCCACCGTCCTGCCGCCGGCGCCGAGCCGCTTCTCGGCGCCGGTGTCGGAGCGGCGCAGCACCAGGCCGCGGCGTCCGGCCGCCCGACGCCCGTAGAACCTGGCCAGCGGCCAGAGGGTGTCCTGGTCGGTCCGCGACAGGGTGCGCGGCGTCCAGCCGGGCTGCGCCCTCCGGACGTCCTCGTGGTGGATGGCGAACTCGTGGACGTCGATCACCGACATGACCGGCCAGCCGCCCGGGAGCCAGACCGGCGGACCGGACCGCACCTGCGCGACCAGTTCGCCGTACCGGGTGGACGCGCGCAGCCGGTCCTCGAGGCGGTGGGAGTGCGCGGTGAGCGGGCGGGCCGCGGGCAGCACCTCCAGCGCGAAGCCGGGCAGCGCGTCGGGCCGGCGGTCGCGGACGACGAGGTGCGCCGCCAGGTGGGCGGTCGTCCAGCCCGCGCAGCACGTCGGCGCGTCGGGCCCCAGCTCGGCCAGCAGCTCGGCCAGCGCGGCACGTTCCCGGGCGGCGAAGGAAGAGGTGGCCATCGCCGGAGGTTACCCAGGCAGCCGGGATGGGACAGGTGCGTCGTCCGGCGCGTGACCGTTTAGCAGGCCTAACGATCGCGTACCATCCGAGAGCCCGCCGTTCTACCGAAGGAGACCTGTGGCCCGCCGCCGAGACGCCGTGGTGCGGCGCGGTCTCCGACACATCCGGCGCGCGATCGTCGAACAGCCCGGCATGTTCACCGCCGCCCTGCTGGCCAGCAGCCTGTACGGGGCGATGACGGTTGCCAGCGCCTGGGTCATCGGCGAAGTCACCGACCGGGTGCTGCTGCCCTCGTTCGCCGAGGGCGCCACCACCGCCGCGGCCCTCGCGCTTGCCTCCGCCGCGATCATCGGGGTCGCGCTGCTCAAGATCCTCGGCATCCTCGGCCGCCGGCTCTTCGCCGGCATCATGAGCTTCCGGCTGCAGGCCGAGTACCGCCGCCGGGTCACCCGCCAGTACCTCCGGCTGCCGCTGTCCTGGCACCAGCGCCACCCGACCGGTCAGCTGCTGTCGAACGCCAACTCCGACGTCGAGGCGGCGTGGTTCTTCGTCGCGCCCCTGCCCTTCGCCTGCGGCGCCATCGTCATGATCGTCATCACCGTCGTGGCGCTCTTCCTCACCGATCCGTTGATCGCGCTGGTCGGGCTGGTGGTCTTCCCGCTGGTCTTCGTCGTCAACGTCGTCTACTCGCAGGTCATGAGCCCGCGCATGCAGCGGGCCCAGCAGCTGCGGGCCGAGGTCAGCGAGATCGCCCACGAGAGCTTCGACGCGGCGCTGGTGGTGAAGACCCTCGGCCGCGAGGCGTCGGAGACCGAGCGCTTCGGCCGGCGCGCCGAGGAGCTGCGCGACGGGCTGGTCGCCGTCGGCCGCGTCCGGGGCCTGTTCGACCCGCTGATGGAGGCGCTGCCCAGCCTCGGCACCCTCGCCGTCCTGCTGATCGGGGCGGGCCGGGTCGCCGACGGCAGCACCGACGCCGGCAGCCTCGTGTCCATCGCCTACCTGTTCACCCTGCTGGCGCTGCCGATCCGGGCCATCGGCTGGGTGCTGGCCGACCTCCCGCGGGCACTCGCCGGGTTCGACCGCGTCACCCCGGTGCTCGACGCCACCGGTGAGACGCCCTACGGTTCCGAGGCCGCCGCCCCGGCCACCGGCGGCGCCGCGCTGGGCCTGGCCGCCGTCGACTTCACCTTCGCCGACACCACCCGACCCACGCTGTCGGGCGTCACCTTCGACGTCCCCGCGGGGAGCACCGTCGCCGTCGTCGGCCCCACCGGCTCGGGCAAGTCGACCCTCGCCGGCCTGCTGGTCCGGCTGGTGGACCCGACCGACGGCTCGGTCGTGCTCGACGGCGTCGACCTGCGACGGCTGCGCGAGGGCGAGGTCAGCGGGCAGGCCGCCTTCGTCGCGCAGGGCACCTTCCTGTTCGACGACACCGTCCGCGGCAACATCACCCTCGACGAGCCCTTCAGCGACGACGAGGTGTGGGCGGCCCTGCGGGTCGCGGCGGCCGCCCAGTTCGTCGCCGACCTGCCCGACGGCCTCGACACCCGGATCGGCGAGCGCGGGGCGACCCTGTCGGGCGGTCAGCGGCAGCGCCTCGCGCTCGCCCGGGCCGTGGTCCGCCGTCCCCGGCTGCTCGTCCTGGACGACGCCACCAGCGCCGTCGACCCGGCGGTCGAGGCCCGGATCCTCGACGCCCTGCAGTCGAGAGAAGGGCCCCCCAGCGAGCAGCCGACCACCGTGGTCGTGGTCGCCTACCGCCAGGCCACGATCGCCCTCGCCGACGAGGTCGTCTGGCTCGAGCAGGGGCGCGTGCTCGCGCGCGGCAGCCACGAGCAGCTGCTCGACGAGGTCCCCGGCTACGCCGCGCTCGTGCGGGCGTACTCCCAGGCGGAGGTGGCCGCATGACCGCCGCCGACGCGGTGAGCCTGCCCGCCGACCGCCGTACGGAGGGCGCGCTCGCCACCCTCCGCCGGGGGCTGCGGATGATGCCGGAGTTCCGCCGCGGGCTGCCGGTCACGTTCCTGCTGGCGCTGCTGGCCACCGCCGGTCGCGTGGTCGTCCCCATCGCCGTCCAGCAGGTCATCGACCGCGGCCTGGCGTCCGGCGAGCCGGACCTGGGGCTCATCACCGCGCTGATCGCGGCGTGCGCGGCCGTCGTGATGATCACCGCGGTCGCGGTCTACCGCATGAACGTGCGGCTGTTCCGCACGACCGAGACGGCGCTGGCCGGCCTGCGGGTGCGCGCGTTCCGGCACGTGCACGACCTCTCGGTGCTGCACCAGCAGGGCGAGCGCCGCGGGTCCCTCGTCTCACGGGTCACCAGCGACGTCGACCAGCTGTCGGTGTTCATGCAGTGGGGCGGCGTCCTCGGCCTGATCAGCCTCGGCCAGCTCGTCGTCGCCACCGTGGTCATGGCCTTCTACTCCTGGCAGCTCACGCTGCTGGTGCTCGTGTGCTTCCTGCCGCTCGGCTACGCCGTCCGCTGGTTCGCCAGGCGCCTGGCCGGCGCCTACGGCGTGGTCCGCGAGCGGGTCGGTGACGTGCTCGGTGCCGTGGCCGAGTCCGTGGTCGGCGCGCCGACCGTGCGCGCCTACGGCGTCGGGGGCCGGACGGCGACCCGCATCGACGGCGCGATCGACCGCCACTACCGCGCGCAGGTGAACGCCCAGAAGGTGACCGCTGCGGTGTTCGTGACCGGTGAGTTCGTGGCTGCCGTGGCCAACGCCGCGGTGGTCGTCGCCGGTGTGCTCCTCGGGCTGGCCGGCGAGATCTCCGCCGGCACGCTCGTGGCGTTCCTCTTCCTGGTCACGCTGTTCGTCGCGCCCGTCCAGACGGCGAGCGAGGTGCTCAACGAGGCGCAGAACGCCGTCGCCGGGTTCCGCCGGGTGCTCGACGTCATCGACACCGAGCCCGACGTCCGCGACCCGGCGCTGACCGGACCGGGGACGGTGCGGGAGCTGCCACCAGGACCGCTGGGCGTGCGCTTCGAGCACGTCTCGTTCAGCTACGTGCCCGGCGGCCGCAGGGCGCTCGACGGCGTCGACCTCACCCTCGAACCCCGGCGGCGGGTGGCGATCGTCGGCGAGACCGGCTCGGGCAAGACCACGTTCGCCAAGCTGGTCACCCGGCTGATGGACCCGGTCGAGGGCCGGGTCCTGCTCGGCTCCGATGCCGGAGGCTGGGTGCCGCTCGACGAGGTCGCGTTCGCCTCCCTGCGCACGCGGGTCGTCATGGTGCCTCAGGACGGCTTCCTCTTCGACGCCACGATCGCCGAGAACGTCCGGTACGGCCGTCCCGGACTGGGCGACCGCGAGATCGCCACGGCGTTCGAGGAGCTCGGCCTCGGTGCCTGGCTCGAGGGCCTGGAGGCCGGGGTCACGACGCCCGTCGGCCAGCGCGGGGAGTCGCTCTCGGCGGGGGAGCGGCAGCTGGTCGCGGTCGCCCGCGCCTACGTCGCCGACCCGGACCTGCTCGTGCTGGACGAGGCGACCAGCGCCGTCGACCCGGCGACCGAGCGTGCCCTGACCCGGGCGCTGGACACGCTGACCACCGGCCGGACGACGCTCACCATCGCCCACCGGCTCTCCACCGCCGAGCGGGCCGACGAGGTGCTCGTCGTCGACGCCGGCCGGGTCGTCCAGCGCGGCACCCACGCCGAGCTCGTCGACGCCGAGGGGCCCTACGCCCGGCTGCACGCGTCCTGGCGGCGCTCGTCGGCCGGCGAGCCGGCGACGGCCGGCCGCCCCAGCGCGCCCGCCTGACCGGCCGGGTCGCGGTCCTAAGCTCGCCCCATGCCGTCGTCGTCCTCCCGGAGCCGGGTTCCGACGCGCCGCTCACCCCGTCCGGCGGCCCGGCCGGGCGCGGCACCCCCGGCGCCCGAGCGGCCGTTCCTGGTGCCGTTCGCCGCCGTCTTCGCCGTCCTGGTGGCCGCCGAGGACCTCTACCTGGCCTGGCTGCTGCGGACCCCGGAGACCGGCTGGGACGCGTTCGCCGTCGTCCCCGCCCTCCTGGCCGTCGCGGCGCTGGTCGCCGCGGTCCTGGTGTGGACCGGCCGGGCACGCGGGTGGCTGGTGCTGGCCGTGGCCGCCGTCGTGCCGCTGGTCGGGCTGCTGGGGCTCACCGCGCTGTTCGCCGCGCTGGGCGGCGGTCAGGCGATGTGGTCGTCGATGCTGCTGCTGATCGGGCCGCTGGGCGCGCTCGTGCTGGCGCTGCGGCGGCCGGTCCGCGAATGGACCACCCCGGCGACGGCGGATCGCTCCCCGGGGGGACGGCGGGCAGCCGGGTCGGCCCGCTAGCGTCGGTTCCGTGAGCACCCCGAACAGCAACGAAGCCGACGTCGTCGTGGTCGGGGCCGGGCTCGCCGGCCTGGTGGCCACCGCCGAGCTCGCCGATGCCGGCAAGCGGGTGGTCCTGCTCGACCAGGAGCCCGAGGCGTCGCTGGGCGGGCAGGCCTTCTGGTCCTTCGGCGGGCTGTTCCTCGTCGACTCGCCCGAGCAGCGGCGCCTCCGGGTGCACGACTCCCTCGAGCTCGCCCGGCAGGACTGGTTCGGCACCGCGGGCTTCGACCGCGAGTCCGACCACTGGCCGCGGCAGTGGGCCGAGGCCTACCTGCAGTTCGCCGCGGGGGAGAAGCGGTCCTGGCTCAAGGAGCAGGGCATCGGCTTCTTCCCCGTGGTCGGCTGGGCCGAGCGCGGCGGCTACACCGCGGCCGGGCACGGCAACTCGGTGCCGCGGTTCCACATCGTCTGGGGCACCGGGCCCGCCATCGTCGAGGCGTTCGCCCGGCGGGTGCGCGCCGCCGTCGAGGCCGGCCGGGTCGAGCTGCGGTTCCGCCACCGGGTGCACGGGCTGGTCGTCACCGGCGGCGCGGTCACCGGCGTCCGCGGCGGGGTGCTCGAGCCCAGCGCCGTCGCCCGCGGCGAGGCCAGCTCGCGCACCGAGGTCGGCGACTTCGAGGTCTCGGCCCAGGCCGTGGTCGTCACCGCCGGCGGCATCGGCGGCAACCACGAGCTCGTGCGCAGGAACTGGCCGGCCCGCCTGGGGCCGGCACCGCAGCGCCTGCTCTCCGGCGTGCCCGCCCACGTCGACGGTCACATGCTGGAGGCGACCGAGGCGGCCGGTGCCAGCGTGGTGAACAGCGACCGCATGTGGCACTACACCGAGGGCATCGCCAACCACTCCCCGGTGTGGGCCCACCACGGCATCCGGATCCTGCCCGGCCCCTCGTCGATGTGGCTCGACGCCACCGGCAAGCGGCTCCCGGTCCCGCTGTTCCCGGGATTCGACACCCTCGGCACGCTGGCCCACATCGGGACGACGGGCTACGAGCACACCTGGTTCGTCGCCACCCACAAGATCGTCGAGAAGGAGTTCGCGCTCTCCGGCTCGGAGCAGAACCCCGACCTGACCGGCAAGGACATCCGCCTGCTGGCCACCCGCGTGAAGGCCGGCGTCGCCGCGCCCGTGCAGGCGTTCCTCGACCGCGGCGAGGACTTCGTCGTCGCCCCGACCCTGCCGGAGCTCGTGGCGGCATGAACCGGATCACCGGAGGGACGCCGGAGCTCGACCTGGCCCAGATCGAGCAGGAGATCGTCTGCCGCGACCGCGAGGTCGCCCACCCGTTCACCAAGGACCTGCAGATCACCGCGATCCGGGGCGCCCGCAACTACCTGGGCGACAAGCTGATCCGCGTCGCGCCGCCGCACCGGATCCTCGACCCGGAGGCCGGCCCGCTGATCGCGGTCCGGCTCAACCTGATCACCCGCAAGACCCTCGGCGGCCTGGAGACCGACCTGTCCGGGCGCGTGCTCCGGCCGGGCGGCGACCCGTTCCCCGGGCTGTACGCGGCCGGGGAGATCGCCGGCTTCGGCGGCGGCGGCATGCACGGCTACCGGTCGCTGGAGGGCACCTTCCTCGGTGGCTGCCTGTTCTCCGGGCGCGTCGCCGGGCGTGCGGCCGCCGCTGCGCTGTGACCTCGGACCCCTGGTCGGATCCGGCCACGCCCACCGAGCCGGGCGCCCCGTACACCGGCCCGCCGCCGTCGGACCCGTACCGCGTGCCCGGCGGGCCCTCGCCCTACGGCCCGCCGGTGTACGGCGCCGCGCCGTACACCGCGTACGGACCGCCGCAGCAGTACCCGGGGTGGCCCCCCTACGGCGCCGGCCACCCCGGGTACTGGATGCCTCCCGGGCGGCCCCAGCGGCCCGGCGGGGTCATCGCCGCGGCCGTCCTCGCCTTCGTGCAGGCCGGGATCGTGGTCATCGCCTCCATCTACCTGTGGTTCTTCGCCTCACTGGCCGATCTCGCTCTGTCCGGCGTCGACAGCTCCTACTCGCCGGCCGTCGTGAACGCGCTGGCCACCGAGGGGACGGCGCTGGCGATCATCCAGCTGGTCTCGGCGGTGCTGCTGGTCGGCGCCGGGGTGCGGGCGCTCAACGCGCGGACCGCGGGTGCCCGCCGGCTGCTCCTGGGCGCGCACGCCGTCCAGGTGGCGCTGTCCCTGTACTGGGCGGTCCGGCTGACCGTCGTCCTCGGCGACGGCGCCGAGAGCGGCCCGCTGCTGGCGTTCACGGCGATCTTCGCCGCCGGGCCGATCGTCTCGATCGGCCTGCTGCTCACCGCAGTGGCCCGCCAGTGGTTCCGATCGTGGGGTCCGAACCCCGCCTCGTAGTCGCACCCGGAACTTGTCTGTGGTCGAACATACGATCGAATGCATGGACGGCTCGACGATGCGGGGGGACACCGGTGGGTTCGCGCCGCCGGCGGGTCGGGCGTCGGGTCCGGTGGGCGTGGTGCAGGCGGCGGATCGGGAGATCGCTCGGCTCACGGCGGTGCGAGGGCGGGCGCTCGCCGAGTTCGCCCGGTCGCGACCGGCGTCGGCCGACCGGCAGCCGGGGGAGCCCGGAGCGATGAGTGCGGTCCGTCGTGCGGCCCGGCCCGCGGTGCTGGCCGACGTCTCGGAGTGGGCGGCGAGCGAGCTGTCGATCGGCTCGTCCATCAGCAAGCAGGCCCCGCAGCAGCGGCTGGAGCGGTCGTTGCTGCTGGTCGATCGGCTGCCGGGCACGGTGGCGGCGTTGGAGTCGGGCTTGCTGCACGACGGGCACCTGTTCCCGATGCTCGAGCGGGTCGCCGTGGTGGCCGACGGTGCCCGGCGGGCCGAACTGGAGCGGGACGTGCTGGCCTGGGTGGCCGCGCGAGCAGCCCGCCGGCAGATCACCACCCCGGCGCAGCTGACCGATCGGCTGCGTCGGACCGGTCTGGGCCGCGATCCGAAGCAGGAGGCCGACGACCTGCTGGCCGCGCTGAACGATCGAGGGGTGTGGGTGCGGCCCGATCGCCGCGCGGGCATGGGCGTCCTGCAGGCCCTGCTGACGGTGCCCGAAGCGCAGGCGGTGGTCGACTCGCTCGGCCGGCACGCCGACGCCCTGGACGACCCGGCCGACCCTCGTACCCGCGGGCAGAAGATGGCCGACGTGCTGCTGGACATGGTCCTGCGGCCGGGCAAGGCCGGTCTCCCGCCGGTGCAGGCCCAGCTGACCCTCGTGGCGGGGGTGCGTACTGCCCTGGGCGGCGGCGCTCCCGGGGAGATCAGCGGGCAGCCGGTGCCGGCCGAGCTGGTCCGTGCGGTCGCCCGCGCCCTCGGCCTGCTGGGCGGACCGGGCACCGCGCCTGCCCCCGAGCCGGCTGCGGAGCCGGCTGCTGAGCCGAACGTCGTCGCGACGGTGGTGGGCGCGCCGGAGGAAGCCTGGCCGGCTCGGCTGCGCGAGAAGTGGGAGCGAGCCGTGGCCGCCGACACCGCCCGCGCGCTGGCCGGGGTGTGGGGTGGCTGCCTGGACGAGCCACCCCCGGAGGTGCAGCAGCGGCTCTGGGACGAGGAAGGCCAGTGGGACGAGGAGTTCGAGAGAATCGTCGGGCCGCCACCTGAGGACACCGCCGAGACCGGGACGGATGCGGTGCCCGCGGACTCCTCGTGGGCGGCGGCGCACGCCGCGGTGGAGGCGGCGGGCCTTGCCCTGCTGTCCTTCCAACAGGCGGTCGGCCGGGCCTCGGCCGTGGTCGGGAACGCCTGGCGGGCCGATCAGCGGGAGGAGGACGCCTGGCGGGAGGGAACCGGTCGGTTCGACGCCGCGTCCAGCGATCTGGAGGCGCTGCGGCTGGCCTCGGAGGCGCAGCGCGAGGAGCTGGCTGGGCTGCTGGACCGCACCGGCGGCGGCACGTTGGTCGACCGGCCGCGCATCGCGCTGGTCGACGAGCTGACCGGAACGCTGCTGGCCCTGACCGACGCCCGTGAGTTGCGCCGCCTGACGCAGTGTGGCCGGCCGGCCTGCCGACGCCGTCCGCAGACGTGCGACCACGACCTCACCGGACGCCCCGGACTCAGGCCGCCGCCGGCCAGCGAGGGGCACGACCCCGGCGCGGCCCTGGATCGATACCTCCGTGCCCGGGACAGGACCTGCCGATTCCCGGGGTGCCGGCGCCGGACATGCGAGCTCGACCACAAGGTTCCCTGGCCCGACGGGCCGACCAGCGCCGAGAACCTCGAAGGCTTCTGCACCGGCGATCATCGCGGCAAGCACCAGGCCCCCGGCTGGACCTACGGTCTGACGGCCGACGGCACGGTCACCGTCACCACGCCCACGGGGCTCACGGCCACCACCGACCCGCCACCCTTCTAGGGTCGGCCGACCAGCTCCACGGCACACTGGCGGCATGTCCGCAGTCCCGTCACTCGCTCCGGAGGTCGCCGACCTGCTGCGCCGCGACCCGGCCGGCCTGGTGGCCGCCGTCGTCCAGCAGCACGACACCGGCGAGGTGCTCATGCTCGCCTGGATGGACGACGAGGCGCTGCACCGGACGCTGACCACGGGGCGCGCGACGTACTGGTCGCGCAGCCGCGGGGAGTACTGGGTGAAGGGCGAGACCTCCGGCAACCGCCAGTGGGTGCGGGAGGTCCGGCTGGACTGCGACGGCGATGCGCTGCTCGTGCTCGTCGACCAGGAGGGTCCGGCCTGCCACACCGGCGAGCACAGCTGCTTCCACCGTCGGCTGACCGCGGAGGTGACCGCGTGAGATTCGGGGTCACGAGTCCGACGCGCGAGGAGTTCGCCGCGCTCCAGCAGCCGCTCGTCCCGGTGACGCGCAAGCTGCTTGCCGACAGCGAGACCGCCGTGGGCATCTACCGCAAGCTCGCCGGCAACCGGCCCGGCACGGTGCTGCTGGAGTCGGCCGAGCAGGGCAAGCGCTGGTCGCGGTACAGCTTCGTCGGCGTCCGCAGCGCCGGTGTCCTCACCGAACGCGACGGCGTCACGCAGTGGCTCGGGGACGACGTCCCGGGGCTGACCGACGAGCTGCCGCCCGATCCGCTGGCCGCCGTCCGCACGCTCAGCCGGCGGCTGCGCTCGCCGCGGGTGCCGGACCTCCCGCCGCTGACCGGGGGCCTGGTCGGTTACCTGGGCTACGACGTCGTCCGCCGTCTCGAGCGGCTGCCGCAGACCAGCGTCGACGACCTCGGGATGCCCGAGCTCGCGATGATGTTCGTGACCGACCTGGCGGTGCTGGACCACACCGACGGCTCCGTGCTGCTCATCGCCAACGCCTTCCGCTCGGCACCCGGCGACCCGGGGGTCGCGTGGGACGACGCCGTGGCGCGCCTGGACGCGATGGCCACCGACCTCACCAAGGCCGTGCCGCCGGGTGTGGCCGTCCTCGAGCGTGCCGACACCCCACCGGTGACGAGCAACATGCGGCCCGGGGTCTTCGAGGACGGCGTCGAGCGGGTGCGCGAGCACATCAGGGCGGGGGACGCGTTCCAGGTCGTGCTGGCCCAGCGCTTCGAGCTCGCCTCGGACGTCGACGCGCTCGACCTGTACCGGGTGCTCCGGGCGACCAACCCCTCGCCGTACATGTACCTGCTCCGGTTCGCCGGCCGCGAGACGCCGTTCGACGTCGTGGGCTCCTCGCCGGAGGCGCTGGTGACGGTGACGGGCACGTCCGCGGTGGTGCACCCGCCGGCCGGCACCCGCCCGCGGGGTGCGACGGAGGAGGAGGACCTGCGGCTGGCCGAGAGTCTGCTCGCCGACCCCAAGGAGCGCGCCGAGCACGTCATGCTCGTCGACCTGGCCCGCAACGACCTGGGCCGGGTGTGCGTCCCCGGGACCGTCGAGGTGCCCGACTTCATGCGGATCGAGCAGTACAGCCACGTCATGCACCTGGTGTCGACGGTGACCGGGGAGGTGGCCGACGGTCACGACGCGCTCGACGTCTTCGACGCGACGTTCCCGGCGGGCACCGTCTCGGGGGCGCCCAAGCCGCGGGCCATGGAGATCATCGAGTCGCTCGAGCCCACGCGCCGGGCGCTCTACGCGGGCACCGTCGGCTACGTCGACGCCAGCGGCGACATGGACATGGCGATCGCGATCCGCACCGCCGTCCTGCACCAGGGGCGGGCGTACGTGCAGGCCGGGGCGGGGATCGTCGCCGACAGCGACGCCGCCACCGAGGAGGCGGAGACCCGCCACAAGGCACGCGCGGTGCTGTCGGCGATCGCGACGGCGGAGAGGCTCCGGGAGGTCCGGTGACGGGCGAGCCGCGCCGCGAGCTGACCGCGGCCGTGGTGGCCGCCGCCGTGGCCGGTGGGCTCGCCCTGGTCGCCGGGGGTCAGACGTGGGCCCGGGTCACCTACGAGCGGTCGGCGCCGCTGCCCCCGGTGGGCGACGCGCTGAACGGGACCGACGCCGCCCCCCTGGTGCCGGCCGCCGGCCTCGTGCTGCTGGCGGGGGCGGTTGCGCTGCTCGCGGTCCGGGGCGCGGGGCGGGTCGCCGTGGGCCTGCTCGTGATGGTGGCGGCGGCGCGCTGGCGTGGTCGGGCGGTCACGCCCTCGGCGGTGGCCTCGACGAGCGCGCGGCGATGCTGGCAGGCATCGGCTGGGGGCGCGTGGTCGACCTGGCGACCGTCCCGTCGTGGCCCACGCTCGCGGTCGGCGCCGGGGTTCTCGCCGTCGGTGCCGGCGTGCTCGTGGTGCTGCGCGGCCGGCGGTGGCCGGCGATGGGACGCCGGTACGAGCGCACCCCGGCCGGTGCGCCAGCCCCTGCGCGGCGCAGCGACGAGGACCGCGCGCAGGACGCGTGGCAGGCGCTGGACCGCGGCGAGGACCCGACCGCCTAGCGGAACCGATGGGGGCCGCTTCTGCCGCCCCCGGCCGGGACGCCGGGGTGCCGCCTCTAGAGTGAGTCCAACCGATCCGGCTGGTGAGGGGACGTACCGGTGCGACATCCAGGAGGCCGCGTGAGCGAGCGGACGACGCCGTGAACGTGCTCGACGAGATCGTGGCCGGCGTGCGCGAGGACCTCGCCGCCCGCGAGGCCCGCACCCCGCTGGCCGAGGTGAAGGCCGCCGCCCTCGACGCCCGCCCGGCGCTCGACGCCCTGGCCGCCCTGCGCGCCCCCGGCGTCGGCGTGATCGCCGAGGTCAAGCGGCGCAGCCCGTCCAAGGGCGACCTCGCGACCATCCCCGACCCCGCCGAACTCGCCGCGCAGTACGCCGACGGCGGCGCGCGGGTGATCAGCGTCCTGACCGAGCGACGCCGGTTCGGCGGCTCGCACGAGGACCTCGACGCGGTCCGCGCGGTGGTCGACGTGCCCGTGCTCTGCAAGGACTTCGTCGTCACCAGCTACCAGGTGCACGAGGCGCGCGCCCACGGCGCCGACGTCGTGCTGCTGATCGTCGCCGCCCTCGAGCAGAACGCGCTGGTCGGCCTGCTCGAGCGGGTCGAGTCCCTCGGCATGACCGCGCTGGTCGAGGTGCACACCGAGGCCGAGGCCGACCGGGCGCTGGACGCCGGCGCGTCGGTGATCGGTGTCAACGCCCGCGACCTCACCACGCTGCACGTCGACCGCTCCACCTTCGAGCGGATCGCACCGGGCCTGCCCTCGGGCGTGGTCAAGGTGGCCGAGTCCGGAGTGCGTGGACCGCACGACCTCATCAGCTACGCCGGTGCCGGCGCCGACGCCGTCCTCGTCGGCGAGGGCCTGGTCACCGCCGGCGACGCCCGTCAGGCCGTCGCCGACCTGGTGACCGCCGGGTCGCACCCGGCCACGCCGCGCACGAGTCGCTGACGACGGTCCCTACGCTGGGGGCATGACGACCACCAGCCCGCCGCAGCCCGGAGAACGCGTCCTGCCGGCGCGCCCGGGCTGGCCGGACGAGACCGGCCACTTCGGCATCTTCGGCGGGCGTTTCGTGCCGGAGGCGCTGATCGCGGCGCTCGACGACCTGACCGAGGCGTACGAGGCCATGCGCGTCGACCCGTCGTTCCTGGAGGAGTTCGACCGGCTGCAGCGCGACTACACCGGCCGGCCGAGCCCGCTGACCGAGGTGCCGAAGTTCGCCGAGCACGCCGGCGGCGCACGGGTCCTGCTCAAGCGCGAGGACCTCAACCACACGGGCTCGCACAAGATCAACAACGTGCTCGGCCAGGCGCTGCTCACCAGGCGCATCGGCAAGACGCGGGTCATCGCCGAGACCGGTGCCGGCCAGCACGGGGTGGCGACGGCGACGGCCGCGGCCCTCATGGGGCTGTCCTGCACCGTCTACATGGGTGAGGAGGACACCCGCCGCCAGGCGCTCAACGTCGCCCGCATGCGACTGCTCGGCGCCGAGGTCATCCCCGTCACCACCGGCTCGCGGACGCTCAAGGACGCGATCAACGAGGCGTTCCGCGACTGGGTCACCAACGTCGAGTCGACGAACTACGTGTTCGGCACCGTCGCCGGCCCGCACCCCTTCCCGGCGATGGTCCGTGACTTCCAGCGGGTGATCGGCGACGAGGCCCGCGAGCAGGTGCTCGAGCGGGTCGGCCGGCTGCCCGACGCGGTGCTCGCCTGCGTCGGCGGCGGTTCCAACGCGATCGGCATCTTCACCGCCTTCGTCCCCGACGAGGGCGTGCGGCTGGTCGGCCTGGAGGCCGGCGGGGACGGGGTCGGCACCGGCCGGCACGCCGCCACCATCACCGGCGGCTCGCCGGGTGTGCTGCACGGCGCCCGGTCCTACCTGCTGCAGGACGACAACGGGCAGACCATCGAGTCGCACTCGATCAGCGCCGGCCTCGACTACCCGGGCGTCGGCCCCGAGCACTCGTACCTGCACGACATCGGCCGCGCCGAGTACCGCCCGGTGACCGACGCCGAGGCCATGGAGGCCTTCGCGCTGCTCTGCCGGACGGAGGGCATCATCCCGGCGATCGAGTCGGCGCACGCCCTCGCCGGTGCCCTGGTGCTGGGCAGGGAGCTCGGACCGGACGCGCTGCTGCTGGTCAACCTGTCCGGCCGGGGGGACAAGGACGTCGAGACGGCGTCGAGGTGGTTCGGTCTCGGCGACCGTGACCACTCGGAGCCGGGCGCCGGGCTGGACGAGCACCAGCAGCCCACCGAGGGCGCGGTCAGCAACGACGAGGCCGTGAGCGGCCCCGACGCGGGGGAGAGCGCGTGAGCAAGCTGGCCGAGCGCATCGGGAAGGCCAAGGCCGAGGGCCGGGCCGCGCTGATCGCGTACGTCCCGGTCGGCTACCCCGACGTCCCCGGTTCCGTCGAGGCCATGACGGCCGCGGTCGAGGCGGGTGCCGACATCATGGAGATCGGCGTCCCCTACAGCGACCCGGGCATGGACGGGCCGGTGATCCAGCAGGCTGTCGACGTCGCCGTCCGTGCGGGCGTGGGCCTGCGCGACGTGCTGCGCGCGGTGCAGGCGGTGGCCGCCGCCGGCGCCGTCCCCGTGGTGATGAGCTACTGGAACCCGATCGAGCGCTACGGCGTCGACCGGTTCGCCACCGACCTCGCCGCCGCCGGAGGAGCGGGGATCATCACCCCCGACCTCATCCCCGAGGAGGCCGGGGAGTGGCTGGCCGCCGCGGAGCGCGCCGATCTCGACCGGGTGTTCCTGGTCGCCCCCTCGTCGACCGACGCCCGGCTGCGGTCCACGACCGCCGCCTGCCGGGGCTTCGTCTACGCCGCCTCCACGATGGGCGTCACCGGCACCCGCGCCACGGTCGGGGACGCCGCGGAGAAGCTCGTCGCGCGCACCCGCGAGGTGGCCCCCGAGCTGGCGGTCTGCGTCGGTCTCGGCGTCTCGAACGGCGACCAGGCCGCCGAGGTGGCCGCCTTCGCCGACGGCGTGATCGTGGGCTCGGCGTACGTGCGGGAGCTGCTGGAGGGGCGCGGCGCCGACGGCGTCCGGGCCCTGACCGACGACCTGGCCCGGGGTGTCCGGTCCGTGGGAGCGCGGTGATGATCCTCGCCGCCATCCCCAGCCCGACGCAGGGCGTCTGGGAGCTCGGTCCGTTGCCGTTGCGGGCCTACGCCCTCTGCATCGTGGCGGGCATCGTCGCGGCTGCCTGGCTCACCGACCGGCGCTGGGTCGCTCGCGGCGGCGCTCCGGGGAGACCCTCGACATCGCCGTCTGGGCGGTGCCCTTCGGCATCGTCGGCGGCCGGATCTACCACGTGATCTCCAGCCCCCGCGCCTACTTCGGCGAGGGCGGCGACCCGATGCGGGCCTTCGCCATCTGGGAGGGCGGCCTCGGCATCTGGGGGGCGATCGCCTTCGGCGGCGTCGGTGCGTGGATCGCCTGCCGCCGCAAGGGCATCCCGCTCCCGGCCTTCGCCGACGCCCTCGCCCCGGGCCTGCTCGTGGCGCAGGCGATCGGCCGGCTGGGCAACTGGTTCAACAACGAGCTCTACGGCGGGCCGACCGACCTGCCGTGGGGCCTGACGATCCACGAGTGGGCGAACGGCCGGGCCCTGTCCGGCCCCGATGGTGAGCCGGTGGTGCTCGGCACCTTCCATCCGACCTTCCTCTACGAGCTGCTCTGGAACCTGGCTGCCGCGGCGCTGGTCATCTGGGCCGACCGGCGCTTCCGGCTGGGCCACGGCCGTGCGTTCGCCCTGTACGTGCTGTCCTACTGCGCCGGCCGGCTCTGGATCGAGCTGCTGCGGACCGACCCGGCCGAGGAGCCCTTCGGGGTGCGCATCAACGTGTTCACCTCGATCGTGGTGGGGCTCGGCGCCCTGGCGTACTTCCTCTACATGCGCGGGCGGCCGCGCGAGGTGATCGATCGAGGCGGGGCCGAGGAGGAGCCGGAGGAGGGCACGTCGGTCCCCGCTGGGTCCTCGGAGGAGTCGTCCGCCGCGGCCCCCCGTGAGGAGGATCACCGCCCACCCGACCCCGGCTGAGCCGTCCGCGCAGGCAGGGACCGGCCAACGACCGACGTGATCCTGCCGACGCGCCGGAACTCCGGTTCGGGCGTATGGGCGCGGGGTTACCGCTGTGTACCCTTCGCAGCAGACCCGCCGGCGATCCTGGCCGGGTCGCACCGTCGGACCGGGCCAGCGTCGCCCCGCGGACGACAGCCCGGCGGTCACCACCCGTCGGGCTCGAGCCGCCGCCGGAAACGGGACGCACGTTCCGCCCGGCGCCCCGGCTCTCCGCCGTGCCGCCTTCCCCGCAGCCCATGACAGCCGCCCTCTGACCAACCCGGCCGGGCCCACCGCCCCCGTCCGCGCCCATGCCCGGGCAGGACGGCCGCCGACGACGGGAGTGACATGCCCGATCTCACCGCCCCCGCCGCCTCGTCCGTTCCGTTCTCCGCGGTGCCTGCGCCCGTGGGCCTGTACGACCCGGCCAACGACAAGGACGCCTGCGGCGTCGCCTTCGTCGCCGACGCCCGTGGGCGCAGGTCCCGCTCGATCGTCGCCTCGGGTCTGACGGCGCTGCACAACCTCGACCACCGGGGCGCGGCCGGCTCGGAACCCAACTCCGGTGACGGCGCCGGCATCCTGACCCAGGTGCCCGATGCGCTGCTGCGGGCGGCGTCGACTTCGACCTCCCGCCCCTGGGCGAGTACGCCGTGGGCATCGCCTTCCTGCCCGCCGACGCGACCGAGCGGTCGGCCCGCCTCGAGGACGTCGCCCAACTGGCCGACGAGGAGGGCCTCACGGTCCTGGGCTGGCGCGACGTGCCCGTCGACCCCGATGGAGCCGACCTCGGACCGACGGCACGCGCGGTCATGCCGTGGTTCGCGCAGCTGTTCGTGGCCGAGACGATGGCGGCCGCGCCGACGAGCAGGCCTTCGGCGGCAACGTGGAGTGCAACGGCGTCACCCGCCTGGAGCGGCGCTCCTTCGTGCTGCGCAAGCGCGCCGAGCGGGCCGCCGTCGAGGCCGGCAGCTCCCTGTACTTCGCCTCGCTGTCGTCGCGGACGATCACCTACAAGGGCATGCTGACCACCGACCAGCTGCCGCTGTTCTTCCCGGACCTGCGCGACGAGCGCTACGAGTCGGCGATCGCGCTGGTGCACAGCCGCTTCTCGACCAACACCTTCCCGAGCTGGCCCCTGGCCCACCCGTTCCGCTTCATCGCCCACAACGGCGAGATCAACACGATCAAGGGCAACCGCAACCGGATGCGGGCGCGCGAGGCGAAGCTGGAGACCGAGCTGTTCGACGGTCCGGCCGGCCCGGCGTCCGAGCTCGGCCTCGAGCGCATCTTCCCGGTCACCGCCAGCGACTTCAGCGACTCGGCCACCTTCGACGAGGTGCTCGAGCTGCTGCACCTGTCGGGCCGGTCCCTGCCGCACGCCGTCCTGATGATGATCCCGGAGGCGTGGGAGAACCACGACGAGATGGACCCGGCCCGCCGGGCCTTCTACCGGTTCCACTCCTCGATCATGGAGCCGTGGGACGGGCCGGCCGCGGTCTGCTTCACCGACGGCACCCTCATCGGCGCCGTCCTCGACCGCAACGGGCTGCGTCCGGGCCGCTGGTGGCACACCAAGGACGACCTGGTGGTCCTGGCCAGCGAGGTCGGCGTCCTCGACATCCCGGCGGCCGACGTCGTCGCCAAGGGCCGGCTGCAGCCCGGCCGGATGTTCCTGGTCGACACCGCCTCGGGCCGGATCGTCTCCGACGAGGAGGTCAAGGGCGCGCTCGCCGCCGAGCACCCGTACGACGACTGGCTGCACGCCGGCCTGGTGCACCTGCCCTCGCTGCCCGAGCGCCGCCGGTCGCGCCCCAGCCACGAGTCCGTCGTCCGCCGGCAGATGCTCTTCGGCTACACCGAGGAGGAGCTGCGGGTCCTCATCCAGCCGATGGCCGCCAGCGGGGCCGAGCCGATCGGCTCGATGGGCACCGACACCCCCGTCGCCGCCCTGTCGGACCGTTCGCGGCTGCTCTACGACTACTTCGGCCAGTTGTTCGCCCAGGTGACCAACCCGCCGCTGGACGCGATCCGCGAGGAGCTGGTCACCAGCCTCGGCCGCACCTTCGGGCCGGAGCAGAACCTGCTCAAGGCGGTTCCCGCGTCCTGCCGGCAGGTGACCGTGCCGTTCCCGGTCATCGACAACGACGAGCTGGCCAAGATCCTGCACATCGACGACGACGGCGACCTGCCGGGCTTCGCCGCGGTCCGGATCACCGGGCACTTCGACGTCACCGGCGGCGGCACCGCGCTCGCCGAGGCCGTCGAACAGCTGCGCAGCAAGGTCTCCAGGGCCATCGCGGCCGGCGCGCGGATCATCGTGCTCTCCGACCGCGACTGCGACGAGAAGCGCGCCCCGATCCCCTCGCTGCTGATGACCGCCGCGGTCCACCACCACCTGGTGCGGGAGAAGACCCGCATGGAGGTCGGCCTGGTCGTCGAGTCCGGCGACTGCCGCGAGGTGCACCACGTCGCGCTCCTGCTCGGCTACGGCGCGGCTGCGGTGAACCCCTACCTGGCATTCGAGTCGATCGAGGACCTGATCCGCGACGGCCAGCTCACCGGTGTGGAGCCGGCGCAGGCGGTGCGCAACATGGTCAAGGCGCTCGGCAAGGGCGTCCTCAAGGTCATGAGCAAGATGGGCATCAGCACCGTCGGCTCCTACACGATGGCGCAGATCTTCGAGGCCGTCGGCCTGTCGCAGGACCTGGTCGACGAGTACTTCACCGGCACCTCGTGCCCCCTGGGCGGCGTCGGCATCGACGTCCTCGCCGAGGAGGTGGCCATCCGCCACCGCCGCGCGTACCCGCAGAACCCGACCGAGCGGGCGCACCGCCGGCTGGAGACCGGTGGCGAGTACCAGTGGCGCCGCGAGGGGGAGGTGCACCTGTTCAACCCCGAGACGGTGTTCCTGCTCCAGCACGCCACCCGCTCGCGGCAGTTCGAGGTCTTCCAGAAGTACACCGACACCGTCGACAAGCTCTCCGAGGAGGCCGCGACGCTGCGCGGTCTGTTCGCCTTCAAGGACGGCGTCCGGCAGCCGGTGCCGCTGGAGGAGGTCGAGCCGGCCGGCGAGATCGTCAAGCGGTTCCAGACCGGCGCGATGAGCTACGGCTCCATCTCGCAGGAGGCGCACGAGACCCTCGCCATCGCCATGAACCGGCTGGGCGGCAAGTCCAACACCGGCGAGGGCGGCGAGGACCCCGACCGGTTCACCCCGGACCCGAACGGCGACCTGCGCCGCTCGGCGATCAAGCAGGTGGCCAGCGGCCGCTTCGGCGTCACCAGCGAGTACCTGGTCAACGCCGATGACATCCAGATCAAGATGGCCCAGGGCGCGAAGCCCGGCGAGGGCGGCCAGCTGCCCGGCCAGAAGGTCTACCCGTGGGTGGCTCGGACCAGGCACTCCACTCCGGGCGTGGGGCTGATCAGCCCGCCGCCGCACCACGACATCTACTCGATCGAGGACCTCAAGCAGCTCATCCACGACCTCAAGAACGCCAACGACGACGCCCGGGTGCACGTGAAGCTCGTCGCCGAGGTCGGCGTCGGGACGGTTGCGGCGGGCGTGAGCAAGGCGCACGCGGACGTCGTCCTCATCTCCGGGCACGACGGCGGAACCGGCGCCGCGCCGCTGACGTCGCTGAAGCACGCCGGCTCGCCGTGGGAGCTCGGCCTGGCCGAGACCCAGCAGACGCTGCTGGCCAACGGGCTGCGCGACCGGATCGTGGTCCAGGCCGACGGCCAGATGAAGACCGGCCGCGACGTGATCATCGCGGCGCTGCTCGGCGCCGAGGAGTACGGCTTCGCGACCGCGCCGCTCGTGGTGTCGGGTTGCATCATGATGCGGGTCTGCCACCTCGACACGTGCCCGGTCGGCGTGGCCACCCAGAACCCCGAGCTGCGCAAGCGGTTCACGGGGCGCCCGGAGTTCGTCGTCACGTTCTTCGAGTTCCTCGCCGAGCAGGTCCGGCACTACCTGGCCGAGCTGGGCTTCCGGTCGCTGGACGAGGCGATCGGGCACGCCGAGGTGCTCGACACCCGCAAGGCCGTCGACCACTGGAAGGCCGCCGGGCTCGACCTCAGCCCGATCCTGGTGGTGCCGGAGCTGCCCGAGGGCACGCCGCGGCACCAGGTGCGCACGCAGGACCACGGCCTGGACGTCGCGCTGGACCAGACGCTGATCCAGCTGTGCGAGGGCGCCCTGCTCGACGCGCGGCCGGTCAGCCTCGAGCTGCCGGTGCGCAACGTGAACCGCACCGTGGGCACGATGCTCGGCTCGATGGTGACCCGCCGCTTCGGCGGCGAGGGATTGCCCGACGGCACGATCGACCTGACCTTCGGCGGCTCGGCCGGCCAGTCGTTCGGCGCCTTCCTGCCGCGCGGCATCACGATGCGGCTGTTCGGCGACGCCAACGACTACGTCGGCAAGGGCCTCTCCGGTGGCCGGATCGTCGTCCGCCCCTCGCGGGAGGCGCCGTTCGCCGCCGAGGACAACGTCATCGCCGGCAACGTCATCGCCTACGGCGCGACCGGCGGGGAGATCTTCCTGCGCGGCCGGGTGGGGGAGCGGTTCTGCGTCCGCAACTCCGGCGCCCTCGCCGTCGTGGAGGGCGTCGGTGACCACGCGCTGGAGTACATGACCGGCGGGCGGGCGGTCATCCTGGGCCCCACCGGCCGGAACATCGCCGCGGGCATGTCCGGCGGCATCGCCTACGTCCTCGACCTCGCCCGGCACCGGGTCAACAGCGAGATGGTGGACGTCGAGTCGCTGGACGCCGAGTCGGCGCAATGGCTGCGCGACGTCCTGGTCCGCTACGCCGAGGACACCGAGTCGCCGGTGGCGCACGCGCTGCTCGCCGACTGGGGCCGCTGGTCCGAGCAGTTCAGCGTGATCATGCCGCGGGACTACCGGCGGGCACTGGAGGCCCAGCGGATGGCCGAGGCCAACGGAACCGACGTCGATCTCGCCCTGATGGAGGCCGCTCGTGGCTGACACCCCGCTCCCGCTTTCTGTACCGAAAGCTCGCCGTCCCCGCTCAGCTTTCGGTACAGAAAGCGCGAAGGGCGTGCCGGGCACCGTCTCGATGGAGAAGGCTCGTGGCTGACACCACCGGATTCCTCAAGTACGACCGGGAGCTGCCCCCGCGGCGACCGGTCGACATCCGGATCATGGACTGGAAGGACGTCTACCTCTCCCGGCAGAACGGTGAGGACGAGGTCTTCCCGGTCGCCGCGGTGCGCAAGCAGGCCGCGCGCTGCATGGACTGCGGCATCCCGTTCTGCCACCACGCCTGCCCGGTGGCGAACCTGATCCCGGAGTGGAACGACCTGGCCCGCCGCGACGACTGGCACGACGCCATCGAGCGGCTGCACGCGACCAACAACTTCCCGGAGTTCACCGGCAAGCTGTGCCCGGCGCCGTGCGAGGGCTCCTGCGTGCTGAACCTGCAGGAGTCGCCGGTCACGATCAAGCAGATCGAGTGGGAGATCATCGACCGGGCCTGGGACGAGGGCTGGGTCGAGCCGCAGACGCCGGCCGAGCGCACCGGCAAGCGCATCGCCGTGGTCGGCTCCGGTCCGGCGGGCCTGGCCGCCGCGCAGCAGCTGACGCGGGCCGGTCATGACGTGACCGTGTACGAGCGGGCCGACCGCATCGGCGGGTTGCTCCGCTACGGCATCCCCGAGTTCAAGATGGAGAAGGCCGTCCTCGACCGGCGGCTGGACCAGATGCGCGCCGAGGGCACGCGGTTCGTGACGGGGGTCGAGGTCGGGGGGTCCGGCGAGGGCGACCTGTCTGCCGAGCAGCTGCGCGCCGACCACGACGCCGTCGTCCTCGCCGGTGGCGCGACGGTCGGCCGCGACCTGCCCGCCCCGGGCCGCGAGCTGGCCGGGATCCACCTGGCGATGGAGTACCTGCCGTACGGCAACCTGCAGGCGCTGGGCGAGCTCGACGACCCGCCGATCAACGCCAAGGGCAAGCACGTGGTGATCATCGGTGGCGGCGACACGGGCGCGGACTGCCTGGGCACCGCGCACCGGCAGGGCGCCGCCTCGGTGACCCAGCTGGAGATCATGCCCGCGCCGCCGGACCGGCGGGACCAGTCGGTGAACCCCTGGCCGACCTACCCGATGATCATGCGTGTCTCCAGCGCGCACGAGGAGGGCGGCGAGCGGCTCTACTCGGTCAACACCGAGCGCTTCCTCGGCGACGACTCCGGGAACGTGCGCGCGATCCTGCTGCACGAGGTCGAGCGGGTGGACGGCCGTTTCCAGAAGATCGAGGGCAGCGAGCGGGAGCTGCCGGCCGACCTGGTCTTCCTCGCCATGGGCTTCACCGGAGCCCAGCGGGAGGGCCTCGTCGACGCGCTCGCGGTCGAGGTCGACGGGCGGGGCAACGTCGCGCGGGACGGCGAGTTCATGTCGACCGTGCCGGGCGTCTTCGTGGCCGGTGACATGGGCCGCGGCCAGTCGCTCATCGTGTGGGCGATCGCCGAGGGTCGGGCTGCCGCCGCAGCCGCCGACACCTGGCTCACCGGCGAGTCGATGCTCCCGCGGCCGGTCACGCCCACGGCGATCGCTCTCAGGTAGCGGGCGGAACGGGCTCGCTCCTGCGGACACGGGGAGGGCTCCTGGACGCGGTGCGGCCCGGAGGGACGCCATGTCATAGCGTTCTTCCCATGCCACGCCGCGCGAAGATCGTCTGCACCCTCGGACCGGCCACGAGCTCGCTGGAGCAGATCACCGCCCTCGTCGAGTCCGGCATGGACGTGGCCCGGCTGAACTTCAGCCACGGCAAGCACGAGCACCACGCGGCGTCCTACGACCTGGTGCGGCGGGCCTCCGATGCCACCGGACACGCCGTCGCCGTCCTCGCCGACCTGCAGGGGCCGAAGATCCGGCTGGGCACCTTCGCCGAGGGTCCCGTCGAGTGGGCCACCGGCACGCAGGTGTGCATCACCGTCGAGGAGGTCGAGGGCACGGCCGCCCGCGTGTCCACGACCTACAAGAACCTGGCTGACGACGTCCGCGTCGGTGACCGGCTGCTCGTCGACGACGGCAAGCTCGCGCTGACCGTCGTCCGCGTCCAGGGCCCGGATGTGTTCTGCCTCGTGGTCGAGGGCGGAGAGGTGTCCAACAACAAGGGTCTGTCACTGCCCGGCGTCGCGGTGAGCGTGCCGGCGTTGTCGGACAAGGACGAGGAGGACCTCCGCTTCGCCCTGCACCTGGGCGTCGACTTCATCGCCCTGTCGTTCGTCCGCTCGCCCGACGACGTCGAGCTCGTGCGCGACATCATGCGGCAGGAGGACATCTCGGTCCCGGTGATCGCCAAGCTGGAGAAGCCGGAGGCGGTCGAGAACCTCGAGGCGATCGTCGAGGCGTTCGACGGAATCATGGTGGCCCGAGGCGACCTGGGGGTGGAGCTGGCGCTGGAGCAGGTGCCGCTGGTGCAGAAGCGGGCCATCCAGGCCGCCCGTGAGCGCAACAAGCCGGTCATCGTGGCCACCCAGATGCTCGAGTCGATGATCCAGAACTCGCGGCCGACCCGTGCCGAGGCCTCGGACGTCGCCAACGCCGTCCTCGACGGTGCCGACGCCGTGATGCTCTCCGGGGAGACGTCGGTGGGCGCGCACCCGATCGGCGCCGTCCGCACGATGGAGCGGATCATCGCCGCGGTCGAGAACGACAACATGTGGGTGCCCGACCTCGAGCGGCGGTCGCGGTCCCGGTCGGGCGCGATCGTCCGCGCCGCCCGCGACGTCGCCGAGTCGCTCCAGGTGAAGGCGCTGGCCACCTTCACGCAGACCGGCGAGACCGCCCGCCGGCTGGCTGCCCTGCACCCGAGGCAGCCGCTGCTCGCCTTCACCGTCGACGCGCGGGTGCGCAGCCAGCTGGCCCTCGCCTGGGGCGTCGAGACGTTCCTCGTGCCCTCCGTGGAGCACACCGACGACATGGTCGCCCAGGTGGACTTCTCGCTGCTGTCCATCGGCCGGCTCAAGGTGGGTGACCGGGTGGTCGTGGTCGCGGGCTCGCCGCCGAACACCGTCGGCTCGACCAACCTGATCCGCGTGCACGAGGTCGGCACCGATTCATGATCGATCTGCCCGAGGGCAGCCAGGCGGCGGCGCTGCTGGCGATCCTGCAGCTCGAGGAGCGGGACACCGACGTCTTCGTCGGGCAGACGCCGAGCACCGAGCGGCAGCGGATCTTCGGCGGCCAGGTGGCCGGTCAGGCGCTGATGGCCGCCGAGCACACGGTGCCGGCCGACCGGCTGGTGCACTCGCTGCACTCGTACTTCCTCCGGCCCGGTGACCCGTTCGAGGAGATCCGCTACGAGGTGGACCGCATCCGCGACGGCCGGTCGTTCACCACCCGGCGGGTCATCGCCCGGCAGACGCGCAAGGGCGAGGACGTCGCGATCTTCGCGCTGACCGCCGACTTCCACGCCGGTGAGGAGTCCGTCGCCGAGCACTCCCTGCCCATGCCGGACGTGCCGCCGCCCGACAGCCTCCCGGGGACGGCGGAGATCGTCGCGCGGCACGGCGAGAAGGCGGCCTGGATGGCGGCGATGGGCCGCGCCGTGGAACAGCGGTACCTCGAGGACCCGTTCGCCACGCCGCCGAAGTCGCCGCCCAACACCAAGGCGTGGACGTGGTTCCGCGTGGCCGGCACCCTGGGCGACGAGCCGGCCGTGCACGCCGCGGCACTGACCTTCGTCAGCGACCTCACGCTGCTGTCGGCGGGTTTCGCCCGGCTCGGTGGCGGATGGCCGGACTTCGTGGGCGCGAGCCTCGACCACGCCGTGTGGTTCCACCGGCCGGCGCGGGCCGACGACTGGTTCCTCTACGAGACCGACAGTCCCTCGGCGTCCGCGGGCCGGGCGCTGTGCTTCGGGCAGATCTGGTCCGCCGACGGCACCCACGTGGCCACCGTGGCCCAGGAAGGCCTCATCCGGCCGTTGCCCGGCTGAGCCCCGCCCGCGGTCAGCCGACGGAGCGGTCCACCGCGTCGGTCTCGTCGAGCACCGCCGCCGTCTCCTCGAGCGGCGGGAGGTCGTCGTCGGCCGCCGGGGCCTCGGCCACGGCGGGCATCGCCGTGGCCGGGGATGCGCCGTCGGAACCGGTGTCCACGGCGTCGGTCTCGTCCAGCACGACCGCGGTCTCCTCCGGGGTGGGCAGGTCGCCGCCGGCCGGGACCGCTGCCGCCGCCTCGGCCGCCTGACGGGCCCCTTCCCGCTCCGCAGCCCGCTCGGCCGCGGCCGCCGCGAAGTCCGCGGCCAGCCAGTCGTGGCTCTCGCGCAGCAGCGCCCACACCCGCTCGACGTGCGCCCTCGTGGTGTTCGGGGAGCCGATGGCGACCCTCAGGACGACGTCGCCGCGCACGGTGGTGTGGGTGAGGAACACCTCGCCGCCGTCGTTCAGCCGTTCGAGCAGCGTCATGGTGGCGACGTCGGCGTCCACGTCGGGTGCCCAGCGGGGCCGCAGGCAGACCAGCGCCAGCGGATGGGGCGTGGCCACGTCGAACCGCTCGTCGGCGTCGGCCCAGCCGGCCAGTTCCTGCGCCAGGGCCACGTGTGCGCGGATGTGCGCACGCAGGCCCTCGGCGCCGTACCAGCGCAGCACGAACCAGAGCTTCAGCGCCCGGAAGCGCCGCCCGAGCGGGATCTGCCAGTCGCGGAAGTCCACGACCGCCCCGGCCTCGGTCGCGGCGTTGCGCAGGTACTCCGGAAGGATCGCCAGAGCCCCGGTCAGGGCGGCCCGGTCCGCGACCCAGAAGAGGGTGGCGTCGAACCCGGTGAGCAGCCACTTGTGGGCATCGGTGGTGTAGCTGTCGGCCCACTCGACGCCGTCCTGGAGCCCGCGCAGCTCGGGCACGATGCCGCTGACGCCGGCGTAGGCGGCGTCGACGTGCAGCCAGACGCCGTACTTCTGGCAGATCGGACCCAGCTGGGCCAGCGGGTCCACCGCCGTGGTGGACGTCGTCCCGATCGTGGCGCACACGAGCACGGGGGTGAAGCCGCGGGCGAGGTCGCGCTCCAGTCGGGCGGCGAGGGCCGCCGGGGACATCGCCAGGTCGCCGTCCACCTCGACGATGCGGACGGCGTCGCTGCCGAGGCCGGCGATGCGCACCGCCTTCTCCATGGAGGAGTGCGTCTCGGCGGAGACGTAGACGGTGGCCCGTTCGGGCTCCACGCCGAACCGTACGGTGGCGCCCTTGCTCGCGCGGTGGAGGGCGGCCAGGAGGGCCACGAGGTTGGCGCCGGAGCTGGAGTCCTGGACGACACCGCCGCCGGTCCCGGTGGAGCGGAAGGACGGCGGCAGGCCCAGGAGGTCGGCGAACCAGTCGAGGACGTGCTGCTCGAGCTCGGTGGCCGCCGGACTGGTCACCCAGGACATGCCCTGGACGCCGAGGCCGGCGGAGACGAGGTCGCCGAGCACCGACGGGCCGGAGGTGTTCGCGGGGAAGTAGCCGAAGAATCCGGGGTGCTGCCAGTGGGTGACGCCGGGAAGGACCACCCGCTCGAGGTCGGCGAGGACGGCGGAGATGGGTCCGCCCTGCTCCGGGGCGCTCGCCGGCAGCCCGGCCCGCACCTCACCGGGCGCCACCTGGGACCTCACCGGGAACGACCCGATCCGCGACCAGTAGTCGGCGATCCAGTCGACGACCTCGTGGCCGTGCTGCCGGAACTGCTCGGGCGTCATGTGCGGAGCCGGTTCGGTCACCCGCTCACCGTAGTTTCCCCTCGATGTCGATCATCGGCGTGTGGCTGCCCGCCACGCCGACGGCGACCACCAGCTGCCGATGGTCAACATCTCGGGTGGGTCAACAGAGTGCCCCCGGTGCGACTCGAACGCACACTGCGCGGGTTTTGAATCCGCTCCCTCTGCCGATTGGGGTACGGGGGCGTGCCGGGATCCGGCCGCCCGAGCAGCCTAGCGGTGGAGTGCGGCCGGGCTGACGTCGCTACGCTTCGCGCCGTGAGCACCGAGACGATCCGTGTCCTCATCGCCGAGGACGAGGCGCTGATCCGCCTCGACCTCAAGGAGATGCTCGAGGAGGAGGGCTACACGGTCGTCGCCGAGGTCGGTGATGGTCAGCAGGCCGTGGACCAGGCAGAACAGCTCCAGCCGGACCTGGTCATCCTCGACATCCAGATGCCGGTGCTCGACGGGCTGTCGGCCGCGGAGCGGATCGCCTCGGCCCGGATCGCCCCGGTCATCGTGCTCACCGCGTTCAGCCAGCGGGAGCTCGTCGAACGGGCCCGCGACGCCGGTGCGATGGCCTACCTGGTCAAGCCGTTCTCGAAGAACGACCTGGTGCCGGCGATCGAGGTCGCACGCGCCCGGTTCACGGAACTGACGGCGCTGGACGGCGAGGTGCGGTCCCTCGAGGAGCGGCTGGAGACCCGGAAGATCGTCGAGAAGGCGAAGGGCCGGCTGATGGAGCAGCAGGGCATCACCGAGGCCGAGGCCTTCCGGTGGATCCAGCGGACGGCGATGAACCAGCGCACGTCGATGAAGGCGCTCGCCCAGAGCATTCTCGAACCCGACGGGGCCTCCGGGGGGACCACCGCCTGACCGGCGGGAGCCCCTGATCGGCTCCGACACGCAGGTCACGACGTCATCACGGTTCGGCGGAGCCCGGCGTTCTGCCCGGAATCAGCAGTTACCTTCCCCCCACAGCCGGTCCGCCCTGCCCGGGGTGGGCCGAGTGCACGACACATTGGGAGTTGCTTGATGCGCAACGGGAAGTCGGTTCGCTCCATCGCCGTCACCGCTGCCGCCGTGCTCGCCCTCGCCGCCTGTGGTGGCGGCGACGAGGACAGCGGCGGCGACAACAACACGGCCGACGGCGGCAGCGAAGAGAAGCAGATCAACGTCTACGGCACCGACGGCAACGTGGGTGACCCGCTCGGCGAGCAGTTCGAGGAGCCGGGTGCCCTCGCCGGCATGAAGGGCACCACGCCCCTCACCGACCTGTCCCAGGAGTTCCGCGACCGCCTCCTCGAGGTGGACCCGAACCTGGGCAACACCTTCAACTACGCCGGTGAGTCCTACGACGCCGTGATCATCACGGCGCTGGCGTCCGCGATGGCGCAGTCCAACCAGGCCACCGTGTTCGCGCCCTACGTCAACGGCGTCACCTTCGGTGGCGACAAGTGCGAGGACTTCGCCTCCTGCCTGGAGATCATCTCCAGCGGTGGCAACCCCGACTACGACGGCATCACCGGCCCGCTGGCCTTCGCCGACCCGGGCGAGCCCGCCGTCGCCAGCTTCGGCACGCTGCAGTTCGGCGACGACAACAAGCTGGACCCGGAGCTCACCGAGTACCTCGTGGTGGGCGACGAGGAGAACGCCGCCAGTGACGAGGGGCCGGCTCCGGCCGCCTTCGGCTCGGGCGACGGCACCGGTCCGCTGCGGATCGGCACGCTGCTCCCGCTGACCGGCAACCTGGCCTTCCTCGGCCCTCCGGAGGTCGCCGGCGTCCAGCTCGCGATCAACGAGATCAACGAGGCCGGTGGCGTGCTCGGTGCGCCGGTGGAGGTCATCCCCGGTGACTCCGGCGACACCTCGACGAACATCGCGTCGCAGACGGTTGCCAGCCACCAGCAGGCGGGCGTCAACGCGATCATCGGTGCGGCGTCGTCGGACGTGACCAAGACGGTCATCGACACGGTGACCCAGGCCGGCATCCTGATGTTCTCGCCGGCGAACACGTCGAACGACTTCACCACGTACGACGACAACGGTCTGTACTTCCGGACCGCACCGCCGGACCTCATGCAGGGTCAGGTCCTCGCCGACCTGATCACCAACGAGGGCAACCAGTCGGTCGGCATCCTGGCGCAGAACGGTGAGTACGGCACCGGTCTGGCCCAGGTCATCGTCGACAACCTGGCGAACGCCGGTCTGGGTGAGGACGTCGTCAAGCAGGTGTACTACGACCCCGCCGCCTCGGACTTCAGCGACGTCGTCCAGCAGATGGTGGACTTCAACCCGGACGCCATCGTGGTCATCGGCTTCGACGAGTCCGGCCGCATCATCCAGGTCATGAACGAGCAGGGCGTCGGCCCCGCACGTTGATCCGCGGATGAGGTGAGGGCTCCCTGAGCCCGCACGAACCACCCGGCAGTGGCCCGGCACCGATCTCGGTGCCGGGCCACTGTGCTGTGGTGGGCTGCGCCCGGCTGGAGCTCCACCTCGACCGCGACTTCTGGCCTCTCGAGCCACCGAGTGCTCGAGCCACCGAGTGCGCGGGGGTGGCCCCTGAACGAACGACGAACGGCGCCGGACCCTCGCGGGGACCGGCGCCGTCGACGCGAGCGTGGGGGTTACTGGGCCTTGGCGAGGGTGCCCAGGTAGAGCTCGATGACCTTCGGGTCGTTCATCAGCGACTGTCCGGTGTCGGTGTAGGCGTTGCGGCCCTGGTCGAGGACGTAGCCGCGGTCGCAGATCTGCAGGCACCGGCGGGCGTTCTGCTCGACCATGATGATGGAGACGCCCGTGGCGTTGATCCGCCGGCAGCGGATGAACACCTCGTCCTGGTAGGCGGGGGAGAGGCCGGCGGACGGCTCGTCGAGCAGGAGCACCGACGGGTCCATCATCAGCGCGCGGCCCATCGCCACCATCTGTCGCTCACCGCCGGACAACGTGCCCGCCTTCGCTCGGCGGCGCTCGCCCAGGAGCGGGAACAGCTCGACGACGTAGTCGAACCGGTCCTGGAAGGTCTTCGACCGCAGGTAGACGCCCATCTGCATGTTCTCCTCGATGGTGAGCGAGGGGAACACGTTGTTGTTCTGCGGCACGTAGCCCACGCCGAGCTGGACCAGGCGGTGCGCCGGGGCGGACGTGATGTCCTCGCCCCGCAGGCTCACCGTCCCGGAGCGGATCGGAATGAGCCCGAACAGGGCCTTGAGCAGCGTCGACTTGCCGGCGCCGTTGGGGCCGATGATGCCCACCAGCTCGCCGTCCTGCAGGTAGAAGTCGCACCCTCGCAGGATGTTGACGCCCGGCAGGTACCCGGCGACGAGGTCGTCGGCACGGACGAGCGCCCCTTCGGCCAGCTTGAGGTGCTCCTCGCGGGTGGCGGCCTTCTCGGCCGGTGAGAGGGTGGCGCCGGTGCCGGCCTCGTCGGCCCGGGTGACGTCCTCGCCGGACTCGTCGACCTCGAACAGCGGGTCGCTCATCGACGCACCTCCAGTGGGGAACCGGTGCCTGCGGCGCTCATCGATCCGTGCCCTTCTGCTGGTTCTCGGAGCCCAGGACCTCTCCATCGGTGCCCTCTTCGCGGGCGATGGCCTGCTCCGCCTCGGCGAGGACGCGGTCCTCCTCCTCGACGGTGAGCGGCGCGTCGTGGTGGGCGCCGAGGTAGGCGTCGACGACCGCCTGGTTCTGGCTGATCGACTCCGGGGGCCCTCGGCGATGATGCGACCGGCGGCCATCACCACCACCCAGTCGCTGATGTCGCGGACGACGTCCATGTCGTGCTCGACGAAGATCACCGTCATGCCCTGCTCGCGCAGGTCCTTGACGTGCCCGAGCAGGCTCTGCGTGAGCGCGGGGTTCACCCCGGCCATCGGCTCGTCGAGCATGACCACCTGGGGGTCGCTCATCAGGGCCCGCGCCATCTCCAGCAGCTTGCGCTGACCACCGGAGAGGGTGCCGGCGAAGTCGTCCTTCTTGGCGTCGAGCTTGAACCGTCGGAGCAGGTCCAGTGCCTTCTCGGTGTTGGCCTTCTCCTGGCCGCGCCACGTCCCCGGGATCAGTGCGCGGAAGAAGCTCTCGCCGGCCTGCCCCTGGGCGCCGAGCAGCATGTTCTGCAGCACCGTGAGCCGTGACAGCGCCTTGGTGAGCTGGAAGGTGCGGACCACGCCCAGCCGGGCCACCTGGTGGGGGGTCAGCTTGTCCAGGGGCTTCCCGTCGAAGGACCAGGTACCGGTGTCGGGCTGGTCGAATCCGGTCAGCAGGTTGAACAGCGTCGTCTTCCCGGCACCGTTCGGCCCGATCAGGCCGGTGATGCCGCCTCGCTGGACCTCGAGGTGGTCGACCGACACGGCGGTGAGACCGCCGAAGGTGCGGGTGACGCCGTCGACGACGATCGCCGGGTCGGGCTTGGCGACGCCGACCTCCCACGGCACCGACCGCAGAGCGGTCTGGGCCAGGCGACGGGGCTGACCGGCGGTTGGGCTTGCGGCGGTGCCGCCGGATGCCGTGGCACCGGATGACGTGGCTCCGGAGGTGCCGGGGGGCTCAGCGGGCATCGAGCATCACCTCTCGTCGATCACCGAAGATGCCCTGCGGCCGGAAGACCAGCAAGGACATCAGACCGAGGCCGATCAGGACGAAGCGCAGCGAGGCGACGTCGGTCTGGCTGAGCAGCGTCTCGGGGATGATCCCGTTGCTGATCAGCGCCTTGAAGCCCTGGTCGGCGAACTGCACGAGGAACATCAGGATCATGCCGCCGACGATCGGACCCAGGATCCGCGCCGCACCGCCCAGGATGAGCGCGGTGTACGCGAGGAACGTGTTCGCGTTCTGGTACTGGTCGGGGTTCACCGATCCGAGGCCCAAGGCATACACCGTGCCGCCGAGCGTGCCGATGACACCGCCCAGCACCAGCGCCTGCATCTTGTAGGCGTAGACGTTCTTGCCCAGCGACCGGGCGGCGTCCTCGTCCTCCCGGATCGCCTTGACCACCCGCCCCCACGGGCTGCGGACCAGGGCCCAGACGAGCAGGCTGCACAGCGCGACGACGATCCAGCCGACGAGGGCCAGCCACAGCTGCGCTCCGCTCCAGTTCATACCGAGGAACTGGTAGCGGCTGTTCCCCGGCCACGGGGCGAGGTTGACGAAGCCCGAGTTGAAGCCGGACAGGCCGCGGGTGCCGCCGGTGACCGCGGTGGCCCCGACCGACCGGAAGATCAGCCGCAGGATCTCCGCGGAGGCGATCGTCACGATCGCCAGGTAGTCGGCGCGCAACCGCAGCGTGGGCAGGCCGAGGAGCAGAGCCAGGACGACCGAGGCGGCCAGGCCCATGAGGATGCCCACCCACCAGGGCAGACCCCACGTCCGCACCGAGATCGCCAGTCCGAAGGCGCCGAGCAGGGCGAACGCGATCTGGCCGAAGTTCAGCAGGCCGGTGTAGCCGAAGTGCACGTTGAGGCCCACGGCGAGCAGGACGAAGAAGATCGCCTGGTAACCGAGCGCCGCCTGCAGGCCGCCGGTGAGGGCGTTGACGAGATCGGACACGGCTCAGCCCACCCGGACCCGGCTGCCCAGGATGCCCTGGGGCCGGATGATGAGGATGACGATCAAGAGCAGCAACCCTCCGACGTACTTGATGTCGCTCGGGATGATCAGCGTCGACACCTGCACGAAAATGCCGACCACCAGGCTGCCGACGAGGGCGCCGTAGGCGGTACCCAGTCCGCCGAGCGTGACGCCGGCGAACATCAGCAGCAGCAACCGGAAGCCCATGTCCCACTGCACGCCGTCGGACAAGCCGACGAGGACACCGCCCAGCGTCGCGAGCGCCCCGCCCAGCGCCCATACGAAGATGATCACGCGGTCGACGTTGATGCCCGACGACGCCGCGAGGTCGCGGTTGTCGGACACCGCCCGCATGGCCTTGCCGATCTTCGTCCGCTGCAGCATCAGCGCCACCAGCAGCAGTACGACGACCGAGATGATGATGGACACCAGCGCGCGGGGCGTCAGCGAGAACAGTCCGTAGTCCACGGCGCGCTGGTTCTGGTAGCCCTGATACGCCCGCGACCGGCCGCCGAAGATGATCTGGACCAGGTAGCGCAGCGCCAGCGAGAGCCCGATCGAGACCACCAGCGCGGCGACGAGGCCCGTGCCCCGCCGTCGGAGCGGCCGCCAGATGGCGAGATCGTTGAGGGCGCCCACGGCGCCGCCGACGATCAGCGCCAGCACGGTGGCCCAGAGCAGCGGGAGACCGCCGTTCACGTTGAGGAACCAGGCCACGACGGCGCCGATGGTCACCAGTTCGCCGTGGGCGAAGTTCACCAAACCGGTCGTGCCGAAGATCAGCGAGAGGCCCACCGCGGCCATCGCGATCAGCAGGCCGAACCGGATGCCGTCGATGAGCAGCTGGATGACCCGCCCGGCGCCGCCGCCGCCGGCACCCGTCGTGCCGTCGGAGAGGCCGAAGTTGACCGGCTGCACGCGGCCCGGCCCGACGGTCACGGTCCGGCTGTCGCCGCCGCTGCCGAGTTCCACGCCGTCGGGGAGGTCGCCGGCGTCGATGGTGACCGTGTACTGACCGGGCTCGGGGACGTCGACGGTCCACCGGCCCCGGTCGTCGCTCTCGACCTGGTCGACCTCGTCGCCGTTCGCGTCGGTGACGGTGACCTGGATGTCCTCGAGCGGGCCGCTGCGGCTGGTGGAGAGGACCCCGGTGAGGCCTTCGCCCTCCACCTCGGCCTGGGCGACGCCCGGCACGACCAGTGCGGCGAGCAGGGCCAGGAACGCGACGAGCAGCGTGAGGCCGAGGGAACGTCGTCCGGCCCTCAGTCGTGCTGCCCACCCCGTGCCGATCTGCCTCCGCGGACCCCGCGGCACCGGGCGGGGCCCGTGCCGGCGGACGCGGTCTGGCGCGTGCGTCACTCGACCTCCTTGGCGATGGATGAGGTGGAACGCTAACCCAGTTGTGCCGAGTTGCCCTGTCTGCGCGCTGACCTGTGACCTTTCCGGGACACGCCGTGGTGGTAACGGTGCGTGCTCGATCGGCGCGCCGCCGTGATCCCGGCTGCTCAGGAGTGCAGTCTGCAGCCACCGCCTCGGGGAGGACTCCTGTGCCAGGAACGGGTTCACGATCCCGCGTCGTCACGCGCACGGCGCGTCCCGACGATCTTGCTGCGGTGCTCGCGCTGATCCGTCAGCACCGCGCGGAGGCGCATGCCGAGGAGGTCCTGACCGGGCAGACGCCCGGCGCGGCCGCGGCTGCGGGGTTCCGCCGGCTCCTGGCCGACCCCGATCACCGGGTGGTCCTGGCCGTCGTGCCCGGGGCCAACGCCGCGGCTCCGGGCTCCCGGACGGAGACGGCCGTCGGGCTGGCCGTGCTCGGGATCGACCCGCTCTCGGTGCTGCTCGGTGTCCCCCAGGTGACGGTGGACAACCTCGTCGTCCACCGGGAGCACCGGCGGCAGGGCACCGGGGCGGTGCTGCTGGCCGCGGCGGCCGCCTACGCCGAGGAGAACGGCGCCGCCCACGTGGTCGCTGCCGTCGGCGGCCACGAGGCCGAGCGGCAGCGGTTCCTCGCCCGGATGGGCTTCGCGCCGCTCACGACCCGTCGGATCGCCTCCCTGGAGACCCTGGCCCGCTCGCTCTCGTCCTGGCAGCGCAGCTGGCTGCCCGTCCCGCCGCAGCGGCGGCCGGCTCCCGGTGCACGGCGGCGCGGGGTGCCGCCCCTGCGATCGGCTACTGCGTCGGGCTGAGCGTCATCGTCGTCAGCCGCGCCGACGCCGTCGGCCGGCCTTGGTCGTCGGTGATCTGGATCAGCCAGGTCGACAGCGTCCGGCCGGTCCGGACCGGCGTGCAGACCGCGGTCACGCTGCCCGCTCTCGCCGCGCGCATGTAGCTGACGTTCAGCTCGATCCCGACGACCTGCTTCTCCGGGCGGCGTGCACCGCCGCGGCCATCGAGCCGATCGTCTCGGCGAGGGTGCACGTCGCTCCGCCGTGCAGCAGGCCGAACGGCTGCTGGTTGCCCTCGACGGGCATGGTCGCGACGAACCGGTCGGGATTCCAGTCGGTGACGCGGACGCCGAGCTTGCCGTCCAGCGGGCTGCGCATGCCCTCGGGGAGCCAGGCGGGGGAGGGGTGGTCACCCTCGGCACCGTAAACGGTCGGTGGCCGCACCTAGGATCGGACCCGATGTCCGCTCCGGTCTCCGCCCCCGCGCCCACCGCCGCCTCGACCAGTGCGGGGCCCCGCCCGCGGCTGCTGCTGCTCGACGGCCACTCACTGGCCTACCGGGCCTTCTTCGCCCTACCGGTCGAGAACTTCTCGACGACGACCGGTCAGCCGACGAACGCCGTCTACGGCTTCACCTCGATGCTGATCAACATCCTGCGCGACGAGCAGCCGACCCACCTCGCGGTCGCCTTCGACGTCGGCCGCAAGACCTTCCGCAGCGAGATCTACGCCGAGTACAAGGCCAACCGCACCGAGAGCCCCACCGACTTCCGCGGCCAGGTCAGCCTCATCCAGGAGGTGCTCGGCGCGCTGCGCGTGCCGGTCATCACCGCGGAGAACTACGAGGCCGACGACGTCATCGCGACGCTGACCGTGCAGGCGGTCGAGCGCGGCATGGACGTCCTGATCGCGACCGGTGACCGTGACGCCCTCCAGCTGGTCAACGACCACGTCACCGTGCTCTACCCCCGCAAGGGGGTCTCCGACCTGACCCGGTTCACGCCCGGCGAGGTCGAGACCAAGTACGGCCTGTCCCCGGCCCAGTACCCCGACTTCGCCGCGCTGCGCGGCGACCCGAGCGACAACCTCCCGAGCATCCCCAGCGTCGGCGAGAAGACCGCGGCCAAGTGGGTCCGCGAGTACGGCTCCCTCGACGCGCTGGTCGACCAGGTCGACACGGTCAAGGGCAAGGTCGGCGACAAGCTGCGCGAGCACCTGTCGTCGGTGCTGCAGAACCGACGGCTGACCGAGCTCGACCGCGCGGTGCCGCTGGAGGTCGGGCCCGAGCAGCTCGCCGTCCAGGCGTGGGACCGCAACGAGGTCCACACGCTGTTCGACAACCTCCAGTTCCGGGTGCTCCGCGACCGGCTCTTCGCCACGCTGACCAGCGCCGAACCCGAAGTAGAAGGCGGCTTCGACGTCGCCGTCGACGAACTCGCGCCCGGCGGGCTGCGGGAGTGGCTCGACGCGCACGCCCGCACCGGTCGCACCGGTCTGATCTTCCGCGGCACCTGGGGGCGCGGCACCGGGGAGCTGACCGGCCTCGCGCTGGCCGCCGCCGACGACCACACCACGTTCGTCGATCTGGGGCCCGACCTCGACGCCGGCGACGAGCAGGCGCTGGCGGCCTGGCTGGCCGATGCGTCCCGGCCGAAGGTCGTGCACGAGGTCAAGGGCCCGCTCCTGGCGGTCTGGGCGCGAGGCTGGGACCTGGAGGGGGTCGTCAGCGACACCGCACTCGCCGCCTACCTCGCACTGCCCGGGCAGCGGTCGTTCGACCTGGGCGACCTGGCCGTCCGGTACCTGCGCCGGGAGCTCAAGGAGGCCTCCGAGGAGGAGGCCCAGCTGACCCTCGACGGGATGGGCCCCTCGGAGGACGACGTCGCCGCCGAGGCAGCACGGGCCGACGTCCTCAAGGCGGTCGCGGTCAACGACCTGTCCGACGCGCTGGAGACCGTTCTCGGCCAGCGGGGCGGCGACCGGCTGCTGGGGGAGTTGGAGCTGCCGCTGAGCTTCGTCCTGGCGCGCATGGAGCACCGCGGCATCGCCGCCGACGTCGACTTCCTCCAGGAGCTCCAGCGCGAGTTCGCCGAGGGCGTCGCCGCCGCGGCGGCCGAGTGCTACGCGGTGATCGGCCGGGAGGTGAACCTGGGCTCGCCCAAGCAGCTGCAGACGGTGCTCTTCGACGAGCTCGGCCTGCCGAAGACGAAGAAGATCAAGTCCGGCTACACGACCGACGCCGAGGCGCTGACCAACCTGCTGGCGCAGACCGGTCACCCGTTCCTCGAGCACCTGCTGCGGCACCGGGACGTGACGCGGCTGCGCACCGTCATCGACGGGCTGCTGCCGATGGTCGACGACGCCGGGCGGATCCACACCACGTTCCAGCAGACGATCGCCGCCACGGGCCGGCTCTCCTCGACCGACCCGAACCTGCAGAACATCCCGATCCGGACCGCGGAGGGGCGCCGGATCCGGCAGGCCTTCGTCGTCGGCCAGGGCTACGAATCCCTGATGACGGCCGACTACAGCCAGATCGAGATGCGGATCATGGCGCACCTGTCCGGCGACGAGGGGCTGATCGAGGCGTTCATGTCGGGGGAGGACCTGCACACCTTCGTCGCGTCGAAGGCGTTCGACATCCCGCTCGAGGCCGTCGACCCCGAGATGCGACGGCGGATCAAGGCGATGAGCTACGGCCTGGCGTACGGGCTCTCGGCGTACGGGCTGGCGCAGCAGCTGCGGATCACGCCGGAGGAGGCGCGTGGCCAGATGCACGCCTACTTCGAGCGGTTCGGCGGGATCCGCGACTACCTGGACACCGTGGTCGACGAGGCCCGCCTGACCGGCTACACCGAGACCACCCTGGGCCGCCGCCGGTACCTGCCCGACCTGACCAGCGACAACCGGCAGCGGCGGGAGATGGCCGAGCGCATGGCGCTCAACGCACCCATCCAGGGCTCGGCGGCCGACGTCATCAAGGTCGCGATGCTGAACGTGGAGAAGGCGATCGCGGCCGAGGGGCTGCGGTCGCGGATGCTGCTCCAGGTCCACGACGAGCTCGTGCTCGAGGTCGCCGAGGGGGAGCGGGAGGCGCTGGAGGCGCTGGTCCGCCGGGAGATGGCCGGTGCCGCCGAGCTGTCGGTGCCGCTGGAGGTCTCGGTCGGCTTCGGCGCCAGCTGGGACGCCGCCGCCCACTGAGCGGGTCCGGTCGTGCCGAGTGGGCCCGGTGGTCCCGCGCAGGCCGGACGGACTCGCTCAGCGCAGGCAGGAGCAGGCTTCTGGCTGCGGTGCGGTCCGGAGGACCGCAGCGATCAGGTGCCGCCCGGACCGGGATGATCTCGTCGGCCACCAGGCCGTGTGCCTCCCTGTGCACGGCCGCGGCCGCCTCGGCGTCCGGTGCCTCGACCAGGCAGAAGACCTTGCCCGAGCCCTCGTCGAACCAGTACTGCTTGTAGTCGACGCCGTACTTCTGCTGGACCTCGAGATCCCGCTCGTGCGCCCCGCTCACCGCCTCGGCAGTCAGCCCGTCGACCTTGTTGTGCACATCCATGAACAGCGGCACGGTCTTGCCTCCTCCGGTCGGCGCCGGCCCTGGCCGGACCGGACGACGGCGCGGATTCTGCTCCGGGCACGGCCCCCGAGGGTAGGTGGACGGCCGCGTTCCGTCCGGTCAGGCGTGACTCCTGTCGACGACGCAGATCAGGCGGCCTCGGGTTTCTGGCAGTACGGCGAGGGGCCGGGACCTCCGGGTAGCCGTCCCGGCCGGCGTGCGGCGCCGTACCCCTCCGCAACGATCCGCGCGCCGGGTCGGCCCGCGGAAGGGCCCAGCGCGGTGGCCCCGCCGCCGGACAGGCCACGGCGACCTCGTACCGGAGCAGGACCACGCCAGTGCGAGCACGGGCGGAGCCGTCGCCCTCGGGCGCCGTCTCACGGGTGGCCAGGACGGCCTGGGATGTCGTCGTAGGACAGGTCGTCGGGCTGGCAGCCGTGGTGGTCCGGCTCCGGGTGCACCCGGAAGCGAACGGCCCGGATGGTGCCGCGACCCTCCAGAACCGCTCGGGCGATGCGGTGCATGCCGTTTATGACCCGGCCGTCGCTGCCGAGGATGACCGGGTAGCCCGGATCGACGTCGCAGACCAGTCGCATGTGCGTGATCAGCTGGTTGACGGTGGACGGCCCGTCGCCGGGCAGCGACCAGTACGGGGTGTCCAGCTCCCAGATCGCATCGAGCGGCACGTCCTCCACCGGCAGGCCCGCCGACCGGGCGATCAGCCGGTCGACGTCCCACGCATCCCACGCCCCGTCCCCTGTCGGCCAGAAGTGGTACTGCTTGCGCATCAGGGCGTCCTCGCGACCAGGATCAGGGTTCCGGGTACCAGCGCGCCGCGCTCCGGGGACCACTGGCCCCACTCCTGGGTGCGACCAGGTGTCCACTCCGGCTCGACGAGGTCCTCCAGCACCAGGCCGGCGCCGACGACGGCCCGCACCCAGTCGCCGACCGTGCGGTGGTGCTCGGCGTAGGTGGCCCGGCCCGCGTCGTCGGTCTCGACGTAGGGCCTCCGGTCGAAGTAGGACGACGTGACGCGCAGGTCCGCGGGGTCGGGCGAATCCGGGAACGGCCAGCGCATCGGGTGGTTCACCGACGCGACGAACCGGCCGCCCGGCCGGAGCACCCGCGCGACCTCGGCCAGCGCTCCCTCCACGTCGGCGACGAACGGCAGCCCGCCGAACGCCGAGCACGCCACGTCGAAGGAGGCGCCGGCGAACGGCAGTGCGCCGGCGTCGGCCTGCACGAGCGGCACCGCCAGGCCGGTCGCCGCGTTGAGCTCAACGGCGCGGGCCAGCATGCCAGCGGACAGGTCGAACGCGACGACGTCCGCTCCTGCCCGGCGCAGCCACCGCGCACACGGTGCCGAACCGCAGCCGATCTCCAGCGCCCGGCGACCGGCGACGTCACCCAGCAGATGGGCGTCGGCCTCGCGGAGTCCCTCCGGGCACCACAGGAAGTCCACGTCCCCGAGGTCCGCGCCGTGCTCGGCCAGGTAGGCCGGCGCCGCGGCGTCCCACCACCGGCGGTTGGCCAGCGCCGAGTCTGCGGCGTCCACGGGCCGCCGGGCGACGCCACCGGCGGCTGGGTAACCGTCGTCGGCGAGCGGGAGAGAGGGTTGCGCGTCCACCATGGCGCGCCGATGGTGACACGCCGAGGCGGCCGATCACGGGCCGGAACCCAGGTGGACCCGGGCCTGCGCGCGTCCGTACCATGGGAATGCGCCAGAGGTCTGTCGTGCTCCCTCTCACCGGGGAACCGCGCGCGCCGGCTCTCCCCGCTGAACATCCTCGCGGTCACCGGCCGCGGGTCGTCCTGTCCCTACGCATAAACCGTCCGGAGCAACCAACCACATGACCTCCACTCAGGTCCGTCCTTCCAGCACCCCCCAGATCGCGATCAACGACATCGGCTCGGCCGAGGACTTCCTCGCGGCGATCGACCAGACGATCAAGTACTTCAACGACGGCGACATCGTCGAAGGCGTCATCGTCAAGGTCGACCGGGACGAGGTGCTGCTGGACATCGGCTACAAGACCGAGGGCGTCATCCCCTCGCGCGAGCTCTCCATCAAGCACGACGTCGATCCCAACGAGGTCGTCAGCGTCGGCGACGAGGTGGAAGCCCTGGTCCTCCAGAAGGAGGACAAGGAAGGCCGGCTGATCCTCTCCAAGAAGCGCGCCCAGTACGAGCGCGCCTGGGGCACGATCGAAGCCAAGAAGGAAGCCGACGAGGTCGTCACCGGCACCGTCATCGAGGTCGTCAAGGGTGGTCTCATCCTCGACATCGGCCTGCGCGGGTTCCTGCCCGCCTCGCTGGTCGAGATGCGCCGCGTCCGCGACCTGCAGCCCTACGTGGGCCGCGAGCTCGAGGCCAAGATCATCGAGCTCGACAAGAACCGCAACAACGTCGTCCTCTCCCGGCGCCAGTGGCTGGAGCAGACCCAGTCCGAGGTCCGCAGCGAGTTCCTCAACAAGCTCGCCAAGGGCCAGGTGCGCTCCGGCGTCGTCTCCTCGATCGTCAACTTCGGTGCATTCGTCGACCTCGGCGGCGTGGACGGTCTGGTGCACGTCTCCGAGCTGTCCTGGAAGCACATCGACCACCCGTCCGAGGTCGTCGAGGTGGGCCAGGAGGTCACCGTCGAGGTCCTCGACGTCGACCTGGACCGCGAGCGGGTGTCCCTGTCGCTGAAGGCGACGCAGGAGGACCCGTGGCGTCAGTTCGCCCGCACCCACCAGATCGGCCAGGTCGTCCCGGGCAAGGTCACCAAGCTCGTCCCGTTCGGTGCGTTCGTGCGCGTCGACGAGGGCATCGAGGGCCTGGTGCACATCTCGGAGCTGGCCGAGCGCCACGTCGAGATCCCCGAGCAGGTCGTCCAGGTCGGCGACGAGATCCTCGTCAAGGTCATCGACATCGACCTCGACCGCCGTCGCATCTCGCTGTCGCTCAAGCAGGCCAACGAGGGCGTCGTCGGTGACGAGGAGCAGTTCGACCCGGCCGCCTACGGCATGGCCGCCTCCTACGACGAGCAGGGCAACTACCTGTACCCGGAGGGCTTCGACCCCGACACGGGCGAGTGGCGTGAGGGCTACGAGTCCCAGCGCGAGGAGTGGGAGCGGCAGTACGCCGAGGCCCAGGCTCGCTTCGAGGCGCACCGCAAGCAGATCGCGGCCGCCAAGGAGGCCGACGCCGAGGCCGCTGCTGGCGGCAACTACACCAGCGACGACTCGGCCGGGTCCGACCCCGCCGCCACCGGTGGCACCCTGGCCAGCGACGAGGCCCTCGCGGCCCTGCGCGCCAAGCTCGCCGGCGGGGAGTGAGCCTCGGCTAGACCGCTGAACGTCAGAGGCCCAGAACCGATTCGGTTCTGGGCCTCTGACGTTCTCCGCCCTCCTGCCGGGGGGCGGAGGGGCCTTCTGCTACAGGCTGAGGATGATCGCGAACGCAGTGCGCGGGCGACCACCGGAGCCGGCCAGGAAGCTCCAGGTGTGGCGGCCGGTCGCGGGGGACTGGAACAGCCACCGGGTGAAGGAGCTGTGGCGCGACCGCGTCGCGGCCCGCTGGAACTGCATCCGCTCACGGACGGCGGGGATGTCGGTGACGCGCACCCCGGAGGACGCGCCGAGCCGGTGACGGCCGGCGCGGGCGACGGGCGTGGGACGGGACATGGTCGGTTCTGCCTCTCTCGGCGGGGAAGATCGCCGGGACGGACGTTAAGTCCCGTGACGCGTGTGACTGGTGCGACGCGCCGGGCGGGACGGACGCGTGTTACCAGGCCGTGATGTTCGTCCGCTGGAGTCTGTGTTCGGTGCCGGTGGCTAGGGTCCGTCCGTGCGCATCGGGCTGACGGGTGGGATCGGTTCGGGCAAGAGCACCGTCTCGGCGCTGCTGGCCGACCACGGGGCCGTGGTCGTCGACGCCGACCGGGTCGCCCGCGAGGTCGTGGCACCCGGCACGCCGGGGCTGACGGCCGTCGTGTCCGCTTTCGGCGAGCGCGTGCTCACGGCGGACGGTGCCCTGGACCGGCCCGCGCTCGCGGGGATCGTGTTCGCCGATCCGGAGGCACGCCGGACGCTTGACGGCATCGTGCATCCGCTGGTGAGGGCCCGTGCGCGCGAGCTGGAGGCCGCCGCGCCACCGGGGTCCGTCGTCGTCCACGACGTGCCGCTGCTGGCGGAGACCGGCCAGGCGACCAGCTACGACCTCGTCCTGGTCGTCGAGGCCGACGTGGAGGTGCGGGTGGCCCGGCTGGTGCAGCGGGGACTGACCGCCGACGACGCGCGGGCCCGCATGGCGGCGCAGGCCTCCGACGAGCAGCGCCGGGCGATCGCCGACGTCGTTCTCGACAACAGCGGCACCCCGGAGGAGCTGGCTCGCCAGGTGGACACGTTCTGGGCCGAGCGCGTGGCGCCGGCGCTGGGATGAGCCGACAGGAGCGGCATCGGGATGGTTGAACGCGATACGGCGCGGACCCCGGCCGCATTCTTCCTCTTCCAGGCCGTGCTCGGCCTGGTCGTCGCGGGCACCCAGGTGCTGGACCGGCCGCTGCGGACCCTCGACTGGGTCCTGGTCGGCCTCGGCCTGCTCCTCGCCGTGGTGGCCTATAGGGGGTGGCGGCAGCGGCGCCGGGCGACCCGGCCGGCGCCTCCCCGGGTCCGGCTGCTGCCCGTCGACGACGCGGTGCTGGGCGGCTCGTCGCCGTCGCCCAGACCGACGCGGAACCGGACGAGGCGACGCCGCCGCTGACCCCGGGACCCCAGTGGTCGCGGGAGCGGATCGAATGGCTGCACCGCTTCCACGCCGAGCGCCGGTCCGGACTCGACGGGCCCTACGGCGAGGCGACGTGGGCGGTGGAGGCGGAGGACGCCGTGGTCGGCGCCGTCCGGCTGAAACGCCTGCCGGAGGACGGCGTGCTCGAGACCGGGATCTGGCTGAGCCGGGGCGCCCGCGGCAGCGGGGTCGGCAGGCGGGCGCTCACCGCGGTGCTGGAGGAGGCCGCCCGGTACGGCGCGCACACCGTCCGGGCGGACACGTCCAGCGCCAACCAGCCGGCGCAGGAACTGCTGCGGTCCCTCGGCTTCAGGACGTGGCCCGAGGGCGACCGGGTGGCGGCGACGATCACGGTCGGTCGCCCGGTCAGCTGACGGCCTTGTCGGGGCGGTCCAGCGGGAGCCAGGCGAGGACGTCCTGGATGGTGGCGTCCCAGTACGACCAGTCGTGCGCGCCGGGGCCGAAATCGGTCGTGAGCGGGACCCCGGCCGTCGCACACCGGTCGCGGAAGCGCTCGTTGTCGCCGATCAGCTCGTCCTCGGTACCGCAGCAGAGGTACATCTTCGGCAGCCCGGCCGGATCGGCCCGATCGAGCAGAGCGAGCAGGTCGTCCGAGCTGCCGGCGACGTCCCGGTCGCCGTAGATCCGCTCGAACATCCGCGGGTCCTCGGGCCGTTCCCGTCCCGCTCGGCGTCCGGCGAGGTCCATCACACCGGACAGGCTGGCTGCGGCGGCGAAGCGATCCGGGTGCCGCAACGCCCACTTGAACGCCCCGTAGCCACCCATCGAGAGGCCGGCGACGAAGGTGTCCTCGCGGCGCTGCGACACCCGGAACAACGAGCCGACGAGGTCGGGCAGCTCCTCGGTGAGGAACGTCCAGTAGCGACCGCCGTAGGCCTGGTCCGCGTAGAAGCTGCGGTGCACCTGCGGCATCACCACGGCCAGGCCGAGCGGGGCCACGTACCGCTCGATGGACGTCCGCCGCACCCAGATCGTGTCGTCGTCGCTGAGCCCGTGCAGCAGGTAGAGCACCGGAGGAGGCCCGTCGGTGGTGCGGCCCGCCAGGCCGATCTGCGTGGCCGTCCGCTGGGGGAGCAGGACCGTCATGGACGTGGACAGCGAGAGGGCGTCGGAGAAGAAGTCGACGCGGGCGTGGACCATGCGCCTGATCCTGGACGGGTGACGCCGGTTGCCGCACGGTGAGGCAGGCATGCACCCTGCCGAGGTGACCTCCGAGGCGGACGACGCGCAGAAGCGCAGGGACGCCTACTGGGCTCGCCGTGACGCCGCATCGCGCCGCCGCCTGGCCAAGCTGTTCATCGGCTTCGCGGTGGCCTGGGTGGTGCTGGCCACGCTGCGCTGGGTCCACGGCGACGGCGATGCGTTGTCGCGGTGGCTGTTCACCGCGTTGGCGGTGGGATGGGTAGCCCTCGCCGTCCATCACTGGTGGACGATTCTCCGGCGACCGTCGTCCGGACCCCCGGGATGACGAGAGCCCCAGGTCGTCGACCTGGGGCTCTGCGTGTGGTGGGCGATACTGGGATCGAACCAGTGACCTCTTCCGTGTCAGGGAAGCGCGCTACCGCTGCGCCAATCGCCCGTCCCGGCCTCGCGACCGGACCCTCCTCCGCGCTCGTGCTCCGGGAGGAGACGAGGTGGAGACGGGATTTGAACCCGTGTAGACGGCTTTGCAGGCCGTTGCCTCGCCTCTCGGCCACTCCACCGCACGCGGGCGCCAGTCTCTCGACCGGCGCCCGAGGTTCCGAGCGGACGACGGGATTCGAACCCGCGACCCTCACCTTGGCAAGGTGATGCTCTACCAGCTGAGCCACGTCCGCGTTGCGTGCAGAACTCTAACCGACGCTCCCGGGGCCTCCAAGCAGGGGGTCTCCGCCCGCCGCTTCCGCGGCGGACGCAGGAGCATCCGCGCTGGTCAGCGCCCTGTCGGGTCGGCACCTCCGCCGGAGATCAGCGCCTGCAGCTCGTCGTCGAGGTCCAGCAGCGAGCTCTCGCTGCCGGAGGGGACCAGCTGCTCGGTCTGGCGCAGGAACGCCGCCACGGTGGCCCGGGAGAGCTCGAACAGCGCCTCTCCGGAGGGGGCGCGCAGATGCATGAAGAGGACGTCGGTGGCGGCGTGGGCCGGCCACAGGCGGACGTCGCCCTCGCCGGCCGGTCCGTCCAGGCCGGCCTGCAGCAGCTCGCGGCTCAGCAGCCAGGCGATGCCGCCGTCCTCGATGTCGACGACGCCGTCCTCGTCGCCCACGTCACCGAAGGCGATGCGGACGGCGAACGGGTCGGCGGCGTCGTAGCACAGCAGCGCCCGAACCTCGGTCCACGACTGCGGACCGACCAGCTGAAGCGTGATGGGGGAGGAGTACCCGGGGGTCCATCGGCTCGGCATGTCAGGTCAACGACCGTCGCGTCTCGAAGTGACGTGGCATCGCAACTTCCTTCACATCCGTCACACCCGTCACGTGGGCGTGTTGTCGTCCCCCTGTCCATGCCCGCCAAGGGCGTCGGTGAACCGCACGAACGGGTTGTTGCGAAAGGTGCGTGTGACCATGGGAGCCGTGACCACTCCCGCGCGGCGTCCCGAGGACGCCGAACGGGACGCCGATGTGATCCGTCGCATCCGGGCGGGGGACCGCTCCGGCCTCGACGACCTCTACGACCGGTTCCGGCGCCCGGCCTTCGCCCTGGCCCGCCGGATCCTCGCCGACGACGCGCTCGCCGAGGACGTGCTGCAGGAGGCCTTCCTCAGCGTCTGGCGCGACCCGGCCGCGTTCGACAGGGGCCGCGGCAGCGTCGCCTCGTGGATCCTGGCGGTGGTGCACCACAAGGCGGTCGATGCCGTCCGCCGGGAGGAGTCGCAGCGGCGGCGGCAGGCGCTGGCCGAGGACGACCTGGCGCGCAGCACTCCCACGGCCGCGCGGGACGTCGAGGACGACGCGTGGTCCCGGGTGGTCGCCCAGCAGGTGCGGGCGGCGATGGGTGTGCTCTCCGACGCCCAGCGGGAGGCGCTGACCCTGGCCTACTACGGCGGTTACACCCAGCGGGAGGTCGCGGCCCTGACGGGGGCGCCGCTGGGGACCGTCAAGACGCGAATGCTCTCGGGCATGCGCCGGCTCCGGCAGGAGCTGGGCGGGACCGGCGTCCAGGACGGGGCGCTCGGTGCCCTCGACGGCGCCACCGCCGAGGAGGGACGGCGATGACCCCCCGCCCGCCCGCGTCCGACGACCACGAGCCGTTCGACGAGCTGGCCGTCGGCTGGGCGCTGCACGCCCTGGAGCCGGAGGACGAGGCTGCGTTCGCGGTCCACCTGCCCACCTGCGACAGGTGCACCGCCACCGTCGCCGAGACCACCGAGGTCATGGCGGCCTTGGCCGCCGACCTGCCGCGCGCCGAGCCCTCGGAGCAGGTCAGGTCCCGACTGCGGACGGCCGTCGAGCACACCCCGCAACTGCCCGCTGTCCCGGAGCCGACCCGACCGCCGGCAGCGGCACCCGCGTCCCAGCCGTCCGCCCCCGCCGCCGCCCCGCTGCCCCGGTGGCGTCGGATGCTGCCGGCGGCGCTGGTGGCCGCGGCCGTGGCCACGATCGTCGGCCTGGGGTCGTGGGCGGTCGGACTGAACTCCGAGCGGGAGGAGCTGCGGTCCACCGTCGCCGCGCAGGGCGCCGTCGTGGAGAACCTGCTGCGGCAGGGCCGGGCCACCGTGGCGCCGCTGACCGCGGACGGCCGGCAGGTCGCCACGGTGGTCGCCCGGGAGGGCGAGGTCACCGTGGTGACGCAGCAACTGGAGGCCAACGACAGCAGCGAGACGACCTACGTGGTCTGGGGTCTCGAGGGCGAAGAGGCGACCGCGCTCGGTGTCTTCGACGTCGATGGGTCACAGATGGAGCTGAAAACCGTAGGCTCCGGCCTGACCGGCCTCGACGAGTATCCCGTCTACGGCATCAGTCTCGAGCCCGGTCGGGAGGCTCCGTCGGAACCGACGGACGTGGTGGCGACCGGGCAGGTGACCAGCTGAGCGGACAGAACACTTCTTCCCCGCCGCAGGCGACCCACCGGGAGACCTCCGACGAGCGCCGGGCACGGTACGACGCCGACGAGATCCGCAGCCTCCGCGAGCGGGTCGCGGACACGAGGTGGCGTCGTCGTCTGGCCGCCCGGCGCAGCGTCAACCACACCTACCGGATCTGCGTCGGCGTGTTCGGCGGGCTCGTCGTCGCGGTCGGCCTGGTCACCATCCCGCTGCCCGGGCCCGGCTGGCTGACGGTCATCGCCGGCCTGTTCGTGCTCGCCTCGGAGTTCACCTGGGCCGAGCGGCTGCTGGAGTTCACCAAGAAGCACGTCAAGCGCTGGACCGACTGGGTCAACACCTGCGCCGTGTGGATCCGCGTGGTCATCGCCCTCGCGACAGCGGCGTTCGTCTACGGCGTGCTCGTGGTGACCCTGCACTTCGTCGGGGTGCCCGAGTGGGTGCCGGGGTGGGTCCCCCTCTGGCGCTGAGGCTCTGGCACAATCTCAAGGGCCGGGCGATTGGCTCAGTGGTAGAGCGCTTCGTTCACACCGAAGAGGTCACTGGTTCGAACCCAGTATCGCCCACCGAAACGAAGGGCCAGGTCCACCCATAGATGGGCGGCCTGGCCTTTCGTCCGTCGTGGCCTCAATGATCGGCCGTAGGTGACCGCCCAAGGTCCAGGGCCTTCTCCAGCGAGCGGTAGAGCCGCTCGAACCCGTCGGCCTGATGCGCAGCCACGGTCAGCGTGTTCATCTCCCGCAAAACGTTCAGGATCCCGGCGATGGTGTTGCGGATGGTCTCGTACAGGTCCAGGTCCTCCCGGATGCCCTGGAGGTTCTCCTGGCCGACGGTCCGCATGGCCTCGTCCAGCTCCTTCTGCCTGGTCTCCCAGTGCTTGACGTGCCTGACCAGTTCCAGCGGATCGAAGATGCCCGCGTCGGGCATGACGACCGGGAAGACCCGCGTGGCAAAGCTCGGATCCTCCGCGATTCGGCTCAGTTCGTACATGCAGTTCCGCGAGCGCAGGTACGCCTGGTCCAGCACGACGACGACGCACTTGCCGGCTCCGAGCCGCCGCATGAACTGCTCGATCGAATTGCGGTAGTCCACCTCGTCGCGGTCGCGGGTGATGTGCACCCCCGCTCGGACATGCGCTGCTGGATCTCGTCGACGAGCGCGTCGGCGTCTCCGCCCCACTTGTAGGAGACGAATATCTCCGGCTGGGCGGCGGGTGCGGTCCTGCCGCTCGCGGCTGAGCCGGAGCTCTGTACCGGGTCCTTGTAGAGGCCGTGGAGCAAGGCAGCGGCGTCCCGGAGCGTTCGGCTGCGCCTGCACTGGATGCCGGAGCCGTCTACGACGAAGTCCATGAGCTCACCGATGGTGAACATGGTCGGCTCAACTGCGACGGCGCATCGATCGCAGTCGCAGGGGCGGTACTTCTCGAATCGAATCGCCGGGTAGGACCGGTGAACGGCAGCCAGTTCGCGGTCGATCATGGCGAGCAAGATCCGCGGATCGCCGCCGCGCAACCGGATCGTCAGGCGCCGGCGCCGGTAGTCCTCGATGATCTCGGCCTGCGTCAGGTCGTGTCGGAGGAGGACTCCGGTGCGCCAGACGTTGTCGCCGGGCTCTATCAGGTCGTGCAGCGCGACGATCAGCCGGCGGACGATTCCCTTCGGCATGACGTCGTACTCGTACCGGAGCAGGAGGTTGTCCGCGTCGTCCCACGCGTATGACGGCCTAGTCGGGGACAGAAGCTGGGGCGCCACGAAGGTCTCCGAGCCCGGAACCCGGTAGCAGAGGCCGAACCGCACCATGAGCTGCAACAGCTCGGCTCGCATCGATGCGTACGCAGGCTCGTGCCAGATCCGCTTGAGGTCGGCGGGGCCGAAGACACCCAGGTTGCGGATGATCTTCGGATCATCGAGAGCGCGGTAGACCGCACCCGTTCCCCATTCCGGCTTGAGGACCACGGTGCGCGACAGCAGCTCGTCGTCCTGGAAGAAGAGGCAGATCCCCAGGTCGTGGAGGTATCCGCCGAGCTGCAGCATGTCCTGCCGGCGATCGAACCCGTGCGCCTCGCAGATCCGGAAGAACTCCTCGGCGCTCACGTGGTCGCGGGAGTCGGACTCGAGCGCCACCCGGACGTCACGCCACGTCTTCGGCAGGGGGTGCCGATGTGGGGCAGCTGTTCGAGCTCGGCGCGGATCCGCTGGACGGCCGGCTTGAGACTCCGCCTGTCTGCCAAGTTCAGCGTCAGCGGCGGCCGGAGGTTGGGGTACCGCCGCCGGAGATCGCTGAAGTCGATTCCTTGGTGACGGCCCTGCTTCTGGTTCTGCACGATCAGCACGGGGCTGCCGTCGCTGAGCAGGTTCACGACCTCGAGCCAGTACTCGAAATCGGTGTCCTCCCTGCGCTCGTCCGTGACCAGGACGTACACCGACCGACGGGTGAGGAAGAACTGGTGCGTGGCGTGGTAGATCTCCTGCCCACCGAAGTCCCAGATGTTGGCACGGAAGGTGCAGCGGAGCAGGTCCTCGCTGCCGTCCGACTGGACGCGGATGGCGCTCGGGAACTCCCACGTGGAGACGTCGATCCCCTCGGTCGACTGCTCGCCGGAGTCGAGGACGTAGCCGGGGTCGAGCAGCTTCTTCGCCAGCGTGGTCTTGCCGGCACCGGGCTCGCCGACGATCAGCAACTTCGCCTCGGCGAGGTAGTCGACTCCGACGGCCTGCTGCTGACGCCAGTAGTTCTTGATCGCCTCCACGCCGTGGATCGCGATCTCCGGTGGTGGCCGGACAAGGCCTTTCGGCGGCGTTGCCTGACGCTCGAAGGGTGAACCCAAAGAAAGGTCTTCCAGCTTCTCCAGACGCAGGATGGCCGCCGGGACCTCACTGATCGGGCAGTCGTCCAGCGACAGGGTCCTGAGGTTCGAGAGGTCCCACACGCCCTCTGGCACTCGCCTGAAGGGGTTGTTGCTCAAATCGAGCGAGTCGAGCGTCCGCGCCTTGGCAATGGCTGTGGGGAGGTCCTTCAGGTTGTTGTGTGACAGGCCGAGGGTTCTCAGCTCGGGGAACGAGAACAGCCAGTCCGGTAGGTGATCCGGGTAGACGGCGATCAAGGCCAGGACGTGCAATTTCCGCAACGCGGCCAAGCCTTGCGGCACCCGACCGAGGGGGCATCCCCAGATGAGCACGTGATCAAGATCGGGCTGGCCGCGCAGGAGGGCGTCGAGGTGCGTCTCAAGCCGCTCCAGATCGGTCCATTGCGCTGCCGTCCGGTCCCGGTTGGCAAGAGTGATAGTCCCACCCACTGTCAGGATGCTGAGCGTCATCGCTCGTTCCTGCGTGAGCCGGACTAGGTGTCGCAGCGCGGTGTCCGAGGTCTTCGGATCGACGCGGACCGAGAAGATGGCACGGGGGTCGATGTGGTCGGCGCATGTGCGCACCGTTTCGGCATTCAGCGCCCATCGCGCCCGTGGCAGAGCGGGGAGGGTTGTCAACCTCACGCTTCTCGCGTCGACGAGTTCGAGTCGCGGGAGTTCGCACAACCAGTCGGGCAGGCCGGTGAGCCGAGTGTCTCCCAGCCTCAGCTCGGTGAGATTGCGCAGACCCCTGACCTCAGACGGCAGCTCGGTGATCCGGTGACTGGGCGTTTCCAGGTCCCGGAGGTCGAGAGTCGTCGTCCGGCCTGACGCCACTTCGTCGATTGCGATCCGATCCCAGGCATCCGAGCCCATGGGCGCGGGCGGTGAGGAGTTCTGTCGCCGCTTGCCCCGGGCCATTTATGGAGATTACTGGTTCCGTTCGGCTCGCTGGAGCGGTTGGGCATCGTCCGCCGGTGTCTTGCCGTTTCGGGCACTATGGACTCGATGTCCCGTCCGTTGCCCGGCCGCGCCGCGCGCCTCGCCGAGATCCTGCAGCGGGACGGCGGCACCTGCATCTGGTGCGGCCGCTCCTTCGCGTCGCTGGTGATGCCGACGACCGAGCACGTGGTGCCGCGGGTCAAGGGCGGCCCGTCCCGGCTGGAGAACGAGGTCGCGGCCTGCCGCCGGTGCAACGCCGAGCGGGGCCACCGCACGCCGGTCGAGTGGCTCCAGGAGTGCCGGCGCCGGGGCTGGCAGCCCGACGAGGCCCGTCTGCGGAGGTCCCTGACCCGGCTCGCCGAGGTCATCGGCAGCGAGGGCGGGCTCCGCCGGGCGCGGCCCTACCTCGACGGCCAGCTGCGACGCCTGGGTCGGCAGGGCGGGCCCCGCGTGGCCTAACGTCGCTGCGTGCGGGTCGTCGGGCGGGTCGAGCAGCTCTGGATCTACCCGGTGCGGTCCCTGGCCGGGCGGGCGGTGCCTGCGGTCGGGATCGGCGCCACCGGCCTGGCCGGTGACCGCGCCTGGACGCCGGTCGGCGGCGACGGCGCCGTGTTGCGGGCGAAGCAGCACCCGGCGGTGCGGGACGTCGTCGCCACCGGCGACCCCGATGCCGACGCCGCAGCGCTGACCGGTGCCCTCGGCCGGGCGGTCCGTCTCTCGGTCACCGAGGCCGCACCCGGCGAGGTGGCGCCGGTGCACCTGGTCTCCCGGCGGGCGATCGACCGGGCGGCCGCCGGCGACGTGCCGGAGGGCTGCTCACCCGACGATCCGCGGGCCAACGTCGTGCTGGCGCTGGACGAGGAGGACGAGCGGGCCTGGGTCGGGGAGGTCGTCCGGATCGGCGACGCGGTGCTCCGGATCACCCGCACGCCCAAGCACTGCCTGGGCGTCTACGCCGACGTGCGCACACCCGGTGAGGTGCGCGTCGGCGACCCGGTGCTGCTCTAGCCTGCGGCCGTGCGCAGGGGATTCGTCACCGCGGTCGCCGCGCTGGCCCTCGCCGGCTGCGGGAGCGACCCCGCGGCGCCCGGCGAGCCGGCGCCGTCCTCGGCCGCCGCACCCGCGACCACCACCGCGCCGCCGCCACCCGAGAGCTTCACGCTGGTCGCCACCGGTGACGTGCTCGTCCACCAGGACCGCGCGCTCACGACCGGCGCGCGGACGCCGGACGGCGGATACGACTTCTCCGCCGTCCTCGCCCCGGTGGCGCCGCTGATCGGCGCCGCCGACCTCGCGATCTGCCACCTGGAGACGCCGGTCGCGCCCCCGGGCGGCCCGTACCGCGGCTACCCGAGCTTCGCCGTCCAGCCGGAGATCGTCGACGCCCTCGCCGGCGCGGGCTACGACCTCTGCTCGACGGCCTCCAACCACTCCCTGGACGACGGTTTCGACGGCCTGGTCCGCACCCTCGACGTCCTGGACGCCGCCGGCATCGCGCACACCGGCACCTACCGCACCGAGGCCGCGAGCCTCGAACCCCGCATCGTCGACGTCGCCGGCGTGCGGGTCGGGCACGTCGCGAGCACGTTCAGCCTCAACGGCGTGCCGCTGCCGGTCGGCCGGGAGTGGTCGGTCGACGTCATCGACGCCCCCGACGTGACGCCGGTGCTCGCGGCTGCCGCGCGGGCACGGGCGGGCGGCGCGGAGGTGGTCGTCGCGAGCCTGCACTGCTGCCTGGAGTACCAGCACGACCCGACCGATGCCCAGGTCACGGCTGTCGAGGCGCTGCTGGCCTCGCCCGACGTCGACCTCGTGCTCGGCCACCACGCGCACGTGGTGCAGCCCTTCGAGCAGGTCGCGGGGGAGTGGGTCGCCTTCGGCCTCGGCAACCACATCGCCGAGCACGCCACCCGCGGCTACGCGACCGAGGACTCGGTGATGGCCCGGTTCACCTTCACCCGCGGCGCCGACGGCCGGTTCGCGGTGAGCCGGGCGGAAGCGGTGCCGCTGCAGATCGTGCTGGGCGCGGACGCCGTCACCGTCCAGCCGGCCGACGCGGAGACCTTCCAGCGGGTGGCCGCGGTCCTGGACTCACGCGGTGCGGTGGCGGCGGGGCTGGCGATAGTCCCGGGCTGAGCGGAGGTGGCGCACTAGGCTCGGACGCCCGAGCAGTCGATCCGCCCCAGGGAGTTCTTCGTGTCCACCGCGCCCTCGCCCACCGCCGTGCCGCCGATCCAGGTGCCGGCCGGGACCACGGCGATGCAGGCGCTCAAGGACGCCGGAGTGCCGCTCAAGGGGGCCGACGGCGCGGTCGTCGTCCGCGAGGTGGCGAGCGGCGAGCTCAAGGACCTCGCCTGGACGCCCGGCACCGACGCCGAGGTCGAGCCCGTCCCCGCCACCAGCGCCGAGGGCCGTGCGGTGATCCGCCACTCGACCGCGCACGTGCTGGCGCAGGCCGTGCAGGAGCTGTTCCCCGGCACCAAGCTGGGGATCGGGCCCCCTGTCGAGAACGGCTTCTACTACGACTTCGACCCCGACCGGCCCTTCACCCCGGAGGACCTGCAGGCGCTCGAGAAGAAGATGACCGAGATCGTGCGCGCCGGGCAGAACTTCGCCCGCCGCGAGATCAGCGACGCCGACGCGCAGGCCGAACTGGCGCACGAGCCGTACAAGCTCGAGCTGATCGGGCTCAAGGGCGGTGCCGGTGAAGCGGCCGAGGGCGCAGACGTGGAGGTCGGCGGCGCCCAGCTGACCATGTACGACAACCTCGACCCGCGCACCGGTGAGCGGGTCTGGACCGACCTGTGCCGCGGTCCGCACCTGCCGCGCACGAACAACATCCCGGCGTTCAGCCTCACCCGGTCCGCGGCGGCGTACTGGCGCGGCAGCGAGAAGAACCCGCAGCTGCAGCGCATCTACGGCACCGCCTGGGAGAGCAAGGAGGCGCACAAGGCCTACCTCGAGCACCTCGCCGAGGCGGAGCGGCGCGACCACCGCCGCCTGGGCGCCGAGCTGGACCTGTTCAGCTTCCCCGACGAGATCGGCTCCGGCCTGGCGGTGTTCCACCCCAAGGGGGCGTCGTCAAGCGGGAGATGGAGGACTACGTCCGCCGGCGGCACATCGAGGAGGGCTTCGACTACGTCGGCTCGCCGCACATCAGCAAGGGCGGCCTGTTCGAGACCTCCGGGCACCTGCCGTACTACGAGGACACCATGTTCCCGGCCATGGACCTGGAGAACTCGAAGTACTACCTCAAGGCCATGAACTGCCCGATGCACAACCTGATCTTCCGGTCGCGCGGGCGGTCCTACCGCGAGCTGCCGCTGCGGTTCTTCGAGTTCGGCTCGGTGTACCGCTACGAGAAGTCCGGCGTCGTCCACGGGCTGACCCGCGTCCGCGGGCTCACGCAGGACGACTCGCACAGCTACGTCACCCCGGAGCAGGCGCCGGGAGAGATCCGGCACCTGCTCGCCTTCGTGCTCGGGCTGCTCAAGGACTTCGGGCTCGACGACTACTACCTCGAGTTGTCCACCCGCGGCGACGACCCCGAGAAGGCGGCCAAGTTCATCGGGTCGGCGGAGGAGTGGGAGGTCGCCACCCGCGTGCTCGAGGACGCCGCGAAGGAGACCGGCCTCGAGCTCGTCCCGGACCCAGGAGGCGCGGCCTTCTACGGCCCGAAGATCTCGGTGCAGGCGCGCGACGCGATCGGTCGCACGTGGCAGATGTCGACCATCCAGTACGACTTCAACCAGCCCGCGCGCTTCGGGCTGGAGTACACCTCGGCCGACGGCGGCCGGGCCCAGCCGGTGATGATCCACTCGGCGAAGTTCGGCTCGATCGAGCGGTTCTTCGGAGTGCTCACCGAGCACTACGCCGGCGCCTTCCCGGCCTGGCTGGCGCCGGTGCAGGTCGTCGGCATCCCGGTGACCGACGAGCAGGTGCCCTACCTGCGTGACGTCGCGCTGAGGCTGCGGGCGAAGGGCATCCGGGTGGAGATCGACGACTCCGACGACCGCATGCAGAAGAAGATCCGGACGGCGAGCAAGCAGAAGGTGCCCTTCGTGCTCATCGCCGGCGCCACCGACGCCGAGGCCGGCGCGGTGTCCTTCCGCTACCGCGACGGGTCGCAGAACAACGGCATCCCGGTGGACGACGCCGTCGAGCAGGTCGCCGCGTGGATCGCCTCCCGCGCCAACAGCGACCCGACGGCGGAGGGCCGTGACCCGATGAGCACGGTGGCCGGATGACCGGGAGCGACGACGGAGCGCCGACCAGCGCCTTCGAACACCTCTGGACGCCCTACCGGATGGCCTACATCCGGGGCGAGGGGAAGCCGACCGGCGCGCACGACTGCCCGTTCTGCGTCATCCCGACCACGAGCGACGAGGAAGGGCTGATCGTTGCCCGGGGGACGACGGTCTACGCGGTGCTCAACCTGTACCCGTACAACGCCGGGCACCTGATGCTGGTCCCGTACCGGCACGTGCCCGACTACACGGACCTGACTGCCGAGGAGGTCGCCGAGCTGGGCGCCTTCACGCAGACCGCGATGCGGACCGTGCGGTCGGTGAGCGGCGCGCACGGGTTCAACATCGGCATGAACCAGGGGTCGGTCGCCGGTGCCGGCATCGCCGACCACCTGCACCAGCACGCCGTCCCCCGGTGGGGCGGCGACACGAACTTCATGCCGGTCATCGGCCTGACCCGCGTCCTGCCGCAGGTGCTGCGCGAGACGCGCGACCTGCTGGCCAAGGCCTGGTCGGAGGCCTGACGTGCTCGGCAGCAACGTGCGTCCGGCCGTCGCGCGCTTCTGGGCGCCGGTCGTCGCCCGACTGTCCCGGGCGGGCGTCACGGCCGACATGGTGACGATCGCCGGCACGGTCGGCGCCGTCGCCGCGGCCGTCGGCCTCATCGCCAACGGACACCTGTGGTGGGGCGCGGTTGCGGTCACCCTCTTCGTCCTGCTCGACATGCTCGACGGCGCGCTCGCGCGGGCCCGGGGCGGAGGATCGGTGTTCGGCGCCGTCCTCGACTCGGTCGGCGACCGGGCGGCGGACGCGGCGATCTTCGGCGCCCTGGTGTGGTGGTTCTCCGGCGCGGGCGACAACCGGCTCCTGGTGCTGCTGGCGCTGATCTGCCTGGTCCTCGGGGTGCTGACCAGCTACATCAAGGCGCGGGCGGAGGGCGTCGGCCTGTCCTGCGAGGTCGGCATCGTCGAGCGGACCGAGCGGTTGATCCTGGTGCTCGTCGGCACGGGCTTCGCCGGTCTGGGGGTGCCCTACGCCCTCCACGTGATGCTCTGGATCCTGCTGGCCGGCAGCGCGATCACCGTCGGGCAGCGGTTCGCCGCCGTCCGGCACGCCGCCGCCGATCGCAGGCTGCCCGTGCCGCCGACCCCGCCGGCGCCGTGAGCGGCGCCCTCACCGCCCGGTTGACCGACGCCGGCTTCGCCGCCGGGTGGCACGCTGTCCGGCTGCTGCCCGAGCCGGTGGCCCGCGGTGCGTTCGACCGGGCCGGTCGCTGGGCCGCCGGGCGGGACGGCAGGGGCACCCGTCAGCTGCGGGCCAACCTGCGCGTCGTCACCGGCGGCCGGCTCAGCGAGGCGCAGCTGTCGCAGCTCACCGGCCTGGCGCTGCGCTCCTACGCCCGTTACTGGCAGGAGGCGTTCCGGCTGCCGGCGCTGGGCACCGAGCGGATCGTCAGCGGCACCGAACTGGTGGGCCTGGAACATGTCGAAAAGGCCCGCGCCGGCGGCCGGCCGCTGGTCATGGCGCTGCCGCACAGCGGGAACTGGGACGCCGCCGGGGTGTGGTTCATCGACTGGCTCGACGGGCCCTTCATGACGGTGGCCGAGCGGCTGAAGCCGGAGTCGCTCTACGAGCGCTTCGTGGCCTACCGGGAGTCGCTCGGCTTCCGGGTGGTCCCGCTGACCGGCGGCCCTCGCCCCAGCTCCGACGTGCTGCGCGAGTGGCTGGCCGAGGGCGGGGTCACCTGCCTGCTGGTCGACCGCAACCTGGGCAGCGGCGGGGTGCCGGTGTCGTTCTTCGGCCGGGAGGCGACGATGCCCGGCGGTGCGGCGCTCCTGGCAGCCCAGACGGGTGCGGCGATCGTCCCGACCGTCTGCCAGTTCACCGAGCGCGGTTGGCGGCTGGTGTTCTCACCCGAGGTGCCCGTCGAGGGCTCCGGGCGGCTGAAGGACCGGGTCGGGACGGCGATGCAGGCCGTCGCGGACGCGTTCGCCACCGCGATCGCCGAACGCCCCGAGGACTGGCACATGCTCGGCCGGATCTGGCCCGACGTCCCCCCGGACCCACCGGCTGGCTCTCCGTCGCCCCCGGCCGCCCCTGATGCGGATCGGTCTGGTCTGCCCCTACCAGTGGGACGTGCCCGGCGGGGTGCAGTACCACGTGCGCGACCTGGCCGAGACCCTGCGCGGCATGGGTCACCACGTCGAGGTGCTCACGCCGGCCGAACGGGAGGAGTCGCTGACCGACCCGTGGATCACCTTCGCCGGGCGGACGGTGCCGATCCCGTACAACGGCTCGATGGCCAGCGTGCAGTTCGGGCCCGTCTCGGCCGCACGCGTGCGTCGCTGGCTGCGCGACGGGCGCTTCGACGTCGTCCACGTGCACGAGCCGGCACCGCCGTCGGTCGGCCTGCTGGTCTGCATGATCGCCAAGGGACCGATCGTCGCCACGTTCCACGCGGCCACGACGCGGTCGAAGTGGCTGGCCGCGTGGGGCCCGGTCGTCCGGCCGTGGCTGGAGCGGATCAGCGGCCGGATCGCGGTCTCCGACTTCGCCCGCCGCGTCCAGGTCGAGCACCTGGGCGGCGACGCGGTGATCATCCCCAACGGGGTCCACGTGGACGCGTTCGCGTCCGGACCTACGCTGCCCGGCGTCAGGCGCGGCCAGGGCGGGCCGACGATCGGTTTCCTGGGCCGGTACGCCGAGCCCCGCAAGGGGCTGCCCGTGCTGCTCGAGGCGATGCGGACGGTGGTGCGGCGGCATCCGGGGGCGCGGCTGCTCATCGGTGGGCGAGGGGACGCCGACGAGGTGCGCGAGCTCATCGGCGACGACCTCGGCCCCCACGTGGCACTGCTCGGCGAGCTGTCCGAGACCGACAAGGCGGCGTTCCTGCGCTCGGTCGACGTGTACTGCGCCCCGAACCTGCTGGGGGAGTCGTTCGGCGTGATCCTCATCGAGGCGCTGGCCGCAGGCGCGCCGATCGTCGCCAGCGACCTGGAGTCCTTCGCCCGGGTGCTGGAGGACGGCGAGGTCGGCGTGCTCGTGCCCCGCGGGAACGCCGGGGCGCTCGCCGCCGCCATCGGCGATCTGCTCTCCGATCCCGCGCGGCGTGCCGCGATGTCGGCGCGGGGGTCCGAGGTCGCCGCCACCTACGACTGGCAGGTGCTCGCCCGCCGGATCCTCGCCGTCTACGAGACGGTCGTACCGGTGGGCGGCGGCGCCGTGACGGCCGCGGACGACGAGGAGTTCCCCGCCGTCCCGCCCACCGGCGGGGCGCGGGTTCCCCTCCGACGCCGGAGCCAGCGCTAGCCTTCCGCCTCGTGACGTCCGGGTTCTGGCTGCTGCTCGCCGGGGTCCTGGTCCTCCTGCTGGTGGCGTGGACCGCCTGGACGCTCACCCGCCTGCGCCGGCTGGAGGAGCGCGTCGCCCGCGCCTGGATCGCGCTCGACACCCAGCTACAGCGGCGGGCGGGGCTGGCCGAGGAACTGGCCCGCGACCACCCGGCCGCGATCGGCGGGGACCGGGCGATCTACCTCGCTGCCTTCGCGGCCGACGCCCGCGCACCCGTCGACGGCGACCGGGAGCTCGCCGAGAACGTGCTCGGGCGCGAACTCCGGGAGCTCCCGCCCGACCTGCCCGGCGTCCCGACGGCCCTGCAGAACGACCTGGCCGGCACGGGCACCCGGGTCGGGCTGGCCCGCCGCTTCTACAACGACGCCGTCCGCGACATCCGTGAGCTGCGACGTCGCCGCTTCGCTCGGTTGTTCCGCCTGCACGCCCGGCGGCCGCTGCCGCGGTTCTTCGACATCGACGACCGCCCCGCTCCGGCCCCCACCGGTGCCGGAAGCGGCGGCCGGAACCGTCGCTGAGCCGCCGTAGGATGGGGTTTCCGGTCATCCGCACGACGTGAGGCAGCAACCCGTGGCAGCGCAGAACCCCTCCACCGGCACCGACCGCGTCAAGCGCGGCATGGCCGAGCAGCTCAAGGGCGGCGTGATCATGGACGTGGTCACCCCGGAGCAGGCCAAGATCGCCGAGGACGCCGGCGCCGTCGCCGTGATGGCGCTCGAGCGGGTGCCGGCCGACATCCGGGCGCAGGGCGGCATCGCGCGCATGAGTGACCCCGACATGATCGACGGCATCATCGGCGCCGTCTCGATCCCGGTCATGGCCAAGGCGCGGATCGGGCACTTCGTCGAGGCCCAGGTGCTGCAGGCCCTCGGCGTGGACTACATCGACGAGTCGGAGGTCCTCACCCCGGCCGACGAGGTCCACCACATCGCCAAGAGCGAGTTCACCGTGCCGTTCGTCTGCGGCGCGACCGACCTGGGCGAGGCGCTGCGCCGCATCTCCGAGGGCGCGGCGATGATCCGCTCCAAGGGCGAGGCGGGCACCGGCAACGTGGTCGAGGCGACCCGGCACATGCGATCGATCCGCGCCGGCATCAAGCGGCTCGGCACCCTCGACGAGACCGAGCTGTTCGTGGCGGCCAAGGAGCTGCGGGCGCCGTACGACCTGGTTGCAGAGGTCGCCCGGCTGGGCAAGCTCCCGGTCGTGCTCTTCACCGCCGGTGGCATCGCCACCCCGGCCGACGCGGCGATGATGATGCAGCTCGGTGCCGAGGGCGTGTTCGTGGGCTCCGGCATCTTCAAGTCCGGCGACCCGGCGCAGCGCGCGGCGGCCATCGTCCAGGCGACGACCTTCCACGACGACCCGGACGTGATCGCCAAGGTCTCCCGGGGCCTGGGCGAGCCGATGGTCGGCATCAACGTCTCCACGCTCCCCGACAGCGAGCGGTACGCGACTCGCGGCTGGTGACGCGGGAGCAGGCCGGCTCCGGCACGCTCACCGGGCGGATCGCGGGGCTCGACGTCGCCCGTGGCCTCGCCGTCCTGGGCATGTTCGCCGCGCACCTGCGGCTGGGCGGCGAGCTGCGCCCGGACCCGTCGACCTGGTGGGCGCTCACCAGCGGGCGCCCGTCGATCCTGTTCGCCACGCTCGCCGGGGTGTCGGTCGCGTTGCTCACGGGCCGGACGACGCCGCCGGCAGGGTTGGAGCTGTCCAGGGCCCGGCTGCGGATCCTCGTCCGCGCGCTGTGGGTCTTCGCCATCGGCTGGGCGCTGGAGGCGCTCGACACCTTCGTGGCGGTGATCCTCGGCGTCTACGCGGTGCTGTTCGTCCTGGTACTGCCCTTCGTGCGCTGGCCGGTGCGCCGGCTGCTCGTCCTCGCCGCAGTGGTCGCGGTCGCCGGCCCGCCGCTGGACGCCGTCCTCGGCCAGCTGCTCACCGTGGCCGGCGTCGCCGACTCCCGGCCGGCCGAGCTGACCGTCACCGGCGCCTACCCGGCGCTGCTCTGGATCGCCTTCGTCCTGGTCGGCCTCGCCGTCGGCCGGCTCGACCTCGGTGCTGCCCCGGTCCGCCGCCGCCTGGTCGCGGTGGCCGGGGCGGCCGTTGTCGTGGGCTACGGGCTCGGGTGGCTGACCACCCGTCTGCTGGCCGACGGCCGGCTCTCGCCCGGTCCGGAGGCCGGCTTCGATGCCCCGCCGGTGACGTTGCGGGGGACGTGGCTGACCGGCGCCGAGCCGCACAGCGGGACGACGTTCGAGATGGTCGGGTCCACCGGCGTGGCCGTGCTGGTGATCGTGGGCTGCCTCGTCCTCGCCGAGCTGCTGCCGGCCGTGGTAGCTCCCGTCGCCGCGGTCGGCGCGCTGGCGCTCAGCGTCTACACGACGCACGTGGTCGCCCTGCGCGTCGTCATGGACGTCGCACCCGAGTCCGCGCAGGGGCTGGGGACCTGGGCGTGGTTCGCGGTCGCGGCGCTGGTCGGTGCGTGGCTGTGGCGCCGGGTGATCGGCCGCGGGCCGCTCGAGTGGCTGCTCACGTGGACATCGTGCCGGGCGGCGGGGTTGCCGCCGTCCGCCCCCGCGGTCTGAGGGACCGGACGACCACTGGGGTCCGACGACGTCGCCACCGGCGCGGACCACTCGGACGCCGTCCGCGAGTCGATCGACGGGCGGACCCGGCTGGTCCTCACGGAGTGACGCCAGTGCCTCCCGTGTCGTCGGTCCCGGCGGTGTGCGACTTTCCCGGCCAGTAGGCCCACTCCTCGAAGTGCTCGACCCGTCCGTCAGATGCGAACCGCAGGACCCACAGGTCGCGGTACTCCTGCGGCTGCGGGTCGCCGTAGCGGACCTCGAGCCGGACGACCGCGTCGCGGCCCTCGACGGCGACCGGTTCCGCACCGACCTCGAAGGTCAGCCCCGCGTCGTCCAGCCAGAAGTCCTGGATCTCGGCATGACCCGTCCTGGGCTCGGAGTAGGGCGAGGTGAGGTACCGCGCGTCCTCGGTGAACAGCCGGGTGACCCCGGCGAGGTCGCCGGCCCGCCACACGCGCTCGTACTCGGCGACCCACCGCATCACCCCGGCCCGATCCATGCGGGCACGCTGCCACAGGCCGGGCTCCTGCGGCCGGCCGCGGACGCCGCCGTAGCCTGGGCAGTCGTGTCCAGCGATGTGCGCCGTCCGGTGATCGGGGTGCTCGCCCTGCAGGGCGACGTCCGCGAGCACCTCTCGGCGCTGCGCGGGCAGGGCGCCGAGGCCGTGACGGTGCGCCGGCCGGAGGAGCTCGCCGCCGTCGACGGGCTGGTGATCCCGGGCGGGGAGTCGACGACCATGGTCAAGCTGGCCGACCGGTTCGGGCTGCTGGAGCCGTTGCGCGCCGCCGTCCACGAGGGGCTGCCGGCCTACGGCTCCTGTGCGGGGATGATCCTGCTCGCCGACCGCCTCCTCGACGCGCCGCCCGACCAGCAGACCATCGGCGGTCTCGACGTCACCGTCCGCCGCAACGCCTTCGGCCGGCAGGTCGACAGCTTCGAGTCCGACCTCGCGTTCGAGGGGCTCGAGGGCGGCCCGGTGCACGCGGTCTTCATCCGCGCGCCGTGGGTCGAGGAGGCCGGCGGGGACGTCGTCGTCCTCGGGCGGGTCGTCGGGGGAGCGGCCGACGGTAGGATCGTCGCCGTCCGCCAGGGGAATCTGGTGGCCACGAGCTTCCACCCCGAACTGACCGGGGACCGCCGGGTGCACGCGCTGTTCGTCGACATCGTCCGCCGTCACCGGGCCGAGCAAGCAGAGAAGGGACTCGAGCCGTGAGCGGCCATTCCAAGTGGGCGACGACCAAGCACAAGAAGGCCGGGATCGACGCCAAGCGAGGCAAGCTCTTCGCCAAGCTGATCAAGAACATCGAGGTCGCCGCCCGCACCGGCGGCGGTGACCCCGCGGGCAACCCGACGCTGTACGACGCCATCCAGAAGGCGAAGAAGAGCTCGGTTCCCAACGACAACATCGACCGCGCGGTCAAGCGGGGGTCGGGCGCGGAGGCCGGTGGCGTCGACTACCAGGGCATCACCTACGAGGGCTACGCGCCCGGCGGGGTCGCCGTCCTCATCGAGTGCCTGACCGACAACAAGAACCGGTCGGCCATGGAGGTCCGCACGGCCATGACCCGCAACGGCGGATCGATGGCCGACCCGGGGTCGGTCTCCTACCTGTTCTCCCGCAAGGGTGTCATCGTCGTGCCCCGGGCCGACGGCGTCGACGAGGACTCGGTGCTCATGGCGGTGCTCGACGCCGGCGCCGAGGAGGTGCGCGACCTCGGCGACACCTTCGAGGTGGTCTGCGAGCCGGGTGACCTGGTCGCCGTGCGCACCGCACTGCAGGACGCCGGCATCGAGTACGACTCGGCCGACGCCGGCTTCGTGCCCAGCGTCTCGGTCGAGCTGGACGAGGAGAACGCCGGCAAGGTCTTCCGGCTGATCGACGCCCTCGAGGACTGCGACGACGTGCAGAACGTCTACGCCAACTACGACGTCTCCGACGAGGTCCTCGAGAAGGTCGGCTGAACGGTGTGTCGGGGCCGTCCGGTCGGCGGTCCGGGCTAGCCTCGGTCGAACAGGCGTTCGGCTGACTGGGGGCGACACATGCGGGTGCTCGGCATCGACCCGGGCCTCACCCGGTGCGGGTGGGGCGTGGTCGACGGGCGTCCCGGTGCCCGGCCGGCGGCGGTCGGCGTCGGCGTGATCCGCACGATGGCCGAGCTCGACCTGGAGCTACGGCTGCTCGAGCTGCACACCGCGCTCACGGCGCTGGTCCGCGAGCACCGGCCCGACGTCGTCGCGATCGAACGCGTCTTCACCCAGAACAACAAGGGGACGGCGATGGGCACGGCGCAGGCCGCCGGCGTCGCGGCGCTCGCCGCCGCCCAGGCGGACCGGCCCGTCGCCTGGCACACCCCCAGCGAGGTCAAGGCGGCCATCTCCGGCAACGGCCGCGCCGACAAGGAGCAGGTCAGCCTCATGGTCACGCGCGTCCTCGGCCTCGCGGCCGCACCCAAGCCGGCCGACGCGGCCGACGCCCTCGCGCTCGCGGTGTGCCACGCCTGGCGCGGCCCCGCCCAGGACAAGCTGCGCCGGGCAGCGCTCGCCGGCGGTCTCGGTGCCCCCGTGCGCACCACCACGCTGCCCCGCTGGACCGGGGTGGCGGCCCGATGATCGCCTCGGTGAACGGCCGGGTCGCCGCGGTCGGCCCCGACGGCGCCGTGGTCGAGGTGGGCGGCATCGGCCTCGCCGTCCAGTGCACCCCCGGCACGATCGCCCGCCTGCAGGTGGGCGAGAGCGCCCGGCTGGCGACCAGCCTGGTGGTCCGCGAGGACTCGCTCACCCTGTACGGCTTCGCCGACGACGACGAGCGGCAGCTGTTCGAGCTGCTGCAGACCGCCAACGGGGTCGGCCCGAGGCTGGCGCAGGCGATCCTCGCCATCCATCCGCCGCGGGAGATCCGGCGCGCGGTGTCGATGGGCGACCTCAAGGCGCTGATGCAGGTGCCCGGCATCGGCAAGAAGGGCGCCGAGCGGCTGGTGCTCGAGCTGCGCGACCGCCTCGGAGCGACGTCGGTCGACACGTCGCTCGACGGGCCGTCGCTCGCCGGCCTGCCGTCGGTGGCGCCGGTCGCGCCGTGGCGGGACCAGCTGGTGTCGGCGCTGGTCGGCCTGGGGTGGAGCGCCCGCGAGGCCGACGGCGCCCTCGACAAGCTCGTGCCCGTCGCCGACGAGCAGCTCGCGGCGACCGGCAAGGTCGAGGTCGCCGTCCTGCTGCGCCAGGCCCTGCAGCAGCTGGGTAGGTCGTGAGCGCGCCGTTCGACCGGTCCCTGACCGGCGACGTGGCCGACGGCCACAGCCGCGACTTCTCGGTCTCCTCGGGGGCCGGTGACGAGGAGCGGGTCGTCGAGTCGGCCCTGCGCCCGCACTCGCTGCACGACTTCATCGGCCAGCCGAAGGTCGCCCGCCAGCTGGCGCTGGTCCTGGAAGGCGCCAAGCGCCGCGGCCGGCCGCCGGACCACGTGCTGCTGTCCGGTCCGCCCGGCCTGGGCAAGACCAGCCTGGCGCTCATCATCGGGTCCGAGCTCGGGACGTCGGTGAAGATCACCAGCGGCCCGGCCATCGAGCGGTCCGGTGACCTCGCCGCGATGCTGTCGAACCTCGGGCCCGGCGACGTGCTGTTCATCGACGAGATCCACCGGATCGCGCGGCCGGCCGAAGAGCTGCTGTACATGGCGATGGAGGACTTCCGGGTCGACGTCGTGGTCGGCAAGGGCCCGGGCGCGACGGCGATCCCGCTGGAGATCAACCCGTTCACCCTGGTCGGGGCCACGACCCGCGCGGGCCTCCTGACCGGCCCGCTGCGCGACCGCTTCGGGTTCGTCGGCCAGATGGAGTTCTACGAACCCGCCGAGCTGATGCAGGTGCTGCGCCGCAGCGCGGAGCTGCTCGGCGTCGAGCTGACCGACGACGGCTCGGCCGAGATCGCCGGCCGGTCGCGCGGCACCCCGCGCATCGCCAATCGGCTGCTGCGCCGCGTCCGGGACTACGCCGAGGTCGAGGCCGACGGGCGGGTCACCCGTGAGGTCGCGCAGGCCGCGCTCGCCCTCTACGACGTCGACGTGCTCGGCCTCGACCGGCTCGACCGCGCCGTCCTGGAGGCCCTGGTCGTGCGCTTCCACGGCGGTCCGGTCGGCGTCGCCACCCTCGCCGTGGCCGTCGGCGAGGAGCCGAACACCGTGGAGGAGGTCTGCGAGCCGTTCCTCGTGCGGGCCGGTCTGCTGGCCAGGACGCCGCGGGGCCGGGTGGCGACCGAGGCCGCCTGGCGGCACCTGGGTCATCCGCTGCCGAAGGGCGGGGCGGTGCTCGGCGGGTGGGGTGGGGGACAGCAGAGCAGCGGTGTGAGTGGTGTGTTCGGTGGGGGGAGCGGCGCACCGGGTGCCCCGGGTCCGTCGTCAGAGCCCCTGTTCGGCGCATAGACTCCGAGCCGCTGGCGCGCAACTCGTCAGGCCGCGGCCGTGCGCGTCCCGTCCGGTGGGTCGCGCGCCGCGCGCCAGGCACCGAGCGCACGAGACACCGAGCAACGCACCCGAGCGGACCCCGGACGGGGTCCGCACCCACCGCGGGCAGTGCCCGCGGTAGAGAGGCACACCTGTCGTGGAGAACCTTCCCTTCCTGATCCTGATCGCGCTGGCGGTGCTGCTGTTCGTGCTGCCCGCCCGGCAGCGCAAGCGCATCCAGGCCCAGCAGCAGGAGATGCAGAACTCGCTGACCATCGGCACGCCGGTGATGACCACCAGCGGGCTGCACGGCACGGTCGCGGCACTCGCCGACACGACCCTCGACCTGGAGATCGCCCCCGGCGTCGTCGTCACGTTCGCCCGGCAGGCGATCCTCGAGATCCGCAAGCCGATCGAGGCGCCCGGCAGCGCGCCGACCGACGAGGGCACGGACACCGGCCAGTCGGGCACGGCCGGGCGCCCGGCCGACGGCACCGTCTGAGGCCGGCGACCTCCTGTGGCCACCCCCTCCCTGCGCGCGGGCCGGTACTTCGCCGCGTTCGTGCTCGTCGTGGCCGTCCTGTACGGCCTCGTCTTCTTCACCGGCTCCGTCCGGACACCGCAGCTCGGGCTCGACCTGCGCGGCGGCACGACGGTCACGCTGACCGCCCGCACCCCTGACGGCCAGGCCCCGGCGCAGGAGGACCTCGAGCTGGCTCGCCAGATCATCGAGCAGCGGGTCAACGGCCTCGGCGTCGCCGAGGCCTCGGTGGTCACCGAGGGCGACTCCAACATCGTCATCTCCGTGCCCGGGGACGACGGCGAGCAGGCGAGGCAGCTGGGCGAGACGGCGCTGCTGCGCTTCCGCCCGGTGGTGCAGGCCGAGCCCGTCGGGGCTCCCGCCGGCGAGAGCGCCACTCCGACGGACAGCGCCACGCCGACGGACACCGCCGCGCCCACGAGCGGTGCGCCCTCGACCAACGACGGGTCGGTTCCGTTCGACCAGACCACCCCGACCCCGACCGACGCAGCGACCCCGACGGAGGCGGCGGCGCCGACGGGGGCCGGCGAGACCGGTTCCGGGAGCGCCCCGGTGGACCCGAACGCGCCGCCGGTCACGCAGGAGGAGGCGGCGGCCGCCTTCGCCACGCTGACCTGCGGCGAGGACGACGCGCCGACTGCCGACCGCCCCGACGACCACATCGCCACCTGCGGCGAGGACGGCGCGATCAAGTACGTCCTGGGCCCCGCGGTGGTGGAGGGCACGCAGGTGACCGACGCGACCGCGGGCACGCGCGCCGGCACGGGCGAGTGGATCGTGACCCTCGACTTCAACGCCGACGGCAGCGCGGCCTGGGCCGGTTACACCGCGGCCAACGTCGGCAACCAGGTCGCCATCACCCTCGACGGGCGGGTCATCTCGGCGCCGACGATCAACAACGCCATCCCCGGCGGCACGACCGAGATCACCGGCAGCTTCGACCAGGAGTCGGCCACGGAGCTGGCCAACCAGCTGAAGTACGGTGCCCTGCCGCTGAGCTTCACGCAGGCGACCGCCCAGTCGATCTCCACCGAGCTCGGGGCCGAGCAGCTACAGGCCGGCCTCATCGCCGGTGCCATCGGCATCGCGCTGGTCTTCGTGTACGCGCTGCTCTACTACCGCCTGCTCGGCCTGGTGATGATCGCCAGCCTCGCGCTGTCGGCGGTCGTCGTGTACGCCTGCCTCGTGCTGCTCGGTCGGCAGATCGGCTTCACCCTGAGCCTCGCGGGAATCGCCGGCTTCATCGTCTCGATCGGCATCACGGCCGACTCGTTCGTCGTCTACTTCGAGCGGCTCAAGGACGAGATCCGCGAGGGCCGGACCCTGCGCTCGGCGGTTCCCCGCGCCTGGGTGCGCGCGCGGCGGACGATCCTCTCGGCCGACGCGGTCAGCTTCCTCGCCGCGGCGATCCTGTACGTGCTGGCGATCGGCGACGTCAAGGGCTTCGCGTTCACCCTCGGTATGTCGACGGTGCTCGACCTGGTCGTCGTCTTCCTCTTCACCCACCCGCTCATGGCCGTGCTGGCGCGGTTCAAGTCGTTCGGCAGCAGCCGGTTCTCCGGCCTGGGCCGCGTCGGACACACCCGCGGTGACCCGGCCGCGGTGCGGCCGGCGCGTGAGCTGGCCGCCGCAGGCACCGCGTCCGGCAGCGGCGCGCAGGACAGGAGCTCCCGATGACCCGCGACGACCGCCGCGAGCCCGAGGACGTCCTCGACGGCCAGCTGCTCGGCGACGACATCCCCCAGGGGAGCGACGCCGACGAGGAGCAGGACGCCGACGCGGTGCTGGCCGACGCCGCGGCCTCGGCCGACGAGGAGGCGCTGCGGAACGCCGGGCTGCCCCGCGAGGGCCGCGCCGAGAGCACGACCTCTCCGCGCGGCCGGCGCCTCGCCGGGCTGGGCGCGCGGCTGTACAACGGCGAGGCCGGCCTCGACGTCGTGGGCCGGAGCCGCCTGATCTACAAGATCACCGCGGTGCTCGTCCTGCTGTGCATCGCCACAATGGTGTTCCGGGGCTTCAACTTCGGCATCGACTTCGCCGGCGGCAACAGCTTCCGGCTGCCCGGCACCACTGAGCAGCTGAGCGAGGTGCGCGAGGCCGCGGAGGACACCGGCGCCCAGGTCGCCACCGCCCAGATCGTGGGCGGCAACACGATCCTGCTGCGCACCGAGGCGCTCGACAACGACGCCGAGCGGGCCGTGGTGGTCGCCGTCGCCGAGGCCGCGGGTATCCAGCCGGACGACGTGAGCCCGGAGTCGGTCAGCGCCGAGTGGGGCGCCGACATCACCGACCAGGCACTGATCGCCCTGGCCGTCTTCCTGGTGGCCGTCGTCGCCTTCCTGGCGCTGCGGTTCCAGCCCAAGATGGCGGTCGGCGCCATGGCCGCGCTGATCCACGACATCGTCGTGACGGCCGGCATCTACTCCCTCATCGGGTTCGAGGTGACGCCCTCGACGGTCATCGGCTTCCTCACCATCCTGGGCTTCTCGCTGTACGACACCGTCGTGGTCTTCGACAAGGTCGACGAGAACGTCAAGGACCTGGAGCGCACCGCCCGCATGACGTGGGGCGAGGCGGCCAACCTGGCGGTCAACCAGACACTCATGCGGTCGATCAACACGTCGGTGATCGCGCTGCTGCCGGTTGCCGGCCTGCTGTTCGTCGGTGCCGGCCTGCTGGGCGTGGGCACGCTCAAGGACCTCGCGCTGGTGCTGTTCGTGGGTCTGGCCGCCGGTACCTACTCGTCGATCGTCCTCGCCACCCCCATCGTCGCCGACCTCAAGGAGCGCGAACCCGAGGTGCAGGCGCTGCGCCGCCGGGTGCTGGCCCGGCGGTCCTCCGCCGCGCGCCAGGCCGGCGCCCGCGTCGCGACCGGCCCGGTGGCCAGCGCCCGCCGCGCCCGGACCCCCGGGGCCGCCACGGGCGGGGGAGTGGCGCTCGCCGAGCGCGACCTGCCCGACCAGGTCGACGCCGACGTCGTCGTCGAGTCGCCGGCATCGGTCCGGCCGGAGCCGGGCCCGGGTGCCACGGCCGCGCCCCGCCCCGGGGCGCGACCGCAGCGACCCGGCGGCAAGGGCCGCCCGGCGGGCAAGAAGCGCCGGTGACTGCCACCCCCACCGGTGCGCCGGAGGACGGCGAGGCGCCGCTGGACGAGCTGATCGCCGCGTTGACCGTCGACGTCCCGGATCACCCGGAGCCGGGCGTCCTCTTCCGCGACCTCACCCCCGTGTTCGCCGACGCGACGGCGTTCCGCCGCATGGTTCACGGGCTGGCGGCGCCGGCCGCGTCGGACCCGCGCGCGGCCGCGGTCGCCGAAGGCGGCGGCCACGACGGCGATCCGGGCTTCGACGTCGTCGTCGGGGTCGAGGCGCGCGGCTTCCTGCTCGCGGCGGCAGTGGCCCTCGACAGCGGTGTCGGCGTCGTGCCCGTGCGCAAGGCCGGGAAGCTCCCGCGGGAGCGGATCTCCGTCGACTACGCCCTCGAGTACGGGACGGCGAGCCTCGAGCTCCACGCGGACTCCGTGCGTCCCGGTGACCGGGTGCTCGTGGTCGACGACGTGCTCGCCACCGGTGGCACGCTGGCCGCCGCCGTCTCGCTCGTGGAACGCCTCGGCGGCGCGGTCGCCGCCGTCTCCGTGGTGGTGGAGCTCGCCGCACTGGGCGGGCGGGAGCGCATCGCGCCGCACACCGTGCACGCCCTCTGGACCACCTGACCGAGGGAGACCCTCGCCGGCGCGAGCCCGGCCGGTGACCGCCCCGCTAGCATGGGGGAATTCAGATCTCCGCAGCCCAGCAGGAGTCGCCGTGGCCTCCGACGTAGCCGCCAACGCGGCTCCCGCGCGGCCGGGCGAGCCGCAGGCTGAGGCGCCGGCCCAGCCGGGCGCGGCGCAGGACGAGGTACGCCGTCCGCCACTGCCGGACCGGCCGGCCGTGCGCCGTCCCGACGACGTCGGCTCGGAGCCGGGGGAGGCCGAGGTACCGCGGCGGCGCGTCCGCGACCGGCTGGCCCGCCGCATGATCGCCAGTCCGCGCGCGCCCGTCATCCGGCCCGTGCTCGAGCCGCTGGCGGCGCTGCACCGGCAGAGCCATCCGAAGGCCGACCTGGTGCTGCTGCAGCGGGCCTACGACGTCGCCGAGGGCGCGCACAGCAGTCAGAAGCGCAAGAGCGGCGATCCCTACATCACCCACCCGCTGGCCGTCGCGACCATCCTCGCCGGCCTCGGCATGGACACCACGACCCTGGTCGCGGCCCTGCTGCACGACACCGTCGAGGACACCGGCGTCACGCTCGAGACGATCACGCGCGAGTTCGGCTCGGAGGTCACCCACCTCGTCGACGGCGTCACCAAGATCGACAAGGTCAAGCTGGGGGACGCGGCGCAGGCCGAGACGATCCGCAAGATGATCGTGGCGATGGCCCGCGACCCGCGCGTCCTGGTCATCAAGCTGGCCGACCGCCTGCACAACATGCGCACCCTGCGCTTCCTCCCGCCCGAGAAGCAGGAGAAGAAGGCGCGCGAGACGCTGGAGATCCTCGCCCCGCTGGCCCACCGGCTGGGTATGAACACCATCAAGTGGGAGCTCGAGGACCTGGCCTTCGCGACCCTCTACCCGAAGCGGTACGACGAGATCGTGCGGCTGGTGGCCGAGCGCGCACCGTCCCGCGACACCTACCTCGCCGAGGTGACCTCGCAGGTCAGCGAGCAGCTCAAGGCGGCCAAGATCGAAGCGGTCGTGTCGGGCAGGCCCAAGCACTACTACTCGATCTACCAGAAGATGATCGTCCGCGGCCGCGACTTCACCGACATCTGGGACCTCGTCGGCATCCGCATCCTGGTCGACTCGGTACGCGACTGCTACGCGGCGCTGGGCATCATGCACGCGCACTGGCAGCCGGTCCCGGGCCGGTTCAAGGACTTCATCGCGATGCCGAAGTTCAACATGTACCAGTCGCTGCACACGACGGTGATCGGTCCCCAGGGCAAGCCGGTCGAGCTGCAGATCCGGACGCACGACATGCACCGGACCGCGGAGTACGGCATCGCCGCGCACTGGAAGTACAAGGAGAAGGCGCGCTCGGGAGGGACCACCCCGGTCAAGGCTGGGTCGCCCGACGACATGCTGTGGCTGCGGCAGCTGCTGGACTGGCAGCGCGAGGCGCAGGAGCCGGGCGAGTTCCTCGAGACGCTCCGGTACGACCTGGGGCCGCAGGAGGTCTTCGTCTTCACGCCCAAGGGCGACGTCATCAGCCTGCCCGGCGAGTCCACGCCGGTGGACTTCGCCTACGCGGTGCACACCGAGGTCGGGCACCGCACGATCGGCGCCCGGGTCAACGGATCGCTGGTCTCCCTGGACAGCAAGCTCTCCAACGGCGACGTCGTCGAGGTCTTCACGTCCCGGTCACCCACCGCCGGACCGTCGCAGGACTGGCTGTCCTTCGTCGGCTCGTCCCGCGCCCGGACCAAGATCCGGCAGTGGTTCACCAAGGAGCGCCGCGAGGACGCCGTCGAGGCCGGCAAGGAGGCCCTGACCCGCGCCATGCGCAAGGCCGGGCTCCCGCTGCAGCGGCTGCTCGGGGGCGAGGCCCTGAGCACCCTGGCCAAGGACCTGCGCTACGCCGACGTCACCGCCCTGTACGCCGCGGTGGGGGAGAACCACATCTCCGCGACCTCCGTCGTCGAGAAGCTGATGACCGCGCTGGGTGGCAGCGAGGGCGCGGTCGAGGACATCGCCGAGACCGCGATCCCCACCCGCCGGGCGACACCCCGCCGCCCGGCCAGCGGCGACTCCGGCGTCGTCGTCCACGGCATGACCGACGTCTGGGCCAAGCTCGCCAAGTGCTGCACGCCGGTGCCCGGTGACCAGATCCTCGGCTTCGTCACCCGCGGCGGCGGCGTCAGCGTGCATCGCACCGACTGCACGAACGCCGCGGACCTGCAGCGCAAGCCCGAGCGGCTGGTCGAGGTGGAGTGGGCGTCGCAGCCGGGTTCGGTCTTCCTCGTCGCGATCCAGGTGGAGGCGCTCGACCGGCACCGGCTGCTCTCCGACGTCACCAAGGCCCTCGCCGACGAGCGGGTGAACATCCTGTCCGCGTCGGTCCAGACCAGCCGGGACCGAGTGGCGATCAGCCGGTTCACCTTCGAGCTCGCCGACCCGGCGCACCTCGGCGCGGTGCTGCAGGCGGTGCGCAACGTGGAAGGCGTCTTCGACGTGGAGCGCGTCACCGCCTGAGCCCAGCTTTCTGTACCGAAAGCGAAGCGCGTCGGCGCAGCTTTCGGTACAGAAAGCTGGGTCTCAGCTCACGACGGTCATCGAGTTGATCGTGACGTCGACGTTCGGCGCACCGCCGCCCGGGCTCGGCTCGAACGAGCCGTCGTTTCCGGCGGCCGCGATCTTGTCCAGGACGGCCAGACCGGCCTCGTCCACCGTGCCGACGGCGGTGTAGTCGGGGGACAGCTGGGTGTCGACGAAGGTCAGGAAGAACTGGCTGCCCGTCGACCCGGGGGTGCCGCTGTTGGCCATCGCGATGGTGCCCCGCGGGTAGGTGGTCTCCGGCGTGACCTCCTCCGCGTACTTGTAGGTGGGCCCGCCCGAGCCGGTGCCCGTGGGATCGCCGCACTGGAGGACGCCGAACGTCGGCTGGTTGACCTCGCGGTGGCACGAACTGCCGTCGAAGAAGCCCTGCTCGGCGAGGTAGGTGAAGCTGGCCGCCGCGCACGGCGCCTGGGCCCGGTCGAGGGTGAGGGTGAGGTCGCCCTGGTTGGTGCTCATCAGCAGCGTGCTCGTGCCCTGGGCGGGGGTCGCCTCGGGGCTCGGCGGCGTCCCGACATCGGTGAGGCTGGGGTTGCCCGACTCGTCGGGGCTGTAGGTGCAGGCCACGGTGCCGTCGGCGTTGGTGGTCGCCGCGGCTGCGGAGCTGCTCGGTGCGGGGTCGGCCGATGCCGCGCTGTCGTCGTCCTCGAAGACGCCGGTGATCAGCAGCGAGGCGCCGACCACGACGACGACCGCGATGGCCGTGAGCAGGATGCCGAGGTTGCGGCGGCGCTTGCGCGCGAGCTCGGCTCGGCGCTCGAGCTGGCGCTGCAGGTGGCGCTGCGCGGCTTCCCGGCGCTGCTTGTTCGTGGGCACGGTCGAACTCCTCGATGGGGCGGGTACTCGCCGGGGCAGGTCGGGGCGGGGCGGGGCCTGAGGGCCGGCCGCAACCGCAGTCGAGCGCGAGTCTAGGCGGCGGAGCTGGCCGCTCCCTGGCAGCACCGGTGCGTCGCGAGCCCCCGCGTAACCTGCACGGGTGCTCATCCGCTCGTTCCCCGCCGGCGCGTTCGGCACCAACTGCTATGCCGTCGCCTCCGGGCCCGGGCAGGAGTGCGTCGTCGTCGACCCCGGCATGGACGCCGTCGAGCCGCTGGCGCGGATGCTCGCCGAGGACGGCCTGAAGCCGGTCGCCGTCGTGCTGACCCACGGCCATCTGGACCACACGTTCTCGGTGCTGCCGGTGTGCGACGGCTACGACATCCCCGCCTACCTGCACCCGGACGACCTCGGGATGCTGTCGGACCCGGCGCGCTGGCACGGCCCGCAGCTGGCGCCGCTCATCACGGGGGTGCAGCTGCCCGACCCGAGCGAGGTCAGGAGCCTCGACGACGGCGCGGTGCTCTCGCTCGCCGGGGTCGAGCTCACCGTGCGGCACGCGCCGGGGCACACCCAGGGGTCGGTCGTGTTCTCGCTGGACCTGGGTGAGGCGCCCGGCCTGCTCGCCGGCGACGTCCTCTTTGCCGGCTCGGTCGGCCGGGTGGACCTGCCCGGAGGCTCGTGGGAGGCGATGCTCCGCTCCCTGCGGGACGTCGTCCTGCCCCTGGACGACGAGACGGTCGTGCTGCCCGGGCACGGTCCGGCGACGACCATCGGGCGGGAGCGGGCGACCAACCCCTACCTGGCCGAGGCGGCGGCGGGTTCCGGTCCGGCGCCGGCGGGGCGGGGACTGTGACCGAGCTGCGCGCCCCGAAGGGCACGTTCGACACCCTCCCGCCGGAGTCCGCCCGCTTCCTGGCCGTCCGCGACACGCTGACCGCGCCGCTGCGGCGGGCCGGGTACGGCTACGTCGAGACGCCGGTCTTCGAGGAGACGGCGGTCTTCGCCCGCGGCGTGGGCGAGTCCACCGACGTGGTCACCAAGGAGATGTACACCTTCGACGACCGCGGCGGCCGATCCCTGACCCTCCGCCCCGAGCTCACCGCCGGGCTCATGCGGGCGTTCATCGAGCATCGGCTGCACGACGGCGCGCTGCCGGTGAAGCTCTGGACCGTGGGTTCGGCGTTCCGGTACGAGCGGCCGCAGGCCGGGCGCTACCGGCACTTCACCCAGGTCGACATGGAGGCGCTCGGCGTCGACGACCCGGCGCTGGACGCCGAGGTGGTCGCGCTCGGGGTCCAGGGCTTCCGGGATCTCGGGCTCACCGACTTCGAGCTGCTGCTGACCTCGCTCGGCGACGCCACCTGCCGGCCGCAGTACCGGGAGCTGCTCGTCGATCACCTCGCCAAGCTCGACCTGGACGAGGAGACCCGGCGGCGCGCCGAGATCAACCCGCTGCGGGTGCTCGACGACAAGCGCCCCGAGGTGCAGGCACAGCTCGACGACGCGCCGCTGATGGTCGACCACCTCTCCGACTCGACGAGGGCGCACTACGACGCCGTCCGCCAGCACCTGACCGATCTCGGGGTGACGTGGACCGAGGCCCCGCGGCTGGTCCGCGGGCTGGACTACTACACGAAGACGACCTTCGAGTTCGTGCACTCCGGGCTCGGGGCGCAGTCGGCGATCGGCGGGGGCGGCCGGTACGACGGCCTCTCCGCGGCCCTGGGCGGCCCGGACCTGTCGGGCATCGGGTACGCCGTCGGCGTCGACCGCACACTGCTCGCGGTGCAGGCCGAGGGGCTCGACGTCGGCGGGACCGCCGGTGTGCAGGCCTTCGTCGTACCGCTGGGAGTCGAGGCGAAGCGCCTGGCGGTGCGCCTGGTCGGGCAGCTCCGCGAGGCGGGGATCGCCGCCGACACCGTCTACGGCGACCGCGGGCTCAAGGGCGCGATGAAGGCGGCCGACCGGTCGGGCGCCTCGCACGTCGTGGTCATCGGCGACCGCGATCTGGCCGAGGGCGTCGGCCAGCTCAAGGACATGCGCACGGGCGAGCAGCGGCCGGTTCCCGTCGCTGAGCTGCTCGAGACCGTGCGTGGAAGTGTGGGGGAGTGAGTTCTTCGATGGAGCAGCGACCGCTCGGACGGACCGGGGCCGACGTGTCGGTCGTCGGGCTGGGCACCTGGCAGCTCGGCGGCGACTGGGGGGACGTCGACGACGACGCGGCCGCCGAGGTCCTCGACGCCGCCCTGGACGCCGGGGTGACGATCCTCGACACCGCCGACGTCTACGGGGACGGCCGCTCGGAGGAGCGGATCCGCAAGGCGCTGGCACCACGGTCGGAGCGGCCGTTCGTGGCGACCAAGGCGGGTCGGCGCGCCGATCCCTTCGAGGCCGAGCAGTACACGCCGGAGAACCTCCGCGCCTGGATCGACCGGTCCCGCCGGAACCTCGGCGTCGACACCCTCGACCTCGTGCAGCTGCACTGCCCGCCGTCGGCCGTCTACTCCGACCAGCGGGTCTACGACACCCTCGACGACCTCGTCGACACCGGTGCGATCGCCGCCTACGGCGTGTCCGTCGAGACCGTGGCCGAGGGGCTGACCGCCCTGGAGCACCCGAACGTGCAGACGATCCAGGTCATCCTCAACGTGTTCCGCCGCAAGCCGCTCGAGCAGCTGCTGCCGGCCGCGCAGCAGGCCCAGGTAGGCATCCTGGCCCGTGTGCCGCTCGCCAGCGGCCTGCTGTCCGGCAAGTACGACGAGCACACGACGTTCCCCGCCGACGACCACCGCAACTACAACCGCCACGGCGAGGCCTTCGACGTGGGCGAGACCTTCTCGGGGGTGCCGTTCGACGTCGGTGTCGCCGCCGCCCGCGAGGTGGCCGAGATCGCCGGGGACGCCGTGCCGACCGCGGCGTTCGCGCTGCGTTGGGTCATCGACCAGCCCGGCGTGACCACGGTGATCCCGGGCGCCCGCAACGTGACGCAGGTCAGGGGCAACGTCGCGGCGGCGACGCTGGCTCCCCTCACCGACTCCCAGCTCAGCGATCTCGAGCGGGTGTACGACGAGCGCATCCGCGCCCACGTGCACGACCGCTGGTAGATCCCACCCTCCGAAAGGGCACTCAGTTGCTTCGCACCCACGACGCCGGAACGCTGCGCGCGTCCGACGCCGGCACCACCGTCACCCTCGCCGGCTGGGTCGCCCGCCGCCGCGACCACGGCGGCGTCGTCTTCCTCGACCTGCGTGACGCGTCGGGCTACGTCCAGGTCGTCGTCCGGGAGGAGGAGGCCCACCACCTGCGCAACGAGTACTGCGTGCTCGTGACCGGTGAGGTGCGCCGCCGTCCGGAGGGCAACGAGAACCCGGAGCTGTCGACCGGGGAGGTCGAGGTGGCCACCTCCTCGCTGGAAGTCCTGTCGGCGGCGGCGCCGCTGCCGTTCCCGATCGAGACCGACCAGGCGGCGTCGGACGACGTCCGCTACAGGTACCGCTACCTCGACCTGCGCCGGCAGGGGGCCCGCCCGGGCGATCCGGATCCGCTCGGAGATCAGCCGGATCGCGCGCGAGGTCATGCACCGGCACGGGTTCGCCGAGGTGGAGACCCCGAACCTGACCCGGTCGACGCCCGAGGGCGCGCGCGACTTCGTCGTCCCCGTCCGGCTGCAGCCGGGCAAGTGGTACGCGCTGCCGCAGTCGCCGCAGCTGTTCAAGCAGCTGCTCATGATCGGCGGGCTCGAGCGGTACTACCAGATCGCACGCTGTTTCCGGGACGAGGACTTCCGCGCCGACCGGCAGCCCGAGTTCACCCAGCTCGACTTCGAGATGAGCTTCGTCGAGCGCGACGACGTCCTGGCCGTCGCGGAGGACGTCGTCCGGGCGCTGTGGCGGGAGCTGGCCTCCTACGAGGTGCCCGACATCCCGCGGATGACCTACCGCGAGGCGATGGATCGCTTCGGGTCGGACAAGCCCGACCTGCGGTTCGGCATCGAGCTGACCGAGCTGACGTCGTACTTCGCGGACACACCGTTCCGGGTGTTCCAGGCGCCCTACGTCGGCGCGGTCGTCATGCCCGGCGGCGGCTCGCAGCCGCGGCGGGCGTTCGACGCGTGGCAGGACTGGGCCAAGTCGCGCGGCGCCCGAGGCCTGGCCTACGTGACCATCGGCGAGGACGGCGAGCTCGGCGGGCCGGTCGCCAAGAACATCTCCGACACCGAGCGCGCCGGGCTCGTGGCGGCCGTCGGGGCTTCGCCGGGTGACTGCGTGTTCTTCGCGGCCGGGGCCCGGCGGTCCTCGCAGGAGCTGCTGGGCGCCGCACGCAACGAGATCGCCCGCCGGCTGGAGCTGATCGAGCCGGGCTCGTGGTCGTTCCTGTTCGTCGTCGACTTCCCGATGTTCGAGGAGACCGAGGACGGCTCCTGGACGTTCATGCACCACCCGTTCACCTCGCCCACCCCCGAGTGGCGGGAGACGTTCGCCGACGACAAGGGTGCGGCGCTCTCGGACGCCTACGACATGGTGATCAACGGCAACGAGGTGATGAGCGGCTCGGTGCGTATCCACGACGCCGCGCTGCAGGAGCGGGTGTTCGAGACCCTCGGCATGTCCCGCGAGGAGGCCCGCGAGCGGTTCGGGTTCTTCCTGGAGGCGTTCGCCTACGGCCCGCCGCCGCACGCCGGTGCCGCCCTGGGCTGGGACCGCCTGTCGGCGCTGCTGTCGGGCGTCGAGTCGATCCGCGAGGTCATCGCCTTTCCCAAGACCGGTGCCGGTTTCGACCCCCTGACCGGTGCGCCGACGCCGATCACCGACGCGCAGCGCAAGGAGGCCGGCATCGACGCGAAACCGGAGGAGCCGCCGCTGCCCGGTGAGCCGGGGGCGCCGGGGCCCACGAACCCCGCGCACTGACCGCCGGGGGCGCAAAGCCCCTTGTCGGCCGTTCCCGACCGGCGGAGCATCGGCGTCCGTGGAGTTCCTCGTGGCCCTGGAACCGGAGCCCGGCACCGACCCGGAGGACGTCGAACGGCTCGGCCGGCAGCTCCGCAACGAGCTGCGCGCCCTCGACGTCGACGACGTCGCCGTGCTCGACGGTGGGCCGCCGCCGGAGGGCTCGAAGTCGGGGACCGCGGCCCTGCTCACCGAGTGGCTGGTGACGCTGAGCGCCGGCGGCGGGGTGCTCGTGACGGTGATCGGAACGCTCAAGGAATGGCTGTCGCGGCGCGGCGCCGCCCACAAGGTCACGGTCACCATCGACGGCGACACCCTCGAGCTGAGCAACGCCACCGACGACGAGCGGGCCGCACTCGTCGAGACCTTCGTCCGACGCCATCAGCCGGCGTGACCCCCGTGTCCGCGACCCGCAAGGCGCTGATCGTCGCGACCTACGAGTACACCGACGCGGGGCTGCGCCGGCTCGCCGCCCCCGAGCACGACGCGGAATCCCTGGCGGCGGTGCTCGAGGATCCCGGGATCGCTGACTTCGACGTCACCACGCTGGTCAACCAGCCGCACCACGTGGTCGGTGAGGCGATCGCGGACTTCTACGCCGACGCCCGGCGGGACGACCTGACGCTGCTCTACTTCACCGGGCACGGGCTCAAGGACGACGAGGGCCGGTTCTACCTGGCGATGACGAACACCCGCCGGTCGGCCCTGATGTTCACGGCGATCTCCGGCGCGCAGCTCAACGACGCGATGGACGAGTCACCGTCCCGGCGCAAGGTCCTGGTGCTCGACTGCTGCTACAGCGGCGCCTTCCCGGCCGGGCGGACCGCGAAGGCGGACGAGGGCGTGCAGACCCTCGAGCGGTTCCAGGGCAAGGGCCGCGCGGTGCTGACCGCCTCGGACGCGACGCAGTACGCCTTCGAGGGGGACGACCTGAAGGGCCGAGGTGTCACCTCGGTGTTCACCCGCTACCTGGTGGAGGCGATCCGCAGCGGCGAGGCCGACCTCGACGAGGACGGCGACATCGCCCTCGACGAGCTGTACAGCTATGTGCGCGAGCGGGTGGTCGCCGAGGTGCCGGGGCAGCGGCCCAAGAAGCAGGAGGACGTCGACGGCCGCATCCTCATCGCCCGTAACGTGCACTGGACGCTGCCCGACCACCTCCGGCACGCGATCGAGAGCCCGATCGCCGCGCAGCGGCTCACCGCGGTGGAGGGGCTCGGCCACCTGCACCGCACGGGCAACGAGGTGGTGCGGGCGGCGGTCAGGGCGGAGCTCGCCGCGCTGGCCGCTGACGACAGCCGGTCGGTGTCGGCGGCCGCTACGGAGCAGCTCGGGCGGCTCGGAGCGGCACCGTCCGCGCCCTCGGTGCCGGCGCCACGACCGTACGAGACACCCGCCGTGCCGGTGGTCGCGGCCGCGGCGCCGCTCGCCCGGCCGGATCCGCCTCCTCCGCAGGCGATACCCGTGCGCGATGCCCCGCCGGTCGAGCCCCGTCCGGTGGCACCCGACCCGTCGCCCGTCGTGGCCGGCGCTCCCGCGCCGCCACCGGGAGCGCCGGCCGGCCGCACCCGCCGGTGGGCGCGGCCGGACCGGGTGCTCGCGCTCGTCCTGCTGAGCGCGCTGCCGCTCACCCTGTTCCGGTTGCTGTACTTCGAGACGAGCTACCCGCACACGGCCGACAGCTGGACCGAGTCGACCCTGCCCTGGACGGTCTTCGTCGTCCTGCCGCTCGTCGCCGCCGCCGGCCTGCTGGCCGCGCGGTCGCGGGTGGGGTGGGCGCTCCCGGTGGCGGCCGGACTCCTCCTCGGCGCCGGGCTGGTGCTGGTCGAGCACGCCCTGTTCTGGATCTTCTTCTTCACCTACTACCGGGACAGCTACACGGTGGGCGCGGCGCTGTGGTTCCTCGTCCTGGGCGCCGTGGTCGTGGTGGCGGCGGCGGTGGTCATCCTGTCCCGGCCGCCGCTCGCTGGCCGGCCGGGCGCCCGCGCCGACTGGCGGGTGGCGTGCGCGCTCGTCGTCGTCGCCTGCGTGCTGTGGTTCCTCGCGTCGGGTCCGGAGACCCACGCGCCGTCCTACTGGCTCGCGGTCTACGAGGGCACGTTCCTGCTGGGCGGCGCGGCGCTGGCCGTGACCCTGCTGTGGCTCAGCTCGGGGCAGCGCGTCGCAGCGCTCGTCGGCATCACGCTCTTCGGCCTGTGGTCGGTCTACTGGATCGTGCGGGAGCTGCAGACGCAGGATCTCGGCATCGAGGAGCCGGTGTTGCAGACCGAGCTGATCGGCGTCCTCCTCACGCTGCTGGCGTGCTACGCGGCGCAGATCGGCCCGGCCCGGCAGCCCGCGGCGACGTCTCCGCCGTCCCGGTAGCGTCGCGCGCATGCCGCTGCGTGCCCGCACCCTGCTCGGTCCCGGCCCGACGAACCCCTACCCGGAGGCGACGGTCGCCCTCGGGCAGCCGCTGCTCGGGCACCTCGATCCGGTGTTCCTCGGCATCCTCGACGAGACGTCGGATCGCCTGCGGCAGGTCTTCGGAACGGCGAACCGGCGCACGCTGCCGCTGTCCGCGACCGGCTCCGCGGGCATGGAGGCGGCGTTCGTCAACACGGTCGGCCCTGGTGACGTCGTGGTGGTCGCGGTCAACGGGCTGTTCGGGCAGCGGATGGTCGAGGTCGCCTCGCGGTGCGGCGCCGAGGTCGTGCCGGTCGAGCACGAGTGGGGGCAGCCGGTCGACGCGGCGCGCGTGCTCGACGCCCATCCCTCGCCCAAGCTGATCGCCGCCGTGCACGCCGAGACCTCGACGGGCGTGCGCTCGGACCTCCAGCCCCTGGCCGAGGGCAAGGGCGACGCACTGCTCCTCGCCGACTGCGTGACCTCCCTCGGCGGCATCCCGGTGCAGCTGGACGAGTGGGGGGTCGACCTCGCCTACGCCGGGACCCAGAAGTGCCTGGGCGTCGCGCCGGGGCTCGCACCGTTCACCATCAACGACCGTGCCTGGGAGCGGCGGATCGAGAAGCCGCAGAGCTGGTACCTCGACTTGGGGCTCCTGGGCGGGTACGCGGGCGAGGCCGCCGGCTCCGGCCGCACGTACCACCACACCGCCCCCACCGGCATGGTCGTCTCGCTGCACGCCGGGCTCGGGCGGATCCTCGCCGAGGGGCTCGATGCCGTGCACGCCCGGCACGCCGAGGCCGGCCGGCTGCTGCACGAGGGGCTGACCGAGCTGGGGCTGGAGCTGTTCGCCGCCGAAGGACACCGCCTGCCCGAGCTGACGACGGTGAACGTGCCCGACGGCGTGGACTCCGCCGCCGTCCGCAAGGAGCTGCTCGAGCGGTACGACCTGGAGATCGGCGGCGGAGTGGGCGCCTACGCCGCGAGCGTGTGGCGGATCGGCCTGATGGGCCCCAACGCGGCCCCCGACAAGGTCGCCCTCGTGCTCGCCGCCCTGAAGGAGACCCTGCGGCGCTGACGCCCGTGATCACCCGTGATCACCCGTGATCATCGGCGAATGGCTGCCCCCAGCGGCGTATCCCACAGCCACCTGCCGATGATCGACGCCCTCAGGGGCGCCAGCCGCGGCTGAGCAGGGCGCCTCGGGTCCGGCTCACCACGGGGGCCGGCCCCATGTGCCGATCAGCGAAGCGCAGGACCAGCCATCCGTCGGCCGCCATCAGGGAGTACCGGTCGATGTCACGGCCGAACTGATCGATGTCCGCGTGCTGTCGACCCTCGTACTCGATCGCGATCTTCCATTCCTCGTACCCCAGGTCGGCGTGGACGACGGCTCGCCCCGAGCGGTCGTGGATCGGCACCTGCACCCCGGGATCCGGCAGATCACTCGTCATCAGCCAGAACCGGACCCAGCTCTCACGTCGCGACATCGACGAGGGCGACAGCATGGGTGCGCACTTGCGGGCCCGGACGACACCCCGCACGCGATGGGCGCGGTCCAGTCGCCCGGCCAACGACGCGGGGGTCATGTGACCGGCGCGCAGCAGTGCGTCTCCGAGCGCCACGAGGTCGCCGGGCCACAGGGACGGCGCGAGGTCGAGGAACGTCTGCGCGCCGGAGGTGACACGCAGGGAATGGCGGACGACGACGTCGGCCGGTTCGAGCTGTCGCGAGTGGACGACGAACGCGGTGTGCTGCGGGAGAACCCGCCGCGGAGTGAGCACCACGTGCGGGCGCGGCGGGGAGTCGAAGGGTGCGTCCAGGAGCGCCGCCGCCGTCCGATGGCTGTAGGCGGCGTCGGGAGGCAGGACCGCGGCCAGCAGGTGCAGGCGCTCCCGCTCGTCGATGGCGTCGTCCAGCCGGACGACGAGGTCGTGCGCGAGCCGGACGTAGGCAGGACCGCGCAGGTGCGCACGGGTCAGCCCGGCGGCTCGTGCGGAAGCGGCCGAGTACGCGGGTGGGAGGGACATCGGCCGACCGTCGAGGGAGCCGTCCGGTCGCGGGGCCACCGCGGTCGATCTGTGGACGGCGGCTGCCCTGTGGACACCGGTCGCACCTTGATGATCATCGGCAAATGGCTGGTCGACACGCCGCGAGGCGCAGCCATTTGCCGATGATCACGGCGAGGGGGAGTTGAGGCGGGTGAGCTGGGCGTCGGTCAGCTCCAGGTCCGCGGCAGCCGCGGAGTCGACGATCGACTCGCGGCGGGAGGCGCCGGGAATGGGGACGACGGTCTCCGACTGCGCCAGGTGCCACGCCAGCGTCACCTGGTACACGGAGACGCCCAGCTCGCCGGCCACCTCGGCGAAGGCCGGCGCGGCCGCGTCCAGCGAGCCCGCGGCCGACACCCCGCCGAAGGGGCTCCACGGGATGAACGCCAGGCCGTGCGACGCGCAGTGCGCGAGCTCGTCGGCCGAGAACCGCCAGCCCGGCGAGAACTGGTTCTGCACGCTGACCAGCGCGTCGCCGAGGATCGACCGGGCGACGTCGATCTGCGCGATGTCGGCGTTGGAGATGCCGAGCATGCGGACGAGCCCGTCGTCGTGCAGGTGCCGGAGACCCTCCATCGACTCCTCCCACGGGGTCGCGGGGTCGGGCCGGTGGAACTGGTAGAGCCCGATGGCGTCCACGCCGAGGCGCCGCAGGGAGTCCTCGCACGCCCGCCGTAGGTAGGCCGGCGACCCGTCGAGCTCCCAGGCGGTGCCGCGACGGGTGTGCCCACCCTTGGTGGCGACCAGCACCGACGACGTGTCGCCGCCGTAGGACCGGAGCGCAGCAGCCACGAGCGACTCGTTGTGCCCGAACTCCGCCTCGTCCTGCGAGTAGGCGTCCGCGGTGTCGATCAGGGTCACCCCGGCGTCGAGCGCCGCGTGGACGACCGCCTCGGCGTCGTCGGGGCCGGGCCGGTCGGACTTGGTCGACAGCGGCATGGCGCCCAGCCCGATGGCGCTGACCTGCATGTCTCCGATGCGTCTCGTCTGCACGGGAACCGTCGTGCCCCGCGGGTAGCGTCTTCACCCATGAGCGGACAGGGGCGTGAGCATCGCAGCGAGGAGCGAGCGAGGAGCGGAGCGCCCCGCGGGAGCGACTGGTCACCTTGAGTTCGCTGTTCGACGCGCCGGACGACGAGGGCGCCGGCACGCCCGACCCCGGAGCGCCGCTGGCCGTCCGCATGCGGCCGCGTGCCCTCGACGAGGTCGTCGGCCAGCAGCACCTGCTCGGCCCGCGGGCCCCGCTGCGCCGGCTGGTGGAGTCCGACGAGCCCATGTCACTGGTCCTCTACGGCCCGCCCGGCACCGGCAAGACCACCCTGGCGCACGTCATCTCGCTGGCCACCAAGCGCCAGTTCGTCCAGCTGTCGGCCCTCGACTCCGGCGTCAAGGAGGTCCGGGCGGTCATCCAGAGCGCCAAGCGCGAGCTGACCTTCGCCGGCCGGCGCACCGTCCTGTTCATCGACGAGGTCCACCGGTTCTCCAAGACCCAGCAGGACTCGCTCCTGTCCGCCGTCGAGGACCGCATCGTGAGCCTGATCGCGGCCACCACGGAGAACCCGTTCTTCTCCGTGGTCAGCCCGCTGCTCTCGCGCAGCCTCGTGCTCGCCCTGCAACCGCTGAGCGACGACGACATCCGCGCCGTCCTGCACCGGGCGCTGACCAGCGAGCGCGGCCTCGGCAACGCGATCACGCTGACCCCCGAGGCCGAGGAGCACCTCGTCCGGATCGCCGGCGGCGACGCCCGCAAGGCGCTCACCGCGCTGGAGTCCGGCGCCGGCGCGGCCCAGGCGGCGGGCACCGACGAGCTCGACCTCGCCACGCTCGAGACGGCGGTCGCGCAGGCCGCCGTCCGCTACGACCGGCAGGGAGACCAGCACTACGACGTCGCCAGCGCGCTGATCAAGAGCATCAGGGGCAGCGACGTCGACGCCGCCCTGCACTACCTGGCGCGCATGGTCGAAGCCGGGGAGGACCCGCGGTTCATCGCCCGGCGGCTGGTCATCTCCGCCAGCGAGGACATCGGCATGGCCGACCCGACCGCGCTCCCGACCGCGGTGGCCGCCATGCAGGCCGTGCAGTTCATCGGCATGCCCGAGGGGCACTTCCCGCTGGCGCAGGCCGTCGTCCACCTGGCGACCGCGCCGAAGTCCAACGCCGTCACGGTGGCGATGGGGGAGTCGGTGGCCGACGTCCGCGCGGGCCTGGCCGGCCCGGTGCCGGCCGGCCTGCGCGACGCGCACTACGCCGGGGCGAAGAAGCTGGGCCACGGCGCGACCTACGTCTATCCGCACGCGCATCCCGACGGTGTCGTCCCGCAGCAGTACCCGCCCGACACGCTGGTGGGCAAGGACTACTACCGGCCGACCGCCCGGGGCGCCGAGGCCCGGCTGGGGGAGCGGCTGGCCAAGCTGCGGGCGATCGTCCGGCGTCCCCGCTGACCACACGCCAGGAACCGGCGGGCGACGGACGGCGGAGAGTGCCCGCGACTACTGTGACGACACCGGTAGGGACGACCACCAGCGAGCAACGAGACAGAGAGTGGGAGCACGGGTGTCCGTAGGAGAGATCGCCGCGCTGATCGCAGCCGGCGCCTTCGTACTGCTGGTGGTGTTCATCGCCGTGCCGCTGCTCAAGCTCGGGCGCACGCTCGACGAGACGACGCTGACCATCCGCCAGGTGCGCGAGCAGAGCGCCCCCATCCTCGGGCAGGCCAGCACGACGGTCGCGCACGTGAACAGCAACCTCGAGCGGGTCGATGACATCACCGGCAACGCCGCCAACGTCTCCAGCAACGTCGCCGCCCTCTCCAGCGTCGTCGCGGCCACGCTCGGCAGCCCGCTGATCAAGGTGGCCGCCTTCAGCTACGGGGTCCGCACGGCCGCCAGGAAGAAGCGCGAGGGCGTCGCGATCGCCGAGGCCGCCCAGCGCGACAAGGCGGCACGGCGGGCCCGTCGAGCCGCGCGGCGGGCCGCCTGATGCGCCGGCTGTTCTGGCTCGCGATGGGCATCACCATCGGCGCCCTCGTCGTCCGCAAGCTCAGCGCCGCCGCCGAGCGCATGACCCCCGGCAGCATCGGCCGGTCGCTGGCCGACGGCCTCCGCGACCTGGCCGAGGCGATCGGTGACTTCGGTGCCGACGTCCGCGAGGCCATGGCCGAGCGGGAGGACGAGCTGCGCGCCGGCACCGGTCTCGACGCGCCGCTGCCGACCGGCGACCAGGTCCAGCTCCCGGGCAGGCAGGTCGGCAAGCACGGCGCGCACGCCGCCGACTCCTGACCCCGACGCAGGCCGGCACCTCACCCGGCCCAGCAGAACTGAGTAGAGCCACACGATGCAGACCGCCGAGATCCGCCGCCGCTTCCTGGAGCACTTCGCCCAGCGGGGCCACACCGTCGTCCCCAGTGCCTCGCTGATCTCACCGGACCCGTCGCTGCTGTTCACCGTCGCCGGGATGGTCCCGTTCATCCCGTACCTCACCGGCCGGGAGCCGGCGCCCTACCCGCGGGCCACCAGCGTGCAGAAGTGCGTGCGCACCCTCGACATCGAGGAGGTGGGCAAGACCACCCGGCACGGCACGTTCTTCCAGATGAACGGCAACTTCTCGTTCGGCGACTACTTCAAGGACGGTGCGATCGAGCACGCCTGGGAGCTGATCACGAAGTCACCGGACGACGGCGGGCTCGGCTTCGACCCCGAGAAGATCTGGGTCACCGTCTACCTCGACGACGACGAGGCCGCCGAGGCGTGGAAGCGGATCGCGGGCCTGCCCGACGAGCGGATCCAGCGTCGCGGGCTCAAGGACAACTACTGGCACACCGGCCAGCCGGGTCCGGGCGGCCCGTGCAGCGAGATCTACGTCGACCGGGGTCCCGAGCACGGCCCCGACGGCGGGCCGGTCGTCGACGAGGACCGCTTCCTCGAGATCTGGAACCTCGTGTTCATGCAGCACCAGATCGAGGACGTGCGGAGCAAGGAGGAGTTCCGCATCGTCGGCGACCTGCCGAAGAAGAACATCGACACCGGCATGGGCCTGGAGCGGGTGGCCTACCTGCTGCAGGGCGTCGACAACCTCTACGAGATCGACGAGGTGTCACCGGTGCTGCGCCGGGCCGCCGAGCTGGCCGGGGTCACCTACGGCAAGGACCACGAGGACGACGTCCGGCTGCGGGTCGTCGCCGACCACGTGCGCAGCGGACTGATGCTGATCGGCGACGGCGTCACGCCCGGCAACGAGGGCGGCGGGTACATCCTCCGCCGGCTGCTGCGGCGCGCCGTCCGCTCGATGAAGCTGCTCGGCGTCGACGCGGCCACCCTGCCCGAGCTGCTGCCGGTGTCCAAGGACGCGATGAAGGCCAGCTACCCCGAGCTCGAGGCCGATTTCGCCCGCATCTCCGCCGTCGCCTACGCCGAGGAGGAGGCCTTCCGCCGCACCCTCTCCGCCGGGACGACCCTGTTCGACACCGCCGTGCGACAGGTGAAGCAGACCGGCACCCCGGCGCTCTCCGGCGAGCAGGCGTTCTCGCTGCACGACACGTACGGCTTCCCGATCGACGTCACCCTCGAGATGGCCGCCGAGCAGGGCGTGACCGTCGACGAGGACGGCTTCCGCGCGCTCATGCAGGAGCAGCGCGACCGCGCCCGCGCCGACGCCCGCGCGAAGAAGACCGGCTCGGTCGACGTCCTGGCCTACCGCCGGCTGCTGGCCGAGCACGGGCCGACGGACTGGCGGGCCTACGACACGCTGCATACGGACTCGCGGGTGCTGGCCCTCGTGGGCGAAGAGGACCAGGGGCCGCAGGTCGCCGGGCAGGGCGAGATCCTCCGCGTCGTCCTCGACCGGACGCCCTTCTACGCCGAGTCCGGCGGTCAGGTCGCCGACGCCGGCGTCCTCACCTGGGACGGCGGCCGCGCCGAGGTGCTCGACGTCCAGCGCCCCGTCAAGGGCCTGGTCGCCCACCAGGTGCGGGTGCTCGAGGGCGAGCTGCGCTCCGGCGCCGAGCTCACCGCCGAGGTCGACTACGAGTGGCGGCTGTCGGCATGCCAGGCCCACTCGGGCACGCACGTCGTGCACGCCGCGTTGCGCCAGGTGCTCGGACCGCAGGCCCTGCAGTCCGGCTCCTACAACCGTCCCGGGTACCTGCGCCTGGACTTCGCCTGGCGGGGCGCGCTCAGCCACCAGCAGAAGATTGACATCGAGGACGTCGCCAACGCGGCCGTCCGCGCCGATCACACGGTCACCGCGAGCTTCATGACGCTGCCCGAGGCCCAGGCCTTCGGTGCGCTCGCGCTCTTCGGCGAGACCTACGGCGAGCAGGTCCGCGTGGTCGAGATCGGCGGCCCCTGGTCGCGCGAGCTCTGCGGAGGCACCCACGTCCGCGGCAGCGCGCAGATCGGCACCCTCGCCCTCACCGGCGAGTCGTCGGTGGGCTCGGGCGCACGCCGGGTCGAGGCCGTCGTGGGCCTCGAGGGCTTCCGCTACCTGGCCCGCGAGCGCGACCTGGTCCGCCAGTTGGCCGACCTGCTCAAGTCGCCGTCCGACGGGCTGGTCGACCGGGTGAGCGGGATGCTGTCCCGCCTGCGGGACGCCGACCGGGAGATCGCCGAGCTGCGCTCCCAGCAGTCCGGCGCGGTCGCCGGTCAGCTGGCCGCCGCCGCCAAGGACGTCGACGGTGTCGCGGTGGTCACCGGGTCACCCGCCGGGCTCGGCGGTGGCGACCTGCGCACCCTGGCGCTCGACGTCCGGGGGCGGCTGGCCGACCGGCCGGCCGTGGTGCTGCTGGCGTCGGAGGCCGGTGGCAAGGTGGCTCTCGTGGCCGCGCTCAACCCCGCGGCCCTCGACCGCGGGCTGTCGGCCAACGACGTGCTGCGCGCCGCCGCGGGCCCGGTGGGCGGGCGCGGGGGAGGCAAGGCGGACGTCGCCCAGGGCGGCGGCACCGATCCCGCGGGCATCCCCGCGGCACTGCAAGCCGGCGAGCAGGCGGTCGCGACCGCCACGGGAAGGTGACCAACGTGTCCGACACCGAGTACAACCCCGAGGACACCGGCCCGGTCGGCGGCCCCCGTCGGTCGCTGCCCCCGGTTCCGCCGTCGGCCCCGCGACCCGCGCAGCCGGCGTACCACCCGACCACCGAGCTGGACCTCGGCCGCGGGTTCCCGCCGGTGTCGAACGAGACCAGCGAGATCGACCTCAGCGGCGGCTGGCCCGAGCACCTCAAGGTGCCGCCGCGGCGACCGTCGGCCCAGCCGACGGCGGGGCGCGTGCTCGGCGTCGACGTGGGCAAGGCCCGCGTCGGCCTGGCGCTGTCCGACCCGACCGGCACGCTGGCCAGCCCGCTGGAGACCCTCCGGCGAGCGAAGAACCGCGCAGACCTGGACCGTCTCGCCGCGCTCGTGGTGGAACACGAGGTGACCGAGGTGGTCGTGGGAGAGCCGGTGCATCTGTCAGGTGCGTCGGGCGCATCGGCCGAGGACGCGAGCAATTACGCTCAGGAACTAGCCGACCGCATTCCGGATGTGCCGGTGATCCTGATCGACGAAAGGCTTTCCACCGTGACTGCAGCCAGTCACCTGCGCGAGAGCGGCATCGACAGCCGCAAGCAGCGACCGGTGATCGACCAGGCGGCCGCCGTCGTCATCCTGCAACAGTTCCTCGACAGCCGGCGGCAGCGAACGTGACCGAGCTCGCGAGGTCACGCGAAGGGGCAGCACCGTCGGTCACGTGTGCGGCGAGCGTCAGCGAGGTGCACGCGTGACCGAGCCGGGCGGACCGCGCCGAGGGCGACACTCCTCGGAGGGGTCCTACGGCCCCGGCTTCGACCTCCCCGGCACGCCGTCGGGGGACCCGTTCCCCGGCTACGGCGTGCCCCGCTACGAGCCCTCCCGCTACGAGCCCCCGACCTGGAGCGCCGAGCCCCCGCCGCCGGCCCGGGACACCACCGGCGCGCCGACCGCGGACCTCCCGACCGCCGGTTTCCGCCGCGCGTCCGGCGTCCTCGACCGGCTGCCGGCGGACGAGACCGGCCCGCTGGTCGAGCCGGAGTGGTGGGCCTACGGGTCCAGCGACGACACCGGCTACCCGCTGTCCGCGCGGCACGCCCGTCGTGACGACGAGCCGCTGGAGCACCCCTCCGGGCCGCTCCCGCCGCGCCCGCCGGGCGTCTGGGACCGCCTGCACCCCCGCGACGACGGTCCGGGCGACGACGCCGAGACCGTGGCCCAGCCGCTCCTTCCCGGGGCGCCCCTCGACAGCCGGCGGTGGAACGAGGAGACTGCCGGGCCCGTGGGCGCTCACCGCGCGTCGGACGACGACGGCACCGAGGCGCACCCGCAGGACGCGGGTGCGGCCGGCGCTCCCGGCTGGGAGGACCAGACCGGCGGTCTGGACGTCATCGGTGCGCACGTCGAGGACGACGCCCCGCGACGTCGGCGCCGCGGACGGCGGGGCCGCCGTCCGGAGCCCGAGCAGCACGACGACCTCCACGACGAGCACGGCGACCTGCTGCACGACGAGGACTCGCTCGTGCACGACGAGGCGTTCGGCGAGGACATCCCCGTCAAGCCCTACGACAAGCGGACCGGGCGTGCCCGACGGCGGCGCAACCCCGTCGCCGTGCTGATCTCGCTGCTCGTCCTGGGCGGCCTGGTCGTCGGCATCGTCATCGGCGGCCAGAAGCTGCTCGAGCTGATCAATCCGACCGCACAGGACTACACCGGCCAGGGCACCGGGACCATCCAGATACGGGTGCAGAACGGCGACACGCTCAGCGACATCGCCCGCACCCTGGTCGAGGCCGACGTCATCGCCTCCATCCGCCCGTTCGTGAACGCTGCCGAGGAGAACGCGGCGTCGGTGGGCATCCAGCCCGGTGTCTACGAGCTGCGTCAGCAGATGAGCGGTCAGGCGGCGCTGGACCTGCTGCTCGACCCCGTCTCCCGGCTGCTCTCGCGGGTCACGCTGCCCGAGGGGCTGACCGTCGAGCGCACCCTGGCCAGGATCGCCGAGGCGACCGGCCGCCCCATCGAGGAGCTCGAGGCCGCGGCCGCCGACCCCGCGGCCCTCGGTGTACCTGCCTGGGCGAACGGCTCGCTCGAGGGGCTGCTCTTCCCGGCGACCTACGACGTCGAGCCCGACACGGCGCCGGCTGCCCTGCTCCGGCAGATGGTCGCCCGCGGCCTGCGGGCGCTCGACGACCTGCAGATCGCCGAGGCGGACCGGCTGACCGTGCTCACCAAGGCCAGCCTGGTGCAGGCCGAGGCGGCCAGTCCCGAGGACATGGCCAAGGTCGCGCGGGTGCTGGAGAACCGGCTGTCCGACGGCATGCCCCTCCAGCTGGACACCACCGTCAACTACGCCAACGGCAAGTCCGGCATCACCACCACGCCGGAGGACCGCGCCAACCCGTCGCCGTACAACACCTACGTGCACGCGGGCCTGCCGCCGGGGCCGATCACCAACCCGGGCGAGGAGGCCCTCCGGGCGGTGCTGGCCCCCACCCCGGGCGACTGGCGCTTCTTCGTGGTGGTGGACCCGGACACGGGGGAGACCCGGTTCGCCGCCACCGGCGCGGAGCACCAGCAGAACGTCCTGCTGTTCCAGCAGTGGCTCCGGGAGAACCCCGGCGGATGAGAGCAGCGGTCCTCGGTCGTCCGGTGGCCCACTCGCTCTCCCCGGTGCTGCACCGTGCCGCGTACGCGGCACTGGGGCTGGACGACTGGACCTACGACGCGCTGGACATCGGCGCCGACGACCTGCCCGTCCTGCTCGCCGGTCTGGGGGAGGAGTGGCGCGGCTTCTCGGTGACCATGCCGTGCAAGCAGGCGGCGGTCGACGCGGCCGACGTGGTCGAGCCGCTGCCCCGCCTGCTGCACGCCGCCAACACGCTGGTGCGCACCGACGCCGGCTGGCGGGCGGAGAACACCGACGTCCACGGCGTCGGCATGGCGCTCCGCCTGGCCGGTGTCGAGGACGTCGACTCGGCGGTCGTCCTGGGCGCGGGCGGGACGGCGGCCGCCACGGCGGTGGCGCTGTCCTCGCTGGGGGCGCGCCACGTGGAGGTCGCCGTCCGCGAGCCGTCCCGCGCCTCCGACGTCGTCCGGGTCCTGGACGTCCTGGGCGTCCCGGCGACCGTGACCCGCCTGGCCGACACCGGCCTCGCCGCGCCGCTGGTGGTCAGCACGGTGCCGATCGGCGCCCAGCCCGCGCTGGTCGGCCTGCCATGGCGCGACCGGCACACGGTGCTCGACGTCCTCTACGCGCCGTGGCCGACCCCCCTGGCCGAACGCATCGGGGCGGTGGGGGGCACGGTCGTCGGTGGGCTCGACGTGCTCTTCTGGCAGGCCGCGGTCCAGGTGGAGCTGATGACCGGGCGGCAGCCTCCGATCGAGGCGATGCGTCGCGCGCTCGACGCGGCCGTCGGCGCCTCCTGAGCGGGGCGGCCGCCGCTGCGGCGGGCATGGTCGGCATCCTGCTCGCGCAGCCGGTGGCCCGGTGCTCCGTGCGGCTGGCCCTGCGGGACGACGCGGCGCGACCGTCCGGCGGGCGCGTGGCCCTGACCGCCGTGGTGCTCGCCGTGCTCCTGGGCGGAACGGTGCTGCTCATCGGCCTGCGTCCGGCGACGGCCGGAGTGGCGTGGGTGGCCGGCGCCGGCGTCGTGGTGGCCGGGGTCGACCTGCTCAGCCACCGGATCCCCGATCGCGTCACCCTTCCCGCCGCCGTGGTCTGCGTGGCGGCCTTCCTCGCCGACGCGGCGGTCGAGGGGACCTGGCCCGCACTGCTCCGGGCGGTGCTCGCGGGGGCGGTCACGTTCGGCGTCGCGGCGCTCGCCGCGGCCGTCGCGCCGTCGGGGCTCGGCTTCGGCGACGTCAAGCTGCTGGGCCTGGTCGGGCTGGTCCTCGGCTGGATCGGCTGGGACGTGCTGCTGGCCGGCGTCTTCCTGGGCTTCCTCACCGGGGCGGTCGTGTCGCTGGTGCTGCTGGCCACCCGCCGGGCCGGCTGGCGGACGGCGCTGCCGTTCGCCCCGCCGCTGCTGGTGGGCGCCGCGCTGGCCCTCGCGCTGCAGGGCCCGGTGTGACGTCCTTCTAGGATTGCGCCCATGTTGCGCTGGCTGACCGCAGGTGAGTCCCACGGTCAGCAGCTCACCGCGATCCTCGAAGGGCTGCCCGCGGGGGTGCGGGTGCAGACCGCCGACCTCGACGCGCAGCTCGCCCGGCGCCGGCTGGGGCACGGCCGCGGCGCCCGCATGTCGTTCGAGCAGGACGAGGTGACCATCACCGGCGGTGTCCGGCACGGCGTGACCCAGGGCGGGCCGATCGCGGTCCAAGTGGGAAACACCGAGTGGCCCAAGTGGTCGACGGTGATGTCGCCCGACCCGGTGGACGCCGAGGTGCTCGCCGGTCAGGCGCGCAACGCGCCGCTGACCCGGCCACGCCCCGGCCACGCCGACCTCGCCGGCATGCAGAAGTACGGCTTCGACGACGCCCGGCCGGTGCTCGAGCGCGCCAGCGCCCGCGAGACCGCCGCACGGGTCGCCCTCGGGGCCGTGGCTCAGGCGTTCCTGCGCCAGGCGCTGGAGGTCGAGGTGGTCAGCCATGTCGTCGCCATCGGACCGGTCGTCGCGCCCGACGGCATCGTCCCGGGCCCCGGCGACAATCCGCGCATCGACGAGGACCCGGTGCGCTGCGCCGACCCGGCGACCAGCGAGCGCATGGTGGCCGAGATCGACGACGTCCGGAAGAACGGCGACACGCTGGGCGGGGTCATCGAGGTCGTCGTGCACGGCCTGCCGCCGGGCCTGGGCAGTCACGTGCACTGGGACCGGCGCCTGGACGCCCGCCTGGCCGCCGCGCTGATGGGCGTGCAGTCGGTGAAGGCCGTCGAGGTGGGCGACGGGCTGGAGACCGCCCGCCGCCGCGGCTCGGTGGCCCACGACGAGATCGACCTCACCGGCGGCCGGGTCACCCGCCGCACCGACCGGGCCGGTGGCATCGAGGGCGGCATGACCAACGGCGAGGTGCTGCGGGTCCGGGCCGCGATGAAGCCCATCTCGACGGTGCCCCGCGCCCTGGCCACGGTCGACGTCGCCACCGGCGAGCCGGCGGTCGCCATCAACCAACGCAGCGACGCCTGCGCGGTGCCGCGCGGCAGCGTGGTCATGGAGGCGATGGTGGCCCTGGTGCTCGCCGACGCGGCGCTGGAGAAGTTCGGCGGCGACTCGGTGGCCGAGACCCGGCGCAACGCCCAGGCCTACCTCGACGCGCTCCCGCTGCGGTGAGCGCGCCGATCCTCGTCCTGGTCGGGCCGCCGGCGTCGGGCAAGACCACCGTCGGGACCGCGGTCGCCGACGCTCTCGGCGTCGGCTTCCGGGACACCGACCACGACGTCGAGCTGCAGACCGGCAGCCGCATCGCCGATCTGTTCGTGACCGAGGGCGAGGCGCACTTCCGCGCCCTCGAGGAGCAGGCGGTCGCGCGGGCGCTGGCCGAGCACGACGGCGTCCTCGCCCTCGGTGGGGGCGCGGTGATGAGCGCGGCGACGCGGGCGTCGCTGGTGTCCTACGGGCGAACCGGTGGCACGGTCGTCTGGCTGGACGTCGACCTGCCGTCGGCGGCCAAGCGCGCCGGCCTGTCCCGCGACCGGCCCCTGCTGGCCCTCAACCCGCGCGCCATGCTGCGCCAGATGCTCCAGACCCGCGCGCCGCTCTACGGCGAGGTCGCCACGGTGACGGTGCAGACCGGCGGCCGCGTCCCCGACGACGTCGTCGCCGAGGTCCTGGCGGCCCTGCCGACGAGCAGGACCGGCCGATGAGGCGGGTCACCGTGCCGGGCCCGGTGCCCTACGAGGTGGTGATCGGCCCCGGCGCCCAGGAGGAGCTGTCGCTGGTCCTCGCCGGGACCGCGAAGGCCGCGGTCGTGCACGCGCCGCCGCTGGCGGCCCTCGCCGGCGCCGCCGTCGAGACGCTGCAGACCGCCGGCGTGGCCGTCGAGGCGCTGGTCGTCCCCGACGGCGAGGCCGCCAAGTCCGCCGATGTCCTCACCGGTCTGTGGGAGGAGTTCGGGCGGCTGGGCATGACCCGCTCCGACGCGGTGGTCGGGCTCGGCGGAGGAGCCGTCACCGACCTGGCCGGTTTCGCGGCGGCGACCTGGACGCGGGGTGTGCGGTTCGTGACCGTGCCCACGAGCGTGCTCGCCATGGTCGATGCGGCGCTGGGGGGCAAGACCGGCATCAACACCGCCGCCGGCAAGAACCTCGTCGGTGCCTTCCACCCGCCGGTCGCCGTCCTGGCCGACACCGACTCCCTCACGGGGCTCTCCGACCCGGAGTTCCGCTCCGGGCTGGCCGAGGTGGTCAAGTGCGGCTTCATCGCCGACGGCGAGATCCTGCGGCTGCTGAGCGCGGACCCCTCCGGCCGGCGGGACACCGAGGAGCTGATCGAGCGCGCCGTGCAGGTCAAGGCCGACGCCGTCGGGGAGGACCTCTACGACCTGGGCCGGCGCGAGTTCCTCAACTACGGGCACACGCTCGGGCACGCGATCGAGCGGGTCGAGGACTTCGGCTGGCGACACGGCGAGGCGATCGCCGTGGGCATGGTGTTCGCCGCGGAGCTGGCCGGGCAGGCCGGGCTCCTGGCCCGTGCGGACGTCCACCTGCACCGCACCCTGCTCGAGGACATGGGCCTGCCGACGCGGTACGCCGGCGACTGGGCCCGTCTGCAGGCGGTGATGCGCGTGGACAAGAAGGCCCGCGGCGCGTCGCTGCGCTTCGTCGTCCTCGACGGGCTGGGCAACCCCAGGATCCTGACCGACCCCGACCAGGCCTGGCTGGACGCCGCCTGGTCAGCCGTGAGCGGAGGCCAGTTGTGAACGGAGACCGGGCATGACCATCCAGGTGCTGAACGGGCCGAACCTCGGCCGGCTCGGGTTGCGGGAGCCGGAGAAGTACGGCACGACCACCTACGCGGAGCTCGTGGATCTCGTCGAGTCCACCGGGCGCGAGATGGGTGTGGAGGTCGTCGTCCGCCAGACCGACGACGAGGGCGAGATGCTGCGCTGGGTCCACGCGGCCTCCGACGCCGGCGACGCGGTCCTCATCAACCCCGGCGGCTGGTCGCACACGTCGGTCGCGCTCCGCGACGCCCTGGCCGGGCTCCACGGGCCGCTGGTCGAGGTGCACATCACCAACATCCACGCGCGCGAGGAGTTCCGGCACCACAGCTACGTCTCCGGCGTGGCCGACGGCGTCATCGCCGGACTCGGGGTCAGCGGTTACATCCTGGCGCTGGGCTGGCTGGCGCAGCAGGGAGTGAAGTGAGCCGCCCCGCCGAGCGGCGCGCCGCCCTGCGGTCGAGAGCGGCGGCCGAGGGGCTGGACGCCGTCCTGGTGACCAACCTGCTCAACGTGCGTTACCTGACCGGCTTCACCGGCTCCAACGGCGCGCTCCTGGTGCGTGTGGACGGTCCCGACCTCCTCGGGACCGACGGTCGTTACACGACCCAGGCCGGCACCCAGGTGTCCGACGTCGAGCTGCTCATCGACCGGGCCACCGTCCCGGCGCTGGCCCGCGCGGCGGTGCAGCGCGGCGTGGGCCGGCTGGGCTACGAGTCGCACGACGTCACGGTCGACGGGTTCGCGCAGCTGGAGAAGGTGCTGGGCGAGGCCGGCACGTCGCCGGAGCTGGTCTCGATCCGCCGGGCCGTGGAGGCGCTGCGCGCGATCAAGGACGACGACGAGGTCGAGTCGCTGCGCCGCGCGTGCGCGGTCGCCGACCAGGCGCTGGCCGAGCTCGCCGCCGAGGGGGCGCTGCGTCCCGGGCGCACGGAGCTGCAGGTGGGCCGCGAGCTCGACGCCCGCATGCTGGCGCTCGGGGCCGAGGCGCCGTCCTTCGAGACGATCGTCGCGACCGGCGCGAACTCGGCCATCCCGCACCACCGGCCCGACTCGACGGAGCTGCGCGCGGGCGACTTCCTGAAGCTGGACTTCGGCGCGACCGTCGACGGCTACCACTCCGACATGACGCGCACCGTCGTCCTCGGGCACGCCGCCGACTGGCAGCGCGAGATCTACGAGCTGGTCGCCGCCTCGCAGGCCGCCGGGCGGGCAGCGCTGGCCGTCGGCGCGGACGTCGTCGCGGTCGACTCGGTCGCCCGCGACGTCATCGCCGACGCCGGCCACGGTGAGCACTTCACCCACGGCCTGGGTCACGGGGTGGGCCTGGAGATCCACGAGGCGCCGGGCATCGGGCCGCTGGGCGCGGGTAGGCTGGCCGCCGGCATGGCCGTCACCGTGGAGCCGGGCGTCTACCTGCCCGGCCACGGCGGTGTCCGGATCGAGGACACCGTGGTCGTCACCGACGACGAGCCCGAGTTGTTGACCCTCACGAGCAAGGAACTGCTGGTCCTCTAGATGGCTACCACCAACGACCTCAAGAACGGCATGGTCCTCAACCTCGACGGCCAGCTCTGGACCGTCACCGAGTTCCAGCACGTCAAGCCGGGCAAGGGCGGTGCGTTCGTCCGGACCACGCTGAAGAACGTGCTCTCGGGCAAGGTCGTGGACAAGACCTTCAACGCCGGCACCAAGGTCGAGACCGCGAACGTCGACAAGCGCGGTATGACCTACCTGTACAAGGACGGCGCCGACTACGTCTTCATGGACGGCGACACCTACGACCAGATCCACGTGCCCGGCGAGACCGTCGGCGACGGCGCGAACTACCTGCTGGAGAACACCCAGGTCACCGTCGCCGTCCACGACGGGACCCCGCTCTACGTCGAGCTGCCGGTGACCATGGAGCTCGTCGTCGAGCACACCGACCCGGGCCTGCAGGGCGACCGCTCCACCGGCGGCACGAAGCCGGCCACGCTCGAGACCGGCGCGCAGATCCAGGTGCCGCTGTTCATCAGCACCGGCGAGAAGCTCAAGGTCGACACCCGCGACGGCCGGTACCTCGGCCGCGCCAACTGAGCGCTCGGGGCGGGTGGGGGAAGGCATGGCTGCCCGGACCAAGGCGCGCAAGCGCGCCGTCGACGTCCTCTACGAGGCCGATGTCCGGGGGAACGACCGGCTCGCGGTGCTCCGCGACCGGATCGAGACGGGCAACCCGCCCGTGCCCGAGCACACCGTCCGGCTGGTCGAGGGCGTCGCCGAGCACGCCGCCCGCATCGACGAGCTGATCGACGCGCACGCGGCGAACTGGTCGCTCGACCGGCTGCCCGACGTCGACCGCGCGATCCTGCGCATGGCGGTGTTCGAGCTGCTGTGGGCCGACGACGTGCCCGACGCCGTGGTCATCGACGAGGCGGTGGAGCTGGCGAAGACGCTGTCCACCGACGACTCGCCCGCGTTCGTCAACGGCGTCCTCGGCGCCATCCTGGACGCCGAGGTGCCGACGGGCGGCCTGCCCAAGGCCTGAGCGTGGACGTCGTCGCTCGGCTGGCCGACGCGGTCGCCGACCTCGCGCTCGGTCGCGACAGAGTCCTGGTCGGCATCGACGGCCCGGACGCCGCCGGTAAGACGACCCTCGCCGACGAGCTGTCCGAGGCGTTGCCTGGCCCGGTCCTGCGGGTGTCGGCGGACGACCACGTGCACCCGGCACCCCGGCGCTACTGGCGGGGCGAGCTGTCACCCGAGGGCTACTACGGCGACCTGTTCGACCTCGACTCCTTTGTCGCGGCGTGCACCGCGGGGAGGCGATAGTCGTCGCGGACGGCGTCTTCCTGCACCGGCCGGAACTCTGCGACCTGTGGACGGTGTCGGTCTACCTGCGCGTCTCCGAGCAGGAGTCGCTCCGACGGGCCCTCATTCGCGACGCGCCCCGCTTCGGGACGCCGGCCGAAGTGGCCCGCCGTTATCGGTCGCGCTACCTCCCCGGACAGGCGCTCTACCGTGCCGTGGCCGACCCCGAGGGAACGGCGGACGTCGTCGTGGACAACGAGAACCCCGCCGCCCCGAGGGTCCTCCGGTGGCCTCCGTACTGACGCGACCGTGTTCGCAGACGGCCCCTTTTCCGGCATGCAATGCGTCGTCTGCGCACTCTCTTGCGGTCGAGTTCAGGGTCCTAGTGGAGGTCGCGGCGGGCGAACAGGACGGCGCCGATCCCCACGATGATCGCGGCCAGCACGCTCAGGAAGGTCCCCGACTGCAACGGGCCGAGGAAGTACTCGACCGGCTCGACGAACCCGGTGGCGTCGGGCTGCCCGTCGTAGAAGAACAGCGTCCACCCGTCCCGGTTCACCAGGCCCAGGGCGTTGTCGGAGAGCAGGTAGGGCTGCCAGCGCGGCCGCATGGCACGGACCGCGTTCTCCACGATCACCAGGTAGACGAACGCGATGCCCAGCGCCGCCCCGGTGTTGCGCACCAGGTTGGTGAGCCCGAAGGCCATCAGGCCGGCAATGACCGTGAGCAGCACGCCGCGCGCCTGCGTCTGGAGCAACTCACCCCAGAAGCCCTGGGGGAGCGCCTCATCGGTGCCCGCGACGGCGCGCAGGATGCCCGACATCCCCAACCAGAGAGCTTGCGCGACCACGCCGAGCAGGACGCAGGCACCCATCAGGACGGCGATCTTCGCGGTCATGACGCGGAGTCGCCGCGGTACCCAGAAGAGCTGGGCGACGATGTTGCGGGTCGACCACTCGGCACCGATCCAGGTGGCGCCGATCAGCGCGGCGACCACGGCGGACAGCGCGGCGAAACCCAGGGCGCCGGTGTGCGCCGCGTCGGAGAAGACGAACGGCGGCCGCTCGAGGTACCACGCGAGGTCCACGTCCGCGCGGGTCATGGCTGGCCCGCAGAACTCCTCCGGAGAGATGTCGTCGGGCCGGTTCGGGTCCGCGAGGCACTCCTGCCGGAACTCCTCGCTGAGGGCGATGTCCTCCTCGATGCGCTGCTCGGCCTGGGCGATCTCCTCGGCGCCGGGCGTGCCGTACTGGGTCAGGGCGATCGCGGTGGCGGCGAGCCAGCCCAGCAGGGCGATCACCAGGACGACCTGGATGAAGCGGCGGGAGCGGAAGCGGTGCAACTCCGCGCGCAGGAGGCCGCCGATGCCGGCGCGGTAGGGCGCCGGCTCGGTCGGCGGCGCCGGCGGCTGCTGGAGCGCGGCGCTCATGCCCGGCCCCCGGCGTCCGGCTCCTGCGGCTGGTCTGCGGTGATGGCCAGGAAGGCGCTCTCCAGGTCGGGCGTCAACCGCCTCAGCTCCTCGAGGTAGTGGCCGGCGTCGGCGAGGACGCGGGTGATCTCGCTGGGGGAGGAGACCGCCTGGACGAGGATCCCGCCGTCCATCGGCGAGACGACGAAGCCTGCCTGGTGCAGGACACCGGCCGCGGCGGCGGGATCGGCGATGTGCACCAGCACGTCGCCGGACCCCCGGCTGGCCAGCACCTCGTCCACGGGGCCCGAGGCGACGCAGCGGCCCTTCGCCAGGATGGTGACGTGGTCGGCGACCTGCTGGATCTCGGCCAGCAGGTGCGAGGAGAGCAGCACCGTGGTGCGCCCGTCCCGCCCCAGGCGCCGGATGAGCTCGCGCACGTCGCGGATGCCCGCCGGATCCAGACCGTTGCTGGGCTCGTCGAGGATGAGCAGCCGTGGCGACTTCAGCAGCGCCGCGGCGATGCCGAGACGCTGCTTCATGCCGAGCGAGTAGCCCTTGAACCTGTCGTCGGCGCGGTTGGCCAGTTCGACGATCTCCAGGCATTCGTCGACGCGAGTGCGCGGGACCCCGACGGACTCGGCCAGCAGCTGCAGGTTGAGCCGTCCGGAGAAGCCGGGGAAGAACAGCGGGGTCTCGACCAGGGCGCCGACGCCACCGATCACCTCCGGCAGGCCGGAGGGCACCGGCCGGTCGAGCAGGCGGATCGTCTCGTCGCCGCCGTCGGAGGAGATGAGGCCCAGCAGCACCCGGATCGTCGTCGTCTTGCCCGAGCCGTTCGGCCCCAGGAAGCCGTGCACGCCACCGGACTCGACCAGCAGGTCCAGGTCGTCCAGCGCCTTGTGCGGCGAGCCGCCGCGACGCCGGTAGGTCTTCGAGACGCCATGCATCTCCACGGCCGGCATGGGGGCACTCCTCGCGTCCGGCGACTGGTTGCGAGCACCCTGGCACACGCCGCGGCACCCACCCACCCCTTGCGTGCGCGTGTCGAGACGGTTGCTTTCCGTTATGCGACCCCTCGAGGCGGCCGACGTCCGCGCGGAATGCGGAAGAGGCCCCTGCCGACAGCGGCAGGGGCCTCCGGGAGCGGGAGCTCAGCGAGGGGAGCGGCGCCGGTCCCAGCCGGCGTCGAGCTCCTCGTCGTCGTCCTCGGGGCCGCCGAAGCCGACCACGCTCTCCATGCCGGGGGACAGCACACCCCACTCGATGAGCCGCGTGGTGAGCTCGTCGGGGCTCATGTCGTAGATGATGGCCAGCGACTTGAGGTCCTCGGTGCGGATCGAGAGGACCTTGCCGTTGTAGTCGTGCCGCTGCGCCTGGATGGTCGAGGCGTAGCGGGCGAGCGGACCGGCCTCGTCGGCCGGCAGCGACCCCAGCGACTCGAGGTTCAGCACGATCTTGGTGCTGGTGGTGACGGCCGAGCTGGGCCTCGGGTCGGGCAGCAGCTCGGAGACCGGCACGCCGTAGAACACGGCCAGCTCGGAGAGCCGCTGCACCGTGACGGCGCGGTCACCGCGCTCGTAGGAACCGACGACGACTGCCTTCCAGCGGCCGTGCGACTTGTCTTCCACCCCCTGCAGGGAGAGGCCCTGCTGGTTGCGGATGGCGCGGAGCCGGGCGCCGAGGGCCCGTGAGTAGTCGGTGCTCATCGCTGTCTGCTCACTGTCCGTCGTCTCGGAAAGGTCCTGTTCGTCACTCAGCGTACTGGTAACTCTGGGTGCGCAACAGCAGGGAACCTCCCTGCGAGTCAGTGATCCGCCGGTTGCTCACGGTCACGCGTTGCGGCCCTGACCAGAGCCGTCACAGGCGCCACACGGTCGACGGGACTCGTGCAGTACCGTCGTCGCCGGTCCAACCCACTCCTTTAACGACCCGTCCCGTGAGGCGGGGAAGGAGGCCACATGGCCGGCTCGTCCGAGGCTGCCCGGGAGAAGGTGCCGGCTACCGGCGCGTTGCTCTCCGCAGCCGATGTCTCCCGCGTCGTCGACCGCATCGCGCACCAGCTCATCGAGCGGGCGGCGGCGGCGAATCCTGAATCGGCCGACGGCGGGCTCTCCGACCTCGTGCTGGTCGGCATCCCCACCCGCGGCGCCCCGTTGGCCCGCCGGCTGGCCGGCCGCATCGAGGCCTTCACCGGCACGCCGGTCGACGTCGGCACCGCCGACATCACCCTCTACCGCGACGATCTGCGGCTCCGCGGCGTCCGTGCCCTGGAGCCCACGGTGCTCCCGGACGCCGGCATCGACGGCCGGCTCGTCGTCCTCGTGGACGACGTCCTGTACTCGGGCCGGTCGGTCCGCGCGGCGCTGGACGCCCTGCGCGACCTCGGCCGGCCCCGCAGCGTGCAGCTCGCGGTGCTGGTCGACCGCGGCCACCGCGAACTGCCGATCCGCGCGGACTTCGTCGGCAAGAACGTGCCGACCTCCCGCAGCCAGCAGGTGAAGGTGCACCTCGCCGAGGTCGACGGCACCGACGAGGTACTGCTCATCGAGGGGGACCCACAGTGAAGCGGCACCTGCTGGAAGCGGCCGACCTCGACCGCACCGACGCGACGCTGGTCCTCGACACGGCCGCCCAGATCGACCAGGCGCTGACCGGCCGCGAGGTCAAGAAGCTGCCGACGCTGCGCGGCCGCACCGTGGTCAACCTCTTCTTCGAGGACTCCACCCGCACGCGCATCTCCTTCGAGCTGGCGGCCAAGCGCCTCTCCGCCGACGTCATCAACTTCTCGGCGAAGGGGTCGAGCGTCAGCAAGGGCGAGAGCCTCAAGGACACCGCGCTGACCCTGGAGGCCATGGGCAGCGACGCCATCGTCGTCCGGCACTCGGCGTCCGGTGCCCCGCACCGGCTGGCCAACTGGGTGCGCGGCAGCGTGGTCAACGCCGGCGACGGCACCCACGAGCACCCCACCCAGGCCCTGCTCGACGCGTACACGATCCGGCAGCGGCTGGGCCGGCTCGAGGGCGTGCGGGTGGCGATCGTCGGCGACGTCCTGCACAGCCGGGTCGCCCGTTCCAACGTCGGCCTGCTGCACACCCTGGGGGCCGAGGTCACCCTGGTCGCCCCGCCGACCCTGCTGCCGGTCGGGGTCGGCAGCTGGCCCGCCGAGGTGAGCTACGACCTGGACGCCGTCCTGCCCAAGGCCGACGTCGTGATGATGCTGCGGGTGCAGGCCGAGCGGATGAACGCCTCGTTCTTCCCGAGCGCCCGCGAGTACAGCCGCCGCTACGGCCTGGACGCACGGCGCATGGCGGCCCTGGCCGACGACGCCATCGTCATGCACCCCGGCCCGATGAACCGCGGCATGGAGATCGCCGCCGAGGTGGCCGACTCGGTGCGCTCCACGATCGTCGAGCAGGTCGGCAACGGGGTCTCCGTGCGCATGGCCGTGCTCTACCTGCTGCTGGGAGGCGGCCCCGCATGAGCTACCTGATCAGGGGCGCCAGCCCGTACGGCGGCGACCCCGCCGACATCCTGGTGGAGGACGGACGGATCGTCGCGATCGGCGACGCGCTGTCGTCCACCGGCGCCGAGGTCGTCGACGCCGCCGGGCTGATCGCCCTGCCCGGCCTGGTCGACCTGCACACGCACCTGCGCGAGCCGGGTCGGGAGGACGCCGAGACCGTCGAGACCGGCAGCCGCGCGGCCGCCCTCGGCGGGTTCACCGCGGTGCACGCCATGGCCAACACCGACCCGGTCGCCGACACGGCGGGCGTCGTCGAGCAGGTGTGGCGGCTCGGCGAGCAGGCCGGCCTGGTCGACGTCGTCCCGGTGGGCGCGGTGACCGTCGGGCTGAGGGGCGAGCGGCTGGCCGAGCTCGGGGCGATGGCCGACTCGGCCGCCCGGGTGCGCGTCTTCTCCGACGACGGGCACTGCGTCGCCGACCCGGCGCTCATGCGCCGCGCGCTGGAGTACGTCAAGGCCTTCGACGGCGTCGTCGCCCAGCACGCCGAGGAGCCGCGGCTCACCGCCGGTGCCCAGATGCACGAGGGCGACCGCTCGGCCCGCCTCGGCCTGACCGGCTGGCCGGCCGCCGCGGAGGAGGCGATCATCGCCCGCGACGTGCTGCTCGCGGGCCACGTCGGCGCCCGGCTGCACGTCTGCCACGTGTCGACCGCCGGCTCGGTGGAGCTCCTGCGCTGGGCGAAGGGCCGCGGTGTCCAGGTGACGGCCGAGGTGACGCCGCACCACCTGCTGCTGACCGACGCCTGCGCCGAGAGCTACGACCCGGTGTTCAAGGTGAACCCGCCCCTGCGCACGGACGACGATGTCGCAGCCCTCAGGCTCGGATTGGCCGACGGCACGATCGACGCCGTCGCCACCGACCACGCCCCGCACGCGGTGGAGGACAAGGAGAGCGAGTGGGCGCAGGCCCGGCCCGGCATGCTCGGGCTGGAGCAGGCGCTGTCCGTCGTCCTCGAGGCAATGGTCGAGACCGGCCTGCTCGACTGGCGGGGCGTCGCCGACCGCATGTCGGTCCGCCCGGCCGCGATCGGCCGGCTGGCCCACCACGGCCGCCCGCTGGCCGCCGGCGAGCCGGCCAACCTGCTGCTGCTGGACCCCGCGAGCCGGGCTCCTGTCGATCCGGCCGCGCTGGCCAGCCGCAGCCGCAACAGCCCCTACGCCGGTCGGGAGCTCCCGGGCCGGATCGTCGCGACGTTCCTCCGGGGGACGGCGACGGTGCTCGACGGAAAGGCGACACGGTGAGCGACGCGATCCTCGTGCTCGAGGACGGCAGGACGTTCCGGGGCGAGGCCTACGGCGCCCGCGGGACGACGGTCGGCGAGGCGGTGTTCGCCACCGGCATGACCGGCTACCAGGAGACGCTGACCGACCCCAGTTACCACCGTCAGGTCGTGGTCATGACGGCCCCGCACATCGGCAACACCGGGGTCAACGGCGAGGACGACGAGAGCCGCCGGATGTGGGTGGCCGGTTTCGTCGTCCGCGACCCGGCCCGCCGCCCGGCCAACTGGCGGGCCACGGGCAGCCTGGACGACGAACTGGCCGCGCAGGGCGTGGTCGGCATCAGCGGCATCGACACGCGGGCGCTGACCCGGCACCTGCGCGACCGCGGCGCCATGCGGGTCGGCATCACCAGCGAGCACGACGACGCCGACCGGCTGCTGGCCCGGGTGCGGGACGCCGACAGCATGGTGGGCGCGGACCTCGCGCCCCAGGTGAGCACCGGTGAGCCCTACGTCGTCCCAGCGGTGGGGGAGAAGCGGTTCACGATCGCCGCCCTCGACCTCGGTATCAAGACCGCCACCCCGCGCCACCTGGCCGACCTCGGCGTCGAGACCCACGTGCTGCCGAGCACCGCGACCGCGGCCGAGCTGCTCGAGCGGGGGCCCGACGGCGTCTTCCTCTCCAACGGCCCGGGTGACCCGGCCGCCGCCGACTACGCGGTGGCGGCGGTGCGGGGGGTGCTGGACGCCCGCCGGCCGCTGTTCGGCATCTGCTTCGGCAACCAGATCCTCGGCCGGGCGCTGGGCCTGGGCACGTACAAGCTGCGCTTCGGCCACCGCGGCCTGAACCAGCCGGTGCTCGACCGGGTGAGCGGCACCGTCCGGGTCACCAGCCACAACCACGGGTTCGCCGTCGACGCCCCGCTGGACCGGCCCACCGACACCCCGTACGGGCCGGTCGAGGTCAGCCACGTGGGGCTCAACGACGACGTCGTCGAGGGCCTGCGCCTGCTCGAGGCGCCGGCCTTCAGCGTCCAGTTCCACCCCGAGTCAGCGGCCGGGCCGCACGACGCCTCGCCGCTCTTCCAGCGGTTCGTCGACCTGATGGAGGACGAGCGTGGCTGAGCTCGACGGTGGACGACCCGCTGAGAACAAGATCCAGCCGACGCGGCTGGAGGACGGGGCCAGCCGTGCCTAAGCGCGCAGACATCCACCACGTGATGGTGATCGGCTCCGGGCCGATCCTCATCGGCCAGGCCGCCGAGTTCGACTACTCCGGCACCCAGGCCTGCCGCGTGCTCAAGGACGAGGGCCTGCGGGTCAGCCTCGTGAACAGCAACCCGGCGACGATCATGACCGACCCCGAGGTCGCCGACGCCACGTACGTCGAGCCCCTCACGCCGGAGTTCGTCGAGAAGGTCATCGCCAAGGAGCGCCCCGACGCGTTGCTGGCCACGCTCGGCGGGCAGACCGCGCTCAACATCGCCATCGGGCTCTTCGAGAACGGGGTGCTGGACAAGTACGGCGTCCAGTTGATCGGTGCCGACGTCGACGCGATCAACCGGGGTGAGGACCGGCAGCTGTTCAAGGACATCGTCCGGTCGATCGGCGCCGACGCCCCCCGGTCGAAGGTGTGCGCGTCCGTCGACGAGGCGCTGGAGACCGCGGCCGACGTGGGCTACCCGGTCGTCATCCGGCCCAGCTTCACGATGGGCGGCCTCGGCTCAGGCATCGCCACCGACGAGCCGATGCTGCGCCGCATGGCCGGCCACGGCCTGGCCGACTCCCCGGTGCACACCGTGCTCATCGAGGAGAGCGTGCTCGGCTGGAAGGAGTACGAGCTCGAGCTGATGCGCGACCGCAGCGACAACGTCGTGGTCGTCTGCTCGATCGAGAACATCGACGCGATGGGCGTGCACACCGGCGACTCGGTCACCGTCGCCCCGGCGATGACGCTCACCGACCGCGAGTACCAGCACATGCGCGACGTCGGCATCGCCGTGCTGCGCGAGGTCGGCGTGGACACCGGCGGCTGCAACATCCAGTTCGCCGTCCATCCGGGGACCGGGCGCCTGGTCGTCATCGAGATGAACCCGCGGGTGTCCCGGTCCTCGGCGCTGGCGTCGAAGGCCACCGGCTTCCCGATCGCCAAGATCGCCGCCAAGCTCGCGATCGGCTACACCCTCGACGAGATCACCAACGACATCACCGGCGTGACCCCGGCCGCCTTCGAGCCGACCCTCGACTACGTCGTGGTGAAGATCCCGCGGTTCGCCTTCGAGAAGTTCCCGGGCGCCGACCCGCGCCTCACCACGACGATGAAGAGCGTCGGCGAGGTCATGGCGATGGGCCGCAACTTCCCCGAGGCGCTGGGCAAGGCGATGCGGTCCACCGAGACCAAGGTGGCCGGCTTCTGGACCGGGGGAGAGGACGTGCGCACCGCCGAGGAACTGTTGGACGCGCTGCGCACACCCGTCGACGGCCGGCTCTACCTCGCCGAGCAGGCGCTGGCCGCCGGCGCGACGGTCGACGACGTCGCGGCTGCCAGCGGGTTCGACCCGTGGTTCGTCGACCAGATCGCGCTGGTGCGCGAGGTCGCCGACGAGGTGCGCGACGCGCCGTCGCTCACACCGGAACTGCTGCGCCGCTCGAAGCGGTACGGCCTCTCCGACCGGCAGATCGCCGCCCTGCGGCCGGAGCTGGCCGGTGAGGACGGCGTCCGGTCGCTGCGCTGGCGGCTGGGCATCCGGCCGGTCTACAAGACCGTCGACACGTGCGCGGCCGAGTTCGCCGCCCGCACGCCGTACCACTACTCCTCCTACGACGAGGAGAACGAGGTGCAGCCCCGGGAGAAGCCGGCCGTGCTGATCCTCGGGTCGGGGCCCAACCGGATCGGCCAGGGCATCGAGTTCGACTACTCGTGCGTGCACGCCGTCATGGCGCTGCAGGACGCCGGCTACGAGGCCGTGATGGTCAACTGCAACCCCGAGACGGTCTCGACCGACTACGACACCGCCGACCGCCTCTACTTCGAGCCGCTCACCTTCGAGGACGTGCTCGAAGTGGTCGAGGCGGAGCGCGCGGCCGGCCCGGTCGCCGGGGTCATCTGCACCCTGGGCGGGCAGACGCCGCTCGCCCTGGCCCAGCGGCTCAAGGACGCCGGCGTGCCGGTGCTCGGCACCGCGCCGGAGGCGATCGACGACGCGGAGCACCGCGGCTCGTTCTCCCGGGTGCTGTCCGACACCGGCCTGCCGGCGCCCGCCCACGGCACGGCGACGACCTTCGCCGAGGCGCACGAGATCGCCGCCCGCATCGGCTACCCGGTGCTGGTGCGGCCCTCGTACGTGCTGGGCGGGCGCGGCATGGAGATCGTCTACGACGACGCCACCCTCGAGGCCTACATCGCCAAGGCGACCGACGTCAGCCCGGCGCACCCGGTGCTGGTCGACCGGTTCCTGGAGGACGCCGTCGAGATCGACGTCGACGCCCTCTACGACGGCACCGAGCTCTACCTCGGCGGCGTGATGGAGCACATCGAGGAGGCCGGCATCCACTCGGGCGACTCGGCCTGCGCGCTGCCCCCGACCACGCTCGGCAACGCCGACCTGGTCCGCATCCGGGCGGCCACGGAGAAGCTCGCCGCGCGGATCGGCGTTCGCGGCCTGGTCAACGTCCAGTACGCGATCAAGGACGACATCCTCTTCGTGATCGAGGCCAACCCCCGGGCCAGCCGCACCGTGCCGTTCGTCTCCAAGGCGACTGCGGTGCAGCTGGCGAAGGCGGCGGCGCGCATCGCGGTGGGGGAGACCATCGCCGACCTGCGGAGGGCCGGGGTGCTGCCGCCGACCGGCGACGGCGCGGACCTGCCCGAGCACATGCCGATCGCGGTCAAGGAGGCGGTGCTGCCCTTCCACCGGTTCCGCACGGTCGAGGGCCACGGCGTCGACACCGTCCTCGGGCCGGAGATGAAGTCCACCGGCGAGGTGATGGGCCTCGACACCGGCTTCGGAACGGCGTTCGCCAAGTCGCAGGCCGCGGCCTACGGGTCGCTCCCGACGGAGGGCACGGTGTTCGTCTCGCTGGCCAACCGCGACAAGCGCTCGGCGATCTTCCCGGTCAAGCGGCTGGCCGACCTCGGCTTCCAGGTCCTGGCGACGTCGGGCACCGCGCAGGTGCTGCGCCGCAACGGCGTCGAGTGCGAGGTGGTCGGCAAGTACAGCGAGGGCCCCGGCAACGTGGTCGAGCGGATCCTCGCCGGGGACGTCGACATCGTCGTCAACACGCCGTTCGGCTCGCCGGGCAACAGCGGGCCGCGGCTGGACGGCTACGAGATCCGCACCGCCGCGGTGGCCGCCGGCATCCCGTGCATCACCACCGTGCAGGGCATGGCGGCGGCGGTGCAGGGCGTCGAGGCGCTGCGCCGCGGCGACATCGGCGTCCGCAGCCTGCAGGAGCTGCACGGGGACCTGGCGTCGTCCCGGAGCGCCTCGTGAACGACCAGAACCGCGGTTCCGGTCCTCCTGCGGGGAGCCAGAACCGCGGAAGTGGCTCCTTGACCGAGCCGGCGCCGAGGGCGGCGCGGCCGCCGGTGCAACGGGTCGTCGCGGTGTCCGGCGCACGGCCGATGGGCGCCTACGTGGAGCTGACCCTGGCCGCCCCCGAGATCGCCGAGCGCACGCAGCCGGGGCAGTTCGTGGCCTTCGCCGTCGGCGGGGCGACGTCGGCGCACCTGCTGCGCCGCTCGATCGCCATCGCGGCTGCGGCCGACGGCGTCGTCACGGTGGTCGTGGCTCCGCACGGGCCGGGGTCGACCTGGCTGGCGGCGCTGCGGCCGGGCGACACCGTGGACGTCGTCGGGCCCCTGGGCCGGCCGTATCCGATGCCGGAGCCCGGGACGCCGACGCTGCTGGTCGGCGGCGGCTACGGTGCCGCCGCGCTCGTGGGTCAGGCGGCGCGGCTGCACGCCGCCGGTTCGCCGGTGACCGCGATCTGCGGCGCGGCCACGGCCGACCGGCTCTCGTCGGTGGTCGAGCTGGCCGGGTACGGCGAGGTCGTCGTCACGACCGACGACGGCAGCGCCGGCCGGCACGGTTGGGTCACCGACGCGTCGGCCGAGGTCCTGGAGCGGGTCGGCGTGGTCTACGCCTGCGGACCGATGGGCATGCTCCGCGCCGTGGCCGAGCAGGCGACCGCCGCCGGCGTGCCGTCCTACGTCGCCGTCGAGGAGTCGATGGCCTGCGGGATCGGGGTCTGCATGACCTGCGTGCTGCCGGTGGTCGGCGAGGACGGGCGCACCCGCTTCTCGCGGTCGTGCACCGAGGGCCCGGTCTTCGGCGGGGACCGGGTGCGCTTCGCCGACGTGGGCTCCCTGCCGTGGGACGTCGTCGGCGCCGACGCGATGGGCGTGGTGGCCCCGTGACCGCCGTGGACACGGCCGTGGACATGCGGACGTCCCTGGGCGCCGTCGAGATCCCCGGACCGGTGCTCACCGCGTCGGGCTGCTCCGCCTTCGGGCAGGAGCTGGAGCCGTTCGTCGACCTCACCGCCCTGGGTGCGGTCGTCACCAAGTCGGTGCAGCTGCGCCCACGGTCGGGTCGGCCCACCCCGCGCATGGCCGAGACGCCCAGCGGCATGCTCAACTCGATCGGCCTGCAGGGGCCGGGCATCGACGGCCTGCTCGCCGACGACTTGCCGTGGCTGGCCGAGCGCGGTGCGCGCACCTTCGTCTCGATCGCCGGCACGCGGGTCGAGGACTTCGCCGAGCTCGCCACCCGGCTGCGCGGCGTGCCGGGTGTGCTCGGCCTCGAGGTCAACATCAGCTGCCCCAACGTCGAGAGCCGCGGCGAGGTGTTCGCCTGCGACCCGGTCGCCGCGTCCGACGTCGTCGGCGCCGTCCGGGCCGCCGCCGACCCGGCCCAGCCCGTGTACGCCAAGCTCAGCCCCGACGTCACCGACATCGTGCGCGTCGCCCGGGCGGTCACCGACGCCGGCGCCGACGGGCTCTCGATGATCAACACGCTGCTCGGCCTGGTCATCGACCCCGACACCATGAAGCCGGTGCTGGGCGGCGTGACCGGCGGGCTCTCCGGCCCGGCCATCCGCCCGGTCGCCCTGCGCTGCGTGTGGCAGGTCCACCAGGCCCTGCCCGAGGTGCCGATCCTGGGCATGGGCGGCATCCGCAGCGGTCTGGACGCCCTCCAGTTCGTCCTCGCCGGCGCGTCGGCGGTCTCCGTCGGGACGGCGGTCTTCAACGACCCGTCGGCGTGCACGCGCGTCCACACCGAGCTGGCCGCAGCCCTCGCGCACCGCGGATTCGCGACCCTGCGCGAGGCCGTCGGGTACGCGCACCGATGACGCTCCCCTTCGGACGGCGCCTCGCCGATGCCGTGGCCGCCCGCGGGCCCCTGTGCGTGGGCATCGACCCGCACGTGCCGCTCCTCGAGAAGTGGGAGCTGCCCGACAGCCCCGAGGGCCTGGCCCGGTTCACCGACGCGGTCGTCGACGCCCTGGCCGGCACCGTCGCCGTCCTCAAACCGCAGCTGGCCTTCTACGAACGGCACGGTTCTCGGGGGCTCGCCGTGCTCGAGGACGCCGTCGTCCGCGCCCGGGCCGCCGGCTCACTGGTGCTGCTCGACGCCAAGCGGGGTGACATCGGCTCGACGATGGACGCCTACGCCGATTACCTGCGGCCCGAGCACCCGCTCGCCGTCGACGCGATGACCGTGAGCCCCTTCCTCGGCCCCGGCTCCCTGCAGCCCGCCGTCGACACCGCCCGGCTCACCGGCGGCGGGCTGTTCGTCCTGGCCCGCACCTCCAACCCGGACGCCGGCACGCTGCAGCACGCCCTCGTGACGGACGGAGTGGGGGAACGGTCGGTGGCGCAGGTCGTCGTCGACACGGTGCGCGGCTGGAACACCCCGGGCTGGGTGGTCGGGGACCCCCTCCCCGACATCGGCTCGGTGCGCGACGTGGCGAGCCGGTTCGGGCCCACGACCGGATCCTTCGGGCTGGTGGTCGGGGCGACGCTGCGCGAGCTGGACGTCGACCTCGCCGGGCTGGGCGGACCGGTCCTGGCGCCGGGGCTGGGGGCCCAGGGCGGGTCGGTGCCCGACCTCCGGCGGCTGTTCGGGACCGACGCCGCCGTCGTCCCCACGGTCTCCCGCGACGTGCTGGCCGCCGGACCGGACCGGGCCGCGCTGCGCGCCGCCGCGGACCGGTGGACGGAGGAGCTGGCCGGATGAGGCGGGCCCTGCCGCGGATCCTGGCCGGGTTGGGCCTGGTGCTTGTCGTCGGCGCCGTCGTCCTCGCCGCGCCGGGGGCGGCAGAGCGGGCGATTACGGCTGATCGGCATACGCGGCCCTAGATGTACTGCCCGGACACGTTGGTCAAGCGGGTGATGGGCGGACGGTTGCCGATCGCGGTGTGGGGCCGGTGATGGTTGTACTCGTGCAGCCAGGCCGGCAGGGCCTTTCGGCGCGCTGATTCGCTGAGGAACATCCGGGCGAAGGCCCAGCCGTCTGCCATGGTGCGGTGGAAGCGCTCGATCTTGCCGTTGGTCTGTGGCCGGTAGGGCCGGGTCCGCTTGGGTTTGATCCCGAGTTCGGCGCAGGCGTCGCGCCAGGCGTGGGAGCGGTAGGCCGAGCCGTTGTCAGACAGCACTCGCTCGACGGTGACGCCGCGGGCGGCGAACCAGGCGGTCGCCCGGCGCAGCACGCCGATGGCGGTGGCGGCGGTCTCGTCGTCGTGGATCTCGGCGTAGGCCACGCGGCTGTGGTCATCGACCACGGTGTGCACGAACGCGGTGCCGAGCTTGGGGTTGTAGTGCGCGTTGCGCGGCTTGCCTGGGGTGGCGGCTCGGTTCTTGTCGCCCTGGGCGCGGCCGACGTAGCGCCAGCCGCCCCCGTCGGGGGATGTTGCCCAGCTTCTTCACGTCGACGTGCAGCAGCGAACCGGGATGGGCGTGTTCGTAGCGGCGGATCGGCTCCCCGGTGGCCCGGTCGACGTGGGAGAGCCGGTTGATCCGGCAGCGGACCAGCACCGCATGCACCGTGGAGGGGGCCAGGCCGAGGCGGTCGGCGATCTGCACCGGCCCGAGGCGCTTTTTCCACCGCAGGTGCACGATCTTGCGCACCACCGGCCGGGGAGTCCGCCGAGGGCAGCTGTGCGGACGGGAGCTGCGGTCCTCCATCGCCGCCGGCCCGCCGGTGCGGTACCGGTCGGCCCACCGTTTCGCGGTGGGCCAGGCGACGTTGAACACCGCCGCGGCGTAGGCGATCGTCCAGCCGTCCTCCACTACGGCGCGCGCGAGCTTGAGACGGTGGCGGGGAGTCAGGGCAGCGTTAGCGTGGGCCACGAGGACCTCCGGTTCGTGTGAGCGGGTGCCTTCAGCAGCTCCACTCCACGTCCGGAGGTCCTCCCTCCACAAGATCGATCAGTCAGATCGAGTGGTCACACGCCCTCAACCAACGTCGCTGGTCAGTACACCTAGAACAGGAGTCCGCTACGAGAGCACGCTCGGGCTGACCTACCGCATCGGACGCCTGGCTCGTGCTCTGGACCAGTTAGCACACCATCGGTGCCGCGCTGGTCGTGACCGGCGTTCTGGTGCTGGCGGCGTCGGGCGGATACCTCCGGGTCGCCGCACGGGCCCTTCGGCGGCAGCAGCCACGTCATGAGGCGCCCACGCGTAGTCGTGGCCGTCCTGGCCGCAGCCGTCGTCGTCGTTGGCGCGGTGCTCGCGGTCGTCGCCGTACCGGATCCGGTCGTGGCCGGTCCCGAGTTCGTGGTCTACGAGGGCAGCTACGAGCCGTTGGCGTGCGATTCCGTCCGTGCCCTCAGGGCCGGGCAGATCCTGGGCGGGGTTCTCGCCGTCACCGGGCCTCGCCGGCCTCGCCGCCTCGCCGCCCTCGCGGCGCTCGGCGGCTGGCTGCTCGGCGGGCGATCACCAGAAGCCTGCATCCGATCGGCGCACCTTGCATGGCTCCTCGCGGCCCAGCCCGTCAGTGCCCCGAGCATCTGAGTTTTCGTCAGTATGTTCGACTAGGCTACGGTGCCGACAAGGGCTGGTGGTTGCGGATGAGTTAGGCCCTTGACGACACCCGGAGCACCCTTGGAGCACGGCCCATGCCAAACCGTGAAGACATCATTCTGCCGCTGACCGGGAACGCCGCGTGGGATTCGCATGCGACGGCATGGCTGTCCCGATTCAAGCCTTCCACTCAGCAGACATGGAGCCGGATCCTGCCGCGCTGGACCGAGTGGTGCATTGGGCGGGGCGTTGACCCAATGGCCGCCCGTAGGCCCGAGGTGGAGATGTGGCTGCGCGAGATCGAAGCGAGAAACTACAAGCAGGCTTACGTTGCCCAGCATTACGACGTGGTCGCCTCGATATACCGCGAGGCCTACAACGACGAGCTCATCGAACGTGACCCCTGCGCCCGCATCATGCGGCCGAAGGTCCACGCCGCATCGCAGCGGCGAGAGGTCCTTACCGCCCTCGAACTTGCTGCTTACCTCAAGACAGCACGCGAGCTCGGCCCTTCAGAACACGCCATTGCCGCCTTGGCAGTAATGGGGCTGCGCGCGACGGAGATGGCCAGTCTGCGAGTGGAGGCACTGAGCCAGAGTCGCGGGTACAGGATCCTGAACTTCATGGGCAATGGTGGTCGACCGGCGAGGATACCTGTCCCACTTCCAGCTCTTTCGGCCATCGAGGCTGCCGTGGATGGCCGCGAGAGCGGCCCTCTTCTCCGCACACAGGCGGGGGCCGCGATGGACCGTCGCGCCGTCCACCGCTACGTCGCCCGAACCGCTAAGGTCGCCGGCATCAGTCGGCCGATCTCGCCACACGCGCTGCTCAGATCTGTCGCAACGGCCGCGCTCGACCACGGCATCCCGCTGCGGGACGTGCAAAGGATGCTTCGGCACGTCAGGTCGGATTCGACGACCCGCACGTACGACATTCCCGGAGATCAGCTCGAGCGCCACGCCTCGCACCAGATCGCCGGCTTTCTCGCTGGCTTCGCCTCCTAGCTAGCCGCCCCCCTTCACCGGGTTCCGCAGCGGACGGACCCGACGGCGTGAACCGCGTGCCGGCCGCGTTGGCGGCGTTCGGCTGGGTGCTGGTCGCCGTGGGGATCACCGTGCTCTGGTCGGCGAGCCGATCCGCCGGGGGCGGGACTTCGACTGGTCGGCCTACACGCCGCTCCAGCCGGGCGAGCCGGTGCGCGTCGTCTTCTTCGGCGACGGCACCGGCTCGTGGACCCGCGGGCACCTGATCGGCGCGGCGCTGGTGGTCCTCGGCCTGCTGCTGCTCGCGGCCCTCGCCGGGTGGTGGTTCGGCTCCGGTCGTGGGCGTTCGGCAGCGTCCCGAGGAGGTGGTGTCGGCGTGTCGACACGGAGGCCCCCCACCCGGTTGCGCACCACTCATCCGGAACCCCTCCGCGGAGAAGTGCTGCTGACCTGCAGTGATGACCCAGTGTCACGGCGTGGCGGAACACGGTGTGACGGCCTCCGACACATACGGATCGCAAATCCGCGGGGAGGGGGCGTGACCAGCGGATTTGTCGGGAACTAGGTTGGCCGTGCGGCTCAGAGGAGAGCCCATCCCCTTCGGAGTGCACGACAAGACGCCGCGTCGAAGACCGGCCGGCGAACGACACGATTGGGTCCGCCATGCCCCTGCCTGACCTGTCCCCGGAACAACGCGCCGCTGCCCTGGAGAAGGCGGCCGCGGCCCGCAAGGCGCGGGCCGAACTGCGTGAGCGCCTCAAGAGCAAGGGCGCCACGGTCGGCGACGTCCTCAAGCAGGGCGAGACCGACGAGGTGATCGGCAAGATGCGCGTCTCCGCCGTCCTGGAGTCCCTGCCCGGAGTCGGCAAGGCGCGGGCTGCGAAGATCATGGAACGCCTGGAGATCTCCCCGACGCGTCGAGTCCGTGGCTTGGGGGCGAACCAGCGCAAGGCGCTCGAGACGGAGTTCGGGGGTGACCAGGTCTCCCCCTGACCTCCGCGGCGGACACGACCCGGACGAGGACGACGAGTGGCAACAGCAACACCGGCACGGCTCACCGTGCTCTCCGGCCCCTCCGGGGTCGGCAAGGGCACGGTCGTGGCGGAGGTCCGGCGCCGGCACCCCGACGTCTGGGTGTCGGTGTCGGTCACCACCCGTCGCCCTCGTCCGGGAGAGCGCGACGGCGACCACTACTGGTTCGTCGACGACGCCGAGTTCGACCGGCTGGTCGCCACCGACGGCCTGCTCGAGTGGGCGGAGTACGCGGGCAACCGCTACGGGACGCCGGCCGGCCCGGTGCGGGACCGGCTGGCGACGGGCCAGCCGGCGCTGCTCGAGATCGAGCTGCAGGGCGCCCGCCAGGTGCGGGCCCGTGACCCGGAGGCCCAGCTGGTCTTCCTCGCGCCGCCGTCCTGGGCGGAGCTGGTGACCCGGCTGGCCGGGCGAGGGTCGGAGCCGCCGGCGGTGCAGGAGCGTCGACTCGCCCTCGCCCAGGCCGAGCTGGACGCGGCCGGGGAGTTCGACGTGGTGGTGGTCAACGACGACGTGGCTCGTGCCGCCGACGAGTTGGTAGGCTTGCTGACTGCGCCCGCACCCGGTCTCCGCTGAGCAGCCGAACAGGTGCAGCGCTTTTTCCCGATCTACTGAGGAGCACGCCCGCCCGTGTCCGGAGTCGCACCTGCCCCCGAGGGCATCACCAACCCGCCGATCGACGAGCTGCTCGAGCGCACCAGCAGCAAGTACGGCCTGGTCATCTTCGCCGCCAAGCGCGCGCGGCAGATCAACGCCTACTACAGCCAGCTGTCGGAGGGTCTGCTGGAGTACGTCGGCCCGCTGGTCGACACCGCTCCGCAGGAGAAGCCGCTCTCCATCACGCTCCGCGAGATCAACGAGGGTCTGCTGACCCACACCGCGGGTGAGAACTGAGCAACACCCCGAACTGATGACGAAGCACCCGGCAGTCCCTGCCGGGTGCTTCGTCGTGTTGGGAGGATGGAACCCGTGAGTCGCATCGTGCTGGGTGTCAGCGGGGGAGTGGCCGCCTACAAGGCCGCCTTCGTGCTGCGCGCGTTCACCGAGGCAGGCCACGACGTCCGTGTCGTCCCGACGCCGGGTGCCCTGCACTTCGTGGGCGCGGCCACCTTCGAGGCGCTGTCGGGCAACCCGGTCACCACCGACGTCTGGTCCGACGTCCCCGAGGTGGCGCACGTGCGCATCGGGCAGTCGGCTGATCTGGTCGTCGTCGCCCCGGCCACCGCCGACCTGCTCGCCCGCGCCGCCATGGGCCGCGCCGACGACCTGCTCACCGCCACGTTGCTGACCGCCTCCTGCCCGGTGGTCTTCGTGCCCGCGATGCACACCGAGATGTGGCTGCACCCGGCGACGCAGGACAACGTGGCCACCCTCCGTCGCCGCGGCGCCGTCGTCCTCCCTCCGGCGGTCGGCCGGCTCACCGGCCCCGACTCGGGGCCCGGCCGGCTGCCCGAACCCGCCGACATCGCCGCGCTGGCCCTCGTCGCGCTGCAGCAGGGTGCGGACGCCCTGGCACCGGACCTGACCGGACGGCGCGTGGTCATCAGCGCCGGCGGAACGCGCGAACCGCTGGACCCGGTGCGCTACCTGGGCAACCGTTCGTCGGGCAAGCAGGGCTGGGCGCTGGCCCGCGTGGCCGCCGCCCGCGGCGCCGAGGTCGTCCTGGTCGCCGCGAACGTCGACATGCCGGCGCCGTTCGGCGCCCGGGTCGTCCCGGTCGGGACGGCGGAGGAGCTGCGCGCGGCGATGCTCGCGGAGGCCAAGGAGGCCGACGTCGTCGTGATGGCCGCGGCGGTCGCCGACTTCCGGCCCGAGCACGCCGCGTCCACCAAGCTGAAGAAGGGCTCGGCCGCCGAGCCGAGCGCGGTGCCGCTGGTCCGCAACCCCGACGTCCTCGTGGAGCTGGTGGCCCGGCGGGCGCCGGGCCAGCTGGTGGTCGGCTTCGCGGCCGAGACCGGCGACGAGGACGGCGACGTGCTCGCCCACGCGCGGGCCAAGCTGACCCGCAAGGGCTGCGACGTGCTGGTGGTCAACGACGTCTCCGCCGGGCAGGCGTTCGGGCGGCCCGACAACGCGGCGGTCGTCCTCGCCGCCGACGGCTCGGCCACCGAGGTGCCGCACGGCAGCAAGGACGCCGTCGCCGCGGGGATCTGGGCGACGATCACGTCTCAGTCGCCCCGCCCGTCCCAGCCGTAGGGGGTTCCCCCGGCAGCTGCCGGCCGCCGGTCTCGGCCAGGTAACGTTCCCGTCGGGTCGTGCGACGTCCGGCCCGCCGACGCCTATCGCCGACCCAGGAGTACCGACATGCCACGCCGTCTCTTCACCTCCGAGTCGGTGACCGAGGGCCACCCGGACAAGATCGCCGACCAGATCAGCGACTCGATCCTCGACGCGATGCTCGCGCAGGACCCGAAGAGCCGCGTCGCCGTCGAGACCCTGATCACCACCGGCCAGGTCCACATCGCCGGTGAGGTCACCACCGCCGGCTACGTGGACATCGCCGCCATCGTCCGCGACACGGTGCTCCGCATCGGCTACGACTCCTCCCGCAAGGGCTTCGACGGCGCGTCCTGCGGCGTGAGCGTCTCGATCGGTGCGCAGTCTCCCGACATCGCCCAGGGCGTCGACACCGCCTACGAGGCACGCACCCACACCGACGAGGACGAGATCGCCCGCCAGGGTGCCGGTGACCAGGGCCTCATGTTCGGCTACGCGACCGACGAGACGCCCGAGCTCATGCCGTTGCCGATCGCGCTGGCCCACCGCCTGGCCCGCCGGCTGTCCGCCGTCCGCAAGGACGGGTCGGTGCCCTACCTGCGCCCCGACGGCAAGACCCAGGTCACGGTCGTCTACGAGGACGACCAGCCGGTCGCCGTCGAGACCGTCGTCGTCTCCTCGCAGCACGCCGAGGACATCTCGATCGACCAGCTGCTCACCCCCGACATCAAGGAGCTCGTCGTCGAGCCCGAGCTCGCCGCGCTCGGCCTGCCCACCGACGGCTACCGCCTGCTGGTCAACCCGACCGGCAAGTTCGTCATCGGCGGCCCCATGGGCGATGCCGGGTTGACCGGCCGCAAGATCATCGTCGACACGTACGGCGGCATGGCCCGCCACGGCGGTGGCGCCTTCTCGGGCAAGGACCCGTCGAAGGTCGACCGCTCCGCCGCCTACGCCATGCGCTGGGTCGCCAAGAACGTGGTGGCGGCCGGGCTGGCCAAGCGCTGCGAGGTCCAGGTCGCCTACGCGATCGGCGCCGCCCACCCGGTCGGCCTGTTCGTCGAGACCTTCGGCACGGGCACGGTGGCCGACGACGTCCTCGAGAAGGCGATCAGCACCGTGTTCGACCTGCGCCCCGGCGCGATCGTGCGCGACCTCGACCTGCTGCGGCCGATCTACGCCCCGACCGCGGCCTACGGTCACTTCGGCCGCACCGACGTCGACCTGCCGTGGGAGAAGACCGACCGCGTCGACGCGCTCCGCTCGGCCGTGGGCGTCTGAGCGAGGACACTCAGGCCCGCTTCAGGGGCCCGCTCCGAGCTCGCGAGGAGTGGGCGGAAGCGGGTCCTTCTGCCGGCGACCCGGGCCGCCCGTTGGTGGCCCGGGTCGTCGTCGATGTGCCCCTGGCCCACCTGGACCGGCCCTTCGACTACGCCGTCCCCGAGAAGTTCGCCGACGTGGTGCGGCCCGGCTGCCGGGTGCGGGTCCGGTTCAGCGGGCAGCTGCTCGACGGGTTCGTGCTGTCGCTGGACGACGCCACGGACTTCTCCGGCAAGCTGCTGCCGCTGGCGCACGTACCCTCCGGCGAGCCGGTGCTCACCCCGCAGGTCGCCCGCCTGGCCCGGCAGGTGGCCGACCGGTACGCCGGCACCATGGGCGACGTCCTGCGGCTGGCGCTGCCCCCGCGCCGCGCCGCCGCCGAGAAGCGCGACACCCCGACGCCGGCGGCCCTTCCCGGGGCGCCCGACCCTGCTGGCTTCGCCCGGTACTCCGCCGGCCCGGGGCTGCTGACCGCCCTGGCGGAGGGGCGGCCCGCCCGAGCGGTCTGGACGGCGCTGCCCGGGGAGGACTGGCCCGCCCGCCTGGTCGAGCTGTGCCAGGCCGCGCTCGCCGGACGGCGGGGCGCGCTGGTCGTCGTCCCCGACGGCCGCGACCTGGACCGGCTCACCGCCGCAGCGGCGCGGCTGCTGCCGGAGCACTCGTACACGGTGTTGCGCGCCGACGACTCGCCCGAGAAGCGCTACCGCTCCTTCCTCGCCGCCTCCCGCGGCGCCGCCCAGGTGGTCCTGGGCACCCGCTCGGCGATGTTCGCGCCGGTCCGGGACATGGGGCTCGTCGTCGTCTGGGACGACGGCGACGACCTGCACGCCGACGAGCACGCCCCCTATCCGCACGTGCGCGACGTGCTGGTCCAGCGGGCCTGGCTGGACAGCTGCGCGGCCGTCGTCGCCGGTACCGCGCGGACCGCCGAGGCGGCGCTGCTCGTGGAGTCCGGCTGGGCGCACGAACTGGTCGCCGATCGCGTGGTCCTGCGGTCGGCCGCGCCGCGGGTCCAAGCCCTCGGCGACGACTTCGAGCTGGCCCGCGACCCCGCAGCCCGTTCCGCCCGGCTGCCCTCGCTGGCGCACGAGGTCGCGCGGAAGGCCCTCGCCGGTGGCGCGCCGGTGCTGGTGCAGGTGCCCCGCCGCGGCTACGTGCCCTCGCTGTCCTGCGCCCGCTGCCGGTTGCCGGCCCGGTGCGCACACTGCGCCGGGCCGCTGGGCATCTCGCCACGTCCCGGTCCGGGCGGTGCCCGGATCCCCGCCTGCCGTTGGTGCGCCCGGCCGGCGGCGACGTTCGACTGCCCGCACTGCCACGGGACCAAGCTGCGCGCGGCGGTGGTGGGGGAGTCGCGGACGGCCGAGGAGCTCGCCCGGGCGTTCCCGGGGACGACGGTCCGCACCTCCGGCAGCACGTCGGGCGTGCTCGCTACGGTGCCCGCCGGGCCGTCGCTGGTGGTGTCCACCCCGGGCGCGGAGCCGGTGGCCGAGGGCGGCTACGGCGCGGCGCTGCTGCTCGACTCCTGGGCGCTGCTCGGCCGGGCCGACCTGCGGGCCGGCGAGGAGGCCCTGCGCCGCTGGATGAACGCCGCCGCCCTCGTCCGGCCGGCCGCCACGGGAGGGGCGGTCGTCGTCGCGGCCGACGCCGCGCACCCCGTCGTCCAAGCGCTGGTCCGCTGGGATCCGGCGGGGCTGGCCGCCCGCGAGCTCGCCGACCGGCGGGAACTGGGCTTTCCCCCGGCCACCCGCATCGCCGCGCTCTCCGGTTCGCCCGCAGCCCTCGCGGAGTTCCTCGACGACCTGCGGCTGCCCGAGGGCGCCGACCTGCTGGGCCCGGTGCCGGAGCCGCCCCGGCCCGGCCAGGAGGGCGAGCGGGAGCGCTATCTGGTGCGGGTGCCGCGCACCGAGGGAGTGGCGCTGGCGCACGCGCTCAGCGAGGTGCAGGGCGTGCGCAGCGCCAGGAAGGTCGCCGAGCACGTGCGCGTGCAGCTCGACCCCCTCGACCTGGCCTGAATCACCCCGTGATCATCGGCAGGTGGCTGCTGCCTCCAGCGTGTCCGGCAGCCACTTGACGATGATCACGGTCGCGGGGTGGCGGTCGTCGCGCTGGGCTGACGCGGACGCCGCCTAGGATCGAGCGGTGAGCGTGACCCCGATCCGGCTGTTCGGCGACCCGGTGCTGCGCACCCCGGCGACCCCTGTCGTGGACTTCGACAAGGAGCTCCGGCAGCTGGTCGGCGACCTGACCGAGACGATGTTCGCCGCGGGCGGCGCCGGCCTGGCCGCTCCGCAGATCGGTGTCGGGCTCCGGGTGTTCACCTGGTACGTCGACGGCGAGGTCGGCCACCTGGTGAACCCGGACGTCCTCCCGGTGGGCGAGGAGACCGAGGAGGCGCCGGAGGGCTGCCTGTCCATCCCGGGCTACCGCTGGGACTGCCGCCGCCACCTGCACGTCGTGGCCAGCGGCTGGAACATGCACGGCGAACCGGTCGAGGTGGAGGGGTCGGAGCTGCTCGCCCGCGCCATCCAGCACGAGACCGACCACCTCGAGGGGGTCCTGTTCGTCGACCGGCTGGACGCCGAGGCGCGGGCCGCCGCACTGGCCGAGCTCGCCGCGGCCGAGTGGACCGGCGAGCAGGCCTACCTCCCGGCACCGGCTCCCGTCGTGAAGGTGAGCCCCCACTGAGGCTCCTGTTCGCCGGCACGCCGGAGCCGGCCGTTCCGTCGCTCGAGGCGCTGCTGGCGTCGCGGCACGAGGTGGTCGCGGTGCTCACCCGGCCCGACGCCCCCTCCGGCCGCGGCCGGAGGCTCAGCCGGTCACCGGTCGCCGAGCGGGCCGACGCCGCCGGGATTCCCGTCCTGCAGCCGCGGTCGCCGCGCGAGCCGGAGTTCCTCGAGCAGCTGGCCACCCTCGACGTCGACGCCGCACCGGTCGTCGCCTACGGTGCGCTGATCCCGCGGGCCGCCCTCGACCTGCCGCGGCACGGCTGGATCAACCTGCACTTCTCGCTGCTGCCCGCCTGGCGGGGCGCGGCGCCGGTGCAGCACGCGATCATGGCCGGCGACGAGATCACCGGTGCGGCGACCTTCCGCCTGGAGGCGGGGCTCGACACCGGTCCGGTCTTCGGCACCGTGACCGAGGCGATCGGTCCACGCGACACCGCCGGCGACCTGCTCGGCCGGCTCTCGGTCAGCGGCGCCGCCCTGCTGGTGGCCACCCTCGACGGCATCGCCGACGGCACCCTCGAGGCGCGCCCGCAGCGGCCGAGGGCATCAGCCTCGCCCCGCGGATCGAGACCGCCGACGCCCGCGTCGACTGGGCGCTGCCCGCGCACGTGGTCGACCGGCGCATCCGCGGCGTCACGCCGGCCCCGGGCGCCTGGACGACGTGGCGCGGCGAGCGGCTGCGACTCGGGCCCGTCACGCCCCTGCCGGACGGCCCGGACCTCGCGCCCGGCGAGCTGGCGGTCGACGGGCGCGAGGTCTGCGTCGGCACGGGCAACGGCGCGGTGCGGCTGGGCGAGGTCCAGCCCGCCGGCAAGCGCATGTTCCCGGCCGCCGACTGGGCCCGCGGCGCCCGCCCGGCCGCGGGGGAACGGGTGGGCACGTGAGCTCGCCGCCCCGCCGGAAGGGTGGTTCGGGTCCGGGACGCCGACGGCACCCCGCGACCCGCCGTCCCCGGCTGGACGGCGCCCGGCTGACCGCCTACGACGTGCTGGACGGCGTCACCTCTCGGGACGCCTACGCCAACCTGCTCCTGCCGCAGCTGCTGCGCGAACGGCCCGAGCTCGACGAGCGGGACGCCGCCTTCGCCACGCAGCTGGCCTACGGCACGCTGCGCGCCCAGGGCACGCTCGACGCGATCCTGGCCGGCCTCGTGTCCCGCCCGCTGGCCGACCTCGACCCGCGGGTGCTCGATCTGCTGCGACTGGGCGTCTACCAGCTGATCGACCTGCGCGTGCCGTCGCACGCTGCGGTGGACACCACCGTCGACCTCACCCGCGCGATCGTCGGCACCGGCGCTTCCGGTCTGGTCAACGCCGTCCTGCGCAAGGTGGCCGCGGGCGGCGACCGGGCGGCGTGGCTGGACCGGCTGGGGGCCGACGGCGACGAGCGGCTGGCGCTGGCCACCGACCATCCGCGCTGGATCGTCGGCGCGTGGCGGGACGCGCTCGACCGGGCGGACGAGGTCGAGCCGGCGCTGCTCGCCGACGACGCGGCGCCGGAGGTGCACCTGGTGGCCCGCCGGATCGACCGGGCGGCGCTCGCCGAGGAGTCGGGCGGGCAGCCGGGGCCGTGGTCGCCGTATGCCGTCCGGCTGCCCTCGGGCGACCCAGGACGGCTCCGGTCCGTGCGGTCCGGGGACGCCGCCGTGCAGGACGAGGGCAGCCAGCTCGCGGCCCTCCTGCTGACCCGCGCGCCGCTCGAAGGTCGCGACACCGCATGGCTGGACGTGTGCGCCGGGCCCGGCGGCAAGTCGGGGGTGCTGGCCGCCGTCCGGCCGGGCCGGCGTACGGCTGACCGCAGCCGACCGTGCCCCGCACCGGGCCGAGCTCGTCCGCACGGCGCTGTCCGGTGAGGACGACGTCGAGGTGCTCACCGCCGACAGCACGGCGCCGCCGTGGGCACCCGGCACCTTCGACCGCGTGCTGCTCGACGCCCCCTGCACGGGGCTCGGGGCCCCTGCGCCGCCGCCCGAGGTGCGCTGGCGTCGGACGCCGGACGACGTCCCCCCGCTGGTCGAGCTGCAGACCGCCCTGCTGGACAGTGCGCTCGCCTCGGTGCGCCCCGGCGGGGTCGTCGCCTACGTGACCTGCTCCCCGCACACGGCGGAGACCGTCGAGGTCGTGGACGCCGCCGCGGCCCGCGACGACGTCGAGGTGCTGCCGGTCGCGCCGCTGTTCCCGGAGGTGCCCGACATGGCCCGCGGTGAGTACGGGCAGCTGTGGCCGCACCGGCACGGCACCGACGCCATGTTCATGGCGCTGCTCCGCCGCACCCGCTGACCGGCGTCAGTCGCCGAACACCAGCACGCCGACCAGGCCCACGCCGACTCCGATCACCAGCGTGCCCACGAGGAGCCACAGGAGGCCGCGGCCGGACGTCAGTCGCTCGCGGCGCGTCGGCGGTGGCACCTCGCGCGCCGGTCCCGGCGGGTCGGCCACCCAGCGGCGCGCCGCGGCCGTCGTCCGGCGCCAGTGGACGACGAACGCGACGGTCGCCCCGGCGACGACCAGGGCGGCCGGCACGGTCGTCAGTGGCCGGTCCCACCGAGCCCCCAGCAACAGCGCCGCGGGAGTCAGCGGGAAGATCCACCCCAGGGTGCGCATGCCCGAGAGCTGGCGGGCGGCGACATCGACCCGCTCACGCACGCCCGGCCCCGGGTCGACGCGATGCCGCAGCGCGTAGCGGAACCGCAGCATGCGGGCGCGCGGGCCGGTGCGGGCGCGGAGCACCACGACCGCCTGGAGGAGGGCGAAACCGGCGAGGAAGATCCCCACCGCGAGCCAGGCCGCACTGCCCTCCCTCAGCACGAAGCGCCCGGTGAGCAGCACGATGGCCGCGAAGAACGCCGCGGAGACGAGGAACGCCGGCCCGCCGGATCGGCGCTCCCGCCGTTCGACGGCCGCCCAGTCGACGGACTCGCCGGTCTCGGTCATGGCCGCAGGCTAATGACACGCGGCCCCGACCTGCAGGTTCACCCGGGCAGGACCGCCCGATAGCGTGGCGCCGTGGCCTGGCTCCCCGACGACTTCGCGCACCCGACCCGCGTGGACCTGCCGACGGGGCAGCACCTGCGCCCCATGGGCGCGGCCGACACCGAGATCGACTACCCGGCCGTCATGGGCTCCCGCGAGCGGCTGTGGTCGATCTACGGGGAGGCGTGGGGCTGGCCGCCGGCGCACATGACGATCGAGGCCGACCGCGACGACCTCGCCCACCACGAGCGCGAGATCGCCGCCCACGAGAGCTTCCTGTACGGCCTGTTCGAGGAGGACGAGGCCGAGCTGCTCGGCTGCCTCTACGTCGATCCGCCCGAGAAGCAGGGCGAGGCCGGCGCCGAGGTCTCCTGGTGGGTCGTCGACGAGCTCGTCGGCAGCGACGTCGAGCGGGCGTTCGACGAATTGGTGCCGCGCTGGCTGGAGGAGGTGTGGCCGCTCCCCGCCCGCCCCCGGTACGTGGGCCGTGACCTCTCCTGGGCGGAGTGGAACGCGCTGCCCGATCGCGGCTGACGCCGTCAGAAGGGGCCGGCAGCGCCGATCCCGAGGTTGCGCCGGTGAGAGCGGTGCAGGTGGTCGGTGACGGCCTCGCAGATCCAGCGCAGGGGGCCGGTGCGCACCAGTTGCTCCTCGCCGATCTCGTCCGGCGGTCCCAGCGCACCGCAGGCCGTCGCCAGCGCCAGTACCGCCGCTGTGTCGGGATGCTCCGGGTCCAGCTCCTGGTCGGCGAGCGGCGTGTGATCGGTGTAGCGCGTTCCCAGCAGTGACCGGCTCTCGGTCCACAGCCCGGCGGCCACGCAGGCCTCGGCCACCTCGCGCATGCGCACTCCGCCATGCTCCAGCCACCAGTCCAGCGACTGCTCGGGCTCGATCAGAACGGCGGCCAGCAGCCGGTCGGCCGGGCCGAAGGCGGTCGGCGTGCCGTCGACGACGACCCCGTCCGGCTCGTCGGTGAGCCGGCCGGCACGCGCGAGGTCCACGAGCAGTGCGCCTCGTGCGGCGACGTCCCACAGGCCGTAGTCCAGCAGCCGGCCCTTGTCGTCCAGGCAGAGCGCGGCCAGCCTGACGGTGATCCCCTCCTCGGGGTTCACCACTGCGGACCCGTCTCGCGGGGCAGCGGATCGCCCAGCCAGCGCCGTGCCAGCCGGAGCCGGCGCCACCGGGACACCACGAGCAACCCGCACACGAGGACGACGGCCACGCTGGCCGCCGCCCTCCCGACGACGTTCAAGCCCGCTTCCTGCATCCCTGCGAGCGCGGCGGCGCACAGCAGGGGGCACACGACGAAGGCCGCCGTCGACCACCACCGGATCGCCCGCGCCCGCTTCGTGACCAGCTCCCGATCGCCGGCGCCGATGCTCACGTGCGTGCGCAGGGCGTGCTCGATGCGGACCTCCTGACGGGCCGCCTCCTCCCATTGCACCCGTCCGGACGCCGTGGCATGCGACAGGCTCGCGTCGCCGCTCACGAGGAGCGCCAACGCGAGCCAGATCCAGTCCGAGGCACCCATCGGCCGCTCGAGGACCAGGGTGCTCACCAGCGGGACGGCGAGGAGCACCGCGACGAGCAGCGTCACGTTCCGCCACTCGGCGGACCGTCGCCGGCGCAGCTCGGCGGCCCAGTCCACCGGCTGCCAGCCGACCTCCGCCGCAGGCTGCGCCGCCGCCTCGGCCTCCACGTGCTGCATTCGGTCGTCGGCCACGGGCGAAGCCTAGGGCCGACCCGGGGCTGGGGCGGCCGCCGCGCGGAGGAGGGGTGGTTCGGCCCGGCACCTAGACTCGGCGGACGTGCCCCGGGAACCGATGATCGCGCCGAGCCTGCTGTCGGCGGACTTCGCGCGCCTGGCCGAGGAGTCCCGGCGGGTCTCCGACGCGGACTGGCTGCACTTCGACGTCATGGACGCGCACTTCGTGCCCAACCTGACCTTCGGCCTGCCGGTCATGGCGGCGGTACAGGCGGTCAGCCCGGTGCCCCTCGACTGTCACCTGATGATCGAGAACCCGGAGCGCTGGGCGCCGGGCTACGCCGAGGCCGGCGCCGGCAACGTCACGATCCACGCCGAGGCCGCCGCCGACCCCCGGGCCGTGGCCCGGGACATCCGCGCCGCCGGCGCGCTCGCGGGTCTGGCCCTCAAGCCCGGGACGCCGCTCGAGGGCTTCCTCGACGTCCTCCGCGACTTCGACACCCTGCTGGTCATGACCGTCGAGCCCGGCTTCGGGGGACAGGAGTTCATCGCCGACGTCCTGCCCAAGGTGCGCCGCGCCCGTGAGCTCGTCGACGCCGGCCACCTGACGCTGTTCGTCGAGGTGGACGGCGGCATCAACGCCGACACGATCGAGCAGGCCGCAGCGGCCGGTGCCGACGTCTTCGTGGCCGGCTCGGCGGTCTACGGGGCCGACGATCCAGGGAAGGCGATCGAGGCCCTGCGGGCGCAGGCCGCCGGAGCCATGCCGGCGTGACCGTCGGTCCCACGGAGCTCCGGGCGATGGCCCGGGCCCGCGAGCTGGGTGCCGCTGTCCTGGGGACGACGAGCCCGAACCCGCCGGTCGGTGCCGTGATCCTCGACGCGGAGGGCGGGCCGGCCGGCGAGGGGGCGACCGCGCCCCCGGGCGGGCCGCACGCCGAGGTGGTGGCCCTGGCCGCGGCCGGCGAGCGGGCCCGCGGCGGCACGGCCGTCGTCACCCTCGAGCCGTGCGCGCACACCGGCCGGACCGGGCCGTGCGCCGACGCGCTGCTCGCCGCCGGCATCGCCCGCGTCGTCGTCGCCGTCCCGGAGCCGACGGAGCTGGCCGCCGGGGGAGCGGAGCGGCTGCGCGCCGCGGGCGTCGACGTCGTCCTCGGGGTCGAGCGGTCCGAGGCGGAGGACGGCGCCCTGGCCGGCTGGCTGACCGGCGTCCGCGAGTACCGGCCGTTCGTCGTCTGGAAGACCGCTGCGACCCTCGACGGGCGGGTGGCCGCAGCCGACGGCAGCAGCCGCTGGATCACCGGCGAGCAGGCGCGGGCCGCCGTCCACCGGCTGCGGGCCACCTGCGACGCGGTGGTGGTCGGTGTGGGGACGGCGCTGACCGACGACCCGCAGCTGACCGTGCGCGACGGCTCGGGGCGGCGGCCGCTGCGGGTGATCGCCGACCGCCAGGGCCGCCTGCCGGAGACCGCCCGCGTGCTCGACGACGCGGCCCCCACGCTGGTCAGCCGCGCGGCCGACCCCGCGGCCCTGCTCGCCGAGCTCTTCGAGCGTGACGTCCGCCGGGTGCTGCTCGAAGGCGGGCCCACCCTGGCCGCCGCGTTCCTGCGCGACGGGCTGGTGGACGAGGCGGTGATCCACGTCGCACCGAAGCTGCTCGGCGCCGGCCCGTCCCTGGTCAGCGACCTGGGAATTCCCTCGATCGGTGGCGCGCTGACCTTCTCGATCGTCGAGGTCACCCCCCTGGGCGGGGACGTGCAGCTCCGGCTGCGTCCCAACCGTCACACTGGGGGCCGGCAGTCCGCGCACGGAGGGAGTTGAGGTGTTCACCGGCATCGTCGAAGAGGTGGGCACCGTCGTCGTCCGCGAGGAGCGAGGAGGACCTGCGGGAGACGCAGCGGTCCTGCGCATCCGGGCCGATCGCGTCCTGCAGGGCGTCGCCCTCGGCGACTCCATCGCCGTCAACGGCGTCTGCCTCACCGTGACCGGAGTGGACGACGGAGTCTGGAGCACCGACGTGATGGCCGAGACGCTGCGCCGCAGCAGTCTCGGCGAGGCCGCCGCAGGGCAGCCGGTCAATCTCGAGCGGGCGGTCACGCCGCACACCCGGCTCGGCGGGCACCTGATGCAGGGCCACGTCGACGGGATGGGCCACGTCATCGCCCGCACCCCCGGCGAGCGCTGGGAGGTCGTCCGCCTGGGGCTGCCCCGTGAGCTCGCCCGCTACGTCGTCGAGAAGGGCTCGATCGCCGTCGACGGCGTCTCGCTGACCGTGAGCGCCGTCAGCGCCGCCGAGGTCCCCGAGCCGTGGTTCGAGGTCAGCCTCATCCCCACCACCCTCCGCGAGACCACGCTGGGCACCCTGGCGCCGGGGGACCCCGTCAACCTGGAGGTCGACGTGATCGCCAAGTACGTCGAGCGGCTGCTGGGAGCCCCGCGATGACGGGACCCCTGGGCCGGCTCGACTCCATCGAGACCGCCATCGCCGCGATCAAGAGCGGCAAGCCGGTCGTCGTCATCGACGACGAGGACCGCGAGAACGAGGGCGACCTCATCTTCGCCTCCGAGCTGGCGACCCCCGACCTCGTCGCGTTCATGGTCCGGTACACGTCGGGCTACATCTGCGTCGCGGTGACCGAGGGCGACGCCGACCGGCTCGACCTGCCGCCCATGTTCCGGGTCAACCAGGACCGGCACGGCACCGCTTACACGGTCACCGTCGACGCCCGCGAGGGCATCACCACGGGCATCTCCGCGGCCGACCGGGCCACCACGATCCGGACGCTGGCCGCCGCCGACACCACCGCACAGGACCTCAGCCGGCCCGGTCACATCGTGCCGCTGCGCGCCAAGGACGGCGGGGTGCTGCGCCGACCCGGGCACACGGAGGCCGCCGTCGACCTGGCCGTGCTCGCCGGACTGCGGCCCTCGGGCACGCTGTGCGAGATCGTCAGCGAGAAGGACCCCACCGGCATGGCCCGTGGCGAGGAGCTGCGCGTCTTCGCCGACGAGCACGACCTGGTGATGATCTCGATCGCCGACCTGATCGCCTACCGCAAGCGGTTCGACAAGCTCGTCGAACGGGTCGCCGAAGCGATCGTCCCGCTGGTGCCCGGCACCTTCACCGCCGTCGGCTACCGCAGCTCGTACGACGAGCGCGAGCACGTGGCGTTCGTCTACGGCGAGATCGGCGACGGCAACGACGTGCTCGTCCGCGTGCACTCCGAGTGCCTGACCGGCGACGTCTTCGGCTCGTTGCGCTGCGACTGCGGTCCGCAGCTGCAGGCCGCGCTGGCCGCCGTGGCCCAGGAGGGCCGCGGCATCGTGCTCTACATCCGGGGGCACGAGGGCCGGGGGATCGGCCTCCTGCACAAGCTGCAGGCCTACCAGCTGCAGGACCTCGGGCTCGACACCGTCGACGCCAACCTCGACCTCGGGCTGCCCGCCGACGCCCGTGACTACGGCACCGGCGCACAGATCCTGGTCGACCTGGGCGTGCGCACGATGCGGCTGCTGAGCAACAACCCCGCCAAGCGGGCGGGGCTCGAGGGCTACGGGCTCAAGATCGTCGGCCGCGTGCCGCTGCCCAGCCACGTGACCGCCGAGAACCTCAGTTACCTGCGCACCAAGCGCGACCGCATGGGACACCTGCTCGACATCATCGAGCCGGAGACCGAGGGCGGTCCGGCGGACACCCCGCCGCACGCCGACCCGATCCCCGAGAACGTGCCCGTCCGCGTCGACGAGCAGCCGTCATGAGCGGGGCCGGAGCGCCTCAGGCGGAGCCGGTGGACGCGGCCGGGCTGAGCCTGGGCATCGTCGCCACCACGTGGCACGGCGAGCTCACCGACCAGTTGCTGGCGCGCGCCGTCGAGGCGGCGAAGGCCAGCGGTGTCGTCGACACCACGGTCGTGCGGGTGCCCGGGGCCGTCGAGCTGCCCGTGGTCGCCCAGGCCCTCGCCGAGCGGCACGACGCCGTCGTCGCCCTCGGCGTGGTCGTCCGGGGCGGCACGCCGCACTTCGAGTACGTCTGCGACGCGGTCACCGCCGGGCTGACCCGGGTCGCCCTCGACGCCGGCAAGCCGGTCGGCAACGGCGTCCTCACCTGTGACACCGAGCAGCAGGCGCGGGACCGCGCCGGCCTGACCGGCTCCGCCGAGGACAAGGGGTGGGAGGCCGCCGTCGCGGCGCTCGCCACCGCCCTGACCCTGCGCGAGCTGCGCTCGCCACAGCGCCGCACGGGCTTCACGGCGGGGATGTCGTGAAGACCTTCGACGAGCTGTTCGCCGAGCTGTCGGCGAAGGTGGCCGCCGCCGAGGCGGGGTCCGGCACCGTGCAGGCGGTGCGCGACGGGGTCCACGCGGCGGGGAAGAAGGTCGTCGAAGAGGCCTCCGAGGCATGGATGGCCGCCGAGCACGAGACCAACGAGCGGACGGCGGAGGAGATCAGCCAGCTCCTCTATCGGGTGCAGGTCCTCATGCTGACGCGGGGACTCACCCTCGACGACGTCTACGCTCACCTCTGAGAAAGGACCCTCGAGCCCCCCACGGCACGCTCCGCGCGCCGCGGGTCCCTGCTCGAGGGCCGCCCTGTCATCTCACGTCCGAGGAGACCTCGAGTGCTGCGCATCGCCGTGCCCAACAAGGGCGTCCTGAGCGAGCCCGCGGCCGAGATGCTCGCCGAGAGCGGCTACCGCCAGCGGCGCAGCACCAAGGACCTCGCGGTCTACGACCCCGACAACGACACCGAGTTCTTCTACCTGCGCCCTCGGGACATCGCCGTGTACGTCGCAGCCGGCACGCTGGACGTCGGCATCACCGGCCGCGACATGCTGCTGGAGACCGCGCCGGACGACGGCGAGGGCCACGCCGCGGTCGAGGTCATGCCGCTGGGCTTCGGTCGCTCGTCCTTCCGCTTCGCCGCCCCCGTCGAGTCGGGCATCGAGCGCGTCGACCAGCTGGCGGGCAAGCGGATCGCCACCGCCTATCCGGTGCTGCTGCAGCGGTATCTGTCGGAGTCGGGCATCAAGGCGGGCGTGGTCAAGCTCGACGGCGCGGTGGAGACGGCGTGCCGGCTCGGTGTCGCCGACGCCGTCTGCGACGTCGTGGAGACCGGGACGACGCTGCGGGCGGCCGGCCTGCAGATCATCGGTGACCCGGTGCTGGCCAGCGAGGCGATCCTGGTGCGGCGCGAGGGCGCCGAGGAGATCCCGGCCGTCGCGCAACTGCGCCGGCGGCTGCGCGGGGTGATGGTCGCCCGCCAGTACGTCCTGCTCGACTACGACTGCCCCAACGACCTGCTGGAGAAGGCCACCGCCGTGACCCCCGGGCTCGAGGGGCCGACGGTCAGCCCCCTGCAGACGCCCGGCTGGTCCGCGGTGCGCGCGATGGTGCGGCAGAAGGACACCAACCGGGTGATGGACGAGCTGTGGGAGCTCGGCGCCCGGGCGATCCTCGTGACCAGCATCCACGCGTCCCGGATCTGAGCAAGGGCCCCGGTGCCCCCCACCACTCGCCGGCTCGCGGCGGGCCCCTGCACCGGGGCCGTCCTCGCCGCGCTCGTGCTCGCGGGCTGCGGAACGGCGCCGGAGGTCTCCGCGACCACACCCACCGACGACTACCTGCAGGTGATCGTCGGGTCGAGCGACAGCACGGACGTCGAGACGTTCTCGCTGTCCTGCGACGGCCGGGCCGAGGGCTCCCACCCCGACCCGCAGGCCGCGTGCGACCACCTCCACGGCATGGCGGACCCGTTCGCGCCGCTGCCCACCGACGTGGCGTGCACCGAGCAGTACGGCGGGCCGCAGACGGCGAGTGTCACGGGCCGCTGGGCGGGGGAGCGGGTCGACGTGGACCTGTCGCGGACCGACGGGTGCCGCATCGCGCAGTGGGACAGCCTCGTCCCGCTCGTCCCCGCCGCTTGACGGCCGCCCTTCAGGGGCCCGCGCCGAGCTTGCGAGGCGTGGGGAAGGGGCGGTCCTTTCTCAGCGGGGGCGGGCCGTCCGGTCGACGAGGTCGATCGCGGTGCACAGACCCAGCGCCATCGCCCGGCCGCTGGTCGAACCGGTGCCGAGCAGCGCCGCCACGGCCGGAGCCAGGGGCCGCTCGCCGACCAGCGCGTGCAGGACCGCGGCGTACTCGCCGCTGACCCGTCCGCAGGCGGCGTGCCGCAGCAGTGCCCGCGACAGCTCGGTGGTCCGACCGGCCGCCAGCGCGTAGACGCCCGCGGCGAAGCGCTCCGCCGACGGGTGCCCGAGGAGCACCAGCCCCGCGATCGTGCCCGCCATGACGTCGTCCCCGGCCGGCGTGAGGCCCGGGCCGAGACCGATCAGCCGCGTCGCCGTACGCAGGGCGGCGTCGAGGTCCGCGCGGCGGACCGCGCCGCGCAGGGCGGCCAGCGGGCCGCCCGGGCCGGTGGGCAGCCCGGGGAGCGTGAACGCGCTGTGCGGCACGCCCTCGCCGTAGAGGGTGTTGCGGAGCTGGCGCACGCCCTCGGGCAGCAGGGCCGGGCGCAGACTCGGCAGCTTGGGGCGCGGGTTCCACCACGCGGCCGCGCTCACCGCGAGGTCGCCGACGACGATGCGACCGCCGCCGACCTGGGCCGGAGCACCGCCGGGCAGCGCCACGAGCGGTCGCCCGTTGCTCGGCCGGAAGAGCACGCAGCCCAGCGGCAGCCGCGCCGCGTCGCTGGTCAGCACGCCGACGACGTCGCCGCCGCGGTCGTTGGGGACGTGGATGTACACCGCGGCGGGCACGCTCAGGAGCACGCGTGCCTCCCGGACCGGCCCCCGGAGGAGCTCGGCCACGCCGGTGCTGGCCGACGCCGGGACGGCCGTGGCCAGCCGCGCCGGCCGCGCGGTGCGGGCGGTCGCCTGCGCCGACTCGCGGGGAGGGGGATCGTGGGGAGCCCGGCGCGCGCCGCACGACCGCGCGCCGGCGCGTCGGGCGAGGTGCGTGGACCGGGGACGGGGGTGGAGTCGATGGTGCGCATGGCGGCGGCCCTTCACCGGAGGACGGCGGGAGGCGCCGACCCCCCGCCCGAGCCCGTTCCGCCTCGCTCACCGGAGGGGAGGGGGTCGACGTCTCGCGTCGGCGACGGCCTACGATCCAGCGGGCGGGGTGAACCGGGTCTCGAACCTATGCGGCGCGTCGCACGCCGTCTTATGGCGGATGTCGCCAAGAATGGGTCCCGGCGTCCAGGGACTCCTGACAGGAATCTGGTGTATGGCAACCTGGACGACGACTAGAGGGGGACTGCGTCGTGACCCAGGGTGATGCCTCGCTGGTGGCCTCAACGCACCGTAGTGGATCACTTCCTTTTCGGCGTAACTGGGCTGTCGCCGAGTCGCCCGCGGAGATGCCGCGGGACGACCGGACGAGCTGGCAGGAACGCATGGGCCTGACCGTCGAGGAGGCACTGGCACTGCCCGGCCTCGTCGGCACGTCCGTCGCCGCCGGAGCCGCGGGCCTCGGGCGCGTGGTCCGCCACATGGTGGTCGACGACCCGGCCGATCCGCTGGCCGCCGCGGGCCCCGACGTCCTCGTCGTCCTCGGGGCCCGGCTGCCACCGGCCGACCCCGCGAACTACCGCGCGCTCGTGGAGCGGCTGGACTCGCTGGGTGCGGCGGCGCTGGCCTTCCGCCGGACCGAAGGGCCGGCCCCGGTCCCTGGCGAGGTGCTCGCCGAGGCCGACCGACGCGGCCTGCCGGTCCTGGCGATCCCGTCGGGCGTGCGCCTGGACGAGGTGGTGTCCGCGGTGCTCGGCGCCGTCGTCAGCAAGCAGAGCCAGGCGCTGGCCCTGACCTCCCGCATGGACGACGAGTTCATGGAGGTCGCGCTCACCGGCGGCGGTCTGGCCCAGGTCGCCCAGCGGCTGGCGGTCATGCTCGAGGGCACCGCCGTCCTGGGTCTGGGGCCCGACCGGGACGTCGTGACCAGCGCCGGTCCCGCCGACGACGTCGCCGAGATCAGCGACTGGCTGTGGCTGCTCGACGCCGCGGCCGACGACGCGCTGGCCGAGCTGACGCCGTCCCGCCGGCTGTCGGGCGTCCGTGCCGACCAGACCGTCGTCACGCCGGCCGACGTGCTGGCCGACGCCGACCTGTCGCCGGCCGACGGCATCCTGCTGGTGCCCGGGCACCACGAGCTGCCCGGCGGCGTGGGCGAGTACGCGGTCGCGCCGATCATGGCCGGTGACCAGCGGCACGGCTGGCTGGTCGCCGTGCACCGCACCGGCGCGATGATGCTGGGCGCCGGTGGCGTCCTGGAGCGCGCCGCAGTGATCGCGGCGCTGTCGGTCATCCGCCTGCAGGCGGTGCACTCGGTCGAGCTGCGCTTCCAGGGGGACCTGGTGCGGCGGCTGGTCGGCGGCTCGGTCGGGCACACCGAGCGCGCCCTGGCCTACACCCGGTCCTTCGGCTGGCGGCTGGACGGGCCGGTCGCCGTCCTCGTCACCGCTACCGAGACCGTCGCCGACGCGCAGGCCGATCCCACCAAGGCCCTCGACGTGCTCGACCGGCTGGCCGACGGGTGGCGCGCCGCGCTCGAACCGGAGGTGGCCGGCGCCGCCGTGGCGGGGCTGGCCACCGAGATCGTGACCCTGCTCCCGCTCGACGGCCGCACGCCGGAGGAGCTGTCGTCCCTGGTCGCCGCGGTCACCTCACGGGTCAACGGCCGGCTCCGGCGGGTCGGCCGCCTGCTGGGCACCGGCATCGGCCGGCCCGCGGACTCGCTGTCGGCGCTGGCCGAGGCGCACCGCCAGGCCCAGCGAGCCCTCGGTGTGGGGCAGGAGATCCACGGCGCGTCGTCGGTCACGCACTTCGACCAGCTGGGCGTCTTCCGGCTGCTCTCGCTGATCCCCGACAGCACCGAGCTGCGCACGTACGTCGACGAGGTGCTCGGCCCGCTCGCCGACGCCGCCGACCCCGACTCCGCAGATCTGCGCGAGACCCTGCGGGTGCTGCTGGAGACCAACCTCAACGTCGCCGAATCCGCCCGCCGGCTGCACTTCCACTACAACACGATGCGCTACCGGATCGGCAAGCTGGAGCGGCTGCTCGGGCCGTTCACCACCGACCCGACGCTGCGGCTGAACCTGCTGCTGGCCCTGCACGCGGCCCGGATGCGGGGGCTGGACCAGCCGCACCGGCCGCCGATCGAGGCCGGGATGGCCCTGCCGCCCGTCGACGGCCTGGACTCGCTGCTCTGAGCTGCCCGCCGTCGGTGGCCGCACTCGTGGCCCGCAAGGAGGAGATCCTCGGGACGCTGGAGGCGGCGGCGGACCCGGCGCGGTTCTTCCTCGGCACCTACCTCCGGACCACGAGGGCGGTGTCGGCGGCGCTGGAGGCGGGGCGCTTCGAGGACGCGGCGTGGGTGGCCGGCTGGACGGTCGACTTCGCCGACCTCTACCTCGACGCGCTCGCCGCCCACCGCGCCGATCCGCTCGCACCACCCGCGCCCTGGCGACGCGCCTTCGGCGCACGCGCCGAGCTGCCGCCGGAGGCGCACGTGCTGCTCGGCATGAACGCGCACATCAACTACGACCTGCCGCAGTCACTGGTGCGCATGATCGGTCCGTCGGACTTCGACTCCCCGGGCGTTCTCGCCGTCCGGCACCGCGACCACGAGCGGATCGACGGCGTGTTGGCCGCACGGGTCGCGGCGGAGGACGTCGCTCTCGAGCGGGCGGGCGGTCGGCGCACCCCGCTGGACCGGCTGCTGGCGCCGGTGAACCGCCGTGCCAGCCGGGCGTTCCTGCGGGAGTCACGCCGCAAGGTGTGGGCGAACGCCGGGGAGCTGCACCGCGCCCGCGTCCGGGGGCCGGCGGAGTACGCGGTCTGCCTCGCCGACCTCGAGGCCGCCAGCGCCGCGCGGGTCGCCGACCTGCTGCGCCCGGGGCCGGTGCTGCTGCGCCTCGCCGTCCACGGCTTCGGGGTCAGCCTGGCGTGACCTTCCGGGGCAGATCTGCTACGTCTGCCCGATGATCTCCGCACTCGTCGTCGCCGAGGCCCGGCTCCGGAGCGGGCGGGTCGTCGACATCCACTGCGCCGACGGCGTCGTCACCGCGCTCCCGCCGGCCGGTGAGGTGCCGGCGCCGTCGGGGGCGCAGGTCGTCCCGGCGGACGGCGGCCTGGTGACCGAGCCCTTCGTCGACGCGCACCTGCATCTGGACAAGGTGCGGACGCTGCCGCTGATCGGCGACGCGGCCCTGGCGGCCTACACCGCCGACGGGATGGCCGACTCCGCCCGCGGCATCGACCTCGCCCGCGCGGTGAAGCAGCACTACCGGGTGGAGGCGCTGCTGCCGGCGATCCGGGAGGCGCTGGCCGACGGGGAGCGCAACGGCGTGCTGCACGTGCAGGCGTTCGCCGACGTCGACACCGCCGCGGGGCTGGTGGGCGTGCAGGCCGTGCTGGCTGCGCGCGAGGAGTTCCGCGGCCGGGTCGACGTCGACGTGGTCGCCTTCCCCCAGGACGGCGTGCTGCGCGACCCGGGCGCCGCCGAGCTGGTCGAGGAGGCGCTGGGCCTCGGCGCCGACGTCGTGGGCGGGATCCCGTGGATCGAGGCCACCACGGACGACCAGGAGGCGCACGTCGAGTGGGCCTGCGCGCTGGCCGCCCGCCTGGGACGGCGCGTCGCCATGCTGACCGACGACGCACCCGACCCCCGGTTCGACACCACCCGGATGCTCGCCGAGGCTCTGCGGCGGCACGGCCTGCAGGGCCGCGGCGTCGCCTGCCACGCCCGCGCGGTCGGCCACTACGACGCGGACCGGCAGACCGCCGTCCTGGAACTGGCGCGCCAGGTGGGGCTCGGGCTGGTGAGCGATCCGCACACCGGCTCGGTGGCCCTGCCCGTCGAGCGGGCGCTGGCCCTGGGCGTCGACGTCGCGCTCGGGCAGGACGACATCGAGGACGCCTACTACCCGTTCGGCCGGCACAACCTGCTGGAGGTGGCGTTCCTCGCCGCGCACCTGCTCGACATGCGCTCGTCGCCGCAGCAGGAGGTGCTGGTCGACCTGGTGACGACCTCGGCCGCCCGGGTGCTGGGGCTGTCGGAGTACGGCCTGCGGGCGGGCGGTCCGGCGGACCTGCTCGTGCACGACGCGACCCGCACGGTCGACCTGCTCGCCCGCCATGCCCCACCGCGAGTGGTCATCCGGGGAGGCGTCGTCCTCACCTGAGAGCCGAAACCGCGGTTTCGGCTCCTCGACTGAAGAGCCGAAACCGCGGTTGTGGCTCTTCAGTCGTGGAAGACCTCGATCGAGGCGCCCATCTCGACCAGCCGCTCGTAGAGGTGCTCGTACCCGCGCGCGATGATGTCGACGTTGCGCAGCACCGAGGTGCCCTTGGCCGCGAGCATGGCCAGCAGGATGCAGACCGCCGGCCGCAGGGCCGGCGGGCAGACCACCTCGGCGCTCGACCACCGCGTCGGGCCGTTGACCAGCACCCGGTGCGGGTCCATCAGCCGGACGTCGGCGCCCAGCCGGGTGAGGTCGGACAGGTGGATCGCGCGGTTGTCGTAGACCTAGTCGTGGATCAGCGTCGACCCCTCGGCCTGCGCGGCGATGACCGCGAAGAACGGCAGGTTGTCGATGTTGAGACCCGGGAACGGCATCGGGTGGATCTTGTCGATCGGCGCCTTGAGCGTGGACGGCGAGATCGTGATGTCGGCCAGGCGGCTGTGGCCGTTGTCGGCGAGGTACTCCGGCGACAGCTCGTAGCGCAGCCCCATCTCGCCCAGGACCGCGAGCTCGATCTCCAGGAACTCGACCGGCGCCCGTCGCACGGTCAGCTCCGACCCGGTCACGATGCCGGCGGTGAGCAGGCTCATCGCCTCCACCGGGTCCTCGCTGATCGTGTAGTCCACGTCCGCGTCGAGCACCGGGCGGCCGTGGACGACGAGCGTCGTCGTCCCCAGGCCCTCGACGACCACCCCGAGGAGCTGCAGGTAGAGGCAGAGGTCCTGCACCATGTAGTTCGAGCTGGCGTTGCGGATCGTCGTGGTGCCCTCGGTGCGCGCCGCGGCCAGCAGGGCGTTCTCCGTCACGGTGTCGCCGCGCTCGGTCAGCACGATCGTGCGGTCGGCCGGACCGCCGCGCCGCACCGTCGCGTGGTACTCGCCGGCGTGCGCCTCGACCTCCAGACCGAAGGGCCGCAACGCGATCATGTGCGGCTGGACCGTGCGGGTGCCGAGGTCGCACCCGCCGGCGTAGGGCAGCTCGAACTCCTCGGCCCGGTGTAGCAGGGGCCCGAGGAACATGATGATGCTGCGGGTCCGGCGGGCGGCGTCGGCGTCGATGCCGGTTAGGTCCAGCCGCTCGGGGACGACGAGGGTGAGGTCGTGGCCGCTGTCGTCCCAGGTGGCCGAGACGCCGATCGAGCGCAGCACGTCGAGGATCCGGTCGACCTCGACGATCCGGGCGACGTTGCGCAACGTCGTCCGGCCACGGTTGAGCAGCGAGGCGCAGAGCAGCGCGACCGCCGCGTTCTTCGACGACTTCACCGTCACGCTGCCGCGCAGCGGGTGGCCGCCGGCCACGCGGAGGTGGGTGGGGCCCGTCGGCCCCAGGCTGATCAGCTCGCTGTCCAGCGCAGCGGAGAGGCGGCTCAGGAGCTCCAGGGTGAGGTTCTGGCCGCCCTGCTCGATCCGGGCCACGGCGCTCTGGCTGGTGCCCAGCCGGTCGGCCAGCTGCTGCTGGGTGAGTCCGCGGTGCCGGCGGGCGTCACGGACGAGCGCACCGATCCGTCGCGTGCTCTCGTGGGCGGGGGACCTGTCGACGGGGAGATCGGTCAGCGTCACCCGAACACGTTATCTCGTCTGTGAGATACCGCTCGGACCGGACCGGTTCGCCACGCCGACGACGCCGGCGAGCCGGGTGAAGGCGTCGTCCAGGACGGCGCCCTGCCCGGTTCCGTGTCCACCGCCCTCCTCGATGATCAGCTCGCTGCCGGGCCAGGCCCGGTGCAGGTGCCAGGCGATGTCCGGCGGACCGCTGACGTCGAACCGGCCGGTGACCAGGACGCCGGGGATGCCGGCCAGCCGGCCGGCATCGCGCAGCAGCTGGCCGTCGGGGAGGAAGGCGCGGTTCGACCAGTAGTGCGTGACCAGCCGGGCGAACTCCAGCCGGAAGACGGGGTCCTCGAACCTCGGGTTCGGCTGCCACGCCGGGTCGAGGGAGACGTGCACGTCCTCCCAGGCACACCAGTTGCGCGCCGCCTCCTCGCGCACCGCCGCGTCGGGCGAGGCGAGCAGTCGTGCGTAGGCGGTCGCCAGGTCGCCGTCGCGGTCGGCCTCGGGGACGCCGTCGCGGAAGCGCGCCCACGCCTCCGGCCAGATCCGGCCCATGTCCCTGGTGATCCAGGTGACCTCGCGCTCGCCGGTCGTGCCGACGGCCAGCAGCACCATCGCCGAGACCCGCTCGGGATGGGCCTCGGCGTAGGCCAGCCCGAGCGTCGTGCCCCACGAGGCGCCGAACACCAGCCACCGGTCGATGCCGAGGTGCGCCCGCACGGCCTCCATGTCGGTGACCAGCGCAGCGGTCGTGTTGCCCGACAGGTCGGTGGCGGGGTCGGCCGCCGACGGCGTGCTCAGGCCGCAGTTGCGCTGATGGAGGACGACGCAGCGCCAGGTCGCCGGGTCGAGCAGCCGGTGCATGCCCCTCGCCGGAGCGCCCGGCCCGCCGTGCACCACCACCGCCGGCAGGCCGCCGGGAGCGCCGTGCACCTCCCAGTGGACGGCGTGGCCGCCCCCGACGTCGAGCAGGCCGGAGTCGATGGGTTCGGACGGCGGATGTGGAGCGGGCACCCCGGCATCCTGCCCCGTCGCCGGCGGACGGGGCTGTTCCGATCCCCGCCGGCCCGACAGACTGCACCTCAGTGTCAGGGTGCTGAGCACCGCGCCGTCTGGTTGCGGGGGTTGGGATCCTGGCCGGTGATGATCTGGCTCGCAGACTGCGTGCCGCTCCTGGTGGAGCTGGCGATCATGCGTTGTGCCGATCATCGCTGGTCAGGGCCGACCGGCGTGACTTGATAGGAGCGTGGCTGCGCCCCCACTGAGGTGTGTCCGCCGGCCGGCCCAACCGTCCCCTCCTGCAGAAAGGAGACGCCTCCATGGTGATGACGATTGGGATCGACGTCCACAAGATGACGCACTGCGCGGTGGCCGTGGATGAGGCTGGTCGGCAGGTCGGATCGGCGGTCACGGTGCGCGCCACCGACGCCGGGCACCGGCAGCTGCTGCGCTGGGCGCGCCGGGAGTTCACCGAGGAGTCGGTGGAGTTCGCGGTCGAGGACTGCCGGCATGTGTCGTCGCGGCTGGAGCGGGCGCTGCTGGATGCGGCCGCGGTCGTGGTGCGGGTGCCGCCGAAGCTGATGGCCCAGACCCGCACGAGTGCTCGCACTCGGGGAAAGTCCGATCCGATCGACGCGCTGGCCATCGGCCGGGCGGCGCTGCGTGAACCCGGGTTGGCCCGCGCCGAGCACACGCATGCCTCCCGAGAGCTGAAGCTGCTGGTCGACCGGCGCGAGGATCTGGTGGAGATCCGCACCAAGGCGCAGAACCGGCTGCGCTGGCACCTGCACGAACTCGATCCCGACATCGACCCGATCGCCCGCGGCCTGAACCGGACCAAGGAACTGGACCGGGTGCACGCCCGGCTCCAGGCGCTGCCGGCCTCACTGGTCCGGCGGTTGGCGCTGGAGATCCTCACCGACATCCGCGAGCTGACCGTCCGGGTCAATGCCCTCGAGCGGGAGATCACCGGCCTGGTCTCGGCGCAGGCGCCACAGCTGCTCGACCTGCCCGGCTGCGGGCCGCTCACCGCCGCGAAGCTGGTCGGCGAGACGGCCAACCCCACCCGATTCCGTTCCGAGGCCTGTTTCGCCATGCACGCCGGCGCAGCGCCGATCCCGGCCTCCTCGGGCAAGACGAACCGGCATCGACTGGCCCGCGGCGGCAACCGCCAGCTCAACGCCGCGCTGCATCGCATCGCGGTCACCCAGATCCGTCTCGACGGCTGCCTCGGACGCGCCTACTACCAGCGCCGACGCAGCGAAGGTGACAGCTCGATGGAGGCCCTGCGCGCCCTCAAGCGACGCCTGGCCCGCATCGTCTTCAACCTGCTACGACCCACCGACCAACCCGCCGCGGCTTGCCTGCCGCAGGCGGCTTGACATAGGAGCCACGCGTGGACGTTCTCGTGACCGGCGGCACCGGCCGCCTCGGACAGCACCTCCTCGGGCCGCTGCAGGCCGCCGGTCACACGGTGCGGCAGATGTCACGCCGGGGCACCGGCCCGGGCGGAGTGCGGGGTGACCTGGCCACCGGACGGGATCTCGGGACGGCGCTGGCCGGGGCGGAGGTCGTCGTCCACGCGGCGACGGGATACCCCGGCGGGGACCCGTGGGAGGTCGACGTCGCAGGCACCCGGCGGGTGGTCCAGGCGGCGGACCGGGAGCGCCTGCGGCACCTCGTCTACGTCTCGATCGTCGGGGTCGACCGCATCCCCTTCGGCTACTACCGCGCCAAGTTCGCCGCCGAGCAGGTGCTGCTCGCCTCCGGCCTGCCGGTGACCCTCCTGCGCGTCACCCAGTTCCACGACCTCGTCGACTTCCTCCTCGACTCTGCCCGCAAGGGGCCGGTCCTGCCCGTGCCGATGGGCTGGCGGGTGCAGCCGGTCGACGCCGGCGAGGTGGCTGCGCACGTCGTCGAGGTGGTGTCCGGCCCACCGGCGGCGGCGCCGTCGAGTTCGGCGGCCCCGAGGAGCTCTCCGCCGCGGACCTGGCCCGGGCCTGGGTCTCGGCCCGCGCCCCAGGAACGCACGTGGTCGCGACCCCCGTCCCGGGCCGGATGAGCTCGGCGCTGCGGGACGGCGCGGCGGTGCCGACCGGCGGCGCCCGCGGACGGCGGACCTACACCCAGCACCTGCACGGGTGAGACAGGAGCCCGTTCCGGGACGCCGGCGCTGGTCGACGTCCTCGAGCTGGCCCACCTGAGCCCGGTGGCCGCGCACGCAGCGGGCGAACCGCACCGGTCCTGCCAGATCCCGCAGCGGGACGGCCGACACCGACGCCCCGTCCGGAAACCGCCGGAACCGGTCGGAGGTCCTGCCTAGATTGCGGTCGTGACCACGCAGCTCGCCCCGTCCGCCACCGTGCCGGCCACGCCGCCGAGCGGTCCCGGGGCCCGCACGGTCCTCGCCGTGGTGGTCACCCTCGTCGCGTGGGCCTCGACCTTCGTGGCCATCCGCGGCGTGGGTGAGGACCTCTCACCCGGAGCCCTCGCTCTCGGCCGCCTGCTGGTCGGCACCGCCGCCCTCGGCCTGCTGCTGGCCGGTGCGCGGCGGTGGGTGCGGCCGACCCGGTCCGAGTGGGCGCTCGTCGTCGTCTGCGGCGTCGGGTGGTTCGGCGTCTACAACGTCGCACTCAACGCAGCCGAGCAGTACCTGGACGCCGGGACGACGGCGATGCTGGTGAACATCGGGCCGATCCTGATCGCGGCGTTCGCCGGACTGCTGCTGGGCGAGGGCTTCCCGCGTTGGCTGATCGCGGGCATCGCCGTCGCGTTCACCGGTGTCGTGCTCATCGGCCTGGCCACCCGGAGCGCGGAGACCGATGTCGTCGGCGTCGTGTTCTGCGTCGTCGCGGCGGTCACCTACGCCGGGGGAGTGGTCGCGCAGAAGCCCCTGCTGCGGCGGCTGCCCGGCCTGCAGGTCACGTTCCTCGCCTGCGCCATCGGCGCGGTGTGCTGGCTGCCCTGGGCCGGCGCCCTGGCCGACGAGGTCGCGGCCGCGCCGGCCGGTTCGGTGCTGGGCATGGTGTACCTCGGCGCGGTGCCGACCGCGCTGGCGTTCACCACCTGGGCGTACGCGCTGAGCCGCATGGACGCCGGCAAGCTGGCTGTCACCACCTACCTGGTGCCGCCCCTGGTCATCCTGCTCGGCTGGCTGCTGCTCCACGAGGTGCCGCCACCGCTGGCCCTGGTCGGCGGCGCGGTCTGCCTGGCCGGGGTCGCGCTCTCGCGCCGGCGCGGCCGGGTCCGCCCGCCGATGCCCCCGGCGCAGGAGGCCGGCCCCTTGGTCTAAGCGCTCAACAGTCGCGATCAGAAGCGCTGTTCGAGTTGCGCCACTTCGCCGCAACGCGTCCGGACGGCCCTATACCGAGTGGCTGCCTCGCGCCCCAAGATCTCCCGACCATCCCCGGGAGCATCTAGGAGTCCACGGCGCCCCGCGTAAGGTTCGTAGTAGTTTTCTTTTGCGCTGGCGTCCGCGCGGATCGCTTGCCAACGCCAACCCTTGGGCAGATCGTCCATGCCAGCAAGGCACCAGACTTCCAGTTCCTGGTGCGCGGTAGTGGCGAAAAAGCTCTGCGACGGAAGCAGGTGAGCCTGTGCCGCCGTTTCTCGGTTGCTCATCGCCGTATCGCGACCGCTAACGCCGTCTCGGTCAACGCAGAGGACGAAAGCGTCGACCATTGGATAGCGCTGAATAACGTCTTCCAGAAAGTTGCTCGTCAAATTCGAAATACCTTGGACGGCCGGATCGATCATGACTCGAACCCGCGCGTGCGGTCTTCCGGCGTGGCCCAGCATGGCCTGGACTATCGGCTTGAGAATGTAATGATCTTTGGTGGCATCCTCGGGAATAACAAGAACGTTGTACGTCATCAGTGAGTGAACTCGAAGTGATCGCTCAGGAAGGCGGCGGTATCCTCGAACCATCCCGCCGCCATCAATGAGGCTGGATCTTCGACGTCGAGGATGCGGCGCAGCTCCTCCGCCGCCTGAACATCGACCACGTGCGACCTTCCCGCTTCGTCTCGAAATACAAGTGAGGGACTGGCGTCGTCTGACCGGTAGGCGTGCACCAACATCTGCGGCGAGTGTGAAGTCGCAACGATCTGCGACCTGTTAGCAGTAACGCTTTGACTGATCAAGTCTAGGAGGAGGTACACTCGGTTGGGGTGTATGCCGTTCTCAATCTCTTCAAAGAACAGAAATTGCGGGCGAGCAGGATTCATCAGGGCCGCGATCATCGCCAAAAACCGCACGGTGCCATCGGAGGCCGAAGTGAGAGGCGTGATGTCACCCCGATCCTCGACGAGCAGTGCGAGCACTCGACCGTTGAGGTCTTCTCGGAAACTGACGTCGACGGCATCCATAGGTGTCAGGGCGCGAACCCAGGAAGTGAGCTGCGCCTTACGCCGCTCATCCTTGCAAATGTTGTAGAGAACCGAGGATAGATTCTCTCCTCTATCGCCGAGAATGGCGATCCCCACGGGGCTGGCATCTCTAGCTGCATGAGGATTGAGATCTAGAAAGACCATGGAGGAGAGGAATGACAGAGCAAGCCTTAGTGGCCGCTTCGTAATCTCCGTCGCGACGCTAGACGTCAGCATCTGTACAAGGATTGGCCGGTCATCGAGGAACGAATCGTCGGGAGGGTATCCGCCGCCCCCCTTTCTGATTCGCGCCTTCAGCATCGGCGGGGCGTGGCCGCGGGGATCGCCATCGGGATGTGTGTCGAAGATGTACCTGTTCGATTCCTTCAAGTGCTCTCGAATGACCCTCAAAGTATTGTCCTCTAGGCGCTCCACCTCGATGAGGTAGTTGAAGCGTACGGTCTTCCCGCCCTCGGGCGCCGCCGAAAATTCGACGCACAGTGAGAATGTACTGGAGTCGAAGCGAGCGACCTGGGCTGCACCTCCCCGCACGCCCGTCCACACGCGCACACCGCCCTCAACCCACTTCTCGCCGACGATCTCCGCGAGCGTGTACCCCCGAGACACTCCATGCAGAAACCGCAAGGCCTCGCGGACGTTGGATTTGCCGCTGGCGTTCGCTCCGACAAGGAGCGTGAACGGCGCGAGCTGGAAGGAAGACCTCTCAAAACTCTTGAAATTCGTTAGCTGCAATCCGTGAATCAATGCTGAGTCTCCCGATGGCTCGTCGTGACGCATCGAACCGTGGCTACGGCGTTCACGCGAGACCATCCTATGCTGCTGGCCCCTAAATCGACCTTCAGACCAGCGAGCGGCCACCAAGTGGTGGCGACTCAGCTGGCGCAGTCCTGGGTTATGGCTCGAGCACCGGTCTGGGCAGCAGCCGGCCTAGGGAAGGGGGCGGCGCCTAATGCCTCAGAGGTACGCGCGGGGGTCGACGGGCGGCGGGAGCCGGCCGGGGACGATCCGCCGTCCCGAGATGTCGTGCACGATCAGCCGCACCCAGTGCCCGTGCTCGCCCGGCGCCCAGGGCCGGACGCCGGTGGCCTCGGTCCGGGCCACGATCTCCGCCCGGTGCTCGGGGCCGACCTCCTCTGCCTGCCCGCGGACCAGCACGCTCCAGCCGCTGCGCGAGGCCCGGTCGATCTCGTCGACCTGGAACGTGACGTTCGCGTGCTGGGCGGCCCGCAGGATCGTCCCCGGATGGGTGCGGATCACGAGGGTGGTGCCGTCGATGCCGTAGTTGACCGGCAGGATCAGGGGATAGTGCTCGGCGTTGACGCCGATGCGCCCGATCTCGTGCGTGGCCAGGAGCCGGTAGCACTCGTCGGTGGGGATGCTCTCCATCGTCGCGTCGGACATGCCGCCATCCTCGCCAGACCGGGGCGGGCGCGCACGGTCGGCGGGCGATGGGGTAGGCACGACAGGCAGGACGCACACCGACGAGCCGGGAGGCAGGCGTGGAGGAGCAGGACTGGACGCGGGTGGTGGCCGCGGCCACGCGGGCGCCGTCGATCCACAACACGCAGCCCTGGCGCTTCGTCGCGACGGCGGACCGGCTGGACGTGTTCCTGGACCGGAACCGCGCCCTGCCGGTGCTCGACCCGACCGGCCGGCAGCAGGTCATCAGCTGCGGCAGCGCGATCGAGTTCGCCGTCGTCGCCCTCGGCGCGTCCGGTGCCGCAGCCGACGTCGACCTCCTGCCCGACGACGCCGACCCCGACCACCTCGCCCGGATCGCGGTGACCGCCCTGCGCAGCCCCGGCGACGAGGAGCGGACGCTCGCCGAGGCCATCGAGCGGCGGCACACGGTCCGGGCCGCGTTCCAGCCCCAGGCCGTGCCGACCGAACTGGTCGACCGGCTGCAGGACCAGGCGCGGCGGTTCGACACCTGGGTCAAGCCCATCACGCGCTCGGAGGAGGAGGTCGCGACCGTCTTCCTCATCTCGCGGGCCGAGGAGATGGAGCAGGGTGATCCCGCGTACCTGAAGGAGCTCGAGTCCTGGCTGCGGACCGACCCGACCGCGCCCGACGGCGTCCCGGTCGGCGCCGTCCCCAGCGAGGACCCGCACAGCCGTCCGTCGAACTGGCTGATCCGCGACTTCGTGGTCGGGCAGCGCGAACAGCAGGAGTTCCTCGCGCCGGGGGATGCCGACGCGCCGCCGCCGGACGTCGAACGACCGACCGTGCTGCTCCTGGGCACCGAGGACGACGACCGGCGCGCCTGGCTGCAGTCCGGCCGAGCGCTCGGGCGGGTGCTGCTGCACGCCACCGCCGCCGGCCTGGCCGCCTCTCCGCTCACCCAGGCCCTCGACTGGCCGGCCACCCGGACCCGCATGCGCTCGCGGCTCTCGCTGGTCGGCCATCCGCAGATGCTGCTGCGCATGGGGTATCCGCCCGAGCCGACCGGCACGGTCAGCGGCCGCCGGCCGGTGGGTGAAGTGCTGAGCTTCGCCCCCGTGGGCTGATCAGTCCCGGTTGCGGCCCGGTGGCGACCAGAGGTCCTCGTCGTCGTCCGCGGTCGTGTCGGTGTGCCGGCGTGCGAAGGCGTCGAGGGCGGCGTCCCGCTCCCGCGCCTGCTGAGCCCGCCGCTGCCGCTCGCGCGCACGCTCCTCGCGCCGGCCCACCCCGTCGCCGGGGACCGGCGCATCGGTGACGGGCTCCGGGCCCTGACGCCAGAGGACGACGGCGGCGACCGCCAGCCCGATCGGCAGGACGTAGGCGGCGGCCCGCTCCGTGCCGCCCTCGCCCAGGTAGCCCACGACACCGGTCAGGAAGAACACCGACGTCGCGGTGCCCACCAGGCCGAGCAGCGCGAGTGTCGTGCCCAGTGCCTCCGAGCGCGGCCGCACCGCGTAGGCCAGGGCGATCAACCCCAGCCCCCCGCCGAGCAGGTAGAGCACCGCCCCGATCGCGTGCAGCGCCCCATTGCCGTCGATCGGGAAGACGCCGACGAGCAGCACCCCGGCGGCCGCGCCGCCGAGCAGCACCGGCGCGACCTCGCCGGCGGTGCGCATCAGCACCGGGCGCAGGAGCAGCGCGCCGGCCAGGATCAGCGCCCCCTGCAGGACGAACGACGCGTTCATCAGCATGGCGGCAGGTGAGTCCGACGCACCGAGCGCGCTGATCACGTCGTCGATGCGCGAGTACGCACTCCCGTGGCGCAGCTCCGCGACGGTCTCGACGACGAAGAACTGCAGGGTCAGCAACCAGGCGAGCGCGCCCCAGCGGAGCCGGTTCGGTGTCACGGCGCCCATCGTCCCAGCCGGGCGGCCTCGACCCGGTCGAGGACGGCGCCGAACTGGCCGGCGGACAGCCACGACGGATTGCTGCCGGCCGGCATCCGCAGGATCTCGGCACCGGACATGCGGGGATCGGTCAGCAGCTCGGCCCGCGGCACCGGCTCGCCGAGCAGGGTCAGCCGCACCGGGACGACGGGTCCGTCGTCCTCCTCCGGGATGCCGGCGAGCGCGCCGAGGGCGTGCACACCGGGGCGGTCGCGCCCGCTGACCCACAGCAGGCAGGGCTGGCCGGAGGCCATGAGGTCGAGCCGGTAGGAGCGCCGCACGCAGCGGGAGAGGGTGCGGACCTCGCCGGGCCGCCACCGGTCGTCGATGGCGGCCGGGAGGACGGCGCTCTTGAGCACCCAGCAGGCGACGTCGCCCGCGGTGAGGCGGGCGTTCAGTCGGTGGCGGGGTGCTCGTAGGGGCCCGTCGGATCGGCGTCGTCCGAGCCGACGGCCTGGCGCTCGAGCTCGGTCCGGTGCTCGAGCACCTCGTCGCTCGGGTGCGGGTCCTTCGCGTGCTGGGTGCGGTCGCGCGTGGGGTTCTCCTCGGTGTCCATGACGTCGTCGAGGGAGGGGCTGTCGTTCGGGCCGGTCATCGGTGCTCCGTCCAGAGAGATCATCTGCGACCGACCCATAGCCGCTGCCGCGCTCGCCTAACCCCTCAGCGCGGTTCGAGCCGGGCCGCCGGCACCCAGGTCTCCACCAGCGCCGGACCGTGCGGACCCACCACCGTGTAGGCCACCCGGCCCTGCCAGGCGCCGTTGCGCTGCCGCCATTCGATGAGCAGGCCGGGCCAGACGCCGGGCGCCTCCGCGGGGTCGCGGACCCAGCAGTGCCGGCCCTCACCGCCGTCGCCCGCAGCTGCGTACTGGGGGCCGGAGGCCGTGGAGGCAGCCGCCGCTGCAGGGACGCCGGAGGCGGCCGCCCGTTCGCCGAGGGAACGCCCGCCGCGTCCTGGAGTCATGCCGCCGGCCACCCCGGAAGTGTCGCACGGGAGTCGAACGTGCGTTCGAAGCGGCGCGTCGAGCGGCCGAGGCGGAGGGGGCTGCCCGCGCCCGGTTGAGAGCATCGCCGGGTGACGGTCACGCGGTCCCTGGTCCTGTTCGTGCTGGCGGCCCTCGCCGAGATCGGCGGTGCCTGGCTGGTGTGGCAGGGGCTGCGCGAGCACCGCGGCTGGATCTGGGTGGGCGCAGGCGTCGTCGCGCTCGGGCTGTACGGCGTCGTGGCCACCCTCCAGCCCGACGCCCATTTCGGCCGCATCCTCGCTGCCTACGGCGGCGTGTTCGTCGCCGGCTCGCTGGCGTGGGGGATGGTCGTCGACGGCTTCCGGCCCGACCGCTACGACGTCCTCGGTGCGTTGATCTGCCTGGCCGGCGTGGCGACGATCATGTACGCGCCACGGTCGTAGGGCGGCCGTCGGCTCACCGGCCCTCGACGCCCCCCGCCAGCGTGCGGACCACCGATCGCAGCAGCGGGTGGTCCGGCAGGTCCTCGACCAGCACCGGCAGCGGGAGCGACCAGTTGGCGCGGTCCGTCGTCCCCGGCATGTTGGGACGGCGCCGCTCGCCGACCGCGTCGTCCAGGGTGGCCGACAGCAGCAGGGACGGCGCCTTCGCCAGCAGCTGGTGTGCCCGCTGCACCGCTTCCTCCGGCGTGGCGCCCTCGGCCAGCCCCGGGAGGTGCGCGAGCAGCGACGTCCGCCCGCGCTCGAGCTCCTCGTCGGTCCCCGTGCCGTGCTCGCGCTGCTCCTCGACGTCCTCGCCGGTCCACAGCCCCGCCACCGTCGGGAGGTCGTGCGTGGTGATCGCCGCCATCGCCTCGGCCGGCCACTCGCCGGGGTCGTCGTCCTCGAACCAGAGCAACCGGTAAGAGAGGATCCCGTGCTCGGCCATGGCCTCCCGCACGCCCTCCTCGACCGTGCCGAGGTCCTCGCCGACGACCAGCGCCTTCGCCCGATGGCTCTCCAGAGCGACGATGTCCAGCAGGTCCTCGGCCGGATAGCGGACGTAGGCGCCGTCCGCGGCGCTCCCGTCCGACGGCACCCACCACAGCCGGAACAGCCCCATCACGTGGTCGATGCGCAGGCCGCCGCCGCCGGCCATCGTGGCCCGGATCGACTGGATGAACGGCTCGTAGTCGGCGTCGCGCAGCCGCCACGGGATCAGCGGGGGTGAGCCCCAGTTCTGGCCCTGCGAGTTGAACGCGTCCGGCGGTGCGCCGACGTCCACACCGGAGGCGAGCACCTCCTGCCACGCCCAGGCGTCGGCGCCGCCGCCGGCGAACCCGATCGGCAGGTCCTGGATGACGGTCATGTCGCCGGTGGCCGCGGTGAACTGGAGGTCCAGCGCCCACTGGAGCCAGGCGTGGAACGCGACGACGGCGCCGTGCCGCTCGACGTAGGAGCTGACGCCGGGCCCATCGGGGCGGCGCAGCTCCTCGGGCCAGGCGTGCCAGTCGCCGCCGTGCTCCTCGACGATCGCCGCCCACGTCGCCCAGTCCTGCAGGATCTGCCCCTGCTCCTCCCGCCAGCGGGCGAACGCTTCGCCACCGCCGTGGGCGAAGAAGATCCGCATCAGGACCTCGCGCTTGCGGGCCCAGATCGCGTCCCGGTCGACGAGCGGGCCGTCGGACAGCGCCCGGCCGGCGTCCTCCTCGAGGTCGACGCCGTCGGCGCCCGGGACCTCGGAGACCCGGAGGTAGAGCGGGTTGCGGAAGCGGCGGGTCGCGGGCAGATAGGGGCTGGCCTCCTGCCCGCCGGTGGGGGCGACCGCGTGCAGCGGGTTGATCAGGACGAACCCGGCACCCTGGTCGGCCGCCATGCGGCGCACCGCGCGCAGGTCGGCCAGGTCGCCGATGCCCCAGCTGTCCCGGCTGCGGACGGCGTACAGCTGGACGGCCCACCCCCAGCGGCGGTCCTCGGGCAGCCAGCACCGGCCGGGGGAGACGATCAGGCGCCGCCGGTACCCCTCCGGCGTCTGCAGCCAGTGGTAGCCGAGCGGGAAGTCGTCGGGCAGCGCGCCGTCGACGGATCGCACCTCGCCGTCCTCGCAGACGACCTCGGCCTCGTCGATCTCCAGGGCGTCGCCGGGTCGGGCGACGATGGGGGCTCGGTCCTCGAGGTCCGCCGGCGGCTCGCCGATGATCTCCCGCAGCCGGTCGATGGTCGCCTGCGCGACCTCGTGCTCCTCGTCCAGGGCGTCCAGCCAGCTCGCGTCGATGCCCCACTCGTCGGTGGTCGGTGTGCCTGTCACCCCGCGATCCTCACCGTGGGGGCGACCCGGCGCAGCGCGGGGGACCAGAATGCGCCGGTGACCTCGACCTCCGGGCACCGGGGTCTCGCGGCGGTCGCCGCCGCCGTGGCGGTCACCACCCGCCGAAATGGCCATTTCTGCCGCTGGTCGGTAGGCATGGACGCATGCCGGTCATCGGGTTCCACGCCTCGCACGAACAGATCCACCCTGCGGAACTGCTCACCGCGGTGCAGCACGCCGAGGAGGCGGGGTTCACCGCGGCCATGTGCTCCGACCACATCGCCCCCTGGAACCTCGAGCAGGGGCACTCCGGCTTCGCCTGGTCGTGGCTCGGCGCCGCGATGGCCACGACGTCCCTGCCGTTCGGCGTCGTCAACGCACCCGGCCAGCGCTACCACCCGGCGATCGTCGCCCAGGCGATCGCGACCCTCGGCGCCATGTTCCCCGAGCGCTTCTGGGCGGCGCTGGGCAGCGGCGAGGCGATGAACGAGCACATCACCGGTGACAAGTGGCCGCGCAAGGACGTGCGGGACGCCCGGCTGCGCGAGTGCGTGCAGATCATCCGGGCCCTGCTCGCCGGAGAGGAGGTCACCCACGAAGGGCTGGTCACGGTCGACCGCGCGCGGGTCTGGAGCCTGCCCGAACGGTCACCGGCCCTGATCGCGCCCGCGGTGACCGTGCAGACCGCCCGCAGCGCCGCCGAGTGGGCCGACGGTCTGGTGACGATCAACCAGCCGCACGACCACCTGCGCGAGATGGTGGCCGCCTACCGGGATGCGGGCGGGAGGGGCAAGGTGGTGCTGCAGCTGCACCTCTCCTACGACCCCGACCCCGACCGCGCGCTGCAGATCGCCTTCGACGAGTGGCACAGCAACGTCTTCCCGCCGCCGCTGGCCTGGGACCTCGACACCCCCGAGGCCTTCGAGATCGCCAGCGCGCACGTCACCCCGGAGGTCGTCGCCTCGGGGGCGGTGCGCGTCTCGGCCGACCTGGCCCAGCACGCCGCCTGGATCTCCGAGTACGCCGACCTCGGGTTCGAGGAGATCTACCTCCACCACGTCGGCCCCGAGCAGCGGGGTTTCCTCGACGCGTTCGGCGAGCACGTGCTCCCGCAGGTCGACGTCCAGAAGCCCGGGCGGCGGTGGCTGTGACGTGAGGATCACCGACACGTCCGACCTGTGGTGGAAGAACGCGGTCGTCTACTGCCTCGACGTCGAGACATTCATGGACTGGGACGGCGACGGCATCGGCGACTTCGCGGGCCTGGCCCAGCGGATCGACCACCTCGCCGACCTCGGCGTCACGTGCCTGTGGCTGATGCCCTTCTACCCGACCGCCGAGCGGGACGACGGCTACGACATCACCGACTTCTACGGCGTCGACCCGCGGCTGGGCACCCACGGCGACCTCGTCGAGGTCATCCGGACGGCGAACGACCGCGGCATGCGGGTGATCGCCGACCTCGTCGTCAACCACACGTCCCGGAAGCATCCGTGGTTCCGCTCGGCCGAGCGGAGCAAGGACTCGCCGTTCCGGGACTTCTACGTCTGGCGGTCCGACCCGCCGCCCGACACCTCCGACCAGGTCGTCTTCCCCGACCAGGAGGACAGCATCTGGACGCTCTCGGAGCAGACGGGCGAGTGGTATCTGCACCGGTTCTACAAGGAGCAGCCCGACCTCGACGTCACGAACCCGCACGTGCGCGACGAGATCGCCAAGATCATGGGTTTCTGGCTGCAGCTCGGGCTCGACGGCTTCCGGGTGGACGCCGTTCCGTTCTTCCTGGAGACCGCCGGTGCCGACGCCTCCTCGTTCCCCGAGCCGCACGACTACCTGCGAGCCCTGCGCTCGCTGGTCGGGCGCCGGTCGCTGGCCGGCGTCCTGCTGGGGGAGGTGAACCTGCCCTACGACCAGCAGGTGCAGTTCTTCGGCGGTGCCGACGGCGACGAGCTGACGATGCAGTTCGACTTCATCGGCATGCAGGCGCTCTACCTGGCCCTCGCCCGCGCCGACGCCGGTCCGCTGGTCACCGCGCTGGAGGGACGGCCGCAGCTGCACCCGGACTCGCAGTGGGCCACGTTCGTGCGCAACCACGACGAGCTCACCCTCGACAAGCTCTCCGACGACGAGCGGGCCGAGGTGTTCGCCGCGTTCGGGCCGGAGGAGCGGATGCAGGTCTACGGCCGCGGCCTGCGCCGCCGGCTGCCGCCGATGCTGGACGGCGACCCGCGCCGGGTGCGCCTGGTCTACAGCCTGCTGTTCTCGCTGCCCGGTACGCCGGTGCTCTTCTACGGCGAGGAGATCGGGATGGGGGAGGACCTCGACGCCGAGGGGCGGCTTGCCGTCCGGACGCCGATGCAGTGGACGTCGGGCCGCAACGGCGGCTTCTCGCCGGCCGAACCGCGCAAGCTGCCCGGTCCCGTCGTGAGCGGAGGTTTCTCGCCGGAGTTCGTGAACGTCGCCGCGCAGCGCAACGACCCCGATTCGCTGCTGTCGTTCATGAAGCTGCTGATCCGCCGGTACCGGGAGTCGCCCGAGCTCGGGTGGGGCGCGATGACCGTCCTCGAGCATCCCTGCCCGGAGGTGCTGGCGCACCGGACCACCTGGGACGACGGTTCCCTGGTGGCCCTGCACAACCTCTCCGCCGAGCCCCGCACCGTGCCGCTGACGCTGGAGGGCTGCGACTCGACGCACCGACTGGTCGACCTGCTGCAGTCGGGCGAGACGTCGGTGTCCGACGGCGGGAAGGTCGAGATCACGCTCGACGGCTACGGCTACCGCTGGCTGCGCGTGGTCGCCCAGGACAGCCGTCGCCTCGTCTGAGCGCACCGCCTGTCGGTCCCGGACGCGCGCCCGATCGGTTCGTACCGTCCGGAGGTGCGCACCCGTCCGCTTCTCCTCGTCGCCGTCCTGCTGCTGGCCGGCGGGTGCACCTTCGAGTGGGAGATCGAGGCGGGGCCGCCGTCGCCGGCGGCGTCGGTCGGGCAGGGCGACGTCCCCGCCGGAACGCTCGATCCGTCCGCCGCGGCCGGTGCGCTGCTCGACCTGGTGGTCGCGGAGAAGTCGGCGCTGGACGGGTACGAGCGCGGCTGCGGCGAGGGTGAGGGGTGCGTGTTCGGGCCTGCCTGGTCCGACGTCGACCGCAACGGCTGCGACCAGCGCAACGACGTCCTGCATCGCGATCTGGCCGAGGTCGAGGTGCGCGAGGGGACGCGGGGCTGCGTCGTGGTCGCCGGCGTCCTGGACGACCCGTACACCGGCCGGACCGTTCCGTTCGAGAAGGCCACCGCGGCCGAGGTCCCGGTCGACCACGTCGTCCCGCTGGCCGCCGCGTGGGTGCAGGGCGCGGCGGGGTGGACTGACGCCCGGCGCGAGGAGTTCGCCAACGACCTGGGCAACCTGCTCGCGACGACGCGGTCGGAGAACTCGTCGAAGGGCGACTCGACCGCGGACGAGTGGGTGCCCCCCGACCCTTCCTACGGATGCTCCTACGCCACCGTCGTCATCACCGTGAAGGACCGCTACGCGCTCTCGGTGACCGCTGCCGAGGCCGACGCGCTGGAGTCGCTGCTCGCCACCTGTTGACCGTCGGGGGCAGGCGGCCCGTGGTGTCCGGCGTGGCATCACGCTGCGTGGTCGTGCCGCCGGGGCGGCGTCCCAGACGTGCGCTCCCCGTGCGCCTAGCGTGACGTGTGAGGTGATCAGGAATGAGTGAACGCAACGGAAGCACGAGCATGGGCACCGGCACCGCGGAGATCCCGGTGATCCGCCCGGACGCACCGTCCGCGCCGGCCCCCGAGCCGAACGTGGTGGCCGAGGCGCCGGCCGCGGCCGCCCCGGAGCCCGGCACCCACGGGACCACGCCCGTGACCGTGCGCCCCGCGCCCCGCATGCCCCGGCGTGGTCCCCTGACCGTCATGGGGCCATGGGCTCCGGTCGCCGGAGGACTGCTCGGCGTGCTCGCCGGCCTGCTCGTCGTCCTGCTGGTGGGCGGGGTCGCGGAGAGCTTCGAGGACCGCCTGGCCCTCGCCTTCGTGGTGCTGGGGCTCGGGTTGCTCGGCACCTCGGGCATCCTGCTCGCCGACGAGGTGCGGATGATGCGGCAGCGCGCCCGCGACGCCGCCGTCCGCCCGGCGTGGGTCGAGGCGACCGCCGGCCTGCTGAACGGCCTGACTCCTGCCCGGCTGCTGCTGATGGTCAGCGGCTTCGTCCTGTTCCTCGCCGCCTTCGTCAGCCGCTAGCACCCGAGGCGGTACCGGCCGGACCGGGTGCGTCCGGCCGCCGGGACTGTCGCCGGGCGTGGAGGACGCCCGCGACGGCGGTGCTGAGCGGCAGGCCCACGCCGATGCCCAGGCCGACGTCGCCGACCAGGGTCCCGACGACGACGCCGGCCAGCAGACCGCAGGGCAGGGCGGTGCCGATCGAGCGGGCGAGCGCCTCCTCCTCGGCGCCGGAGGTCATGACCGGACCGTGCCCACGGGTCGTCAGGTGAAGGCCTGGATCCCCAGAGCGACGGCGAGGCCCAGGCCGGCGACCGCGATGGCGCGGCGCAGCGCCGTCTGGGGCGCCCGCCGCACGACCCTGGGCCCGAGCAGGCCGCCGGCGAGCAGCCCGGCGGCCAGGGGCAGGGCTGCAGACCAGGCGATCGAGGCGAAGAGGACGAAGCCGACCGAGGCGACGGCGTTCGCGGCGCCGAGGACGACGTTCTTCATCGCATTGCCCCGCGGCAGCGACTCGCCGGTGCCGAGCAGGTACATGGCGAGCAGCAGGACGCCGGCGGCCGCACCGAAGTAGCCGCCGTAGATGCCGATGGCGAACGTGCCCAGCGGCAGCCAGCGCGGGTAGCGGTGGTCGGCATGGTGCGCGGCGCCCTCGGCGGCCAGGTCACGGGGCGACCGCTGGACGAGGATCGCGCCCGAGGCGGCCGCGATGAGGAACGGGACGACCATCTCGAAGGCCTCGGCCGGGGTGAGCAGCAGGAGAGCGGCGCCGGTGATCCCGCCGAGGACGGCGGCCAGGATCAGCGGCAGCAGCCGCCGGCCCTGACCGCGCAGCTCCGGCCCGGAGGCGCTCACCGAGCCGACGCTGTTGAGCACCAGGGCGACGGTGTTGGTGACGTTGGCCGTGACCGGCGGGATGCCGGTGGCCAGCAGCGCCGGATAGCTGATCAGCGAGGCCAGCCCGGCGATGCTCCCGGACAGGCCCGCGCCGATGCCGGCCACGACGAGGAAGCCGAACTCCAGCCCGCTCACCGGTTCACCAGCACCACGATCGCGGTGATCCCGAGGACGACGATCGCCGTCCGGAGCACCACGGCGGGCAGCCGCCGGCCGAACCGTGCGCCGACGTACCCACCGAGCAGCGCGCCCGCGGCCAGCAGCCCGGCGGCCGGGTAGTCCATCCGGTCGCTCGCGACCACCACGTAGGCGCCCGCTGCGACGGTGTTCACCGTCAGCGTCAGCACGTTCTTCAGCGCGTTGAGCCGCTGCAGCGACTCACGCAGCACGAGCCCGAACAGCCCGATCTGCAGCACACCCTGGCTGGCGGCGAAGTAGCCGCCGTACGAGCCGGTGGCGTACGCGGCGGCGAACATCGCGGCCAGCCGGCCACCGCGGACGGGTCCGCCGTCGTCCCGGCCGCGCACCGCGAGCCGCCGCTGGAAGAGCGGCTGGCAGGCGACCAGCAGCACGGCGAGCGCGATCAGCCCGGGCACGACCGCCTCGAAGGTCTCCGCCGGCAGGTGCAGCAGCAGGAAGGCGCCGGTGAGGGCGCCGAGGATCGAGGCCGGCAGCAGCTTGAGCAGCAGGGAGCGCTGGCCGCTCAGCTCCCGGCGGTAGCCGATCGATCCGGTCACGCCACCGGCGACCAGGCCCAGCGAGTTGCTGATCGTGGCCGTCACCGGGGGCAGCCCGACCGCGAGGAGCACCGGGAAGCTCACCAACGTCCCCGACCCGACGACTGCGTTGATGCCGCCGGCCGCGACGCCGGCGGCGCCGACCGCGACCATCTCCCAGCCGGTCATGCGTCCATCGCCGACGAGCGTCGCACGACCTTCGCGTCGCCCGCCGCCTGCGCCGAGTCGATCCGCTCACACCGCGCGGGGACGGCGGATGCCCTCGGCCAGGCGCAGCACCACGGCGCGGGCGTCGTCGAAGGCGCGCTGCTGGTCGGCGCCCTCCGCGCCGGCGATCAGCATGGCCGCCGCGCCGACCACCGCGTGCACGATCCGTGCGGCCGCCTCCAGGGGCAGCGGATCGATCTCGCCCGCGTCGATCAGCATCCGCACCAGCCCCACCACCAGCTTGTAGCTGTGCAGCTCCTCCGCCGCGCACCACTCGGCGTAGGGGAGCGCCACCGGGCCCTCGCGCATGACGACCCGGCCGTAGGTGGTGTCGCGGCAGGCCAGGAGGAAGGCGTCGAGCCCGGCCAGGGCGCCGTCCCACGGGGTGGCCGCGGCTTCCACCGCCCGCAGGACGTCGTGCGTGGTGCTCTCCTCGAGGCGCTCCAGCGCCGCGCGGAACAGGGCCTGCTTGCCGGCGAAGTGCCCGTAGAGCGCGCCCTTGGTGACCCGGGCGCCGGCAGCGATCTCCTCCAGGGACGTGCGTGCGTAGCCGCGCTCGGCGAACAGCCCGGTGGCGCTGTCGAGCAGCGCCTCGCGGGTCGCCGCCGAGTACTCCTGCCGCCTCGATTTGACCTCCGTCACGACCGCGAGGATAGTCATATACCGTCAGTATATAAACAACCATCGGTAGGACCGGAGGTGCGTCATGGGGGACGCGAACGGGAACACCGCGGAGAGGGACGAGCGACGCAGGCGCGCGGCGGCGCTCCGGGCGCTGTCGGAGCAGACCGCCGTCGGCGACCTGAGGCATCCGTCGCCCGCGCTGGAGGAGGCGCGGCGCGTGTTCGGTGGGGACCGGGACCTGCTGCTCGCCGCGCACCAGCGCTGGCAGGTGACCCTGCTGGCGCGGCTGGATCGAGCGTTGGAGCAGGGGACCGGGGACCCGCACGACGCCGTCTGCGCCGCCGTCAGCGAGGTGGGACGGGTCATGCCCGGTCTGGCCGCGCTCCTGCAGGCGCACGGGGACGACCCGGTTCTCGCCGGTGCGCGGCGGCGGCTGGCTGCCCATGTCGCGCGGGCCTGCCCGTGCGGCCGGTCGCACGAGCCGGTGCGCCAGGATGCTCCGGCCCGTCGGCCCGCCCGGTGCCTCGTCGCCCGGGTGGGCGAGCAGCTGGTCGACTGGGGTCGGCGGCTTTGAGCCCGGCCGGTGGGTCGCCGCCCGGGCGCCGGGCGCTCTGCACACCGGCCCTCGGCCGCTGACCGCTCCGCAGCGCACAGCGGAGTCAGCTCAGCGGAGTCAGCTCAGCGGAGTCAGCTCGGCGGTGGGGGAGCGACGGCGACGCGGGGTGGGGTCAGCATCGCCTTGAAGGCGCCGAGCAGACCGAACGCCGGGACGGCGACCGCGAACCACATGCCGAGCGCGAACCGGTCGGCGCGCCAGTCGCCGTCCTCCAGCAGGGCGACGACCGCCCATCCCGCGGCCAGGGCGACGAACAGCGCGAGCACGCCGACGAGCCGGTGGGCCCGCGCGGGCACGAGCAACGACAGCCCGAGCAGCAGGAGCAGACCTCCCGACAGGACGACGACGAAGGGCTGCCAGAGGTCGCTGCGGGCCAGTTCCCGCGGCCCGGACCCCAGGACGTCGAAGCCCTGCCCGACCAGCGACAGGCCGATGACGTCACCGCCGCGCAGCCACGGCAACCAGAGACTGACGTTCGTGACCACGCCCGCGAGGACCAGGAAGGTGCTGCCGACGTGGTCGGGCCGGCGGAGCGGCACCAGCCGAAGTGGCACGCCGTCGACCGGGACCGCCGGAGGGGGCGCCCCCGGGACGGTGGCTCCTTCCCAGGCGGCGTACGCGGGCCCGTGGGTTCGCCTGCGTGGTCGTCGCGAGCCGGGTCGGTGCGGCTGCTGCAGGCGCTGGGTCATCGGTTCCTCCGACGGCGCAGGCGTGGGGAGACGCGTGCTGTTCATCACGATAGGACCGGACGCGACCCGTGGGAGCGGTCCGAGCGTCACGATTCCGGAACGAGGACTCCCGTTCCGGCGTGTCGCACTCCAACGGCCTGGTCGCGTCCTGAGCAGGACCGATGCCCGACCGCGTGGCCGGCCCGGGCGCGTGATGGTGGGATCGACGCCGTGCGGCAGCGACTCCCGGCCGCGCGGCGGTCCGACTGCTCGCGGCGCCCTGGGACTCGGGCCACCGGGAGGCCCGCATGGGTGGCGGTGGGCCGCTGCTGGCGTCGGGCGACCGCACGGATCCCGGGGTTCGCGCCGCTGCGCGAGGAGGACGTGCTGCTGGTCGGCGCCCGGGACCTGACTCCCGAGCAGGCGGCGGTGCTCGATGACGCGGCCCTCACCTGGCTGCCTCCGGCGCGGCTCCGGCGCCCGGGGGAGGTGGCGGCGGCGCTGGACGCGCTCGCGGAACGGGTGGACGGGCTGCACTTCCACGTCGACCTGGACGTGCACGATCCGTCGATCGCCCCGGCCAACGGTTACGCCGCCCCGGACGGGCTCTCCGCGGCCGACGTGCTCGAGGTGCTGGCGCTCGCGGCGCTGCGCCGTCCCGTGGTGTCGGCAACCCTGGCCTCCTTCGACCCCGACTACGACGTCGACGGTCGGATGCTGGCGACCGGCCTCGAGCTCCTCGAGGCGCTGGCCGGCGCAGCCGGTCCGAATTAGTCCTTGCGGCCCGCGTCGACCAGGCGCAGCACCGCGGTCCCCTCCTCGTCGGAGGCGTCGAGGTCCACCTCGACGTCGAGGCCCCAGTCGTGGTCGCCGGCCGGGTCGTCGAGGATCTGCCGCACCCGCCAGAGCCGCGGCTCGGTCCGGTCGACGATCAGCAGCGCGGGCCCGCGGGCGTCGGCGCCGGTGCCCAGCTCGGCGTGCTCCTCGAAGTACGCCCGGACGACCGGCTCCCAGCGGTCGGCGTCCCAGCCCGAGGCCGAGTCCAGCTCGCCCAGGTCGTACCAGCGGCGGCGCGCGAAGAGCTCCACCCGCCGGAACAGCGCGTTGCGCACCATCGCGGTGAACGCCCGCTCGTTGGCGGTCAGCGGCCGGGGACGTGCCGGAACGGCGACCTCGGCGACCGGGCCGTCGTCCGGACTGGTCAGCGCCTCCCACTCGTCGAGCAGCGACGAGTCGACCTGCCGGACCAGCTCGCCCAGCCACTCGACGACGTCGGTGACCTCTTCGGTGCGGGCGGCCGCGGGGACCCCGGAGCGCAGCGCCTTGAATGCGTCGGACAGGTAGCGCAGCACCGCGCCCTCGGCCCGGGTCAGCCCGTAGGTGTTGACGAACTCGCGGAAGGTGAACGCCCGCTCCCACATCTCGCGGACGACGGACTTCGGGGACAGCGCCGCGTCGGCGGCCCAGGGGTTGGTCTGCCGGTAGACGTCGTAGGCGTGGCCGAGCAGCTCCTGGAGCGGCCTGGGGTAGCTGATCTCCTCCAGCAGCTCCATCCGCTCGTCGTACTCGATGCCCTCGGCCTTCATCTGGGCCACGGCCTCGCCCTTCGCCTTGTTCAGCTGCGCGGCGAGGATCTGCCGGGGGTCGTCGAGGGTCGCCTCGATGACGCTCACGACGTCCACCGCGTACGTCTCCGACGCCGGGTCGAGCAGCTCGATCGCCGCGAGCGCGAAGGTGGACAGCGGCTGGTTGAGGGCGAAGTCCGGCGGCAGGTCGACGGTCAGGCGGTACCGACGCCCGTCGGCGTCCGGGACGTCGAGCCGCTCCAGGACGCCGGCCTGCAGCAGCGAGCGCGCGATGCCGATCGCGTCGCGGATCAGCCGCAGCTGCTTCGTGCGCGGCTCGTGGTTCTCGGTGAGCAGCCGGCGCATCGCGACGAACGGATCGCCGGGCCGGTCGACGACGTCGAGGACCATCGCGGTCGTCACGCGCATGTGGCTGGTCAGCTTCTCCGGCTCGGACCCGATCAACCGGTTCATCGTCGACTCGTTCCACGGCACCATGCCCTCGGGCGCCTTCTTGCGCACGAGCTTGCGGCGCTTCTTCGGGTCGTCGGCGACCTTCGCGAACTGCTTGAGGTTCTCCACCTCGTGCTCCGGCGCCTGCACGACGACCGTCCCGGCGGTGTCGTAGCCGGCGCGCCCGGCCCGGCCGGCGATCTGGTGGAACTCGCGGACCTGCAGCAGCCGGGTGCGGGTGCCGTCGTACTTGGACAGCGCCGAGAAGACGACGGTGCGGATCGGCACGTTGATGCCCACGCCCAGGGTGTCGGTGCCGCAGATGACCTTGAGCAGGCCGGCCTGGGCCAGCTGTTCGACCAGGCGCCGGTACTTGGGCAGCATCCCGGCGTGGTGGACCCCGATGCCGTGGCGGACCAGCCGTGACAGCGTCGTCCCGAAGGCGGAGCTGAACCGGAAGCCGCCGATCATCTCGGCGATCGCCGCCTTCTCCTCCTTGGCGCAGACGTTCACGCTCATCAGCGCCTGCGCGCGCTCCAGGGCCGAGGCCTGGGTGAAGTGGACGACGTAGACCGGCGCCTGCTTGGTGTCCAGGAGCTCCTGGATCGTCTCGTGCATCGGCGTCGTCGCGTAGTAGTGGTGCAGCGGCACCGGGCGCTCGGCGTTCGCGACGAGCGCGGTGGGCCGGCCGGTGCGGCGGGTGAGGTCCTCGCGCAGGAACGTGACGTCACCGAGCGTGGCGCTCATCAGCAGGAACTGCGCCTTCGGCAGCTCGAGCAGCGGCACCTGCCAGGCCCACCCGCGGTCGGGGTCGCCGTAGAAGTGGAACTCGTCCATGACCACGAGGCCGATGTCGGCGTCCGCGCCTTCCCGGAGGGCGATGTTGGCCAGCACCTCGGCGGTGCAGGCGATGATCGGGGCATCCCGGTTCACCGCCGCGTCGCCGGTGAGCATGCCGACGTTGGCCGCGCCGAAGACGCCGCAGAGCGCGAAGAACTTCTCGCTGACCAGCGCCTTGATCGGCGCGGTGTAGTAGCTGCGCCGGCCCGCCGCCAGCGCGGCGTACTGCCCCCCGGTGGCGACCAGCGACTTTCCCGAACCTGTCGGTGTGGCGAGGACGACGTTGTTGCCGCTGACCAGTTCGATCAGCGCCTCCTCCTGCGCCGGGTAGAGGACGGTGCCGTTCGACTCCGCCCACTCGGCGAAGGAGGCGAACAGCTCGTCGGGATCGGCGCCCTTCGCCTGGAGGGTCCTCAGGTCGGCGGCGTCGTCGAGCAGCGGGGGAGCGGTCATCGTGGACGACAGCGTGCCTGACGGCTGTCCGCTTCCCGAGCAGGCGGTCCGGTTCCGCCGTGCACAGCGGGGGTAGGCCGGGATCGATCCGGAACCCGATACCGCAGGAGAGCTCCATGTCCGAGCCGCGCCCCGAGTCCCAGCCCGCTCAGCAGCAGCGGCCGCCCGGCGTCCTGGGTGAGATGACCCCGAAGCCCGATCACGGCGAGGAGAGCTACCGCGGCTCGGGCAAGCTGACGGGCAAGGCGGCCGTGATCACCGGCGGAGACAGCGGCATCGGCCGCGCGGTGGCGATCGCGTTCGCGCGCGAGGGTGCCGACGTCCTGATCTCGTACCTGAACGAGCACGAGGACGCCCAGGACACGGCCAAGTACGTGGAGGAGGCCGGGCGCCGCTGCGTGCTCGTCGCCGGCGACATCTCCGACCGCGCCCACTGCAAGACGATCATCCCGAAGGCGGTCGAGGCGTTCGGCAAGGTGGACATCCTGGTCAACAACGCCGCCTACCAGATGAGCCACGACACGCTGGAGGAGGTCTCCGACGAGGAGTGGGACCACACCGTCGCGGTGAACCTGAGCGCCATGTTCACCCTGACCAAGGACGCGATCCCGCACATGCCGCCCGGCGGCTCGATCATCAACTCGTCGTCGGTCAACTCGGACATGCCCAGCCCGAACCTCGCGCCGTACGCGATGACCAAGGCTGGCATCGCGAACTTCACCGCGAGCATGGCGCAGATGTACGCGGACAAGGGCATCCGTGCCAACAGCGTCGCCCCCGGGCCGATCTGGACGCCGCTCATCCCGGCCACCATGCCGGAGGAGAAGGTGGAGAGCTTCGGCCAGCAGGTGCCTCTGGCGCGACCCGGCCAGCCGGCAGAGCTGGCCCCGGTCTACGTGCTGCTGGCCAGCGACGAGGCGTCCTACGTCTCCGGCGCCCGGGTCGCGGTCACCGGCGGCAATCCCATTTTGTGACCGGGCGCCATGATCAGGTGACCTGATCATCGGGTGTCCTCCCTCACCGCACACCGTGAGGGAGGACACCTTCGGATCAGGTCACCTGATCATCGCCGCGATCGCGGACACGTCGGCCGGGCGGACGCGGCAGCAGCCGCCGACCAGGCGGGCGCCCCCGAGCACCCACGTGGGGACGAGGTCCGGCGAGATGCCCGGCGAGCCCGTCCAGCGCCGCCCGGCGGGGTCCCACTGCTCGCCGCTGTTCGGGTACACGACCACGGGTTTGTCGCTGGTCGCCGCGGCCGCGATCCCGGACCGGACGCCGGCCGGGTCGGTGCAGTTCACTCCGACGGCGACCACGGCGTCGACTCCGACGGTCATGGCGAAGACGTCGGCCGCCAGCTCACCCCGGCGGGTGCGGGCGAGGCCGGCGGCGTCGACGACGGTGGTCAGCGACAGCCAGACGGGGACGCCGAGGTCGTCGGCCTCCGCGATCAGCGCCTCCGCCTCGGCCGCCGCGGGCACCGTCTCGCACGCCAGCACGTCCGCGCCGGCGTCGGCCAGCAGCGCCATGCGCGGGCGGTGGAAGGCGCGCAGGTCGCCGACGCCGACGTCGGCCACGTACGCGCCGGTGTACTCCGATCCGTCGGCGAGCATCGCGCCGTAGGGGCCGACCGAGCCGGCGACCCAGCCCGCACCCTGTCCCTCGCGGGCCAGCGCGACGGACGACGCGATGAGCCGGCGCGCCTCGGCCTCGTCGACGCCGGCCGCGCCGAAGCCCTCGACCGTCGCCTGGTAGCTGGCCGTCGTCGCCACCTGTGCACCGGCCGCGGCGAACGCGGCGTGCGCGGCGAGGATCGCTGCGGGGTCGTCCCTGAGCAGCCGCGCGGACCACAGCGCCGAGCCGACGTCGTGCCCGCGTGCCTCGAGCTCGGTCGAGAGGCCGCCGTCGAGGACGACCGGACCGGTGAGCAACGCATCGCCGAGGGAACGCATGCCTGCGATCCTCCCGCGGTACTGCCGAACCCATGGTCTTCATCTGGAGCAGCGGCTGGGGTCCGCGCCGCCGCCGCCCTCCGCGCCGGGGCTACAGGCCCGGGTACGGCCCGCACTACGGCGCCGGCTACGGCCCGCCCTACGAGTACGGGTACGGCCGCCGCAACGACAGCTGCCTACGGGACCTGCTGCTGCTCAACACCGGGTGCTGCCTGGCCAACTTCATCGGCTGCGGCACGGACTCGTTCCTGCTCGCTCCTGCGACCCTCCGCCGGGTGCGCACGAAGGGCACGGGAGAGCGGGGCACGAGGCTCGCCGACCGGATGGTCGCCGTCGTCCGGATCTACCAGCGCGAGATCAGCCCGACCCGGCCACCGTGCTGCCGGTTCACGCCCACCTGCTCGAACTACGCCGTCGAGGCCCTGCACCGGCACGGCGCCGCCCGCGGGTCGTGGTTGACGGTCCGGCGGTTGGTCCGCTGCCGACCCGGCGCGGCCGGCGGCGCGGACCCCGTGCCCACCCGAGCGGGGTAGCAGGGGCGCGCTCTCCGCGCCCCGCCACTCAGTTCCGTCAGACTGGAGCGGTGGCCGGGCCCGACGACGCCAGCGGTGACCTCCCGGTCATCGGTTCCCTCGTCGTCCCCGCGGGAGCCCTCGGCTGGCGGTTCTCCCGCTCGTCCGGCCCCGGGGGGCAGGGCGTGAACACGGCGGACTCGCGGGTCGAGCTGTTCGTCACTCCGCTCGAGCTGCCCGGCCTGAGCGAGCACCAGCGGCAGCGGCTCGCCGCGCGGCTGGGCGACCGGCTCGTCGACGGGGTGCTCACCGTTGCGGCGAGCGAGCACCGGCAGCAGCTGCGCAACCGGCAGGCCGCACGGGAGCGGCTCGCCGCCGTGCTGCGTGCCGCCCTCGCACCGCCGCCTCCCGCCCGGCGGCGGACGAAACCGACGAAGGGGTCGCAGGAGCGCCGTATCGAGGCCAAGAAGCAGCGCGGGCGGCTCAAGAGGCAGCGCCGCTCCTGGGATTGAGGACCTCGGTCGTGCATGGTCATGCATAATCGTGCATACTCGTTCACGTGTCCAAGGTGCTCACCTCCCTCCCGGTCGGCGAACGCGTCGGCATCGCTTTCTCCGGTGGTCTCGACACCTCCGTGGCGGTCGCGTGGATGCGCGACAAGGGCGCGGTGCCGTGCACCTACACCGCGAACATCGGTCAGTACGACGAGCCCGACATCGATTCGGTCCCGGGGCGGGCGGCCGCCTACGGCGCCGCGATCGCGCGGCTGGTCGATGCACGGGCGGCACTGGTGGAGGAGGGGCTCGCCGCCCTGACCTGCGGGGCGTTCCACGTCCGCTCCGGCGGTCGCAGCTACTTCAACACCACCCCGCTCGGCCGCGCGGTCACCGGCACGCTGCTGGTGCGGGCCATGCTCGAGGACGACGTCCAGATCTGGGGTGACGGCTCCACCTTCAAGGGCAACGACATCGAGCGCTTCTACCGGTACGGGCTGCTGGCCAACCCCTCGCTGCGGATCTACAAGCCCTGGCTCGACGCCGACTTCGTCACCGAGCTCGGCGGGCGCAAGGAGATGTCGGAGTGGCTGGTCGCCCACGGACTGCCCTACCGGGACAGCACCGAGAAGGCGTACTCCACCGACGCCAACATCTGGGGCGCCACGCACGAGGCGAAGACCCTCGAGCACCTCAACACCGGCATCGAGACCGTCGAGCCGATCATGGGCGTGAAGTTCTGGGACCCGAGCATCGAAATCCCCACCGAGGACGTGACCATCGGGTTCGCCCAGGGCCGGCCGGTCACGATCAACGGCAAGGAGTTCCCCTCCGCCGTCGAGCTGGTCCTGGAGGCCAACGCGGTCGGCGGGCGGCACGGCCTGGGCATGTCCGACCAGATCGAGAACCGCATCATCGAGGCCAAGAGCCGGGGCATCTACGAGGCCCCGGGCATGGCGCTGCTGCACATCGCCTACGAGCGGCTGGTCAACGCGATCCACAACGAGGACACCGTCGCCACGTACCACAGCGAGGGTCGGCGGCTCGGGCGGCTGATGTACGAGGGCCGCTGGCTGGACCCCCAGGCGCTGATGCTGCGGGAGTCGCTGCAGCGCTGGGTCGGGATGGCGGTCACGGGTGAGGTGACGCTCCGGCTCCGTCGCGGTGAGGACTACTCGATCCTCGACACGGCCGGCCCGGCCTTCAGCTACCACCCCGACAAGCTGTCCATGGAGCGGACGGAGGACTCGGCGTTCGGGCCGGTCGACCGCATCGGTCAGCTCACCATGCGCAACCTCGACATCGCCGACTCGCGCGCCAAGCTGGAGCAGTACGCCGCCCTGGGCATGGTCGGCGGCGCGGTGGCCGACGGCTGCGGCAGCGTCGGGGCGGCCGCGACCGGCCTGATCGGCGCGATGCCCGAGGGCGGCGCGGAGGTGATCGCCTCGCGCGGCGAGGTCTCCGCCGACGAGGAGCTGCTGGACCGCGCGGCGATGGAGTCCGGGACCGACTAGCCGAGCCGGCCGAGGCGACGCCGCAGGAACGCCCGCTCGGACTCGTTGCCGGTGCGCTCCAGGGCGGCCACGTACGCCTGCCGCGCCTCGGTCGTGCGGCCGAGCCGGCGCAGCAGGTCGGCACGGACGGCGTGGAACGAGCGGTGCCGGCCCAGGTCGAGCGCGTCGACCAGCGACAGCCCCGCCTCGGGACCGGCGACCTCGGCCACGGCCACCGCGCGGTTGAGCGCCGCCACGGGGCTGGGTGCCAGCGCGACCAGCAGGTCGTAGAGGGCGACGATCTGGGGCCAGTCGGTGTCCGCCGCCGTCGGGGCAGCGCTGTGGACGGCGTTGATCGCCGCCTGCACCTGGTACGGCCCCGGCTGGTCGCGGCGCAGGCAGCGGCGCACCAGCTCCTGGCCCTCGGCGATCAGGTCCCGGTCCCACCGCGCACGGTCCTGGTCGGCCAGCAGCACGAGCCCGCCGTCGGGGGCGGTGCGCGCCGCCCGGCGCGAATGCGTGAGCAGCATGAGGGCCAGCAGGCCGGTGACCTCGGGCTCGTCGGGCATGAGCTCGGCGAGCACCCGGCCGAGCCGGATCGCCTCGGCGCACAGGTCGTCCCGGACCAGCCGATCGCCGGAGCTCGCGTCGTGTCCCTCGGTGAAGACGAGGTAGACGACCACGAGGACGGCGCGCAGCCGGTCGGGCAGCTCGGCCTCGGTGGGCACGCGATAGGGGATGCGGGCGTCCCGGATCTTGCTCTTCGCCCGCACCAGCCGCTGGGCCATCGTCGGCTCCGGGACCAGGAACGCCGCGGCGATCTCCGCCGTGGTCAGCCCGCCGAGCAGCCGCAGGGTCAGCGCCACCTGAGCGGGCACGGCAAGTGCGGGGTGGCAGCAGGTGAAGATCAGCCGGAGCCGGTCGTCGGTCACGGGACCCGCCTCCTCCCGTTCCGGCTCGGCGGTGAGCCGAGCGGCCTGCACGTACCGGTCGGTCCGGGATGCCTCGCGGCGCAGCCGGTCGATGGCCCGGTTCCGAGCCGTGGTCACGATCCAGCCGGCGGGGCTGGGCGGTATCCCGTCGGCCGGCCACCGCTGGACGGCGGTCAGGAACGCGTCCTGGACCGCCTCCTCGGCGGCGTCGATGTCGCCGAGGAGGCGGACGAGGACGGCGACGGCGCGGCCGTAGTTCTCGCGGAAGACCTGCTCGACGTCCCCGTTCACGTGGTCAGAACGACTGCATGACGGGCCGCACCTCGACCGGCAGGCCACCGAGGATGCCGGCCAGCTTGCCGGCCCAGCGGAGGGCGTCGTCGAGGTCCCGGGCCTCGATCACGTCGAAACCGCCGATGAACTCCTTGCTCTCCGCGTAGGGGCCGTCGGTGATGAGGACGCCGTTCCCGTCGGCCCGGACGACGGTCGAGGACTCCGGCGGGTGCAGCGCGGCGGCGAACACCCAGGCACCGGCGGCGCGCATCTCCTCGTTCAGCGCCGCGAGCTCCCGCATCACCGGCTCCAGGTCCTCGGGCGGGGGCACTTCGCCCACCGGCTGGATGATGTTGAGCAGGTACTGGGGCATGTCGTCCTCCTCGGATCGGCTCCGGCCTCCTGCCGGATGCTCACCCCCTGTACGAACGGCTCCGGCCCGGATCGACAGCGCAGGGTCGCAGATTCTCAGCGGTGGAGGGGCTGCCGCACCAGCACCCACAGCGGGAGCTCGTCGTCCGCCGTCCGCGTCGTCTCGGCGACCTCGAAACCGAAGCCCCGCAGGAATCGGACGTTGGCCCACGAGAAGGCCGACGCGGCGGCGACGGTCGCCTCGGCGTCGCAGCGGACGAGGACCGGTGCCAGGACGGCGGCCGCCCGCCCCTGCCGCCGGGCGGACGGCCGCACGCCGAGGTGGGCGAGCCACCAGTGCGGCCCGGCCGGACGGGCGGCGGCGACGAGGGCGGCGGTGTCGCGCACTGCACGCCAGCGGTCCGCCGCCAGGTACGGCAGCTCCCGGCGGAGAGCGGCGCCGACGTCGGCCGGCAGCGGCGGGCTGTCCGCCGCACCGTCCGGTGGCTCCCAGACGGCGACCGCGTCGACGTCGTCGGTCACCCACGCGGAGCGCGTGGCGACTCCGCGGTGCCCCGCGTCCAGCTCGTGCAGCCTGGTCAGGCGCTGCATCCGGCCGTCGTCGGGCAGCGCCCACCGGGTCCAGCGGGAGTCGGCGAGCGCGACGGTCAGTGTCGCGGCGATCCGCGGCACGTCGCGCTGCTCGGCGAGCCGGACGTCGGGGCCCTCCTCGTCCGGGTCGTCGATCCGCTGGACGGTGGGACGGCGGGCGGTCACGTCCTCCATTCGACCACCGGGGGCGAAACCGCGGTTTCGGCCCCGTCTGGAGGGGGCCTAAACCGCGGTTCTGGTCGTCCGCGGCCGCACAGTCAGCCCACGCCGGGGGTGAGGACGACGGAACGCAGCGTTGACGCCCGTGTGGCCGACGGGTAACGCCCGGGACAGACCCTCGTTCCATGACCGCCGCCGCCCCGCAGTCCGCCGGCCGCGGGCCGGGGACGGCGCGGACCACGCTCACCCACTGCCCGTACTGCTCGCTGCAGTGCGGCATGAGAGTCACGGCGGGCGACCGGCCGGCCACGCTGGTGCCCGCTGACTTCCCGACCAACCGGGGCGGGCTGTGCTCGAAGGGCTGGTCGTCGACCGAGCTGCTCGACCACCCCGAGCGGCTGCTCCGGCCGCTGATCCGGGCCACGCCGGGCGATCGCACCAGCCCGCTGGTCGAGTCGACCTGGGACGACGCCCTCGGCCGGCTGGTGGAGGCGATCGGCGCCACGCAGGCCCGCCACGGGCGCGACGCCGTCGGCTGCTTCGGCGGCGGGTCGCTGACCAACGAGCAGGCCTACCAGTTCGGCAAGTTCGCCCGCATCGCCCTTCGCACCAGCGCCATCGACTACAACGGCCGGTTCTGCATGTCGTCTGCGGCCGGCGCGGCCAACCGGGCGTTCGGCCTGGATCGCGGCCTGCCGTTCCCGCTCCGCGACATCGCCGAGGCCGACGTCGTCGTGCTGGTGGGCAGCAACCCGGCCGACACCATGCCGCCGGCGATGCAGTACTTCGACGAGGGCCGCGCCCGCGGCGCGAAGCACTTCGTGGTCGACCCGAGAAGGACCAACACCGCCAAGAACGCCGAGCTGCACCTGCAGCCGCTGCCGGGCACCGACCTCGCGCTGGCCAACGGCCTGCTGCACATCGCGATCGCCGAGGGGTTGGTCGACGGGGAGTACGTGGCCGCGCGCACCACCGGCTTCGACGACGTCCGGGCCGGCGTCGCCTCGTACTGGCCGGACCGCGTCGAGCGGCTCACCGGCGTGCCCGTCGCCGACCAGCGGCGCACCGTCTTCGCGCTGGCCCGGGCCGAGAAGGCGATCGTCCTCACCGCCCGCGGCGCCGAGCAGCACCGCAGCGGCACCGACACCGCGCAGGCATGGATCAACCTCGCCCTCGCCCTCGGCCTGCCCGGCCGGCCGGGCAGCGGCTGGGGCACCGTCACCGGCCAGGGGAACGGGCAGGGCGGACGGGAGCACGGACAGAAGGCCGACCAGCTGCCCGGCTACCGGTCGCTGAAGGACCCTGCCGCGCGCGCGCACGTCGCCGCCGTCTGGGGCGTCGACCCGCACGACCTGCCGATGCCCGGCGCGTCCGCGTTCGAGCTGCTCGATGCGCTCGGCACCGAGGGCGGGGTGCGCACGCTGCTGGTGCTGGCGAGCAACGTCGCGGTGTCGGCGCCGGACGCGCGACGGGTGATCAGCCGGTTGGGGGATCTGGACTTCCTCGCGGTCAGCGACTTCTTCCTCTCCGAGACCGCCGAGCTCGCCGACGTCGTCCTGCCCAGCGCCATGTGGGCCGAGGAGGACGGGACGATGACCAACGTCGAGGGCCGGGTGATCCGGCGCCGGAAGTCGCTCGACCCGCCGTCCGGCGTCCCGGACGACCTCCAGCTGCTGGCGACGCTGGCCGATCGCCTCGGTGCCGGCCACCTGTTCAGCGGGGATCCCGAGACGGTGTTCGAGGAGCTGCGTCGCGCCAGTGCCGGTGGCGTCGCCGACTACTCCGGCATCAGCTACCGGCGGATCGACGACGAGCAGGGCGTCTTCTGGCCCTGCCCGTCCCACACCCACCCCGGCACGCCGCGGCTGTTCGCCGAACGGTTCGCCACCTCCGACGGCCGCGCCCGGTTCCTCCGCGTGGACCACGTCGACGCCTCCGAGCCGCCGGACGCGTACTACCCGTTCGTGCTCACCACCGGCCGGGTGCTCGCCCAGTACCAGTCGGGCACCCAGACCCGCCGCACCCGCAGCCTGAGCCTGATCGCCCCGACGGCCCGAGCCGAGCTGCATCCCGACCTGGCCCGGCGGCTGGGCATCGGGCCCGACGACGTCGTCGAGCTGACCACCCGCCGCGGTCGGGCCCGGTTCCACGCGCACGTCACCGACACCATCCGGCCGGACGTGGTCTTCGCCCCGTTCCACTGGGGCGGCGGCTCCAGCGCCAACGCGCTGACCGACCCCGCGCTGGACCCCACCAGCCGGATGCCCGCCTTCAAGACCTGCGCGGTCGCCGTCGCCCGCGTCGACGGCCCGGCGGAGGAGATCCCGCCGCCCGCGGCCGCCACCCAGCCGAAGCCGAGCCCCCACGAGCACCCGACCACCCCCGAGCCGCGGCACCCGTCCCGGACAAGGAGCACCCGCGTGAAGAGCACTCCCCGCTTCCTGCAAGGCGTCTTCCCGATCACCGGCGAGGGCCTGGCCAAGCCCGGGCCGGGCGACCCAGCACTCCGCTACACGGTGCCGAACGGCCAGTCGGCCCAGGCGCTGTACTTCCGCGGCGGGAACTCGACCGGGGAGCTGGTCTACGTGCTGCTGGTGCGCGACGGCGAGCCGATGCGCTGGTTCCCCATCGGGGCGAAGGGTGACGTGCACGTGCCGCTCCGGGTGGTCGAGGACCTGCCCGGCGGCACGGTCGTCGAGCTGCACGCCGCGGCGCCTGAGGGCGTCGCCGGCGAGCTCGTGGTCGACCTGGGCCTGGTGGAGGTCTGATGACAGCGATTCTCGGCGGCCGCCCCGGCGGCCTGACGTCGATCCACCTCGACGAGGACGACCTCGACACCCGCGCGCGCCTGGTCGTCGTGGGCAACGGAATGGCCGGCGCCCGCCTCGTCGAGGAGGTGCTCGAGCGCGGCGGTGCCGACCAGTTCCGCATCACCGTCCTCGGGGACGAACCGCACGGGAACTACAACCGGATCATGCTGTCGCCGGTGCTGGCCGGCGAGGAGCACGAGGAGGACATCGTCCTCAACAGCCACGACTGGTACGCCGACAACGGCGTCACCCTGCGGGCCGGCGTCCGGGCCGAGCGGATCGACACCGCCGCCAAGGTCGTCCACGCGGCCGACGGCAGCGCGACACCGTTCGACCACCTGGTGCTGGCGACTGGCAGCTACTCGTTCGTCCCGCCGATGGCCGGGGTACGCGGGGACGACGGGGAGCTGAAGCCCGGCGTGTACGGCTTCCGCACCATCGACGAGACGCGCGCGATGCTCGACGCGGTCGGCCGGTGCACGCGCGCGGTCGTCATGGGCGGTGGCCTGCTCGGCCTGGAGGCCGCCCGCGCCCTGCAGGGGCACGGCCTGCACGTCGAGCTCGTGCACGCCGCGCCCCACCTCATGAACATGCAGCTCGACGCCGAGGCGGGCGCGATCCTCAAGAAGAGCGTCGAGTCGCTCGGCATCACGGTGCACCTCGACGTCTTCGCCACCGAGGTGTTCGGCGACGGGCACGTCGAGGGCGTGGGTCTGGCAGACGGACGGCGGATCGACGCCGACCTGCTCGTCGTCGCCGCCGGCGTCCGGCCCAACACCGACATCGCCGTCCGCTCGGGCCTGGAGGTCGAGCGCGGCATCGTCGTCGACGACCAGCTGCGCACCGACGACCCCGACGTCTACGCGATCGGCGAGTGCGCGCAGCACCGCGGCGAGGTCTACGGCCTGGTCGCCCCGGCGTGGGAGCACGCCACGGTGCTGGCCGACGTCCTCACCGGTGCCGACCCCGACGCCGAGTACCACGGCAGCCGGACGGCGACGAAGCTCAAGGTCGCGGGCGTCGACGTCGCCGTCATGGGCGTCAACACCCCCGAGCGGGACGACGACGAGTTCCTGGTCGTCTCCGAGCCCAAGCGCGGCGTGCACCTGTCGGTGGTGATCCGCGACGACAAGCTGATCGGCGCGACGCTGCTCGGCGACACCCGCAAGGTCGCCTTCCTGACCCAGGCCTTCGACCGCGGTGCGCCGCTGCCCGAGGAGCGGATCCGGCTGCTGGTCGATCTCTCCGACGGCGCAGAGGACGTCGGGGTTGCGGAGATGCCGCAGGACTCGCAGGTGTGCAACTGCAACGGCGTCACCAAGGGCGCGATCTGCGGCGCGGTGGCCGACGGCTGCGGCAGCGTCGGGGCGGTCATGGACCGCACCCGCGCCGGCAAGGGCTGCGGTTCGTGCAAGAGCCTGGTCAAGCAGATCGTGGAGTGGGCCGCCGACGGCGAGGTCGCCGAGGACCCGGCCGCGTCGTACTACGTGCCCGGCGTGCCGATGCCGAAGCCGGAACTCATGCGCGCCATCCGCGAGCACGACCTGCGCAGCGTGTCGGCGGTGTTCGCGACGCTGGCGCCGGGCGGCCAGGACGACGCGAAGTCGAAGATGGGCCTGACCTCGCTGCTCAAGATGATGTGGGGCCACGACTTCGTTCCCGAGAAGGACGGCGAGTTCATCAACGACCGCGTCCACGCCAACATCCAGCGCGACGGCACGTTCTCCGTCGTCCCCCAGATGAAGGGCGGCGTCACCACCCCGACCCAGCTGCGGAGGATCGCTGACGTGGCCGAGAAGTACGAGGTGCCGATGGTCAAGGTGACCGGGGGCCAGCGGATCGACCTGCTCGGGGTCCGCAAGGAGGACCTGCCGGCGATGTGGGCCGACCTCGGCATGCCCAGCGGCTACGCGTACGGCAAGAGCTTCCGGACCGTGAAGACGTGCGTGGGAAGCGACTTCTGCCGCTTCGGGCTCGGCGACTCCACCCAGCTGGGCATCGACCTCGAGACCCGGTTCCAGGGCATCGAGAGCCCGGCGAAGATGAAGCTCGCCGTCGTCGGCTGTCCGCGGAACTGCGCCGAGGCCTACGTCAAGGACGTCGGCGTCGTGGCCATCGGCAACGGCAAGTGGGAGGTCTACGTCGGCGGCGCCGCCGGGGCCAGCGTCCGGAAGGGCGACCTGCTGGCCACCGTGGACTCACCCGAGGCCGTGCTCACCCTCGCGGGCCGGTTCATGCAGTACTACCGCGAGAACGCCAACTGGCTGGAGCGCACGTACGACTTCGTGCCCCGCGTCGGCCTGGAGAAGATCAAGCAGGTGCTCCTGGAGGACAGCGACGGCATCTGCGCAGACCTCGACGCCGGCATGCAGCGGTCGATCGACGCCTACACCGACCCGTGGGGTCAGGACCGCGAGCAGCCCGCGACGCCCGGCCAGTTCCGCTCGTCGCTTCCCCTGATCCCGCTGCCGAAGGTGCCTGTCCGATGAGCCTCACCGACGTCACTGCTGCCCCCGCCGTCACGACCGGGCCGAGGGCGCACGTCGTCGGCCCGGTGGACGAGGTGCCGCCGGGGGAGGGGCGGGCGTTCGTCGCCGGCGACACGCAGGTGGCGGTGTTCCGGCTGCGCGACGGCTCGCTGCACGCGACCCAGGCGGCCTGCCCGCACGCCGGCGGGCCCCTGGCCGACGGCCAGACCGACGTGAACGTGCTGGTCTGCCCACTGCACCTCTACGCGTACCGGTGGTCCGACGGCTCGTCGACCAGCGGGGAGACGCCCATCCGGACGTACCCGGTACGCGAGCGCGACGGCTACCTCGTCGTCGAAGTGTGACCGAGGCGTAGCCGTCGCTCTCCGTCGCCAGGGCATTACGGCTCTACACGGGCCGCATGGCCCCTCGGTACCGTCGCCAGACCCTCACTGGCGCGGCCGTACGGGCTTCGACCGGCCGGCATCACCTGTCATCAAGGTGGTCCACGATGAACATCGTCCTCGCTGACACGACTGTGGACGGCAGGTTCCGCGACGTCCGGGCCGGCCTCGTCGCCGCCGGTCACAGCGTCCGGGCGAGCAACGGCTCACCGTGTGCGGTCGACGAGGACGACCTCCTCTTGCTGCTGGTGTCTTCGGAGGTCGACGGTCGGACGCAGACCGACGTGGCGACGATGATCGGCACGGCACGACGGGTGCACGCCCGGGTAGTCGGTCTCACCGACGCCGCCGACGATGCCCTGCCGCCGGCCGTCCGAGCATGGGAGGTGGACGGGGGCTGGACCCAGATCGATCGCCACGACCTCGACGCGGTCGTGGCGGCGGTCACGTCCGCAGCGTCGGCGCGGGAACCGGTCGAGGAACAGCCCAAGAAGATCCTCCAGCTCGACCTGGGGGAACTCAAGCGGCGGACCCGGGCGGCGCTCGCCCACACCCCGCCCGAGCCGCGCGCCGATCTGCCCCGGCTGTTCATCTCGTACTCCAGGAAGGACGAGAAGGCCGCAGCCGAGGTCATCGACGAACTCCAGCACCGCGGCTTCGACGTGTGGGTCGACAAGACGAACATCGCCGGTGGGTCCTTGTGGCAGCAGAGCATCGCGGACGGGATCAGGCGGCAGGACGTCGTCCTCGTGTTCCTCTCCAGCAACGTGACCGCGCAACCGAAGTGGGTCGTCGCCGAGCTGGCGGTCGCCCAGTCAGCGGACAAGCGCATCATCCCGGTGGAACTGGAGCCGATGCCCGAGCTGCCTGCCGGCATCGAACTGGCGATCTCCGGAAAGCAGACCATCAGGCTCCACCAGGACTACGACGAGGAGCTGCGGAGGCTCTTGTCCGCCATCGGTGGTCCCACCACGTCGGTGGCGCCGCGGGGCGCGCTGGGGCAGGCCAAGCGCATCGCAGCTCGAGCGGGACGCGCGGCCAAGCGCCATCAACTCGGTCAGAAGGCACTGATGGTCGGCGGGGCGCTGGTCGCGGGTGGTCTCACCGTCGCCCGCGCCAGGGATACCGCGGAGGCTCAGCGACTGTCGGCCCAGCAGGCCGAAGCCCGGACCTCGTACGGAGACCAGACGTCCGCCCTGCTGGCCGAAGGGCTGGCGGAGTTGACCCGCACCCGCGACATGCTCGAGAACACCGGCCAGATCGACGTGATGGAGTTCCGTCGCGAGGTCAAGCCGCGCCTCATGCGGATCGTCGGGAAGCTCGAAGGCATCACGCCGACTCTGACCGACCGTGACGTGCTCGACTACCACCACAACCTCGTGCAGACCTTCGAGCGGCTGATCGACGAGTTCGAACGAGTGCTGGAAAGCCGGGACCGCGGGGATGCGGTGGGCTACAAGTACGCGGCCCAACGCGCCAACGACAAGTTCCTGCAGAGCCTCGAGGCGGCACTGCAGTGGGCGAGGGCGTCCTAGCCTGCGGCCACCGGAGTGGTGTCGGCGCGGCCTTGATCCCGTCGGTGAGCCCGACGGCTACCTCCTCGTCGGGTGATCGTCGGCGGCAGCACGCGCCGCCGGGAGCGGCGGGACGACGAGCGGACGACGGCGGCGCCGGCGCAGGTCGGACAGCAGCCGCCGCCGGTGCGCCTCCTCCGCCAGCTGGCGGGCGGCGATCACCGACGCGGTGTCCGGCGGCTTCCCGTCCGACGGCCTGTCGCGCACGCGGGCTCCCCTCGCTGGCCTCATCCTGTAAGACGCGCCGAGGGGCGGAACGGGACACGTTCGTCGGCCACGAATCGGTAACGATTCGCGACGCGCGGGATCACGAGCGGGGAAGCCCCAGATCCGTGAGCGCGGCGACGACTGCGTCCTCGTGCAGCAGGTCGAGCACGAGCAGCCGGTGCACGAGCACGCCCCGGCGGGTGAGCCGCAGGTCCGCGGCGCGCAGCCGTGGCAGCGTCGCGCCCGGGCGCGGGGTCGCCGGAGGAGGAGCGAGCAGCCCGCAGCGCTGCAACTCGGCGACGTCCTCGCGGGCGCCCCACGCCGTCCAGGGGCGGGGGTCGTCCTCGAGCGGCGTCATGGGCAGGGGGATGCGGTCCCGGCGGCCCACCCCGGCCAGCAGCGCCAGCTGCCGCCAGGTCAGCGTCTCGACCAGGCGCAGGGCGGCGTCCACGAGGTCCACGTCGAGGTCGGGGGAGTGGGTGGCCTCGGCCAGCAGGTAACCCAGGTGGCGCACCCGGCGCTCGTCGGCGGAGCGGCGGGCGGCGCCGACGACGGCCTCGGCGAGGTCCTCGGCCACGGGGCGCCGCCCGAGCCGCTCGCCGAAGAAGCCGTCGGTCCGCGCCGTGCGGCCGGTGCGGTGGATCGTCGCGGCGTACTCGACGGCGAAGGCCAGGGCCGCCCCCGCACGCACCCGCTCCCGCGGAACCGCGATCGCCGCGGACTCGCTCGCCACCGTGCGCAGGGCGCCCCCGAACCGATCGTCGACCTGGACGACGGCCGCGCCCGGCTCGAACACGACGGTCGCGGCGGCACGGCTCATCGATCCGGCCACCGGGCTGCCGGCCTCGATCAGCGCGCGGCCGCTCGCTGTCTCGTCGGATGCACTCACACGAGGATCTTCGTCGGTCCGGCCGCGGACCTGCACACCGGCGGCCCGTTCCCTCACCACAGGGGGTCAGCAGCGGTGAGGGAAACGGAACACAGGTTCTCCGGCGGGGCGACGTCCGGGTAACCGGTGGTTGCGACCGTCCTCGTCATGGCCGCCCCCACCCGCGCTCCCCAGACCACCAGTGCACCGCCCGGTGCGCCGACTCCACGGGGAGGGCGTTGGATCGACGACTGGCGCCCCGAGGACCCGCAGTTCTGGGAGGCCACCGGCAAGAAGGTGGCCCGCCGCAACCTGTTCTTCTCGATCTTCTCCGAGCACGTCGGCTTCTCGATCTGGAGCCTGTGGTCGGTGCTCGTGCTGTTCCTGCCAGAGCCCGTGTTCGGCATCGACCCCGCCGGCAAGTTCCTGCTCACCACGCTGCCGACCGCCCTCGGGGCCTTGGTGCGGCTGCCCTACACCTTCGCGGTGGCGACCTTCGGCGGCCGGAACTGGACGATCTTCAGCGCCGCGATGCTGCTCGTGCCGACCGTCGCCACGGCGATCGTCCTGCAGCCGGGCGTCTCCTTCACGACGCTGCTCGTGGTGTCGTGCCTGGCCGGCGTCGGCGGCGGCAACTTCGCCAGCTCGATGGCGAACATCAACGCCTTCTACCCGGACCGGCTCAAGGGGTGGGCGCTCGGCCTCAATGCCGGCGGCGGCAACCTCGGCGTCCCCGTCGTCCAGCTGGTCGGCCTGCTGGTCCTGGCCACGGTGGGGGTGGAGCACCCGCGGGTGATCCTGCTGGCCTACATCCCGCTGATCGTGGTGGCGGCCGTCGGGGCCGCGGTGCTGATGGACAACCTGACGACGGCGCGGAACCAGCCGAAGGCCATGCGCGCGGCGAGCCGGGAGCCGCACACCTGGATCATGTCGTTCCTCTACATCGGCACGTTCGGCTCGTTCATCGGGTTCGGGTTCGCCTTCGGCCAGGTGCTGCAGAACCAGTTCACCGAGTCCTTCGGGACCCCGCTGGCCGCCGCCGCGCTCACCTGGCTCGGGCCGCTCCTCGGCTCGCTGATCCGGCCGGTCGGCGGATCGCTCGCCGACCGGTTCGGGGGTGCGCGCATCACCTGTTGGAACTTCGTCGCCATGGCGGTGGGCGCGTCGATCGTCTGGACGGCGAGCCAGCTCGAGTCGCTGCCGCTGTTCGTCGTCGGCTTCGTGACGCTGTTCGCGCTCAGCGGCGTCGGCAACGGGTCGACCTACAAGATGATCCCGGCGATCTTCCGGTCCCAGGCACTGCAGACGGTGGCCGGCGGCGGCGACCCGGCGGCGGCCGAGCGCAGGGCCCTGCGCATGTCCGGGGCGCTGATCGGCATCGCCGGTGCGGTCGGCGCTTTCGGCGGCGTCCTGGTCAACCTGGCATTCCGGCAGTCGTTCATGACAACGGGCACCGGCGACTCGGCCTACCTCGTGTTCATCGCCTTCTACCTGGTCTGCGTCGCGGTGACCTGGACGGTCTACCTCCGGCCGAAGGCCCTCCACTCGGTGTGACCTCGCCGTCGATCATCGGCGAGTGGCTGCTCGACGCGCCGGCGCGGGCAGCCAACTGCCGATGATCACGGTGGGGCTTGGGTGTCGGTGGGTCCTGCCACGATGGCGGCATGGCGATCGAGGTCCGGCCGGCCAGCAGCTTCGACGACGTCGCGACGATGGTCGGTCCGAAGCGGCCCGACGCGAACGTCTGCTGGTGCCTGAGCTACCGGATCCCCTCGAAGGAGAATCTCGCGCTCCAGGGGCCCGCCCGCGGGGAACGGGTGCGGCGACTGGTGGCCGAGGACCCGCCGCCGGGGGTGCTCGCCTACGACGGCGACGAGGTGGTCGGGTGGGCCGGGGTCCATCCGCGCGCCGACACGACGTTCGCCACCAACCGCAAGATCCCGCACGTCGACGACCTGGACGTGTGGTCCCTGTGGTGCGTCCGGGTGCGGCCCGGGCATCGTGGCCGGGGCATCGCCCACCACCTGGTCGACGGCGCGGTGGAGTTCGCCCGAGTGCATGGCGCACCGGCCATCGAGGGGTATCCCGTCGACAACGCCGGCGAGAAGGTCGACCTGACGATGGCCTACGTCGGCACCGTGAAGCTGTTCGAGCGGGCCGGCTTCGTGAAGGCGGCCGATACCCAGTCGGTGACCAACGGCTTCCCGCGCGTGCTGATGCGGCGCGACCTCAGGTCTTGAGGCGGTAGCCGCGCTTGACGACGGTCTCGACGACCGGCGCGCCGAGCGCGGCACGCAGGCGCGTCACCGCCATCTCCAGTGCGTGACCGTCACCGCCGCCCGGCAGGGAGCACACCAGCTCCGGGCGGGGGACGACGCGGCCCGGATCGAGGGCCAGCTCGCGGAGCACCGCCATCGGGCCCGGCGCCAGCTCGATCACCCGGCCGTCGAGCACAGCCGCGTGGCCGCGGACCTGCAGCGTGTGGTCGCCGACCGCCAGCACCGGGTCTCGCTCGGGCAGCCGGGCGACGACCTCACGGGCCAGGGCTCCGAGACGGGCCCGCTCGGGCTGGCGACTGGGCACGCCGGCCGCGTCCAGCGGGCCGGCGGTGACCGGGCCGACAGCGATGGCGAGCACCCGGTCGTTGAGCGCGGTGATCAGGTCGTCGCGCAGGCCCATGTCGGCGGCCACGCTGAGCAGGCTGGCGGCGGCCGGCGCGCTGGTGAACGTCACCGCGTCGACGGCGCCGGCCAGCACGCTGCTCACCAGGCGGCGGACGGGGGCGACGTCCTCGGGCAGGACCCACCGGTACACCGGCACGGTGAGCACATCGGCGCCCGCGTCCCGCAGGCCCGAGACCAGGTCGGGCAGGGGGTCGCCGTGCAGCTGGACGGCGATCCGCCGTCCCTCGAGCGGCCCCTCGGCACCGGACAGGAGGTGTTGGAGGACCTCCGCCGACGACTCGGACTCCGGTGACCAGGCGTCGACCAGCCCGCCGCCGCGGATGGCGCCGCGCGCCTTCGGCCCGCGGGCCAGCACCCGCGCCGGGCGGAGGTGCTCCACCAGCGGCAGGTCCCAGGCGTCGGCGGCCTCCAGCCAGCCGCGGAAGCCGACGCCGGTGGTGGCGATGACGAGGTCCACAGGCTCGTCGAGCACCTTGCGCGTCGCGGCGACCAGGTCGGCGTCGTCCGAGAGCGGGACGATCCGGATGGCCGGGGCGTAGACGACACGGGCGCCCCGGCGGTCGAGGAGCGCGCCGAGCTCCTCCTTGCGGCGGGCGGCGGTGACCGCGACCGTGTAGCCGGCCAGCGGAAGCGCGTCGGTCGACGCCGTCTCGGTCACCCCTGAATGGTGCGTGCTGCGTGTTGCGCCCATGTGTCGGGCCGCAGCACCGTGAGCCGGCCCGGGCCCTCCTGGCCCTCCCTCGAGCCGTCGACGTGCAGGTCGGCGCGCTCACGCGTGCGCTCGCGTGTGAATTCCGTCGCCTCGGTGCGTTGCCACCGCAGCCACTCGGCTTCCAGCCCGATGCCGTCGCGAGCCAGGCCGCGGGCGATCCGGAGGGCGGGGGGCGCCTCCACCCAGATGCGCAGCGTCGTCCACGCGTCCAGGACCCGGGGGCTGCTCCCGCAGCCCTCGACGACGAGCACCGCGCGGGCCGGAACGGGGGTCGGCTCGGGGGTGAAGCCGGGCACCGTCCAGTCGTACCGGTGGAAGGCGCCGGGACGCCCCTCGGACACCGGCCGCAGGACACCGGCCTGCAGGCGCGCGGCGGCGCCGGTCAGGGTCCAGCCGGCGTACAGGTCGTCGAAGTGGACGACGACGGCGTCCGGGTGCAGCGCCTGCGCGAGCCGCCCGGCGAGCGTCGTCTTCCCGGACCCGGCCGGCCCGTCGATGCACACCAGTCGCGTCCGGCCGAGGCGCGGCGGCGACGCGAGGATGCGCTGCGCCAGCCCGGCGAACGTCAGCGGAGGGCCAGGGTCCACGTCGGCACCGGTCCGTCGCTGCCCGCGACCAGCCCCCGGCTGGCCAGCAGGCGGAGGTGGGCGTCGGTCTCGGTCACCGCGAAGATGCGCATCCGCCGCTCGTACTGCTCCCACGGGCGCGACCAGGTCAGGTGGGCGGCCAGCTGCCACGGCGTCGAGTGCGGGTTGTCCCGGACGGCGGCGAGGAGCTCGGTCAGCCGCCGCTCGTGGTGCGCGGTCAGGGAGTCGACGCGGTCGGCCAGCCCGCGGAACCGCCACTCGTGGGCCGGCAGCACCTCGTCGGCGTCCAGGTCCCGGACGGCGTCGAGCGATGCGAGATAGTCCCGCAGCGGATCGAGGCTGCCCGAGTGGGTCGTCGAGACGTTCGGGCTGATCCGCGGCAGCACGTGGTCCCCGGAGAAGAACAGCCGGCTGTTCTCCTCGGCGAAGCAGAGGTGGCCGGGGGTGTGGCCGGGGGTGTGGACGGCGCGCATCCGCCATCCGGGGAAGTCGCCGTGCTCCCCGTGCTCGAGCAGCCGGTCCGGCATCGCCATGGCGGTGAATGCCTCCAGCCGTTCGGCCGGGCCCACGTCGTCCGCGGCATCCGCGGGATCGGCCCCCAGGCCCACCAGGAACCAGACCTCCGCGGCGGCCATGCCGGCGGCGCCCCGCTCGGACCAGTGGCCGACCGTCGCAGCGTCCGCGGGGTGCATCGCCACCCACGCGCCACTGACCTCCCTGATCCGCGCCGCCAGGCCGAGGTGGTCGAAGTGCATGTGCGTCACGAGCACGCCACGCACGTCCTCGATGCCGCCCCCGATCGACACCAGGCCGTCGGTCAGCGCCGTCCAGCTCTGCTGGCTCTCCCAGCCGGTGTCCAGCAGCCCGAGGCCGCCGCCTGCCAGCGCGAACGCGTAGACGCTGACGTACCGCAACGGGTTGTGCGGGATGGGCACGGGGATCGACCACAGGTCGGCCCGGAGCTGCTCGACCGGGGGCAGGGAGCGCTCCTGCCACGCGGCGTGCTGCGCGGTCCCGGTGACGTCCACGGCGCCGACTGTGCCAGCCGCGGCGGACGTCGCCCCCGGGGGCTGCCACCATGGGGAGCGTGACCGAACGTCCCGCGCCGTCCCGCGTGGCCGCCGTCCCGCGGCGCATGCGCCAGGTCTGCGCCGCCCTCGCCGTCGTCGTGGTGGCCGTGATGGTGTGGGTCGCCGCAACCCTGCCGGGGACGACGAACACCGTCGTCAGCTACGGCACCGTCGACCAGTTCGCCATGGTGGGCATCGGCCTGGTCCTGGCTGCGGGCATCGTCGCGCTGGGCCGCTCGCGGGTCGACGCCGACGCCGAGGGGGTCCGGTTCCGCAACATCGCGCTCGGGCAGGCGCTGCCGTGGTCGTCGGTGCGCGCTGTGGCCTTCGAGCGCAAGTCGCCCTGGGCGTCGCTGGTCCTCGAGAACGGGGACGAGGTGTCGCTGCTCGCGATCCAGGCCGTGGACCACGAGCGTGCGGTGGCCGCGGTGGAAGGGCTCCGAGCGCTGCACGCGGCGGCCCGCGCGAACGACCCGAAGCCGCCACCGCTGCTGTACTGACCACCGGGAATGACTCGCTCCCTCCCGACGCTGTAGGGTGGGCGCGCCTCCCCCGCTACACGAGGCGCGCGAACCACCAGCGGCCCCCGGGTCGCTGATCCAAGAGGAGCCCGCTCCCACCCGACGCCGTCCAGGCGACCGGGTCCCCGGATCGCGAGAGCCGGCACCGTCGGATCTCGCGTCGCGCACGCGTCCTGCGACGTGTGCCGTGCCGGAGAGTGGGCCCCGCGAGCAGCCGCTCGCGGGGCCTTCGTTCTCTCCGGGCTCCGGGACGGGCGACTCCTCACAGGCAACAGCAGAGGAGAGGCCATCACCGAGCCCCGCATCAACGACCGTATCCGCGTCCCCGAGGTCCGCCTGGTCGGCCCCGAGGGCGAGCAGGTCGGCATCGTGTCGATCGGCGAAGCACTGCGACTGGCCCAGGACTCGGAGCTCGACCTCGTCGAGGTCGCTCCCATGGCCCGGCCGCCGGTCTGCAAGCTCATGGACTACGGAAAGTTCAAGTACGAGTCCGCCCAGAAGGCCCGCGAGGCCCGGCGGAACCAGGCGCTCACCGTCATCAAGGAGATGCGGCTGCGCCTGAAGATCGACCCGCACGACTACGAGACCAAGAAGGGCCATGTCGAACGCTTCCTGAGGCAGGGCGACAAGGTCAAGATCACCGTGATGTTCCGCGGTCGCGAGCAGTCGCGGCCCGAGATGGGCTACCGACTGCTCCAGCGGCTGGCCGGCGACGTCAGCGAGCTCGGCGTCGTCGAGTCCAATCCGAAGCAGGACGGCCGGAACATGGTCATGGTGATCGCCCCGCACAAGGGCGCCCAGGCACAGCAGGGCGGCCGGCGGGCGAAGGAGCAGGCGGCCGAGCAGCAGGCGCCCAGCGCCTGAACGGACCCTCCTGCCCTCCGCCACCCACGAGCCCGTGACGGGGCCCTGCAGGAGGGCCGAAGAACCACCCAGAGACGAACAGGACGAGGACATGCCGAAGCAGAAGACCCACAAGGGCACCGCCAAGCGGGTGCGCGTGACGGGTTCCGGGAAGCTCGTGCGCGAGCACACCAACAACCAGCACAAGTTCGAGGTGAAGTCCTCGTCCCGCAAGCGCCGGGTCAAGGGCATCGGGGTGCTGTCCCCGGCCGACGCCCCCCGCATGAAGAAGCTGCTCGGTCTCTGACCGCCCTCCCGTAACGAGAAGACAGGAGCTCTCACGTGGCACGCGTGAAGCGGGCGGTCAACGCCCAGAAGAAGCGCCGGACGACCCTCGAGGCCGCCAGCGGCTACCGCGGTCAGCGTTCGCGCCTGTACCGCAAGGCCAAGGAGCAGATCCTCCACTCCGCGACGTACTCCTACCGCGACCGCAAGGCGCGCAAGGGGGACTTCCGCAAGCTGTGGATCACCCGGATCAACGCCGCGGCCCGTCTCAACGACATGACCTACAACCGGTTCATGCAGGGCCTGAAGCTGGCCGGCATCGAGCTGGACCGTCGTGTCCTGGCCGAGCTGGCCGTCAACGAGCCGGCCGCCTTCGCCGCGCTGGTCGAGTCGTCCCGGGCCGCGCTCGCCGCGAACCCCGAGGCGACGGGCGCCCAGGCCGCCTGACGCATTCGACGACGCCGCCGGTGATCGGCCCTCCGGGGTCGGCGCCGGCGGCGTCGGTGTCTCTGCAGGAGGTGCCGTGTCCGAGCTGCTGACCGAGCGGTCGGCCCGCATCGTCGCCGCACGCAAGCTCACCCGCCGCTTCGGCCGCGACGCCGCCGGCCTCTTCCTGGCCGAGGGACGGCAGGCGGTCGTCGAGGCCCTCGCCGATCCCGACGGCGTCCGCGAGGTCTTCGCCACCGAGGCCGCCGCCGACACGCACCGCGCGCTGCTCGGCGAGGTCGCCGTCCCGGTGCGCCTGGTCACCGAGAAGGCGGCCGCCGCGCTGTCGGAGACGGTGACACCGCAGGGGCTGGTCGCGGTCTGCTCCATGCGCGACGTCGGCCTCGAACACCTGACGCGGCGGCCGCCGCGGCTGAGCGTCGCGCTCGCCGAACTGGCCGACCCCGGCAACGCCGGCACGATCCTGCGGACGGCGGATGCGTGCGGTGCGGGCGCCGTGGTGTTCGGCGCCGGGTCGGCCGACCCCTACGGCGGCAAGGCGGTACGGGCGAGCGCCGGCAGCGTCTTCCACGTCGACGTCGTCCGCGGTGCACCCCTCGAGGACGTCGTCCCGGCGCTGCAGGCCGCCGGCGTGACCGTGCTGGCCGCCGACGGCGGGGGAGAGGTGGCGCTCGACGCCATCGGCGACGTGCTCGCCGGCCCCGTGGTCTGGCTGTTCGGCAACGAGGCGCGCGGCGTGCCGCGCGACCTGGCCGCCCGGGCTGACGCGCGGGTCCGCATCCCGATGCGCGGCCGGGCCGAGAGCCTCAACCTGGCCGCCGCCGCCGCGATCTGCCTCTACGCGACGCAGCTCGCCCAGGGCTGAGTGGAGTGCCACGGCGCGGAAAGCGCGCCCCTGGCACTCCACCTAGACGAGCCCGACGCGCTTCCAGAGGCGCTCCGAGGGACCGCCGATGAGCCCGACTTCCCGGAGGAACGACACCAGGCCGGTGGCCGCCTCCCGGAGCTTGTCGCGGTAGTGGTCGTTGGCCCGGGCGGCGGCCCGCGCCTTCTCCGGGTCGAGACCGGCGGCCGCGTAGACGCCCGGCTGCACCAGGTTCTCCACCGCGATCGCCGACACCGCGGCGATCATCGTGCGCTGCTTCCGGCGCTGCCAGGAGGTGAGTTCCGGAGCCCGCCGTGCGATCTCCTCGCGCGCGAAGCGCATGTGCCGCGCCTCCTCGACGACGTGGATCTGGCTGGTGGCGCGGGTCAGCGGCTGCACCCGCTCGTCCTTCATCAGGTCCCGCTGGAAGATGTCGAGGATCTCCTCCACGACCAGGATCGCCGCGTAGGCGGCCGGCCCGCTCGCCTTCGCCGCGAACGCCTTGCCGAGCCGGAGGATCGATCCCGGCGGCTGGTACGACGGAGCGCCGAACCTCTGCGCCGTCCGGGCGAACATGACCGAGTGCCGGCACTCGTCGGCGATCTCGGTCAGCGCCCACTGGACGTGCGGCTGGGCGGGGTCGTCGCCGTAGATGTCGCGGAGCACGAGCTGCATGAGCAGATGCTCGAACCAGATGCCGACCCCGGAGATCGAGCAGTACTCGTGGACGGTCAGCGTGATCCGCTGCTCCTCGCTCGACGCGTCCCACATCGGCGTGCCGTACAGCGTCGACCACTCCGGTGACAGACCGTAGAGGCCGCCAGGGATCGCGGCGTCCCAGTCGATGTCGACGACGGGGTCGTAGGACCGCTTCGCCGCGGAGCCCAGCAGCCGCGCGGACAGCTCCTGACGATCCACCGGCGTCCGGCCCGACTGACCGGCGGTCGGGCGGGGCATGGTGGACGAGATGGTTGCGGTCATCGCGGGGTCCCCCAGGACGTCGAGTGCAGGTGTGAGGAAAGGTAGCTGTTACCGTGAAACACATGCAACGGGTGGCTGATCCTCCGGCTCCGCCCCGCGCCGGCGAGCCGGTCGAGGCGCCGCTGCCCGCCCTCGACGGGCGCCGCGCCCGCTGGACCGAGCACCGTCGAGCCCGCCGGGAGGATCTGGTGGCGGCCGCCGTCGAGGCGGTGCGGCAGGCGGGCCCGGAGTTCTCCGTCGACGACGTGGCACGCAGCGCGGGGGTCTCCAAGACCGTCATCTACCGCTATTTCAGCGACAAGGAAGAGCTGATCGACGCCGTCCTGCAGCGGATCTCCGACGCGATCCTGCTGCCGCGACTGCTCGGAGAGCTGGCCGTCGAGCGCCCGGACGACCGGACCCGCCTGCACGTGATGATCGCCGCGTTCGTCCAGCTCATCGAGGACGAGCCGGAGCTCTACCGGTTCGCCTACGCCCAGGCCGGCCGTTCCGGCCGGGCGGACCTCGTCGCGGGCACGGAGCGGCGGATCGCCGAGACCCTCGGCGGGCTGATCGCCGAGCGGCTGGGCGCCGCCGGCCGTCCCACCGCGCCGGCGATGACGTGGGCGTACGGGGTGGTCGGCATGGTGCAGCTGGCCGCGCACTGGTGGTCGGGCACCCGGCAGGTGTCGGCGGCGGAGCTCGTCGAACAGCTCACCGCGCTGGCCGACCTCGGTCTGACCGCCCTGCTGCCGGCGATGCCCGACTGACCCGATGAGCCACGACGAGCCCGACGGCTACGACGGCGAGGTCACCGTCACGGCGGACGGCGCCGAGCCGCTGGCGGCCCATGCCGCACTGGCCGCCCGGTTCGACCCGCTGGCCGGGCGCGTGGTCTGGAACGGCCGGCTCGCAACGGCGCTCCCTTTGCACGCCTCCGTGGTCATCCGCACGACGCACGCCAGTGCGCGCGCGGTGACCACCGAGCGCGACCACTGGGGCAACACGCGGGTGACCGGCGTCGGCCGACCACCGTTCCCCGTGGAGCTGCTCGACGCACGCACCGAACCCTGACGAGCACTGTCGACGGAAAAGCGCACTTCTTGCAAAGGGCGGTATTGACATCCGCACCGTCACTGCCATGATCGGACGAAATTCGATCCGGGAGTGATGTATGTCGCAAGCCCTCGTCCTGCGCGATGAACTCGTCGAGCGGGGCGTCAAGTACGTCTTCGGCTGGTACACCGACATCCACGGCGTCCCCAAGAGCAAGTGCGTGCCGGTCGCCTCGCTGCCGTCGATGGCCCAGGGCTCCGAGCTCTACACCGTGGGCGCGCTGGAGGGCATGGGGGAGCTGGGGCCGCACGAGGACGAGTGCGCCGGCATCCCCGATCTCGACCGGCTCACCGTTCTGCCGTGGGACCCGCGCTACGCCCTGGTGCCGACCCGGCTGCACCTCAACGGGGAGCCCTACGAGCAGGACTCGCGCAACGTGCTGGTCCGCCAGGTGGACGCCGCGGCCGCCGCGGGCTTCATCGCCAACGTCGGCATCGAGCCGGAGTTCTACGTCGTCCGCGAGACGGCGGACGGCTGGGAACCGTTGGTCCCCGGCGACCGGATCAACTCCCCGACCCGGGGGTACGACCTCGAGGCGACGATCCTCGCCGAGCCGTTCCTCGGCCCGGTGGTCGAGCACATGAACGCCCTCGGCTGGGGCGTGTACTCCTTCGACCACGAGGGAGGCGACGGGCAGTACGAGTTCAACTTCGACTACACCGACGCCCTCACGATGGCCGACCGGATGGTGCTGTTCCGGCTCATGGCCAAGCACGTCGCGCGCCAGCAGGGGTGCATCGCGACCTTCATGCCCAAGCCGTTCCAGGACGACTTCGGCTCTGCGGCGCACATCAACATCAGCCTCGCCGACCTCGAATCCGGCGAGAACGTCTTCGCCGCGGGCGACGGCACGCCGGCCTACAGCGAGCTCTCCCGGCACTTCGTCGCCGGGGTGCTCGCGCATGCCGGTGCCATCAACGCCGTCATCTGCCCGACCGTCAACTCCTACAAGCGCTTCACCAGCAAGGGCTTCATGGACGAGATCTCCTGGGCGCCGGTGCACCGCGCGTGGGGAGAGAACAACCGCACGCTCATGTGCCGCATGCCGGTGAACCGGCACTGCCTCGAGGTGCGCACGGCCGACAGCGCGGTGAACTACCACCTCGGCATCGCCATGGTGCTCGCCGCCGGCCTCGACGGCATCAAGCGCCAGCTCGACCCCGGGGAGCCGATCAACCGGGACACCTACAAGCTGGCGCCGGAGGAGCTGGCCGCCTACGGCAACCTCGATCTCCCCAGCTCCCTCGACGAGGCCCTCGACGAGTTCCAGACCGACGACGTCGCCAAGGAGGTCTTCGGGCCGGACTTCCACGCCACCTACCTCAACTACAAGCGGCAGGAGGCGCACGAGTACCGGTCGGTCGTCACCGACTGGGAGACCCGCACCTACCTGCAGCGCATCTGAGGCCGCGGCGGTGAGCGTCGGAGAGCAGGCCCTGTCGTCCGAGCTGTCGGCGCAGGTCGAGGACCGGCGGCGCGCGGCGAACGCCGAGGCCCTGGCCCGGTTGGTCGGCGCCGAGCCCGTCCTCGTCGACGTCGCCCCGGCCGGTGACGTCGTCCCGGACATGACGCCGTCGACCATCCTGACGTCGGGCGCTCCCCTGGAGTGGGACGAGTACACCGGCGGCCAGCGTCGTGCGGTCCTCTACGCCGCCGTCTACGAGGGACTGGCCACCGACGCCGAGGACGCCGAAGCGGCCATCCGCTCCGGACGGGTGCGTGTGCGCACCACCCAGCAGCACGCCTGCATCGGGTCGGTCGCGGGGATCTACACCGCCTCGATGCCCGTCCTCGTGGTGCGCGACGAGGCGCACGGCAACACGGCGTTCTGCAACCTCTACGAGGGGGAGAGCCGGCACCGCCTCAACTACGGGTCGTACGGCGACGAGGTGGTCCGCGGCCTGCGCTGGCTGGAGCACGTCATGGGGCCGCTGCTTGCCGAGGCGCTGCGCCGCAGCGGGCCGATCCGGCTGAAGCCGCTGATGGCCCGTGCCCTGCGGCTCGGGGACGAGCTGCACAGCCGCAACACCGCCGCGACCCTCCTGCTCACCCGAGAGCTCACCCCTGCGTTCCTCGACCTCGAGACCACCGAGCACTCCTCGGCGGCGCGCGCGGTCCTCGAGTTCCTCACCCGCAACGAGTACGCGTTCCTGCGCGTCGGGATGGCCGCGGCCAAGGCGACGGCCGATGCGGCGCACGGCGTCCCCTTCAGCAGCGTCCTGACGGGGATGGCGCTGAACTCCCGCGAGTTCGCCATCCGTGTCAGCGGGCTCGGCGACGAGTGGTTCCGCGGGCTCCATCCGCGCCTCGAGGGCCGCTTCTTCGAGGGCTTCACCGCGGACGACGCCGAGTGGATCGGCGGCGAGAGCTGTGTGACCGAGACGGTGGGCCTCGGCGGGTTCGCCCAGGTGTGCGCGCCGACCCTGCAGGCCTACCAGGGCGGGACGACCGCGCGCATGCGGGAGAACAACGAGGCGATGTACGCCATCACCGTCGGCGAGCACCCCGACTTCCTCCTGCCACCGCTGGACTTCCGGGGGGCGCCGGTCGGCATCGACCTGTTCGCCGTCCTGCGGACGGGCGTCGTCCCCGTGATCGACGGGGGCCTCGCCGGCCGGGACGGCGGCCAGATCGGGGCCGGAGTGCTGCGCCCCGACCTCGACTGCTTCGCCGCGGCGGCGGACGCCTACGGCGCCCGGTACTCCACCGGCTGACCCCCCGGCCCGGCTCCTCCAACCGCTTTCGTCCCTGCCCCACCGACCCGCAGGAGAACCCGTGGCAACCTCGGATCCCGTCCGGTCCGCACCCACCTCCGGCTCGTCCCCAGGGGCGGGGACGTCCCAGCACGGCGCCGGGACGCCGCGCCTGTCCCGCACGACGATGGGGCCCTTCGAGTTGGCCTTCTTCGTCGTGGCAGCCGCAGGGCCGCTGCTGGTCGTGGCCGGGTTCGCCCCCCTGGCCTTCCTGATCGGCGGCATCGGGGCGCCCGGCGCTCAGCTCGTCGCCGCCCTGGTCCTCCTGCTGTTCGCCGTGGGCTTCACCCGCATGGCCCTGCGCATCCGCAATCCCGGGGCGTTCTACTCCTACATCGGCCGCAGCCTGGGGCGGCCCATGGGTGGTGGCGCGGCGTTCCTCGCCCTGGGCGCCTACTCGGCCATCGCGATCGGCCAGCTCGGTGCGTTCGGCGCGTTCTCCTCGGGGACCGTCGCGCGGTTGACCGGCGTGGACGTGCCGTGGCCGCTCTTCTCGCTGCTGGCGGTCACGATCGTCGCCGTCCTGGGGCACCGGCGGATCTCGCTGAGCGCCAAGGTGCTCGGCATCGCGCTGCTGGCCGAGGTCACCATCCTGCTGGTGCTCGCCGTCCCGGTCCTCATCCAGGGCGGGCCCGAGGGCTTCAGCTTCGGCGCCTTCAACCCGTCGGCCGTGTTCGCCGGTGGCGGCACGGGAGCGATGTTCGCGATCGTGTTCGGTGCCTTCATCGGCTTCGAGTCGACGGCCATCTACGCCGAGGAGACGCGGGACCCTGCCCGCACCGTGCCCCGTGCCACCTACCTCGCCATCGGCTTCCTCGGCATCTTCTACACGTTCATGGCCTGGATCGCCGTCGTCGCGTTCGGGGAGTCACAGGTCGTCGCCGAGGCGTCGGCGAACCCGACCGAGCTGTTCTTCATCGCCACCGAGCAGTACGTCGGCCACGGCGCCACCGTGGTGATGGAGATCCTGCTGATCACCAGCGCGTTCGCCTCGACGCTGGCCTTCCACAACACGGCCTCCCGGTACCTGTTCACCCTCGGCCGGGAGGGACTGCTGCCCCAGCGGCTGGCCGGGGTGCACCCGAAGCACGGTTCCCCGTACCTGGCCAGCGGCTTCCAGGCGGCGCTCGCGGTCGTGGTCGCGGGGCTGTTCGTCCTGGCCGGTGCCGATCCATACCTCGGCCTCTTCCTGCTGATGGTCGGCCCCGGCATCCTCGCCGTGATCGTGCTGCAGGCGCTCTGCGCGGTCGCGATCGTCGTCTTCTTCCGCAGGCACGCCGGCGACCACGGCATGTCCCCATGGGCCACGACCGTCGCTCCGCTGGTCAGCCTGGTGGGGCTCGCCGTCGCCACCTGGCTCGTCGTCGCCAACTTCGAGCTGCTCAGTGGCCGGACCGACTGGGTGAACGTGCTGCTCGTCGGCCTGCTGCCGCTGGCGTTCGGCGTGGGCGTCGTCGTCACGGCGACGATCCGCCGGCGCGATCCCGAGCGGTACCGCAGCCTGACCCAGACGCAGATCTACTGACGCCGCGGCGACCGGTCGGCCTCTCGTAGGGTGCGGACATGACTCGCCGATCCGATCCCGCAGGTGACGGTCGGGAGCCGGCGTCTCCTGACGTGGCCACGCCGCTCCACAAGGCGACGATCGACGACACCGACCGGGAGATCCTGCGGCTCCTCCAGGTCGACGGCCGCATGAGCAACACGGAGGTCGCGCGGCGGTTGGGCGTCACGGAGACGACCGTGCGCAAGCGGCTCGCCGCGCTGATCGAGTCCGACCTCGTGGAGATCGTGGCGGTACCGACCCCCCGGCTGGCCGGGCTGACGGTCTCGGCCATCATCGGCATCTCCGTGCAGCTGCGGGCGCTCCGCGAGGTCGCCGACGCACTGACCCAGCGTCCCGAGGTGCGGTACTGCGGCCTGTCGGCCGGTCGCTACGACCTGATCCTCGAGGCCTTCTTCGCCGACCAGGAACACGTCGTGCGGTTCGCGACGGAGGTCCTCGGTCCCATGGACGGCATCACGGACGTCGAGACGTCGCTGATCCTGAAGATCGAGAAGTTCTCCTACGAGTGGGAGATCCCCTGAGCGTCGGAACGGTCAGTGGAGGATCTGCAGCCCCACCACACCGCTGACGATCAGCACGAGGCACAGGATGCGCAGGATGCTCGCCGGCTCAGCGAGGGCGACCATCCCGTAGATGGCGGTGCCCACCGCGCCGATGCCGACCCACACCGCGTAACCGGTGCCGACCGGTATCTCGCGGAGGGCGTAGGCCAGGCCGCCCATGCTCGCGAGCAGGCCGACGACGAAGACGACGAGCGGCCCCGGGCGGGTGAAGCCCCGCGACTCGGACAGGGCCACCGCCCAGACCGTCTCGAACAGGCCGGAGACCACCAGCGCCACCCAGGCCATGCCGGAACACTATCGACAGCGATCGCGGCGGCTCGGGCAACCCAGGCGCGGACCGGCGGCCCCGGCGGGCAGAATGGCCTCCCGTGTCTGGCGCCAACGATCCCTACGACCCCAAACAGGTCGCCGCGCTCTCGCCCGAGGCCCTCGACGACGCGGTGACCGCCGCGCGGAAGGCCTTCGCGGACGCCGCGGACCTGGCGGCGCTGGCCGCCGTCCGCCCGGCGCACCTGGGCGACCGGGCGCCGGTCCTGCTGGCCCGCCGCGAGCTCGGGGCGCTGCCGCCGGCCGCCCGCAGCGACGCCGGCAAGCGGGTGAACGCGGCGCGCATCGCCGTGACCGAGGCCTACGAGGTCCGGCTGGCCGAGCTCGAGGCCGAGCGGGACGCCCGCGTGCTGGCCGAGGAGCGGGTCGACGTCACGCTGCCCTGGGACCGCACCCCGCGGGGGCCCGGCACCCGATCACCACCCTCATGGACCGCATTGCCGACGTCTTCGTCGGCATGGGCTACGAGGTGGCAGACGGCCCGGAGCTCGAGGCCGAGTGGCTGAACTTCGACGCGCTCAACATCGGCGCCGACCATCCGGCCCGCACGATGATGGACACCTTCTTCGTCGCGCCGGAGGACTCCGGACTGGTGCTGCGCACGCACACCAGCCCGGTGCAGGCCCGCACCATGCTGTCGCGCACGCCGCCGATCTACGTCGTGGCGCCGGGCCGCACGTACCGGACCGACGAGCTCGACGCCACGCACACCCCCGTCTTCCACCAGGTCGAGGGGCTGGCCGTCGACCGCGGCCTGACCATGGCCCACCTGCGCGGCACGCTCGACCACCTCGCCCGGTCGCTGTTCGGCGCCGACGCGGTGACCCGGTGGCGGCCGTCCTACTTCCCCTTCACCGAGCCGTCGGCCGAGTTCGACGTCTGGTTCCCGCAGCACCGCGACGGTCCGCGCTGGGTGGAGTGGGGCGGCTGCGGCATGGTCAACCCGCGGGTGCTGGTCGCCTGCGGCATCGACCCCGAGGAGTACTCCGGGTTCGCGTTCGGCATGGGCATCGAGCGCGGCCTGATGTTCCGGTCGGGCATCACCGACATGCGGGACATGGTCGAGGGCGACGTCCGGTTCACACGTGCGTTCGGAGTGGAGCAGTAATGCGGGTCCCCATCGGCTGGCTGGCCGAGTACGTCGACGTGCCGGCCGGGACGACGGTCGAGGACCTCGACACCGCCTTCGTGCGCCTCGGCCTCGAGGTGGAGGAGATCCACCGGCCCGAGCAGGTCGCCGGGCCGCTCGTCGTCGGCAGGGTGCTCGAGATCGAGGAGCTGACCGGCTTCAAGAAGCCGATCCGCTACACCCAGGTCGACGTGGGCGAGGCGGAACCCCGGGGCATCGTGTGCGGCGCCACCAACTTCGCGGCCGGCGACACGGTGGTCGTGGCGCTGCCCGGAGCCGTCCTGCCCGGCGGGTTCGCGATCGCCGCCCGGAAGACCTACGACCGCGTCTCCGACGGCATGATCTGCTCCGTCCGCGAGCTGGGGCTCGGCGAGGAGCACAGCGGGATCCTGGTGCTCGGTGGGGACGGCGCCGACGTCCCGCCGCCCGGCACGCCGGCGGGTCCGGTGACCGGTCTGGACGACGTGGTGATCGAGCTGGCCGTCACGCCGGACCGCGGCTACTGCCTGGCGATGCGCGGCATCGCGCGCGAGATGGGCACCGGCCTCGCGGCGCCCTGGCGCGACCCCGGCGCGGTGACCCCGCCCGCATGGTCGGGCGCCCCCGCCTGGCAGGTCACCGTCGCCGATCCCGAGCGCTGCGACCGGTTCTCCATGCTGGCCATGGAGGGGCTGGACCCCACCGCGCCCAGCCCCTGGTGGATGCGGCGGCGGCTCGCGCAGGCCGGCGTCCGCAGCATCTCGCTGGCCGTCGACGTCACCAACTACGTGATGCTCGAGCTCGGGCAGCCGATGCACGCGTTCGACCGCGACGCCGTCACCGGCCCGATCACCGTCCGGCTGGCCCGCGACGGCGAGAAGCTGACCACCCTCGACGGCACCGTGCGCGCCCTGTCGACCGACGACCTGCTGATCGCCGACGACACCGGTCCGATCGGGCTGGCCGCGGTCATGGGCGGGGCGTCCACCGAGATCGGGGACGGCACCACGAGCGTGCTGCTCGAGGCCGCGCACTGGGAGCCCACCGGCGTGGCCCGCACCGCCCGCCGGCACCGGCTGCCCAGCGAGGCCGCCAAGCGGTTCGAGCGCGGCGTGGACCCCGAGATGACGGTGGTCGCCCTGGCCCGGGCGGCGGCGCTGTTGGCCGAGTACGGGGGCGCGACGGTCGTCGGCGGCCTGGTCGACGTGGACACCCGTGCCCCGCGCACCGCGATCCCGCTCGACCCCGCGCGGCCGGCCCGCGTCGCCGGGGTGCCCTACACCGCGGCCCAGGTCGTCGAGCTGCTGCAGGCCGTGGGCTGCGACGTCGACGCGACCTCGACCCCGCTCGCGGTCACGCCGCCGACCTGGCGGCCCGATCTCACCGACCCCGCCGACCTGGTCGAGGAGGTGGTGCGCCTGGCCGGCTACGACGACATCCCGTCGGTGCTGCCCACCGCGCCCTCGGGCCGCGGCCTCACCGACGTGCAGCGCCGGCGGCGCAGCGTCGGGCGGGCGCTCGCCGAGTCCGGCTACGTCGAGGCCCCGGCCTACCCGTTCGTCGGCACGCCGGCGCTGGACGCGCTCGGTCTCCCCGAGGACGACGAGCGCCGCCGGGTCGTGGTGGTGCGCAACCCGCTCTCGGAGGAGGAACCGGCCCTTCGGACGACGCTGCTGCCCGGCCTGCTGGCGACGCTGGCCCGCAACCTCTCGCGCGGCCAGCGGGACGTGGCGCTGTTCGAGCACGGCTCCGTCTTCCCCGGCGGCGAGCGCTCGGCCGCCCCGGTGCCCGGCGTCGACCGCCGTCCCGACGACGAGACGCTGGCCGCCGTGCTGGGCGCCGTCCCGGTGCAGCCGTGGCACGTGGCGGTCGCGCTGGCCGGCAACCGCGAGCCCCGCGGCTGGTGGGGGGCCGGCCGTCCGGCGACGTGGGCGGACGCCGTGCAGGCGGCCCGACTGGTCGCCGCCGCCTCGGGCGTGGAGCTGACCGTGCGGGCGGGGGAGCGGGCGCCCTGGCACCCCGGCCGCTGCGCGGAGCTCCTGGTCGGCGACACCGTCGTCGGGCACGCAGGCGAGCTGCACCCGCGGGTCTGCGCGGCGCTCGACCTGCCCGCCCGGACGTCGGTCATGGAGCTCGACCTCGACGCGCTGCCCGGCGCGCAGGTGCCGGTCGCGCCCGAGGTCTCGAGCTTCCCGCCGGTGCTGCTGGACCTGGCGCTGGTGGTCGCGGACGACGTGCCCTCCGCGACGGTGGCCGGCGCCCTCCGCGAGGGAGCGGGGGAGCTGCTGGAGGACCTGCGCCTGTTCGACGTCTACACCGGCGCTCCGGTGCCGGCGGGCTCGCGGTCGCTGGCGTTCGCGCTGACGCTCCGTGCACCCGATCGGACGCTGACCGGCGAGGAGGCCGCCGCCGTGCGCGAGGCGGCCGTGTCGGCCGCCGCTGCCCGCACGGGGGCGGAGCTGCGTGGGTGACCTGACCGGGGTCGCCCTCGTCACGGGCGCCTCCACCGGGATCGGCCGGCACCTCGTCGAGGGGCTGGCGACGCGGGGGATGGCGGTCGCCGGGCTGGCGCGGAACGGCGAGCGCCTGGCGACGACCATGGACGAGGTCGCCGCGGCGACCGGTGCACGCACGCTCGCCGTGGCGGCCGACGTCACCGACCGCGCCGCCGTGGACGCCGCCGTGGCGCAGGTGGTGGAGCAGCTCGGCTCGGTCGACCTGCTGGTCAACAACGCGGGCCTGATCGACGAGTTCGAGGTGCCGCTCTGGGAGGCCGACCCCGACCAGTGGTGGGACGTCGTGTCCAGCCACGTGCGCGGCGGCTTCCTGCTCTGCCGGGCGGTCGTGCCGTGGATGGTGCTGCGCAACCGGGGCCGGATCGTGAACCTGGCCAGCGGCATGAGCGTGCGCGCCCGGCCCGAGTACTCCGCCTATTCCGTCGCCAAGACCGCGCTGATGCGCATGACGGAGGCGCTGGCCGGCGGCTTGGAGGGTTCCGACGTGCGGGCCTTCGACGTCGCCCCGGGCGTCGTCGACACCCCGATGACGCGCTCCATGCCGATGTGGCAGGGCTTCACCGACTGGACCCCGCCGGAGAGGGTGGTCGAGCTGGTGACGGCCATCGCGGCGGGGGAGCTGGACCAGTGGTCCGGCCGCTTCCTGCGGGCCGGCGGCGACGACCTCGACACGGTCCGCGCCGTCACGCCGGAGGACGCCGCCCGCCAGCTCCGCCTGCGCCCCTACGGCGATGCGGACCCCGTCGCCTGACCGCTTTCCGTACCGAAGGCTGCGGCGGACAGCTGCGCTTTCTGTACCGAAAGCACAGCCCGGCGGATGAACGGTCATGCATGGTCGTGTATGGTCATGCATTGTGAGCGAGGCGCAGACGTGGACGGTCGGGGTCACCGGCGCCACCGGGTACGCCGGGGGAGAGGTGTGCCGGCTGCTGGCCGGTCACCCGAACCTGCGGCTGACCGGGGTGCACGCCAACTCGAGCGCCGGCCGACGCCTCGGTGAGCTGCAGCCGCACCTCACCCCCTACGCCGATCTCGAGGTCCAGGGCAGCGAGGCGGCGAGCCTGTCCGGCTACGACGTCGTCGTCCTCGCGCTGCCGCACGGCGAGTCAGCGGCCATCGCCGACCAGCTCCCGGCCGAGACGCTCGTCATCGACTGCGGCGCCGACCACCGGCTGAACGACCCGGCCGCCTGGGCGCGCTGGTACGGCGGCGCGCACGCCGGTTCCTGGCCCTACGGGCTCCCCGAGCTCCCCGGCCAGCGCGCGCAGCTCGCCGGTGCCAAGCGCATCGCCGTGCCCGGCTGCTACCCGACCTCGGTCGCCCTCGCCATGGCCCCCGCGCTCGCCGCGGGCGTCGTCGAGCCGGACATCGTCGTGGTCGCGGCCAGCGGCACCAGCGGCGCCGGCAAGTCCGCCAAGCCGCACCTGCTCGGCAGCGAGGTCATGGGCTCGGTCAGCGCCTACGGCGTCGGCGGGGTGCACCGGCACACGCCCGAGATGGTCCAGAACCTCTCGCAGGCCGCCGGACACCAGGTGAGCGTGAGCTTCACCCCGACCCTGGTCCCGATGAGCCGGGGCATCCTCGCCACCTGCTCGGCGAAGCTCTGGTCCGGCGTCGACGCCGCCGCGGCACGGGCGGCGTACGAGAAGGCCTACGCCGACGAACCGTTCGTGCACCTGCTGCCCGAGGGGCAGTGGCCGACCACCGCTGCCGTCCTCGGCGCCAACACGGTGCAGGTGCAGATCGCCGTCGACCCCGACGCCGGGCGGCTGGTGGTCGTCGCCGCGGTCGACAACCTGACCAAGGGGACGGCGGGTGGCGCGCTGCAGTGCGCCAACCTCGCCCTCGGCCTCCCCGAGACCACCGGCCTGCCCGTCGTGGGGGTCGCGCCGTGACAGTCACCGCCCCCAAGGGGTTCTCCGCGGCCGGTGTCGCGGCCGGGCTCAAGTCCAGCGGCGACCCGGACGTCGCCGTCGTCCTCAACCACGGCCCCGACGACGCCGCTGCGGCGGTCTTCACCACGAACCGCTTCCCGGCCGCGCCGGTGCTCTGGAGCCGCCAGGTGCTGGCCGGGGAGCGGGCGCGGGCGGTCGTCCTCAACTCCGGCGGCGCCAACGCGTGCACCGGACCCGAGGGTTTCCAGGACACCCACGCCACCGCCGAGCACGCCGCGAAGGAGCTCGGCATCGGCGCCATCGACGTGGCGGTCGCCAGCACCGGGCTGATCGGCGTCCGCCTGCCGATGGACAAGCTGACCGCCGGGATCACCGCCGCGGTGAAGGCGCTGTCCGAGGACGGCGGACCGGACGCCGCCCGGGCGATCATGACCACCGACAGCGTCCCGAAGACGACCGTGCAGGCCCGCGGCGGTCCAGAGGGTGGCTGGACCGTCGGCGGCATGGCCAAGGGCGCCGGCATGCTCGCGCCGAGCCTGGCCACGATGCTCGTCGTCCTCACCACCGACGCCGTCGTCCCGCCCGACATGCTGCGGCCGGCGCTGAAGCAGGCGACGAACCAGTCCTTCGAGCGGGTCGACTCCGACGGGTGCCTGTCGACCAACGACACCGTGATCGTCATGTCCAGCGGCGCCAGCGGCATCACCCCGAGCGCCGAGGAGTTCACCGAGGCACTCACCGCCGCGGCGACCGACCTCGCGATGCAGCTGCTCGCCGACGCCGAGGGGTCGACCAAGGACATCGCGATCACCGTCCGCAACGCCGCCAGCGTCGAGGACGCCCTCACCGCGGGTCGGGCCTGCGCGCGCAACAACCTGCTCAAGACCGCGCTCTTCGGCAACGACCCCAACTGGGGCCGGGTGCTCGCCGCCATCGGCACCACCGACGCCGCCTTCGAGGCCGACCAGGTCGACGTCACCATCAACGGCGTCACCGTCTGCCGGGGCGGCGCGATCGGCGACCCGCGCGAGGGCGTGGACCTCACCGGCCGGGCCGTCACGATCGACGTCGACCTCCGGGCGGGCACGGAGCAGGGGACGATCTGGACCAACGACCTGTCGATCGCCTACGTGCACGAGAACTCGGCGTACTCGACGTGAGCACCCACCAGGATCCGACGCCGCCCGACGTCGCGGTCGACGTGACGCCGCCGCGCCGCAAGGTCGGCACCAGCCGGGTCATGCGGACGCACGACCCCGAGGGCGACGCGCGCAAGATCGACGTCCTCACCGGCGCGCTGCCGTGGCTCAAGGAGTTCCACGGCAACATCGTGGTGATCAAGTACGGCGGCCACGCCATGGTCGACGAGGAGTGCCGCCGCGCGTTCGCCGAGGACATGGTGTTCCTGCGGACGTGTGGCATCTATCCGGTCGTCGTCCACGGCGGGGGCCCGCAGATCAGCGCGATGCTGGACCGGCTGGGCGTCACCAGCGAGTTCCGCGGAGGCCTGCGGGTCACCACCCCGGAGACCATCGAGGTGGTCCGGATGGTGCTCGTCGGCCAGGTCGGCCCGGAGGTGGTCGGGCTGATCAACGAGCACGGCGGCCGGGCGGTCGGCCTCTCCGGTGAGGACGGCGGACTGTTCACCGCGACCCGCACGCATGCGATCGTCGACGGGCTGCCGGTCGACGTCGGGCTGGTCGGGGACGTCGTGGCCGTCGACCCGGCACCGGTCACCGCGCTGATCGAGGCCGGGCACATCCCGGTGATCTCGACCGTGGGACCCGACAGGGACGGGGTGCTGCACAACCTCAACGCCGACACCGCCGCCGCCGCGGTCGCCGTCGCGCTGGACGCCGTGAAGCTCGTCGTCCTCACCGACGTCGAAGGGCTCTACGCAGACTGGCCCGACCGCGACTCGCTGGTGCAGCAGATCGACACCCGCGAGCTCGCCGAGATCCTGCCGACCCTGGACGCCGGCATGGTGCCCAAGATGGCCGCCTGCCTGCGGGCGGTCGAGGGCGGGGTGCGCCGCGCGACGGTCGTCGACGGGCGGTCGCCGCACGCGCTGCTGCTGGAGATGTTCACCACCGAGGGCACCGGGACGATGGTCGTCCCAGCCGATCAGAGAGCCGATCAGAGACAGGAGGCGACGGCACCATGACGCACACGGAGGAGCTGGCCCGCCGCTGGTCGGCCGTGATGATGAACAACTACCAGGTGCCGCCGGTCGCGCTGGCCCGCGGCGACGGCGCCCTCGTCTGGGACGTCGACAGCCGTGAGTACGTCGACCTGCTCGGCGGGATCGCCACGACGATCCTCGGCCACGCCCATCCCAAGGTCGTCGAGGCGATCAGCGTGCAGGCGCACAAGCTCGGTCACGTCTCCAACCTGGCCATGCACGAGCCCGGCCTGGTCCTCGCCGAGCGGCTGCTGGAGCTCGCCGGACGGCCCGGCCGCGTGTTCTTCTGCAACTCCGGCGCCGAGGCCAACGAGGCCGCGTTCAAGATCAGCCGGCTGACCGGCCGGTCCGAGGTGGTCACCGCCGAAGGAGCGTTCCACGGCCGCACCATGGGGGCGCTGGCCCTGACCGGACAGCCCTCGAAGGCCGCGCCGTTCGCGCCGCTGCCGGGCGGGGTCCGGTACGTGCCCTACGGCGACCCCGACGCGCTGGCCGGCGTGGTCGGTGGGTCGACGGCGATGGTGCTGCTCGAGCCGATGCTCGGCGAGGGCGGCGTGCTGCCCGCGCCGGCGGGTTATCTGTCGGCGGCCGCGGCGGCCGCCGGCGAGGCCGGCGCGCTGTTCGCCCTCGACGAGGTGCAGACCGGCATCGGGCGCACCGGCTCCTGGTTCATGCACCAGGCCGACGGCCTGCAGCCGGAGATCATCACCCTGGCCAAGGCGCTGGGCGGCGGCCTTCCGATGGGCGCGCTGCTCGCCTTCGGCGAGGCGGCCGAGCTGCTGACCGCCGGGGCGCACGGTTCGACCTTCGGGGGCAACCCGATCGCCGCCGCGGCCGCACTCGCGGTGCTGGACACCATCCGCGACGAGGGGCTGCTGGAGCGGGCCAAGGAGCTCGAGCACCGGTTCACCGCCGGCATCGAGGCGCTCGGCCACCCGGGTGTCGGCGGCGTCCGCGGCAGGGGCGCGCTGCTGGGCGTCTTCCTCACCGCCGACGTCGCCGCCGGACTGGAGGCCGCGCTGCGGAGCGCCGGCTTCCTGACCAACGCGGTGGCACCCGGCGTGCTCCGCCTCGCGCCGCCGCTCGTGCTCACCGACGCCCAGGTCGACGCCTTCGTGGGCGCCCTGCCGGCGGCCCTCGACGCTGCGATGGAGAACCAGTGACCCGGCACTTCCTCAAGGACGACGACCTGACGCCGGCCGAGCAGGCCGAGGTGCTGGCCCTCGCGGCCACCCTCAAGCAGACCCGGCACACCGCCGAGGCGCCCATGCCCTTGGCGGGGCCCCGGGCCGTCGCGGTGATCTTCGACAAGCCCTCGACGCGCACGCGGGTGTCGTTCTCCGTCGGCATCGCCGAGCTCGGCGGCTACCCGCTGGTGATCGACGCCGGCAGCAGTCAGCTGGGCCGCGGCGAACCGGTCGAGGACACCACCCGGGTGCTCGACCGGCAGGCCGCCGCGATTGTCTGGCGCACCTTCGAGCAGGACCGCATCGAGGCCATGGCGTCGGTGAGCCGGGTGCCCGTGGTCAACGCGCTCACCGACGAGTACCACCCCTGCCAGATCCTGGCCGACCTGCAGACGGTGATCGAGCGCAAGGGCTCGCTGGCCGGTCGCTCGCTGACCTACCTCGGCGACGGTGCCAACAACATGGCGCACTCCTACCTGCTGGGCGGTGCGACGGCGGGCATGCACGTGCGGATCGGCTCGCCGGAGGAGTTCCAGCCCGACCCCGCCGTGCTGAAGCGGTCGGCCGAGATCGCCGCCGAGACCGGTGGCTCGGTCCTCTGGACGGCGGACCCGCAAGCCGCCGCCGACGGGGCCGACGTCCTGGCGACCGACACCTGGGTGTCGATGGGGCAGGAGGGCGAGTACGACGCCCGGATCGCACCCTTCCTGCCCTACGCGGTCGACGAGCAGGCGCTGGGCCTGGCGGCCGACGACGCCGTCGTCCTGCACTGCCTGCCCGCCTACCGCGGCAAGGAGATCGCCGCCGAGGTGATCGACGGGCCGCAGTCGGCCGTCTGGGACGAGGCGGAGAACCGGCTGCACGCCCAGAAGGCCCTCCTCGTCTGGCTCCTGGAGCGCGCATGACGACCTCGGTCACCCGGTCGGCCCGTCAGGCGCGCATCGTCGCCCTGATCGAGTCCCAGCCGGTCACGTCGCAGACGCAGCTGGCGGCGCTGCTCGCGGAGTCCGGTGTCGAGGTCACCCAGGCCACCCTGTCACGGGACCTGGAGGAGCTGGGTGCGGTGAAGCTGCGCGGCTCGGACGGCGCTCCGGCCTCCTACGTCCTGCCGCCCGAGAACGCGCCGCTGCGACCGGCCCAGGCCGCCCCGGCCCGGCTGATCCGGCTGCTGGCCGATCTGCTGGTCCATGCCGAGGGCAGCGCGAACCTCGCCGTGCTCCGGACCCCGCCCGGGGCGGCGCAGTTCCTCGCCTCGGCTCTGGACAAGGTCGGCCTCCCCGAGGTGCTCGGCACGATCGCCGGGGACGACACTGTCCTGGTCATCTCCCGCGAGCCGGACGGCGGACCGGCCGTGGCCGAGCGTCTGCGTGCGCTGGCCGAACGCACGCCGGCCGTGTACCCCGAGCTGAAGTCCGACCTGGAAGAGAGCTGAACCTCCATGACTGGCGCCCCCTCGCAGACCCGGCTCTGGGGCGGCCGATTCGGTGGCGGGCCGTCGCCGGCGATGGCGGCGCTGTCGAAGTCCACGGACGTCGACTGGCGGCTGGCTCCCTATGACCTGGCCTCGTCGCGGGCCCATGCCCGTGTCCTGCACCGTGCGGGGCTGCTGACCGACGACGAGCTCGCCGCGATGGTCGGCGCCCTGACCGAGCTCTCGGCCGAGGTCGTCGCGGGCACCTTCTCCCCGGTCGAGGCCGACGAGGACGTGCACGAGGCGCTCGAGCGCGGCCTGCTGGAGAAGCTCGGCGCGCTCGGCGGCAAGCTGCGCGCCGGCCGCAGCCGCAACGACCAGGTCGCCACCGACCTCCGGCTCTACCTGCGGCACAACGTGCGAGCGCTGGTCGCCGAGCTGTCGTCGCTGGAGTACGCGCTGCTCGGCCTCGCCGAGCGGTACCAGGACGTCGCCGCGCCCGGCATGACCCACCTGCAGCACGCGCAGCCGGTGCTCATCGCCCACCAGCTCCTGGCGCACGCGCACTCGATCGCCCGCGACGTCGACCGGCTCCAGGACTGGGACCGGCGCGCGGCCGTCAGCCCGCTGGGCGCCGGCGCGCTGGCCGGCTCGTCGCTGCGGCTGGACCCCGACGCGGTCGCCGCCGAACTGGGCTTCGACCGCGCCGCCGACAACTCGATCGACGCGGTCAGCGACCGCGACTTCGCCGCGGAGTTCTGCTTCGCCGCGGCGCTGCTCGGCGTCCACCTGTCCCGGCTGGGGGAGGAGGTCGTCCTCTGGACGTCGACGGAGTTCGGCTGGGCCCGCCTCGATGACGCCTGGGCGACCGGGTCGTCGATCATGCCGCAGAAGAAGAACCCCGACATCGCCGAGCTGGCCCGGGGCAAGTCCGGCCGATTCGTGGGCAACCTGACCGGTCTGCTCACGATGCTCAAGGGGCTTCCGCTGGCCTACGACCGGGACCTGCAGGAGGACAAGGAGCCGGTCTTCGACTCGATGGAGCAGCTGATGCTGCTCCTGCCGGCGGTCACCGGCATGGTCGCGACGCTCACCTTGCGCCCGGAGGTCCTGGAGGCCGCGGCGCCGCAGGGCTACGCCCTGGCCACCGACGTCGCCGAGTGGCTGGTGTCGAACGGCGTGCCGTTCCGGTCGGCGCACGAGATCTCCGGGGCCATGGTGTCGTTCTGCGAGGAGGCCGGGCTCGAGCTGGACGAGCTCGCCGACGACCAGCTGGCCGGCATCGACGAGCGGCTCACCCCTGCCGTCCGGTCGGTGCTGTCCGTGCCCGGCGCACTGGCTGCCCGCAAGGCCCGCGGGGGGACGGCGCCCGACCGGGTCGCCGAGCAGCTCTCCGCCCTGAAGCAGCTCGCCACCGCACACGCCGACTGGGCGTCGTCCTCACCCGTGGCGGCCGCCCTCTGACCGTGCAGCCGGGAGAGCTCGTCCGCGGGGAGGAGCTGCTGGGTCCGCCCGCCGTCGTCGCCCCGACGTTGCTGGGCTGCTGGCTGGTCACCGACCGGCCGGAGGGCCGGGTCGCCCTCCGCCTGACCGAGGTGGAGGCGTACTCGGGAAACGGCACGGACCCCGCCGCGCACTCCCATCGAGGCCCCACCCCCCGGGCCGCGATCATGTTCGGCCCGCCCGGCCGCCTGTACGTCTACTTCAGCTACGGCGTGCACTGGTGCGCCAATGTCGTGGTCGGACGGGAAGGCGAGGGTTCGGCGGTGCTCCTCCGGGCCGGTGAGGTGGTCGTGGGAGAGGAACTCGCGCGCTCCCGACGTCCCGCCGCCAGGACCGCCCGCGACCTGGCCGGTGGACCGGCGCGGCTGACCCAGGCGCTGGCGATCGGCCGGGAGGACCTCGACCGGGACCTGCTGTCACCGGAGAGCCCCGTACGCCTGCACCGCGGAGACCTGCCTGCGTCGGTCTCGGCCGGTCCCCGCGTCGGCATCAGCGTGGCGACCGACCTGCCGTGGCGGTTCTGGGAGACAGGTGCTCCCTCGGTGAGCGTGTTCCGGGCGGGTGGGAAGCCCCGCCGCTCGTCCGCCGGGCAGGATGGATCCCCGTGAACGACGTGATCGACGAGCTGCACCGCCGCGGGCTGATCGCCCAGAGCACCGACGAGGCCGCCCTCCGCGCGCACCTGGCCGAAGGCCCGGTCGCGTACTACGCCGGGTTCGACCCGACGGCGCCGAGCCTGCACGTGGGTCACCTGCTGCAGTTCATGGTGCTGCGTGCGCTGCAGCGCGCCGGGCACCAGCCGGTCGTGCTGGTCGGCGGTGCCACGGGCCTGATCGGCGACCCGCGTCCCTCGGCCGAGCGGCAGCTCAACGAGCGGGACACCGTCGCCGAGTGGGTGCGGCGGATCCGTGAGCAGGTGGCGCCGTTCCTCGACGTGCCGGCCGAGGCCGAGGGTCTCAAGGGCCCGATCTACGTCGACAACCTCGAGTGGACCGCGCCGGTGTCGGCGATCGACTTCCTCCGTGACCTCGGCAAGCACTTCCGGGTGAGCCAGATGCTCGCCAAGGAGGCGGTGTCGGCCCGGCTGAACTCCGAAGCCGGCATCAGCTACACCGAGTTCAGCTACCAGATCCTGCAGGCCAACGACTACCGGGAGCTGCACCGGCGGCACGGGGTGACGCTGCAGACCGGCGGCTCGGACCAGTGGGGCAACCTCACCGCCGGCATCGACCTGGTGCGCCGGACGGAGGGGGCGAGGGTGCACGCCCTGTCGACGCCCCTGGTGACCAAGTCCGACGGCACCAAGTTCGGCAAGAGCGAGGGCGGCGCCGTCTGGCTGGACCCGTCGTTGACGTCGCCGTACGCGTTCTTCCAGTTCTGGCTCAACGCCGACGACGCCGACGCCCGAGCATGGCTGCCGCTGTACTCCGAGCGGCGGCCGAGGAGGTGGAGGCTCTCATCGCGGAGAGCAACGAACGGCCCGCCGCGAGGACGGCCCAGCGCGCGCTGGCAGAGGAGCTCACCGTCCTCGTGCACGGCCCGGAGCAGCTGGCGCAGGCCGAGGCGGCCGGGCGCGCGCTCTTCGGCCGGGACGACCTGGCGGCGCTGGGGGAGGAGACGCTCGCCGCCGCGCTGCGGGAGGCGGGCAGCGTCACCGTGGACGGCGAGGTGCCGACCTTCGCCCAGCTGTTCCAGCTCACCGGCCTGGTCGGCAGTCTCTCGGAGGCCAGGCGGACGGTGAAGGAGGGCGGCGCCTACGTCAACAACGAGCGCGTCACCGACGCCGATGCCGTACCGGCTCCGAGGGACTGGCTGGCCGGTGGCTGGCTCGTCCTGCGACGCGGCAAGCGCTCGGTGGCCGGGGTCCAGCGCACCGTCTGACGGCGGTGTCGCGACGGTGACGGAGCCGTTCCGTTCGGGTGTCGGGCGTCACGGCTCCACCCGTTTGACACCGCCCCCGGACCGCCAGTAACTTTCTCTCTGCGCCGCGCGAGACCCCGTCTGGGGCCAGCGGGACGCTCCTGCGGGGGCCGACCGTTGTGCGGTGCCACAACGAGAAGCCGTCTCGAACGAGGGCCGCGAGGCCGGAGTTCCTGCGCGTCCGCTCTTTGAGAACTCAACAGCGTGCCGAAAGTCAGTGCCAAGTAATACCCCGTGTCGGGTTCTTCGGAGCTCGGCTGGGTTCCTTTGGTTGATTGACCCGAGTGTCAGCTCGGGGTCTCAGCCGGTTTCAAACATCTACGGAGAGTTTGATCCTGGCTCAGGACGAACGCTGGCGGCGTGCTTAACACATGCAAGTCGAACGGTGAACCTGCTTCGGTGGGGGATCAGTGGCGAACGGGTGAGTAACACGTGGGCAACCTGCCCCTGGCTCTGGGATAACTCCAAGAAATTGGGGCTAATACCGGATATGACTGCTGACCGCATGGTCTGGTGGTGGAAAGATTTATCGGCTGGGGATGGGCCCGCGGCCTATCAGCTTGTTGGTGGGGTAGTGGCCTACCAAGGCGACGACGGGTAGCCGGCCTGAGAGGGTGACCGGCCACACTGGGACTGAGACACGGCCCAGACTCCTACGGGAGGCAGCAGTGGGGAATATTGCGCAATGGGCGGAAGCCTGACGCAGCGACGCCGCGTGGGGGATGACGGCCTTCGGGTTGTAAACCTCTTTCAGCAGGGACGAAGCGGAAGTGACGGTACCTGCAGAAGAAGCACCGGCCAACTACGTGCCAGCAGCCGCGGTAATACGTAGGGTGCAAGCGTTGTCCGGAATTATTGGGCGTAAAGAGCTCGTAGGCGGTTTGTTGCGTCGGCTGTGAAATCCCGAGGCTCAACCTCGGGTCTGCAGTCGATACGAGCAAACTGGAGTGTTGCAGGGGAGACTGGAATTCCTGGTGTAGCGGTGAAATGCGCAGATATCAGGAGGAACACCGGTGGCGAAGGCGGGTCTCTGGGCAACAACTGACGCTGAGGAGCGAAAGCGTGGGGAGCGAACAGGATTAGATACCCTGGTAGTCCACGCCGTAAACGTTGGGCGCTAGGTGTGGGGCTCATTCCACGAGTTCCGTGCCGCAGCTAACGCATTAAGCGCCCCGCCTGGGGAGTACGGCCGCAAGGCTAAAACTCAAAGGAATTGACGGGGGCCCGCACAAGCGGCGGAGCATGTTGCTTAATTCGATGCAACGCGAAGAACCTTACCTAGGCTTGACATGCACGGAAATCTCCCAGAGATGGGGGGTCCGTAAGGGCCGTGCACAGGTGGTGCATGGTTGTCGTCAGCTCGTGTCGTGAGATGTTGGGTTAAGTCCCGCAACGAGCGCAACCCTCGTCCTATGTTGCCAGCACGTGATGGTGGGGACTCATAGGAGACTGCCGGGGTCAACTCGGAGGAAGGTGGGGATGACGTCAAATCATCATGCCCCTTATGTCTAGGGCTGCAAACATGCTACAATGGCCGGTACAAAGGGCTGCGATACCGTGAGGTGGAGCGAATCCCAAAAAGCCGGTCTCAGTTCGGATTGGGGTCTGCAACTCGACCCCATGAAGTTGGAGTCGCTAGTAATCGCAGATCAGCAACGCTGCGGTGAATACGTTCCCGGGCCTTGTACACACCGCCCGTCACGTCACGAAAGTCGGTAACGCCCGAAGCCGGTGGCCCAACCCTTGTGGAGGGAGCCGTCGAAGGCGGGATCGGCGATTGGGACGAAGTCGTAACAAGGTAGCCGTACCGGAAGGTGCGGCTGGATCACCTCCTTTCTAAGGAGCACTGGCCGCGCCCCGTGTGGGGTGTGGTCCAGAGCTGTGCTCGGGCCGTGACGGTCGCCCACTTCCGGGTGGCTGCTGGTGCCTGGTGACAGTGCTCGAGGGTGGAACGCTGACCAGTTCGGCCGGTGCCTGTCGGTCGCCGCTAGTACGGCTCATCCCTTTGGGGGTGGGTGTGGAAGGTGGTGGCGGGTGGGTGGCTGGTCGTAGGCGCGCTGTTGGGTCCTGAGGGAGCGGGCCATCTCCTGCGGGGGGTGTGGTCGTTGTCTTGGAGGTCAGGGCCTTCTGGTTCTCATACCGTCGTGTCTCCTGTGGGGGTCGCGGGTCTGGTGGGGGCGTGTGGGGGGTGTCTGGTTGGTCGTTGAGAACTGCACAGTGGACGCGAGCATCTTTTTGACTCTGGTTAGCAGAGTTCTTGTAGGCCCGCACGATCGTCTCTCTTCCGGGGGTGGTTGTGCGGTGTTTTTGTGTGGCCAAGTTGTTAAGGGCGCACGGTGGATGCCTTGGCACCAGGAGCCGATGAAGGACGTAGGAGGCTGCGATAAGCCTCGGGGAGCTGTCAACCGAGCGTTGATCCGAGGATTTCCGAATGGGGGAACCCCGCACCAGTCATGTGGTGTGACCCGCGCTTGAACACATAGGGCGTGTGGAGGGAACGTGGGGAAGTGAAACATCTCAGTACCCACAGGAAGAGAAAACAACAGTGATTCCGTGAGTAGTGGCGAGCGAAAGCGGAGGTAGGCTAAACCGTTTGCATGTGATACCCGGCAGGGGTTGTGCAGGCGGGGTCGTGGGACCGTTCAGTTCCTTCTGCCGGAGGGACGGGGAGTGAGAAAGTGCATGTGTTAGTGGAAGGCCTCTGGAAGGGGTCGCCGTAGAGGGTGAGAGCCCCGTACACGAAAACTGTGCACCTCCCGAGCGTGTTCCCAAGTAGCACCGAGCCCGTGGAATTCGGTGTGAATCTGGCGGGACCACCCGCTAAGCCTGAATACTCCCTGGTGACCGATAGCGGACAAGTACCGTGAGGGAAAGGTGAAAAGTACCCCGGGAGGGGAGTGAAATAGTACCTGAAACCGTGTGCCTACAAGCCGTGAGAGCTCTTCGTCGTTTCGGCGGCGGGGGTGATTGCGTGCCTTTTGAAGAATGAGCCTGCGAGTTAGTGGTACGTGGCGAGGTTAACCCGTGGGGGGTAGCCGTAGCGAAAGCGAGTCCGAACAGGGCGATCTGAGTCGCGTGTCCTAGACCCGAAGCCGAGTGATCTACCCATGGCCAGGTTGAAGCGCGGGTAAGACCGCGTGGAGGACCGAACCCACCAGGGTTGAAAACCTGGGGGATGAGCTGTGGGTAGGGGTGAAAGGCCAATCAAACTCGGTGATAGCTGGTTCTCCCCGAAATGCATTTAGGTGCAGCGTCACGTGTTTCTTGCCGGAGGTAGAGCACTGGATGGCCGATGGGCCCCACAAGGTTACTGACGTCAACCAAACTCCGAATGCCGGTAAGTGAGAGCGTGGCAGTGAGACTGCGGGCGATAAGGTTCGTAGTCGAGAGGGAAACAGCCCAGATCATCGGCTAAGGCCCCTAAGCGTGTGCTAAGTGGAAAAGGATGTGGGATCGCAGAGACAACCAGGAGGTTGGCTTAGAAGCAGCCACCCTTGAAAGAGTGCGTAATAGCTCACTGGTCAAGTGGTTCCGCGCCGACAATGTAGCGGGGCTCAAGCACACCGCCGAAGCCGTGGCATTCACACAGACAACCCGCCGCCGGCCTTGGGTCGGCGGCCAGGTGTGTGGATGGGTAGGGGAGCGTCGTGCGGCCGTGGAAGCCACCGGGTGACCGAGTGGTGGAGGCCGCACGAGTGAGAATGCAGGCATGAGTAGCGAGAGGGGAGTGAGAACCTCCCCCGCCGGAAGACCAAGGGTTCCTGGGCCAGGCTAATCCGCCCAGGGTGAGTCGGGACCTAAGGCGAGGCCGACAGGCGTAGTCGATGGACAACGGGTTGATATTCCCGTACCCGCGAAGGAACGCCCATGCTGAACCCAGCGATGCTAACCGCCCGAACACCCGTGCGGCTCTTTCGAGGGTCGTCGCGGGGACTAGCGCGGGACCCGGACTGGTAGTAGGCAAGCGATGGGGTGACGCAGGAAGGTAGTCCTACCGGTGAGTGGTAGTACCGGTGCAAGGGTGTGGCCCGCGGAGCAGGCAAATCCGTTCCGCACACAGGGTGAGGCCTGACGCATAGCCGAATGAGGCGAATGGGATGATCCTATGCTGCCGAGAAAAGCCTCTAGCGAGTTCCGAGCGGCCCGTACCCCAAACCAACTCAGGTGGTCAGGTAGAGAATACCGAGGCGATCGAGCGAACTGTGGTTAAGGAACTCGGCAAAATGCCCCCGTAACTTCGGGAGAAGGGGGGCCGGAGACCGTCAACACCCTCGCGGTGGGCAGCGGTAGCCGGCCGCAGAGACCAGTGAGAAGCGACTGTTTACTAAAAACACAGGTCCGTGCGAAGTCGTAAGACGATGTATACGGACTGACGCCTGCCCGGTGCTGGAACGTTAAGGGGACGGGTCAGCCGCAAGGCGAAGCTCAGAACTCAAGCGCCAGTAAACGGCGGTGGTAACTATAACCATCCTAAGGTAGCGAAATTCCTTGTCGGGTAAGTTCCGACCTGCACGAATGGCGTAACGACTTCTCAGCTGTCTCAACCACAGGCTCGGCGAAATTGCACTACGAGTAAAGATGCTCGTTACGCGCGGCAGGACGGAAAGACCCCGGGACCTTTACTATAGCTTGATATTGGTGTTCGGTTCGGCTTGTGTAGGATAGGTGGGAGACTGTGAAGCGGGCACGCCAGTGTCCGTGGAGTCGCCGTTGAAATACCACTCTGGTCGAATTGGATGTCTAACCTCGGTCCGTGATCCGGATCAGGAACAGTGTCAGGTGGGTAGTTTAACTGGGGCGGTTGCCTCCCAAAATGTAACGGAGGCGCCCAAAGGTTCCCTCAGCCTGGTTGGCAATCAGGTGTCGAGTGCAAGTGCACAAGGGAGCTTGACTGTGAGACCGACGGGTCGAGCAGGAGCGAAAGCTGGGACTAGTGACCCGGCACCGGCATGTGGAAGCGGTGTCGCTCAACGGATAAAAGGTACCCCGGGGATAACAGGCTGATCTTCCCCAAGAGTCCATATCGACGGGATGGTTTGGCACCTCGATGTCGGCTCGTCGCATCCTGGGGCTGGAGTAGGTCCCAAGGGTTGGGCTGTTCGCCCATTAAAGCGGTACGCGAGCTGGGTTTAGAACGTCGTGAGACAGTTCGGTCCCTATCCGCCGTGCGCGTAAGAGACTTGAGAAGAGCTGTCCCTAGTACGAGAGGACCGGGACGGACGAACCTCTGGTGTGCCAGTTGTACCGCCAGGTGCACTGCTGGTTGGCTACGTTCGGCAGGGATAACCGCTGAAAGCATCTAAGCGGGAAGCTCGCTTCAAGATGAGGTCTCTCACCGGGACAACCGGGTAAGGCCCCCGCCCAGACCAGCGGGTTGATAGGCCGGAAGTGGAAGCACCGCAAGGTGTGCAGCTGACCGGTACTAACAGGCCGAGGACTTGACCACACACCCCACCCCGGTGGGGCAAGAACACCTAGTCAAGTCACAACAAGAAGAAAGTCGCGTCCACTGTGCGGTTCTGAACCACCAACCATCCCGGTTCCCCACCGGAGGTGTGAGGACATGTTCACAGCGTTACGGCGGCCATGGCGAGAGGGAAACGCCCGGCAACATTCCGAACCCGGAAGCTAAGCCTCTCAGCGCCGATGGTACTGCCCCGGAGACGGGGTGGGAGAGTAGGACGCCGCCGGACAACCATTCCGAACGGGGGTCAGAGCCACGCGCTCTGGCCCCCGTTCGATGTGTTTGTCCGGTCGAACCATCCACGGCGACTGCGCCGTGCGTGCCGTCAATCGAAGAGGGAATTCACGAGATGACCAGTCCGCGACGTGGCTCCGGCGGCCCCCGTGGCGGCGGGCACGGTTCGGGGGCCGGCCGAGGGGCGGGCAACCCCCGAGGGGCCGGCAACGCCCGCGGCACCGGGTCGGGGTCGGGGGCGCCGCGCGGCGGTGCTGCCGGGCGCGGAGGCTCTGAAGCAGGAGGCGCTCGTCGGGGGCGCCCGCAGGGACAGGGCGACGCATCCCGCGGCGGCCGGACCTCCGGCCGTGACGAAACAGGCTCGTGGCAGGAGCGCCGACCGCGCCCGCAAGGAGACCGCCCGCATCGCTCGGCCGGGGAGCAGGCCGGTGGCGCCTGGCAGGAGCGGCGTACGCAGGGTGACCGGCCCACGGGCGATCGGCCGCAGTGGCAGGAGCGGCGTCCGCCGGGTGACCGGCCGCAGCGTTCGGGCGGGCAGCGGGGCGGTGGCGCCTGGCAGGAGCGGCGTCCGCAGGGTGATCGGCCCACGGGCGATCGGCCGCAGTGGCAGGAGCGGCGTCCGCCGGGTGACCGGACGCAGCGTTCGGGCGGGCAGCGGGGCGGTGGCGCCTGGCAGGAGCGGCGTCCGCAGGGTGATCGGCCCACGGGCGATCGGCCGCAGTGGCAGGAGCGGCGTCCGCCGGGTGACCGGACGCAGCGTTCGGGCGGGCAGCGGGGCGGTGGCGCCTGGCAGGAGCGGCGTCCGCAGGGTGATCGGCCCACAGGTGATCGGCCCACCGGCGACCGGCCGCAGTGGCAGGAGCGGCGTCCGCCGGGTGACCGGCCCACAGGTGATCGGCCCACCGGCGATCGGCCGCAGTGGCAGGACCGGCGTCCCCAGGGCGACCGGGGAGGCTGGCAGGGCCGTCGGCCTGCCGGTGACCGCCGCGACGCCGGGCCCCGTCCTGCCCCCGCTCGCGAGGAGCGTCGGCCGCCGTTGCCGCGAGGACCGGAGATCCCCGAGGGTGTCGATCCGCGCGACCTCGACCCCGCGGTCCGCGGTGCCCTGCGCGGGCTCGACCCACGGAACGCCCAGACGGTCGCGGCGCACCTCGTCGCTGCCGGAACGCTGCTGGACGACGACCCTGCCGAGGCGCTCGCCCACGCGCGGGCCGCTCGTGACCGGGCATCCCGGATCGCCGCCGTCCGGGAGGCCGTCGGCGTCGCGGCGTACCACGCGGGCGACTACGCCGAGGCCGCCCGCGAGATCCGGGCCTACCGGCGGATGAGCGGCGACCAGGGCTATCGCGCCGTCCTCGCCGACTGCGAACGCGCGCTGGGCCGCCCCGACGTGGCGCTGCGGCTCGTCGCCGAGGCACTCGCCGGCGACGTCGATGCGGACGAGCGGGCCGAACTCCGCCTCGTGGAGGCCGGCGCGCGGATGGACCTCGGCGAGACGGCAGCCGCTCGCCTGGTCCTCGAGGCCGAGCTCGGGGGGCGCCCGGACCCGTCCCAGCTCCGGGACCAGGACCAGGGCCGGCTCCGAGTCGCCTCGGCGTACGCCGGCCTACTGCGCTCCCAGGGCGAGGAGGACCGCGCCGACGAATGGCTCGGGGCCATCGCCGCCGCCGACCCTGACGCCGCGCTCGGCGCCGTCGACGACCTCGGCGTCGAGTTCCTCGAGGTCGAGCTCGAGGACGAGGACGCCGGGTTCGAGGACGCCGGGCTGGAGGACGTCGGCTTGGAGGACGTCGGGTTCGAGGACGTCGAGGCCGAGGCCGGCGACGAGCCGCCCGCACCTCCGGCGGAGAACCGGGCTGCCCGGGTCCCGCGGATGACCTTCGACGAGGAGGTCGAGGCAGAGGTGGCCGAACTGCTCGGCGAGACCGACGACGACGCTGACGGGGCGACCCCGCAGGCCTGACCGCACCGCCCGGTGTTGGTTGTGCACACCCAGCATCACTGTCCACAGATGCCCCCGGCCCATGGTCCGGGTCCGGCCGGCAACCCAGGCTCACTGCATGAGCGTGGCTGTGATCGACCGGAACGACGTGGTCCTACGAGGAAGGGTGTCCGCGCCGGCGGAGCTCCGGACGCTGCCCAGCGGGGACACCCTGCTCACCTTCCGGCTGGTCGTGCGGCGGCCCGAGCCGCGGGCGCGAGGCCAGTCGGTCGACGTGTTGACCTGCATCACCTACGACCGCTCGCTGCAGCGTCGTGCCGCCCTGTGGCAGCCCGGCGACGTGGTCGAGGTCGAGGGTGCCCTGCAGCGCAGGTTCTGGCGGACGGGCAGCGGGACGGCCTCGGTGTGCGAGGTGAACTGCCGCCGGGGCCGCAAGGTGCCGCGGGCCGGCGCCACGACCACCGATCTCACGGCCTGAGCCGGTCCCCGTGAGGTCAGCCGTCCAGTGGCCGGAGGACCAGGCCGGTCCTCGGCTTGGGGAGGAACAGCGTCGACTTCCGCGGCATGCGAGCCCCGGCGCGGGCGACCGCCGCGACGTCGGCAGGGGACGGCGCCCGGAGCAGGAGCGCCACGCCGTTCCGCTCGACCGCCGTTTCGAGGGCCTCGCCGACGCTGTGCGCGATGAGCACGGACTCCGGGTCGTCGCGTCGTCCCCAGCAGGCGGCCAGCAAGCCGTGATGGGCGAGGACGACGTCCAGGCGCCGCCACGCGTCCGGCGCCTCCGGCGGCACGGCCGACCGCACGACCTCCGACGGCTGGTCCAGCTGCACCACCCGTCGACCGTCGGTGACGAGGAAGCCGGTGGTGTGCGCGTCGGCCAGCCAGCGATCCGCCGCGTCGCGCACGCCGTCCGCTCGGGCCGGTGGGGGCAGTTCGGTGACCCGGAAGTGGGCCCCGGCGCCGTTGATCGCCGCGTCGAGGGAGAGCTCCGGCACGACGCGGTGGATCGGGTCGACACGAAGCCCACCGGGGCCCATCGGCGTGACCAGCGCGAGGACGGCGTCGCTGCCGGCGACTCCCGTCCGGGTCAGCGCGTGGGCCCGAGCCGCGGCGAAGCGGTGGTGCCCGTCGGCGATGACGGCCGCCGTGCGGCGCAGCGCGCCCTCGACCCTGCCGAGGAGGGCCGGGTCGGTCACCCGCCAGAGCCGGTGGTCGACGCCGTCCCCGTCGTGCAGCACGAGCGTCGGCACTCCCGACCGGGCCAGGTCGGTGACCTCCGTGACCGCGGGCTCCAGGTCGTGCGCGAGGACGATCGGCTCGAGGTCGGTCCGGGTCGCCGCGAGGAGTGCGCGACGTCCTTCGACGGCGACCGCGTACGTGTCCTCGTGGGGCAGCACGGCCGTCGAACCCGGTGCCGGCAGCGCGACCGCGCCGAGCCAGCCGACGGTCGCGGGTGCCCCCTCCGGCGGGCGGAGCTCGTACACCCAAAGGGCGCGGGAGTCGTCGAGTTCCAGAACGCCCTCGCTGATCCAGCGGTGCAGCGTGTCGGCGGCCTGCTCCGCAGGGTCCTCGCTCAGGGCCGACCGGTCGACGAGGGGCAGGATGAGGCGGACGATGTTGTACGGGTCCGCGTCGGCCAGGCGCGCACGCCCTGCAGGGGTCACGAGGTCGTAGGCTGGCGAACTCACCCGGGCGAGGTGCTCGGGGTCGCGCCGTCGGTAGGTCAGCGCCCGGAACGGCCGGACCTCGAGTCCCGCCGTCGGAGCCGGCGTCCGGGAGCCCGACGACGTGATCACGACGACGATCGTAGAAGCGTCCGGTTGCGGCGCGGCGCCGCGTCCGTCGCCTCCGACGCCCGCCGTCGCAGCCACGGCGAGCCCAGCCCGCCACCGGAGAAGGGGGAGCGAGTGCCGGAGGACAGTTCCCCCGAGGGCGGCGTCTACGAGTGGTACCGGCGTGGTGTGGAGCTCCTGGGAGAAGGACACCCCGCGGCGGCCGCGACGCTCCTGGCGAGGGCGGCTGCGGCCGAGCCGGGTTCACGCAGCATCCTCGAGGCGCTGGGGCGGGCCCAGTACGACGCCGGTCGCTATCCGGAGGCGATGGCCGCGTTCACCACCCTGACGGCGGTCAACCCGACCGACGACTACGCCCACTTCGGCCTCGGTCTGGCGGCGAGCAAGGCCGGCGAGCTGCGGGTGGCGGCGGAGCACCTGGCGCTCGCCGTGGCCATGCGCCCCGATCTCGGGCACTACGCCCGCGCGTTGCGCGGGGTTCGCGCCCGACAGGCCGCGGACTCGGCATGACCTCGCCGAGCCTGGCCACGGGCAGCCCCGACGCGCCGAGTGCGGTCTACGACGTCGCGCTCCTCGATCTCGACGGCGTGGTCTACGTGGGCCCGCACGCGGTGCCCGGCGTACCGGACGTGCTCGTCTCCGCCAGCGCGGCCGGCATGCGGCTGGGCTTCGTCACCAACAATGCCGCCCGGACCCCGGATCAGGTGGCCGCGCACCTCGCCGAGCTGGGGGTACCGGCAGAGCCCGCCGACGTCATCACCAGCTCGCAGGCTGCCGCGTCCGTCGTCGCGCAGCTGCTCGGCCCCGCCGCCAAGGTCCTCGCCGTCGGCGGGCCGGGCGTCGCCGCCGCCCTCCGGGAGGCCGGTCTCGCCGTCGTCGAGCGGGCGGAGGACGACCCGGTGGCGGTCGTGCAGGGCTACGGCCCGCAGGTCGGCTGGGTGCAGCTGTCCGAGGCGGTGGTCGCCGTCCGCAACGGCGCCCGGCACGTGGCCACCAACACCGACGCAACGGTCCCGTCGCCGCGAGGGCCCTTGCCGGGCAACGGCGCGATGGTCGGCGTCGTCAGCGCGGTCACCGGCGTCCGGCCGCTCGTCACCGGCAAGCCCGACCCGGCGATGCACGCCGAGTGCGTCCGCCGGACGGCCGCGCGGCGCCCGCTGGTCGTCGGCGACCGGCTCGACACCGACATCGAGGGTGCCCGCCGGGCCGGCGCCGCGAGCCTGCTCGTCTTCACCGGTGTCACCGATCCGGCGACGCTGCTGCGCGCTGCACCCGAGCAGCGGCCCGACCTGCTCGCGCCGGATGCGGCCGGGCTGCTCGTGCCGCATCCGGCGGTGGCTGCAGACGGCGGCGCCTGGCGGTGCGGCAGCTGGACGGTGCGATCCGCGGAGGGCGACGACGTGCTGCTCCTCGCCGCTCCCGGGGACGCGCACGGCGGTGACGGCCTGGATGGGCTCCGCGCGCTGTGCGTGGCCCACTGGTCGCGGCACTCCGACGCCGGCGCGGCCGTCCGGGTCGTGGCGACCGACGACGCGTCCGCCAGAGCTCTGCACCGCTGGGGCCTGGCGCAGCGCGCGACCGCCGGCGGGAGCTAGAGCAGCTTGCGCAGCCGCAGCAGGTCGCGGAGCCCCGCCTCCAGTCGCACCCGGCCGCTCGCCCACGCCGGCCCGAACTGCAGCCGGCCGTCGGTCAGCGCGACCAGGTCGTCGCTGGCCATCGTCAGCCGGATGTCCGCCTTGGGCACCGACGGTCCGTCCGGGACGACGTGCAGGTCCCGGACGGCCCCCGCGCTGAGCCGGCCCAGCACCACCTGGTCGAGATCGGTCAGCCGGCACGACAGGCTGCGGTCGAGGCCGGCCGCCGCCGGATTCCTCGCGAGATCCCCGAGGATCCCCTCGAGGCTCGTCATGCACTGCTCCATCGTCGCCACCGGGGCGGGCCTCCAAGGACGCGGGCGGGGTGGAACCGGGTGCAGGGACGCTACCGCCCTGCTCGCGGCCCCGTGCCCGTCGTCCCCGGCCGGTAACCTCGCCAGCGAGCCGAACCCGCCCCTGCACGACGTCCGAGAGGCCAGCGCCATGACCGAGCCGAGCGAGCCGCGACCGGCCCCGGGTCCGCCGCGTCCCGGCCCGGCTCCCGCGGCCGCCGACCGCTCCGACGCGCCGGCTCCTCCCGCCGGCGGGGCGGAGGCTGCCGACGAGGCGGGCGCGCCGTTCGCCGACCTGGACCGGCGCCCGGTCGCCGAGCACGTCGCCGAGTTCGAGGCGGAGCACGCACGGCTCGAGCGCGAGCTCGGCACGATCGACAGGCTCTGATGGCCCGCCGCAGCCGGCTCGATGCCGAGCTCGTGCGGCGGGGCCTGGCCCGTTCCCGCGAGCACGCCGTCACCCTCATCGCCGAGGGCCGGGTGGCCGTGGCCGGCCAGGCCGCGACGAAGCCGCCACCGGCGTCGAAGCCGGCACCCCGGTCGTGGTGCGCACCGATCCGGACGAACCCAGCTGGGTGTCGCGTGGCGCCCACAAGCTGCTCGGCGCGCTGGACGCATTCGACGTCCCGGTCGAGGGCCGACGGGCGCTGGACGCCGGCGCCTCCACCGGCGGGTTCACCGAGGTCCTGCTGCGGCGGGGTGCCAGCGAGGTCGTGGCCGTCGACGTCGGCTACGGCGAGCTCGCCTGGTCACTGCGCACCGACGAGCGGGTGCGCGTCCTGGAGCGCACCAACGTCCGCACCCTGACCCCCGACACCATCGAGGGACCGGTCGATCTGGCCGTGGCCGACCTCTCCTTCATCTCGCTGCGGCTGGTGCTGGCCGCACTCACCACGTGCGCCCGGCCCGACGCCGACCTCCTGCCGATGGTGAAGCCACAGTTCGAGGTCGGTCGCGAGCGGCTCGGCGCGGGTGGTGTCGTCCGCGATCCGGAGCACCGCGTGCACGCCGTCCTGGACGTGGCTTCCGCCGCGGCCTCGCTCGGCTGGGGGACCGCCGGGGTGGTGGCCAGCCCGCTGCCCGGGCCGGCTGGCAACGTGGAGTTCTTCCTGTGGCTGCGCCGGGACGCCGGACCGCCGCAGGAGCACGACGTGAGACGAGCAGTCGAGGAGGGGCCGCAGTGACCGACCCAGCGACCGGGAGCGGGACGACGGAGGAGCCGCGCCGCGTCCTGCTCACCGTGCACACCGGCCGGCACGACATCGTCGACCTGGCCCGGACCTCGGCGGCGCGGCTGCAGGCCGGCGGCATCATCGTGCGCCTGCTCGAGGACGAGGCCGACGACCTGGCGATCGAGGGCGCCGAATTGGTCCCCGCCGGCAGTGCGGCGGCACAGGGCGCGGAGATCGTCATGGTCTTCGGCGGCGACGGCACGTTCCTGCGCGCCGCGGAGCTCGCCCGCTACACCGACGCCGCGCTGATGGGCGTGAACCTCGGCCGGGTCGGGTTCCTCGCCGAGACCGAGCCCGAGGCGGTCGAAGAGACCCTGCACGCCATCGAGCTGTGCAAGTACTCCGTCGAGGAACGCCTCGCCCTCGCGGTCGACGTGCTCGACAGTGCCGGCACGGTCGTCGGCAGCACGTGGGCGCTCAACGAGGTGTCGGTGGAGAAGTCGGAACGTTCCCGCGTCCTCGACGTGGTCCTGGCCATCGACGGCCGGCCGCTGACCAGCTTCGGTTGCGACGGCGTCCTGTGCGCCAGCCCGACCGGGTCCACCGCCTACGCCTTCTCCGCCGGGGGGCCGGTGGTCTGGCCGGACGTCGAGGCCCTGCTGCTGGTGCCCAGCAACGCCCACGCCCTCTTCGCCCGCCCCCTGGTCACCTCGCCGGACTCCGTTCTCACCGTCGCCGTGCCCGCCGACGGCAACCGGTCCCGCGTCTCCGCCGACGGCCGCCGGGTGGTGGAGGTGCCCGACGGCGGCCGGGTCGACGTCCGCCGGGCCGACCGGCCGGTCCGCATCGCCCGCGTCCACGCCTCGACGTTCGGCGACCGCCTGGTGGCGAAGTTCGGCCTCCCGGTGCGCGGCTTCCGCGACTCGCGGCACCACGCCGGCCCGGGCCACGAGCTGTTCACCAGCCGAAACGTCCTGACCCGCGACATCGTGTCGGGCGACGGCACGACCGTCCGCTCGGCGGAGGTGACCGGTGTCGGTACCCACGAGGACGCCTGAGCGGACCGCGGACCAGGCGGTCGGCGACCCCGGGCCCGGCCGCCTCACCGAGCTGCGGATCCGCGGCCTCGGCGCGATCGACGACGTCACCCTGGAGCTTGGCGGCGGCCTGACGGTGGTCACCGGTGAGACCGGCGCGGGCAAGACGATGGTCGTCACCGGCCTGACCCTGCTCTTCGGCGGCCGGGCCGACCCAGGGCGGGTGCGGGCCAGCGGAAGGGCCGGGGTCGAGGGCCGACTGGTCCTGCCCCCCGACTCGCCGGTGTGGGAGCGGGCGGCCGACGCGGGCGCGGACCCCGACGACGACGGCAGCCTGATCCTCGCCCGGTCCGTGTCCGCCGAGGGCCGGTCACGGGCATTCCTCGGCGGGCGGAGCGTGCCCGTCGGCGTGGTGGCCGAGCTGGCCGAAGGGCTGCTGGCCGTCCACGGGCAGTCCGACCAGCTGCGGCTCTCCCGCCCGGCCGAGCAGCGCCGTGCGCTCGACCGGTACGCGGGTCCGGCTCACCTCGACCTGCTCGACCGATATCGCGTCGCCCACCAGCGGTGGCGGGAGCTGGCCGCCGACCTCGAGCGGCGGCGGAACCAGGCCCGGGAACTGGCCCAGGCCGCCGACGTCCTCCGCCACGGTCTCGAGGAGATCGAGGCGGTGAACCCGGAGCCAGGTGAGGACGACGCCCTGGCCGCACAGGTGAAGCGACTCAGCGACGCCGACGCGCTGCGGGCCGCGGCCGACGAGGCGCGGCTGGCACTGGTGGGTGACGTGACCGGTGACTTCGGCGCGGTCGACGCGCCCCAGGACGCCACCGCCGCGCTGGCGATCGCCGAACGTGCCCTCGCCGCTTCCGACGACCCGGCGCTGGTCCTGCTGGCCCAGGACATCGCCGACGCCGTCGCGGTGGTGTCCGACGTCGCCGGCCAGCTCGCGGGCTACGTGGCGGACCTGGACGCCGACCCCGCCCGGCTGGCCGAGGTCATGGAGCGGCGCGCCGCCATCACGGCGCTGGTCCGCAAGTTCGCCGGCCCGGGTGAGGGTCTGTCCGGGGTGCTGGCATGGGCCGAGGATGCGCAGGCCCGGCTGTCCGAGCTCGACGTGTCCGACGAGGCTCTGGAGGCCCTGGCCGCCGCTCGCGACGCCGCGCGGGCCGAGGTCGACGAGCTGGGCGCCCAGCTCTCCGCGGGGCGTCGCGCCGCGGCCGAGGGTTTCGCCGCGGAGGTCGGTGCAGAGCTGGCCGGCCTGGCGATGAAGAGCGCGACGGTCTCCTTCTCGGTCGACAGCCACCCCGACGATCCCGGCGCGGACGGCGTCGACGAGGTGGCGCTGCTGCTGGCCGCCCACCCCGGCGCTCCGCCCCGACCGGTGCACAGGGGCGCCTCCGGCGGCGAGCTCTCGCGGGTGATGCTCGCCATCGAGGTGGTCTTCGCCGGCGCCGACCCGGTGCCGGTGATGGTCTTCGACGAGGTCGACGCGGGCGTCGGCGGGCAGGCGGCCGGGGAGATCGGCCGCCGCCTCGCCCGCCTCGCCCGGGACCACCAGGTGGTCGTCGTCACCCACCTCGCGCAGGTCGCGGCCTTCGCCGACACCCATCTCGTCGTCGACAAGTCGCCCGACACCGCGGCGGGCGTGACGGCCACCGACATCCGCGCCGTCGCGGGGGAGGACCGGGTCCGCGAGCTCGCGCGCATGCTCTCCGGTCTCGCCGACAGCGACACCGGTCAGGCGCACGCGCGCGAACTGCTGGCGGTGGCGGCCGCGCGGGCGGACGGGCGGGTGGCCGGGCAGGCGGACGGGCGGTCGGACGGGCGGGCATAGCCCGATGCGGTCACGATCACGCCTCGGACGAGTGATCGGGAGGGTGGCCGCGCGGATCGTCGGGTAGGGCTGGCCGATGACCTGCTTCTCCTCGACCGACGAGTCGGCGCACTACGGCTTCTCGGTCTGCATGCTGCTCGACAACTACCGCGAGCAGCTGGCGTGGGAGGACAACGGGGTCGTCGAGCTCGGCACCGGCGACGCGACGGCCATCGCCGACGTCGTGACCTCGCTGCCGGGCCTTCGGGTGCACAGCTACGACATCAGCGCGCCGTCGCTCGAGATGGCCCGCGTCAACATCGCCGAGCGCGGCGTCGCCGACCGCTACACCGTCGAGCTGGGTGACTTCTTCGACCAGGCGGACGCCGCCGGTGGGCCGCAGATCTCCACGGTCATCTCGAACCCGCCCTACATCCCGGCACCCGACCGCGACATCCTGATGCCGGAGCTGTGGGGTGGCGTCCGTGGCAACGACCTGGTGCTGCAGCTGCTCAAGGCGGGGTACGAGAACGTGATCACCGCGGTCGCGAGCTACTCCGACCCGGAGGCCACCGTCGCGACGGCGGCCGATCTGGGCTACCGGGTGGTGAACTTCCTCGCCATGGGCCTGGACTTCGGGCGCTACAGCAGCGAGCCCAAGGTGCGCGACCACATCCGCCGGCTCTGCGCCGACGGCCACGGCTGGGCGGGGGAGGACGGGTACATGGTCGCCGTCGTGCTCTTCACGCAGAACCCGGCCATCCCGGGCGACCGCGCCGACCAGCTGCTGCGCTCGCTGCAGATCGACGTGTGACCGCCGGGGCGGGCGCCAGGGTGTCCGGGCATGCCCATGCTCGAACACTCACCGAGACCTACCGGCGCTTCGCCGAGGTCGAGGTGCCCGCGGCGTCCGCTCTCCACGCGCGTGTCGCCCTCGCCCTGAGCCAGTCGCCGGAGGCGCTGGAGGCGCTGCAGTCCCTGCCGACGGGCAAGCGCGGGCCGGCGCTCGTCCTCGCCGCCCTGCACGACCTCGCCCTCACCGGGCACGCGCCTGCACTCGCCGCGGCTCATGCCGCCGGTGACGGCGACGCTGCCGCCCGCGCGGCCGTCGACGCGCTGCTGGTCCACACCGACACGATCGTGCACTCCGCGATGCGCCGACGGGTGCGGGCCGACGAGACCGGACACGGCACCGTGCTGTACCCGGCCCTCGCCGAGGTCGCCGCGCGGGCAGGTGCGACGGCCGTCGGTCTGGTCGACGTCGGCTGCTCGGCCGGGCTGAATCTCGGTGTGGACCGCGTCGGCATCACCTACGGCGCCCGGCTGACGCTGGGGAACCCGTCCTCGCCCGTGCAGCAGGCGGCCGCGCTCGTCGGTGACCGCCCCGTTCCGGCACGGCCCCTGCCCGACGTCGTCGCCAGAATCGGGGTCGACCGCGACCCGCTCGACGTCACCGACGCCGACGACGTCCGGTGGTTGCGGGCCTGCCTGCCACCGGATCAGGGTGTTCGGCGCGCGCAGCTCGACGCGGAGCTGGCGCTGGCGGCCGCGGCCCCTCCGGCCCTGCTGCGCGGAGATCCGCTGGAGGTGCTGCCCGAGGCCCTCGGCCGCGTGCCCGCCGGCGCCCTCCCCGTCGTCACGACGACGTGGGCGCTGTCCCGCATCCGGCCCGGGCGCCGCGGCGCGCTGCTGCACGTGCTCGAGCGGACGGCGGCCGATCGGCCGGTGGCCTGGGTGTCGGCCGAGGGCGTCGGGGTCGCGCCGGGGATGCCGACGCTCGGCGACCGCCCCGCGTCCGGCCACAGCATCATCGGTATCGCGGTGTTCGACGGCTCGGCCCGGCACGCCGAGGCGGTCGGGCGCTGCTGGTCGAGGGGCCGCCTGATGGCGTGGCTGGCCGACTGACGCGCCCTCAGCGGCGTTTGGCGTAGCCGGCGAGACCGAACTGGAGCAGGGACAGACCACGGCGTCCCTGCCGCCGCAGCTCCGCGGACAGCTCGATGCCTCCCACACCGGCCAGCACGCGGTCGCGGGCCAGTTCCAGCAGCGAGGCGTAGAGCCCGATCACCGCGTGCGCGGCCAGCCACGGCTCGATCCGTCCGCGCTCGGCCCCCGTCTCCTCGGCGATCAGCTCGGCCAGCGAGTCGGTCAGCTGGTCGAGGATCTCCCGCTCCCTCACCTGCAGGGTCCGGCTGCCCCGGACGACCCGGGCGATCTGCGCCACGCCGGTCGCCGCCTCCGGTGACCCGAGCAGGCTGACCGCCGCGACGACGAAGCTGCCCGCGGCGGCGGACACCGACTCACCGGCCGGGCGGCGACGGACGGCGTCCAGCAGTGCGGTGCGCATCGGCGGGTCGGCGTCGAAGACCAGTCCCTCCTTCACCGGGAAGTGGTTGAAGACGGTCTTCTCGACCACGCCGGCGTGCCGCGCGATCTCCATCACGCTCACGGCGTCGAAGCCGCGCTCGGCGAAGAGCTCGGCCGCGGCGTCGACGATCCGTGACCGTGTCTCCTGGTAGCGCCGCTCGCGCGCACCGGAGCCGCGGGCCTTCTTCCTCCGCGGTTCCGCGGCGGTCTCCGGGGAGGAAGGGCCGGCCGGGGTCAGGGGCCGGGAGCCGTCAGGAGCGGGGAGTGACGACGCCCCCTCCGGGGCCTCCACGGAGGGGACCGCCCTGATGAGCGCACTGTTGACCGACACCGCGCCGGCCTCCTCGGACGGCGCGGGAGTGCCGTCTGCGGACGCGGTTCGGGGCAGGGCGTGGGCCACTCCAGTCACAGCGGCAACGCTAGTCACGGGGAGGTAACGGCCCCGCGAGACAGCCCGAGACGGCGCCACGGGCGTGTCGTCCTCCCCGTCGTGTCGCACACGCTGCGTGAGCGGCGGGTTGCCGTCGCGCGTCGGACGACCGGCCGTCCAGCGCATCGTGAAAGCATGCGGCGCATGCGCATCGGCACCCTTCGGCGCGGCCGGGCAGCGGAGACCGGACCCGGCGCGGCCGGCACCGTCCGGCTGGACCGTCGCACGAAGAACCTCACCAAGCGGCTGCGCCCCGGCGACATCGCCGTCATCGACCACGTCGACATCGACCGGGTCAGCGCGGACGCGCTCGTCGCCTGCCGGGTCGCCGCCGTGGTCAACGCCGCGCCCAGCATCTCCGGCCGATATCCGAACCTCGGCCCCGAAATCCTGATCACCGCCGGCATCCCGCTCCTGGACGACGTCGGCAAGGAGGTGTTCGGCCGGGTCAAGGAGGGCGCGCAGGTGCGCCTCGACGGCAACAAGCTGGTCGCCGAGGACGGGGAGGTCCTCGCCGAGGGCCGGGTGCACGACCGCGGCACCGTCGCCATGGCGATGAGCGAGGCCAAGGCCGGGCTGTCCACGCAGCTCGAGGCGTTCGCCACCAACACGATGGAGTACATGAAGCGGGAGCGCGCGCTCCTGCTGGACGGGGTCGGCGTCCCCGACGTGTCCACCGCGATCGAGGGCCGCCACGTGCTGGTCGTCGTCCGCGGCTACGACTACAAGGAGGACCTGCATGCCCTCCGGCCCTACATCCGCGACTACCGGCCGGTCCTCATCGGCGTGGACGGCGGAGCCGACGCGCTGCGCGAGGCCGGCTACCAGCCGGACATGATCGTGGGCGACATGGACTCGGTCAGCGACGACTCGCTGACCTGCGGCGCCGAGGTGGTCGTGCACGCCTACGCCGACGGGCGCGCGCCCGGCCTGGCGCGCGTCCAGGATCTCGGCGTCGACGCGATCACCTTCCCGGCGTCGGCCACCAGCGAGGACATCGCGATGCTGCTCGCCGACGAGAAGGGCGCCACCCTGATCGTCGCGGTCGGCACCCACGCCACCCTCGTCGAGTTCCTCGACAAGGGCCGCGGCGGCATGGCCTCGACCTTCCTCACCCGGCTGCGCCTGGGCGGCAAGCTGGTCGACGCCAAGGGCGTGAGCCGGCTGTACCGCAGCCGGATCTCGACGACGGCGCTGGCCGTCCTCGTCCTCGCCGCGTTCGTCGCCATCGGCTCCGCGCTCGCGGTGTCCGCGGTCGGCCGGGTCTACCTCGACCTGCTGGCCGACCAGTGGAACAGCTTCATGTTCTGGTTGGAGAACCTTCTCTCGTGATCGACTTCCGCTACCACCTGGTCTCCCTGATCGCCGTCTTCCTGGCCATCGCGCTCGGCATCATCATCGGGACGACCGCGCTCAACGAGCCCATCCAGGCCGACATCGAGGGCCAGGTCGCGGCCCTCCAGGCGGACAAGCGCGCACTGGAGGACCGGACCCAGCAGCTGCAGGCCCAGCTCGACAGCGCCGACGCGTTCGACGACGCGGTCGCACCGGTCCTCGTCGACGGTGCGCTGGAGGGCAGCAGCGTCCTGCTCGTGGTCACCAACGAGGACGTCGCCACCGAGACCGTCGAGGACGTCACGAGTCTGATCGGCGAGGCCGGCGGCACGGTCGCCGGCACCGTCCGGCTGCTGCCCGAGTACAGCGACCCGTCGTCGTCCTCGGCCCTGCAGAGCTACGTCACCGGCGCCGCACCCCGGCCGGTGTGCAGCTGCCGGAGACCGACGACGTCGGCCGGCTCGTCGGCTCGCTGCTGGCGCAGGTGCTCATGGTGCCGCCGGGCGGCACCGCGCCCGACGCGGCATCGGTCTCCACGGTGCTGGCCGGCCTCGAGGCCCTCGACGTCCTCTCCCAGGACACCCCGGTGGCCCCGGCCGACCACGCCCTGGTCCTGACCTCCGGCGCCTTCAGCGGGGACGACGCCGCCGAACGCAACTCCACCCTGGTCGAGCTGGTCTCCGCACTGGACGCCGCCGGCTCGGGCGCGGTGGTGGCGGGGGGCCCGGAAGCCGCTGGGGAGACCGGCCTGGTCGGCGCGGTGCGGGCCGATCCCACCCTGTCGGCGAGCGTGTCCACCGTCGACAACGTGACGACGACCGCGGGTCAGATCGGCGCCGTCCTCGCCATGGCGCTCGAGCGCGAGGGCACCTCCGGCACGTACGGCACGGGGGAGGACACCCAGCCGGTCCCGCTGCCCGCCGCGGCGCCGTGAGCCCCCGGAAGGTCGCGCTGGCGCTCGCCGGCGCGGCCGTGGCCAGGGCCGCGCTCGTCGGGGCGGCCTCTCTCTCCGCCCGCCCGGCCGGTGCGCCGTGGCGCCGGACGAACTACGCCGGCCGGCCGGTGACGCTGCTCGGGGGACCGGCGCTGGCCGTCTCCGCGACGGCCACCGCGATCGCCGGCGCGCCGGCGGGAACCCGTGCCGCGGCCGCGGTCGTGGGCACTGTCTCCGGCCTGGTGGGCGGTTACGACGACCTCGCGGGCGCCCGGCCGGAGCAGGCCCGCGACAAGGGCCTGGCCGGACACCTGGCGGCGCTGCGGGCGGGCCGGGTCTCCGCCGGTGCCGTCAAGGTCGCCGGCATCGGAGCGGCTGCTGCGGTGGCCGCCGTCCTCACCCGGTCAGGGCGCGGACCGACCGCGCTCGTCGACGGGGTGCTCACCACCGGTCTGGTCGCCGGTACGGCGAACCTGGTCAACCTGCTGGACCTGCGGCCCGGGCGGGCCGCCAAGGCGGGTCTGCTCGTCGCGGCCGCCACCCTCGGCGGCGAGGGGGGCGCGCTGGTCGCCGGACCGCTGGGCGCCACCGCCGCCACGCTGCCCGAGGACCTGGGAGAGCGGGTCATGCTCGGCGACGCCGGCGCCAACGCCCTCGGCGCGCTGCTCGGCCTCCGCCTGGCCGCCGTCCCCGGCCGCGCGACGCGGGCCGGCCTGCTCGCGGGCATCACCGCGCTGACCCTGGCCAGCGAGAAGGTCAGCTTCACCACGGTCATCGAGGCCACCCCGGGTCTGCGGCAACTGGACCGGCTCGGCCGCCTGGGCTCGTGAGCGCGCGGAGGGTCGCCCAGGGCGTCGCCGGCGCCGCGGCGCTCATCGCCGTCCTCACCCTGCTCGCGCGGCTCGCGGGCTTCGGCCGCACGCTCGTCTTCACCAACACCGTCGGCGCCGACAGCACCGGTGACACGTACTACGCGGCCAACACCGTGCCCAACATCGTGTTCGAGGTGGTAGCGGCGGCGCCCTGGCGAGTCTCGTCGTGCCGATGCTGGCCGGCGGCATCGCCGCCGGGAACCGGGAGCAGGTCCGGCGGACGGCGTCGGCCCTGCTCGGCTGGACGCTGCTCGTCCTCACCCCGCTGGCCGTGGCCGTCGCGGTGTTCGCCGAGCCGATCGCCCGCCTGCTGCTCGGCAGCGGGGACCGCGCGCAGGTCGATCTCGCGGCGCGGTTCCTGCTGGTGTTCGCGCCGCAGGTGGTGCTCTACGGCATCGGCATCGTGCTGACCGGTGTGCTGCAGGCGCACCGCCGGTTCGCCGGGCCGGCGCTGGCCCCGCTGCTGTCCAGCCTCGTCGTCGCCGGGGCCTACCTGCTCTTCGCGGGGATCGGGGGCAGCCCGCGGGTCGCCGACCTCTCGACGCCGGCCGAGCTGGTGCTGGGGGTCGGGACGACGCTCGGCGTCGTGGCGCTCAGCCTCTGCCTGCTCGGGCCGGTGCGCCGCCTGCGTCTGGGTCTGCGGCCGTCCCTGCGCTTCCCGGTCGGCGCGGCGCCGCGGGTCCGGCGGCTGGCGCTCGCCGGCGTGCTGACCCTGGCGGGGCAGCAACTGGTCGCGGCGGTGGCCATCCGGCTGGCCAACGACGGCCCCGACGGCACCCAGGTCGTCTACGCCGCCGGCCTGACGCTGTTCCTCGTGCCGTGGGCCGCGCTCGCCGTCCCGCTGGCCACCTCGGCGTACCCGGGACTGTCCGAGCGGGCCGAGGTCGGCGACGACCCCGGCTACCGGCAGGCGCTGGCGCCCGTGGTCGTCCTCGTCGTCGCCTCCGCCGCCGTGGCGACGGCCGTCCTCGTCGCGGTGTCCGGGCCCATGGCCCGCGTCTTCCTGACCAGCGCCCCACCCGAGGTCGTCGCCGCGCTCCGGGACACGATCGTCGGCTTCGCGCCGGGCCTCGTCGGTTACGCGCTGGTCGCGCTGCTCACCCGGGCGCTGTACGCCCGTGGACTGTGGAAGGCGCCGACCGTCTGCGTCGTGGGTGGCTGGCTGCTGGCGGTGGCCGCCGACGTGGTCCTGGCGCAGGCGCTGCCCGACGAGGACCGGGGGCTGGCGCTCGGCGCCGGGCACAGCATCGGCGTGACGGTGGCCGGGTTCGCGCTGCTGGCCGTGGTGCTGCGCGTCGCCGGTCCCGGCGCGCTGGCGGGGGTGCCGCGCAGTGGGCTGGCCGCGCTCGCCGGCGCGGGACTGGGGGCCGCTGCCGGTCTGCTCACCGCACGCGCGCTCGACGCCGACCCGGTGCCGACGGCGGGCGTCCTCCCGGCCATCGGCGTCGGTGCGCTCGTGGGCGGGCTCGTGCTCGGGATCGCCCTGGCAGTCATGATGGGAGCGGCGCGGGGTCCGTTGGCCGCGGCGCTGCGCGCGTTGCGGGCGCCCGACCGACAGGAGGTGCACGGTGGCTGAGCAGCTGCCCCTGCGCGGCCGCCGGATCGTCGAGGTGCTGGCCACGAGCGCCGGCGGAGTCGGCACCCACGTCCGGTCGCTGGTGCCCGTGGTCCGGGCGGCCGGGGCCACCGTCGGCGTCTGCGGCGCACCCGCGACCGAGGAGCTGTTCGGCTTCACCCGAGCCGGGGCGGACTTCCGCCCGATCGGCATCTCGGCCGGTCTGGCGCCGGCGGCCGACAGCCGGGCCGTGCTGCAGCTGCGCCGCGCGCTGGACGGCGCCGACCTCGTGCACGCCCACGGGCTGCGTGCCGGCCTGGTCGCGGCGCTGGCCCGCCGCATCTCCGGTGCGCGGTCGGCACCGCTGGTGCTGACCCTGCACAACGCGATCCTCGAGGACGCCGGTCCGCTCCAGCGCGTCCTGCGGGCTGCCGAGCGGACGACGATCCGCGGCGCCGATCTCGTCCTCGCCGTGTCCAGCGATCTGGCGGCCAACGCCCGACGCGCCGGGGCGCGTGACGTCCGGGTCCTCCCCGCGGTCGCTCCGCCCCGGCCACCGGCCACGCGGTCCCGCGCCGAGGTCCGCGAGGAGCTCGGGGTCGACGAGGGCCGCCCGCTGGTGGTCGCGATCGGGCGGCTGCACCCGCAGAAGGGCTACGACGTCCTGCTCGAGGCGGTGGCCCGCTGGGAGGTCGACGACCGGCTGGGCACGCCGCCGCTGGTCGCGATCGCGGGCGACGGCCCGCTGGAGGCGGAGCTGGCCGACCGCATCCGCGCCTCCCGGCTGCCCGTGCTGCTGCTCGGCCGCCGCGACGACGTCGCCGACCTGCTGGGAGCGGCCGAGCTGTGCGTGCTGCCGTCGCGGTGGGAGGGCAGCCCGTTCACCGCGCAGGAGGCGCTGCGGGCCGGCACGCCGCTGGTCTCGACCCGCGCGGGCGGGCTGCCCGAGCTGCTCGGGGACGGCGCCGCTCTCGTTCCCGTCGGGGATGCCGGCGCCCTGGCCGATGCGGTCGTCCGCGTCCTCACCGATCCCGCGCACGCGGCGGAGCTGGTCGAGCGGGGACGGCGCCAGGCGTCGACCTGGCCCGACGAGGAGGGCGCCGCCCGCCGACTGGTGGCCGTCTACCGCGAACTGCTGGGCGCGCCGGGAACCGGGTTGCCATGACCCGGGGCCGTCGCGCGGTCGTCCTGCTGCTGGTCCTCCTGTCGGTGCTGCTGGGGGTCGCCGCACCGGCGACGGCCGCCGACGACGCCGAGGCCAGCGCCGACCGCGTGGTCGTGGTGGGTGTTCCGGGGCTGACCTGGAGCGACGTCGACCCCGAGGGGACCCCGGAGCTGTGGGCGCTGGCCGGGGACTCCGCCATCGGTGCGCTGTCGGCGCGGGCCGCCCGATCGACCACCTGCCTCCTCGACGGGTGGGCCACGCTGGGCGCCGGCAACCGGGCCCGGGTGCCCGGGCCGGACGAGGGCATCCCGCCGGTCCCGTTGCCCACCGTGCCCCTGCCCGAGGACGAGGCGGATGCGCCGACCACGACGCCCCCGCCGGGTGAGGAGCCCGAACCCGCCCTCGACACGTCCCTGTCCTACTGCGGGCTGCAGGAGCGGGCCGCGAAGGTCGCCCTCGAGGACCCGGTGGCGACCCTGGAGCGCACCTCGGCCGACCCGGGCACCACGCGGTTCGGCGCACGGCCGGGGGCGCTGGGCGACGCCGTCGGCTGCGCGACCGTCTCGGGGCGCGCCGCCGCGCTGGCCGCCGCCGCGCCGGGCGTCGAGCTCACCCGCGCCGACACGCTGCCCGCCGAACCCGGGGCGCTGACCGACGTCCTCGACGCCTGCCCGCTGGCCCTGATCACGCTCAACCAGCTCACCGACGCCGGCCGGCCGGGACCGGAGAGGACCGACGACGGCACCGATCCCGAGCCGCGGGCCGCCGCCCTCCTGCTCATCGACCGGTCGGTGGGCCAGCTGCGCGACGCGCTGGCGTCGCTGCCCGGGGAGACGCTGCTGGTGCTGGCCGGCATCTCCGTGGTCAACGACGGCCGGCCGCAGCTGCACGTCGGGATGGTCTCGGGGCGCGGCTTCCCCTCCGACGCCTGGCTGACCTCGTCGAGCACCGGCCGGTCGCTCTTCGTCCAGCTCATCGACGTGGCGCCGACCGCGCTCGACGCGCTCGGGCTCGAGCAACCGCCCTCGATGAACGGCCAGCCGATGCGGGCGACGGGCCAGCGGCCGGCCCTCGCCGAGGCGGTCGAGGACCTGCGGGCCGTGAACACCGGCGCGACGGTGCACCACCGGAACACCGGCTTCTTCTTCTGGACGCTGGTCCTCGTGTCGTCGGTCGTGGTCGCGCTCGGCGTCGTGGTGCTCGGGGGTGTTCCCCGGCTGCGGCCGCGTTCCTCGGTCGCCGGCCGGCGGGCGCTGCGCCTCCTCGCCCTCGCCGCGGCGGGATTGCCCGTCGCCACCTACCTCGCCGGGCTGTACCCCTGGGAGCGCAGCGCAGCGCCGGTGCCGGCCCTCGTTGCCGCGGTCCTCGTCGCCGACCTCGTCGTCGTGGCCGTCGCGGTCGGCGGGCCGTGGCGCCGGCATCGCCTGGGCCCGCCGCTCGCCGTCCTGGCGGTGACTCTGACCACGCTGCTGGGCGACGTCCTCACCGGATCGCGGCTGGAGCTCAACGGGCTGCTGGGCTACGACGCGATCGTCGCCGGCCGGTTCACCGGCTACGGCAACCTCAGCTTCGGGCTGCTGTCGGTCAGCGCGCTCACCGTCACGGCGGCGGTGGCCACCGTCCTGGCGCGGCGAGCCGGACCGCACCGGCAGCGGCTGGTCGCCGGCTGCACCGTGCTCGCGTTCGGGGTGGTGGTCGTGGGCGTGATCGGCGCCCCGGGTCTGGGCAGGGACTTCGGCGGCGTGCTCGGCGCCCTGCCCGGCTTCCTGCTGCTGGCGATGCTGCTGGCCCACGTCCGGGTCACCGTGCTCCGCCTGCTCTCGATCCTGGCCGCCGCGGTGGTCGCCGTCGGCGTCGTCGCGGTGCTCGACTGGCTGGGGCCGGCCGCCGACCGCAGCCACCTCGGCCGGTTCGTCGAGCAGGTGCTCACGGGCGAGGCGTGGACGGTGATCAGCCGCAAGGCGCAGGCGAACCTCGACATCCTGACGCGCAGCCCGCTGGCGTGGATGCTGCCGGTCGCCGTCGTGGCGGCCGTGTGGCTCCTCCGGCCGGGCGGGCTGCTGCGCCGCAGCGGCTCCGCCACGCCGGGCGGTCTGGCCGTCGCCGACCTCGCCGTCCTGAGGTCGGCGCTGCTCGCGAGCCTGCTCAGCCTCGTCGTGGGCGCGGCGGTCAACGACTCCGGCGTGGCGCTGCCGGCCGCGGCAGCCGCGCTGCTGGTGCCCCTCGTCGTGTGGCTGGCCGCGGGCACCCCCGGGGGTGGGGCGGCGGGCGGGACTCCGCGTTCCGGGCCGGTCGAGGGCGCCGACCGTGTTACGGTCGTATCCCGTGGATCGACCGTCTCGAATGCGTGATCGCGGGCTCATCAACAACTCGCAGCCGACGAAGTTCGTCTTCGTCACCGGCGGTGTTGTGTCCTCTCTCGGCAAGGGTCTGACCGCCAGTTCGCTCGGCGCCCTGCTGTCCAGCCGTGGCCTCCGGGTGACCATGCAGAAGCTGGACCCCTACCTCAACGTCGACCCCGGGACGATGAACCCGTTCCAGCATGGTGAGGTCTTCGTCACCGAGGACGGCGCCGAGACCGACCTCGACATCGGCCACTACGAGCGCTTCCTCGACATCGACCTCGACGGCCGGGCCAACGTGACCACCGGGCAGGTGTACTCCGACGTCATCGCCAAGGAGCGGCGCGGCGAGTACCTCGGCGACACGGTGCAGGTCATCCCGCACATCACCAACGAGATCAAGGCCCGGATCATGGCCGGCGGCGAGGGGCCGGGGCGGGTCGACGTCGTCATCACCGAGATCGGCGGCACCGTCGGCGACATCGAGTCGCTGCCCTTCCTCGAGGCCGCGCGGCAGGTGCGGCACGAGATCGGCCGCGACAACTGCTTCTTCCTGCACATCTCGCTGGTGCCCTACATCGCACCGTCCGGCGAGCTGAAGACCAAGCCGACCCAGCACTCGGTGGCCGCCCTGCGCAGCATCGGCATCCAGCCCGACGCCCTGGTCTGCCGCTCGGACCGGGACATCAACGAGGGTCTCAAGCGCAAGATCAGCCTGATGTGCGACGTCGACGCCGAGGGCGTGATCTCCTGCCCCGACGCGCCGTCCATCTACGACATCCCGAAGGTGCTGCACGGGGAGGGCCTGGACGCCTACGTCGTCCGCCGGCTCGGCCTGCCGTTCCGGGACGTCGACTGGACCGTCTGGGGCGACCTGCTCGACCGCGTGCACGCACCCAAGGAGACGGTGACCATCGCGCTGGTCGGCAAGTACATCGACCTGCCCGACGCCTACCTCTCGGTCACCGAGGCGCTGCGTGCCGGCGGGTTCGCCCACCGCAGCCGGGTGCAGATCCGCTGGGTGCCGTCGGACGACTGCCAGACGCCGGAGGGTGCGGCCCACGCGCTCGCCGGGGTCGACGGCGTCTGCATCCCCGGCGGGTTCGGCGTCCGCGGCATCGAGGGCAAGCTGGGCGCGCTGCGCTACACCCGCACCAACGGCATCCCGACCCTCGGCCTGTGCCTGGGCCTGCAGTGCATGGTCATCGAGTACGCCCGCAACGTCGCCGGGCTGGAGAAGGCCAACTCGGCGGAGTTCGACCCCGAGACACCCGACGCCGTCATCGCCACGATGGCCAGCCAGGTCGACGTGATCGCCGGTGAGCGCGATCTCGGCGGCACCATGCGCCTGGGCAGCTACCCCGCCAGCCTGGCGAAGGGCTCGGTCACCGCGTCGGCCTACGGCTCGACAGACGTCACCGAGCGGCACCGGCACCGCTACGAGGTCGCCAACGCCTACCGGGACCAGCTCGGCGAGGCCGGCCTGGTGTTCTCCGGCACGTCGCCCGACGGACTCCTCGTCGAGTTCGCCGAGCTGCCGCGGGAGACGCACCCGTTCTACGTCGGCACGCAGGCGCACCCGGAGCTCAAGAGCCGCCCGACCCGGCCGCATCCGTTGTTCGCCGCGTTCGTGCAGGCGGCGCTGGACTACCAGGAGTCGGCGCGGCTGCCGGTTCGGATGGACGACGAGGCGGAGAAGGTCGGCATCTGATGGGGACGCCCCACGACTACCGGGTGCTGGACAGCGAGACGGTGTTCGAGGGGCACGTCATCACGCTGCGCCGGGACACCGTCGCGATGCCCGGCGGCGGGGACAGCGTCCGCGAGGTGGTCGCCCACCAGGGCGCGGTCGCGGTCGTCGCGCTCGACGACGCCGACCGCGTGCTGCTGCTGCGGCAGTACCGGCACCCGGTCGGCCGGCACCTGTGGGAGCTGCCCGCCGGGCTGCGGGACGCCGACGGCGAGTCCCCGGTCGAGACGGCGAAGCGCGAGCTGGCCGAGGAGGCGCAGCTGGCCGCCGCCCGCTGGTCGCTGCTCGCCACGATCTACAGCTCGCCGGGGTTCTCCGACGAGCAGGTGCTGATCTACCTGGCCGAGGAGCTCTCCGACGTCGACCTGCCCGAGGGGTTCACGGTCGAGCACGAGGAGGCCGACATGACGGTGGAGCGGGTGCCCCTGGACGACGCCGTCCAGCGGGTCTTCGACGGCGACATCCGCAACGCCAGCGCGGTGGTCGGCCTGCTGGCCGCCGCGCAGGTGCGCGCCGCCAAGCCCCGCCTGCGCCCGCTCGACGCCGACTGAAGGACCACCCTTCCCCCCACGCCTCGCACGCTCGGCGCGGGCGCCCTGACGGGTGGCCGCTCCTGCACGTCACCCGGGGGGCAGGCGCAGGCCGAGCCGGTCGAGCTCCAGCGCTGCCAGAGCTCGCACGGCCACGGGATCGCCGGCCTGCCACGCCGCGCCGGTGCCCGCGGGCAGCGCGGCGAGCCGGGGGAGGGGCGCGGTGGCCACCGCACGCGCGGCGAGCAGGTGCAGGTCCGGCCGACCCACGAGCAGCCGCCGCGCCGCCCCCGCCTCCCGTGCGTAGCGCAGCCGCCACGGCAGCCAGCGCAGCAGCAGCCAGCCGACCGGCAGGACGACCAGGACGGCGGCCAGCACCAGGGCCAGCGTGCCGACGGCGTCCTGCGCCGACTGCCCCGCTCCGCTGACCGAGCCGCCGGCGTCGGACAGCGCCTCGAACGGCGTGGCCAGCTCGTCACCGACCAGCGGGACGTCCCCGGCGGCACCCGCGGCGGAGGCCATGCTCCCGGCGAGCGACCGTCCGAGGTCCTCGACGGCGCGACCCGGCTCGGCGAGCACCTGCACGGCGCCGTGCACGATCCGAGCCACGACCACCCACAGCACCAGCCAGGCGAGCATCCCGAGATCGGCGGCGAGCTGGCGGGTCCGCAGAACGGGGTCCTGGGCGTAGAGCTGCATCGCTGCATCCTCCGGCGCCACCGGCGCGTCCGCCCCCGGAGGATGACGAACCGCCTGCGGTGCACGCGGAGCGACTGTGGCCGTGCCTACACTCCGGCCGAGGCCCGCCCCGACCGGGCGGCCCACGACGCGGTGGGCACTCCTCGCCACCCTCGGGGGGCGGTCCTGCCGAGACCAGGAGCGGATGAGATGCGGGTCGGGGTTCCCCGAGAGGTCAAGAACCGTGAGTACCGGGTGGCGCTCACCCCCGCCGGGGTGACCGAGCTGGTGCGCGCCGGGCACGAGGTGCTCGTCGAGCAGGGCGCCGGCGAGGGGTCCTCCATCCCCGACGACGACTTCACCACTGCCGGCGCGGCGATCGTGAAGTCGGCCGACGACGTGTGGGCCGACGCCGACCTGCTGCTCAAGGTCAAGGAGCCGATCGCCGAGGAGTACCACCGGCTGCGCGCCGACCAGACGCTGTTCACCTACCTGCACCTCGCGGCGTCCCGGGAGTGCACCGACGCGCTGGTCGCCTCCGGCACGACGGCCATCGCCTACGAGACGGTGCAGACCGCCGACGGCGCCCTGCCGCTGCTGGCCCCGATGTCGGAGGTCGCCGGCCGGATGGCCCCCCAGGTGGGGGCGCACAGCCTCGAGCGGGCACACGGCGGCCGCGGTGTGCTGCTCGGCGGGGTCTCGGGCGTCTACGCCGGCAAGGTCGTCGTGATCGGTGCCGGCGTCTCGGGCATGAACGCCGCGGCGATCGCGCTCGGCATGCAGGCGGAGGTCGTCGTCCTCGACCGGGACATCGACAAGCTGCGGGCCGCGGACAAGATCTACCAGGGCCACCTGCAGACCGTGGCGTCCAACGCCTACGAGGTCGAGCGGGCCGTCCTGGACGCCGACCTGGTCATCGGGGCGGTGCTCGTGCCGGGGGCCAAGGCGCCCATGCTGGTCAGCAACGAGCTGGTGTCCCGGATGAAGCCGGGGTCGGTGCTGGTCGACATCGCCGTCGACCAGGGCGGCTGCTTCGAGGACACCCGCCCGACCACGCACGACGACCCGACCTACCGGGTGCACGAGTCGGTGTTCTACTGCGTGGCCAACATGCCCGGCGCGGTGCCGAACACCTCCACCCACGCTCTGACGAACGTGACGCTGCCCTACGTGATGGCCCTGGCCAACGAGGGCACCGCGGCGGCCGTGCACGGCAACCCGGCGCTCGCGCACGGCGTCAACGTCGTCGCCGGTCAGGTCGTGCTGCCCGAGGTGGCCGAGGCGCACGCGATGGCCGCCGCCCCGCTCCAGGAGGTCCTGCCCTGACGCTCGCCACTGATCAGGCCGCGGGCCCGGCCCCGGAGCGGGTCGTCACCGGCTACCTGGACCACCTGACCGTCGAGCGCGGGCTCGCGGCCAACACGATCGCCTCGTACCGGCGGGACCTCCGTCGCTACACCGACTACCTGACCGCGGCCGGCGTGCGGGACCTGCGGGAGGTGGCCGAGTCCGACGTCTCCGGGTTCCTGAGCGCACTGCGCCAGGGGGCCGGGTGGGGGATGTGGACCACCCTCCGCTGTCGGCGACCTCGGCCGCGCGGGCGGTGGTCGCCGTCCGCGGGCTGCACCGGTTCGCCCTGCTCGACGGCCTGGTGCCCGACGACGTGGCGCACGAGGTGAAGCCGCCGACGCCGGCCCGGCGGCTGCCGAAGGCGATCCCGGTCGAGTCGGTCGTGGCGCTGATCGAGGCCGCCGGGTCGGTGGAGGGACCACGAGGCCTGCGCGACCGGGCGCTGCTGGAGCTGCTCTACGGCACCGGCGCCCGCATCTCCGAGGCGGTCGGCCTGGCGGTGGACGACCTCGAACGGGGGCAGGCAGCCGTGCGACTGGCCGGCAAGGGCGGCAAGGAACGCGTCGTCCCGGTCGGCAGCTACGCGCTGCGCGCGGTCGAGGAGTACCTCGTGCGGGCCCGGCCGGGGCTGGCGGCGAGCGGCAAGGGCGGGGTCCGTGGCGGCGCGCTGTTCCTCAACGTGCGGGGTGGCGCGCTCTCGCGGCAGAGCGCGTGGGCGATCCTGCGCTCGGCCGCCGAGCGCGCCGGCCTGGAGGCGGAGATCTCGCCGCACACGCTGCGGCACTCGTTCGCCACCCACCTGCTCGACGGCGGAGCCGACGTCCGGGTGGTGCAGGAGCTGCTCGGGCACGCCTCGGTGACGACCACGCAGGTCTACACGCTGGTCACGGTCGACCGGCTGCGCGAGGTCTACGCGACCAGCCATCCGAGGGCCCGCAGCTGACACACGACCGACCGGGTTCTTGGCACGATTCACCGTCGGTTTCGGCTCAAGGCCGGGTGCTCGTTGGCACACGTCGCCATGTCGACACGACACGCGGCGTGCCTCCTTGGGAAGCTCTCCTCCACTCCCTAGCGTCGGCGACACCCGAGCGGGCAGGACGGCTGACCGCGACCGGAACCGACCGGGATCGGGCACGAGGTGGAGGCAACAAGACCCATGGCTACCCGAGCGGACGCGGCCTCTGCCGTCGCGCGCCCGCAGGACAGCGGCCCCGAGATGGGGGCGGCGTCGAAGCAGCAGGACCCCGCGCGTGCGCGGCAGCGTCCCCTGCCCGACCCCAAGCCCCTCACGGAGCACGGTCCCGCCCGCATCATCGCGATGTGCAACCAGAAGGGCGGCGTCGGCAAGACGACGTCCACGATCAACCTGGGTGCGGCGCTGGTCGAGTACGGCCGGCGGGTCCTGCTGATCGACCTCGATCCGCAGGGCGCCCTCTCGGTCGGCCTCGGCGTGCCCGCCCAGAGCATGGACCGCACGATCTACAACGCCCTCATGGAGCGGCGGACGACGCTGGCCGACGTCATCGTCAAGACCGACATCAACGGCCTGGACCTGGTGCCCAGCAACATCGACCTGTCCGCCGCCGAGGTGCAGCTGGTCAGCGAGGTGGCCCGCGAGCAGACGCTGCTGCGGGTGCTGGCCGACGTCCGCGACGACTACGACTACATCCTCATCGACTGCCAGCCGTCCCTCGGCCTGCTCACGGTCAACGCGCTGACCGCCGCCCAGGGCGTGATCATCCCGCTGGAGTGCGAGTTCTTCTCGCTCCGCGGCGTGGCCCTGCTCGTCGACACGATCGACAAGGTCAAGGAGCGGCTGAACCCGTCGCTGGAGATCTCCGGGATCCTCGCGACGATGTACGACTCGCGGACCGTGCACTGCCGCGAGGTCTTCAGCCGCGTCGTGGAGGCCTTCGACGACACGGTGTTCCAGACCGTCATCCAGCGCACGGTGCGCTTCCCGGAGACCACGGTGGCCGGGCAGCCGATCACCACGTGGGCTCCCACGTCGTCGGGTGCCTCGGCGTACCGCGACCTCGCCAAGGAGGTGCTGGCCCTGTGACTCGCAGGCCTGTGCTCCCCGGCGCCTCGGAGCTGTTCCGGCGCACCGACGCCAACGACTCGGTGCCCGAGGTGACCGAGCTGCCCAACCTCGGCACCACGACGAGCTCCCCCGCGCTGCGCGGGTCCGCCACCCGCCGGGCCGACGAGGCGGGGAGAACCCACCGCTGACGCTGGTCCCGGGCGGGGCCGACGAGCTGGCGTCGTTCCGCACCGTGCAGCAGCCGGCCGTCCCGGTGGCGCCGCAGCCGACCCTCCAGCCGTCGGTCCCGACCCGCGGCCGGCCGGCGCGGAACAAGGAGCGGACGAAGCACGACGAGAAGATCACCGTCTACATCTCGGCCGACGAGCTCCTGGCGCTGGAGACGGCGCGGCTGACCCTGCGTGGCAAGCACGGCGTCGCCGCCGACCGCGGCCGCATCGTGCGCGAGGCCATCTCGGTCCTGCTCGCCGACCTCGACGAGCGCGGCGAGAACTCGGTCCTGGTGCGCCGGCTCCAGGGAAACCAGTAGCGCAGGCGCATAGGCTCGGCGTCCGTGGAGGGCGACACCGGCGCGGCAGCGGAGGCTTCGGCCCCCGGGGCCGCGCCGTCGCGGTTCACGGTCAAGCTGACCAACTTCGAGGGCCCGTTCGACCTGTTGCTCCAGCTGATCGGCAAGCACAAGCTCGACGTCACCGAGATCGCGCTGTCGAAGGTCACCGACGAGTTCATCGCCCACCTGCGGGCGCTGGGCGACCAGCTCGACCTCGACCAGGCCAGCGAGTTCCTGGTCGTCGCCTCGACGTTGCTCGACCTCAAGGCGGCCCGGCTGCTGCCGGCCGCCGAGGTCGACGACGAGGACGACCTCGAGCTCCTCGAGGCGCGCGACCTGCTCTTCGCCCGGCTGCTGCAGTACAAGGCCTACAAGCAGGCCGCGGCGTTCCTGCGCGAGCGGGAGGCCGACGCGGCCCTGCGCTTCCCCCGGCACGCCGCCCTCGAACCGCGGTTCGCCGACCTGGTCCCCGAGGTGCACCTCGACCTCACCCCGGAGGAGTTCGCCACGCTCGCCGCCCGGGCGCTCGCGCCCAAGGCGCCCGAAGTGGTCAGCGTCTCGCACCTGCACGCGCCGGCGGTCTCCGTCGCCGAGCAGCTGCTCGTCGTCCGCAACCACTTGCTCCGCTCGGGGACGGCGACTTTCCGGGCCCTGACGTCCGACTGCGCGCACACCCTCGAGGTGGTGGGCCGGTTCCTCGCCCTGCTCGAGCTGTACCGCCAGCAGCGGGTCGCGTTCGAGCAGCTCACGCCGCTGGGGGAGCTGCACGTCCGGTGGACCGGGGGCACGCTGACCCCGCCCCCGGACGACGGCCCCGACCCCGACCATCTCGACGAGGAGTACTCGTGAACGAGCGAGAGCGACCGGAGGTCGAGCCGGCCCCGTTCAGCTGGGACGCCCTGGCCGCGGAGCTGGCCGCAACCCGGGAGGAGGCCGGGCGCCGGGGCGAGGACGACCCGGGCACCTGGGACGCCGTCGCCCAGGAGCTCGCCGCCCGGGTGGCCGAGCGTCCGGTCGAGGAGGTGCATGTCCCGCCCGTCCCGGCGGAGCCGGCCGTCGAGCCGCCTCAGGACCCCACGCCGGCCGACGTCCCCGTCGGTGAGCCGCCTCCCGAGGAGGAGGCCGCCGAGGAGCTGCTGCGGCTGCTCGCTCCCGTCGAGCTGCTGGGCGGCCTCGAAGCGCTGCTGTTCGTCATGGACGACCCGGTCGACGAGCAGACGCTGGCCGGAGCGCTGCGCTGCCCGACCGAGCAGGTGGCCGAGGGGCTGGCCGAGCTCGCCGCCGGCTACGACGAGCGCAGGTCCGGGCTGACCCTGCGCCGAGTGGGGGAGGGGTGGCGCCTCTACACCCGGGAGGAGCACGCGCCGGTCGTCGAGCGCTACCTCGTCGACGGGCAGAAGAGCCGGCTCACCCAGGCGGCGCTGGAGACCCTCGCGGTGATCGCCTACCGCCAGCCGGTGACCCGGGCCCGCGTCTCCGCGATCCGCGGCGTCGGAGTCGACGGTGTCATGCGCACGCTGATCACCCGTGGCCTGGTGCACGAGGTGGGCACCGACCCCGACAGCGGCGGAGGCCTCTACGAGACGACGCCGCTGTTCCTCGAGCGGCTGGGCCTGGCGGACCTGGCGGAGCTGCCGGAGCTCGCGCCGTTCCTGCCGGAGACCGCGACGATGCTCGACGAGCACCCCGACAGCTGAGGTCGTGGGCGGTCGCGCCCAGAGGCGGTCACACCCACCCCGCTCAGCGAGCGACGCCGACGGCGATGGAGGTCGGGCCGAAGGCCGTCGGCCGCGTCGGCGCGGCGTCGGTCCGGGCGAAGGCTGCCCGGTGGACGCCGACCTCGCACAGCCGTGCGCGTGCCGAGAGCTCAGTCCTCGTCGCCCGGACGTGGGGGAGGCGGCGCGGGCAGGGCCAGGACGAACGCGGCGAGGAAGCACACCACCGCCGTCCAGGCGAGCAGCACCTGGACCACGCCGCCCTGCAGGACGCTCAGGATGATCGCCAGCGCGATGAGGATCTCGAACGCGGCCGCCAGCAGGCGGCCCAGACGCGGAGCACCCCGGTAGGCGTCGCCGGACCACATCCTGCGCAGCAGGACCGTGGTGACGAAGGAGAGGACCAGCCCGGCCAGGGCCAGCACCGCTCCCGCGAAGCTGCGCGCCCCGTCGGTGCCGTGCACCAGCGTCAGCAGCACGAGGCCGAGCCAGGCGGTCGTGGCCACCGTGCCGAAGAAGAGGGCACTGCGCCGCCACGGGACGTGCCCGGTCGCCGGCACGGGGTCGGCCGTCATCCGGTCTGTCTAGCCGACCGGTGGGCGCTCGGCCAGTGACGCGCTCGGGCCGGGTGGGAGACTGGACGGCGATGAGCACCGCGACACCGGACGACGAGACCACCACAGCCGCCGGCGAGGGGTGGTCGGAGGACATGGAACTCGCCCCGGTGCACCCGGGTGAGCGGGGGGACGACGCCGACGGCGACGACCGGCAGGGCGAGCGCCTGCAGAAGGTGCTGGCACGCGCGGGCGTCGGGTCACGGCGCGTCTGCGAGGACATGATCGAGGCCGGTCGGATCAGTGTGAACGGGCGCCCGGTGACGGTGCAGGGCCTGCGGGTCGACCCCGAGCGGGACAAGATCGCCGTCGACGGCGTCCGGATCGAGATCCGGGGCGACCGGGTCACCTACGCGATGAACAAGCCCCCGGGCGTCATCACCGCGATGAGCGACGACCGGGCCCGGCCCACGGTGGGCGACATGGTGGGCGACCTCGCCAAGGGGCTGGTGCACGTCGGCCGCCTCGACCAGGACACCGAGGGCCTGCTGCTGCTGACCAACGACGGGGAGCTGGCGCACCGCCTGGCGCACCCGAGCTACGAGGTGCGCAAGACCTACCTGGCCCAGGTGAGCGGCTCGGTGCCCCGCGACATGTCCCGCCGGCTGCGGGCGGGGGTCGAGCTCGACGACGGGCCGGTCATGGTCGACTCCTTCCGGGTCGTCGACACCCATGCCGGCCAGTCGGTCGTCGAGGTCGTCCTGCACGAGGGCCGCAAGCACATCGTCCGTCGCCTCCTGGCGCACGTGGGACTGCCCGTCTCGCGGCTCACCCGCACCGCGGTGGGGCCGATATCCCTGCAGCGCATGCGCTCCGGGTCGATCCGGCGGCTGACCAAGGAGGAGCTCGGCGCGCTCCAGGAGCTCGTCGGCCTCTGACGGCCCGGAGAACGGCCCGCCGCCTGCGGGCCGCAGCGGGTCCCAGTAGAACGAGCAGGTGACCTCACCTCGCGCCGCGCGTCGGATCTTCATCAGTCACGCGGCATACGACACTCCCGTTGCCAAGGTGATGAAGGACGTCCTCGGGCGCGCCGGAGTGGGGAGAACGTTCCTCGATGCGGACGACCTCCGCCCGGGGGACCACTGGCTTCCGCGGATGAAAGAGGCGATCACCGATTGTGACGCCCTGATCACGCTCCTGACGCCACAGTTCGTCAACCGGCCGTGGATGTCAGCGGAATGGGCGTGCTTCTGGGCGGCCGAGAAGACGACGTACGTCCTGCGACTGGCCGTGCCGCGAGATGCCGTGTTCCAGCCCATGCAGGGCAGCCAGGATGCCGACCTGGACTCCGTCGCCTCCGTGGTCGCCTTCCTGGACGCCGTGGCCGAACACGGCGACGAGAACTACGAGTTGGCGGAGCGGCTCGTCGAGCGCGTCCGACGGGCGCGGACAGAACAGGCGGCCGCGCAGACACGAGAACTGATGCACCGGCTGGTCACCAGCCCCAACGCGGTCCCCGAGAGCGTTATCCGGTCGCTGATCGAGACGGGTCACGTCGAGGACCTGCTCCGGCTGCACGAGCGTGCGCGCGAGCCGGCGGCGAACCTCACGCCGGTACGCCTGAGAAACGTGGCCGCACTGCTGCAGCAGTCCGGCGTCGGATCAGAGCGACTGATCCCCTTGGTGAGCAGCATCGGCAATTCGAACTACCAGAGAGAGCTGGTCATCGCCGTCCTCCTGGGTTCGGAGCCGGCCGTCGCTCGCCGCGCCTTCGCGGATGCGTTGTTCGACCTGCTCACCCGTACGGCCAAACAACGGGTGGTGGCTGCCGCGGATGACTGCGGCTTCGAGCTCGGGGACAAGTGGCGGGGCATCCCACCGTTCGGCGAATGACCCGGGGGCCTGAGCGCGACCGGTGTCAGCGCGGCAGACGGGCGTTGTCGGCGGTGACCCACACCTCGGCGATCCGTCCCTGCTCCAGCCGGTACATGGCGAACTCGTCGGTGGTCACCACGCGCCCGGTCGGCGGGACGCCGCGCCACGGCCCGAGGTGGGTGCCGCGGTCGGCGAAGTGCAGGGCGATCCAGGGCTCGTCGACGAGGATGCGCTGGATCTCCCAGCGGTAGTCCGGGAAGGCGTTCGTCACCACGAACAGGTCGTCGATGTAGCCCTGCGCGGTCCGGTCGGCGCCGTTCACCCGGACGACATCCTTCAGGAACGGGCCGAGCTGGTCGAACGCGTGCCGGTTGCAGATGGCGTTGTAGCGGCGGTACCAGGCGACCAGCTCGTCGCGCCCGTGCCGCACGTCAGGTCCCGTCGGCGGCCCGCGGGGAGCGGTGCTGTCGCGCACGACGAGTTCGGTGGACAGCTCGACGCGGGGGCTCTCCGCGAGCTGGCCCTGCACCAGGCGGAGGACCGTGCGCGCCGCCAGCATGCCCATCTCGGTCAGCGGCTGGCGGACCGTCGTCATCGGCGGCGTGGCCCACCGCGTTTCCGGCAGGTCGTCGAAACCGACGACGCTCACGTCCTCGGGCACCCGAAGCCCGCGGCGGCGCACGGCCTCGTACACGCCGAGTGCCATCTGGTCGTTGGCGGCGAAGATCGCGGTCGGCGGGTCCGGCCGCTCCAGCATGCCCATCGCCGCGCGGCACCCGGACTCGTAGCCGAAGTCGCCCTCGACGACCAGCTCGCGATCGAACGGCAGCCCGGCCGACTCCAGGCCGGCACGGTAGCCGTCGAGCCGGGCCCGGCTGGCCAGCAGCGCGGGGGTGCCCGCGACGTGGCCGATGCGCCGGTGCCCGAGGCCGGTCAGGTGCTCGGTGGCGCTCATCCCACCGGCCCAGTTGGCCGCCCCGATCGTCGGCACGGCCAGGCTGGGTACACCCGCCGGGTCGATGACCACAGCGGGCACCTGGAGGCTCCTCAGCTCGGAGTGCAGTGCCGGGTCGAGGTCGGTCGTCACGAGGATGGCGCCGTCGCTCGCCCGGGCCGCGACGTTCTCCAGCCACTCGCGTGTGCGGCTGGCCCGGCGGTGGATCGCCGAGACGACCGTGCCCACGCCCTCGGCGTGCGCCGCTTCCTCGACGCCGCGGATGATCTCGACCGCCCACGGGCTGTCGAGGTCGTTGAAGACCAGGTCGATCAGGCGAGCCTGCGGCCGGCCGCCCCGGCGTTGGTAGCCGTGCTCCCGCAGCAGTTGCTCCACCTTCTCGCGGGTGTGCGACGCGACGTCGGACCGCCCGTTGAGGACCCGGCTGACCGTGGGCACGGACACGCCCGCCTCCGCGGCGATCGCCGCGATGGTCACCGTGCGCTGGTGCGTCTCGGACACCGACTCCCTCTCTCCTCGCGCCGGTGAGCCTAAGCCGCGGCGCCGTGGCATGGGTCCTCCACCAAGGCCGCGACACCCCGAAGGCGCGAGGCTTGACGGTGTCCCAGGTCACTTCGTAACCTCGCCGAGACCTTTTCCGGAAACTTCCGGAAGTGTTTCGACGAGAGGTGCAGCACATGCGCACAGGCAGGTCTGGCTCCCGGGCGTTCGTCCGGATCGCGGTGGGTGCGGCGCTGCTGCCCGCCGTCCTCGGGGCCACCACGCTGACCGCGAACGCCGGTGACCGGACGGGCAACCCGCCGCCCACGCGAAGGAGGACCAGTCCTACGGGCAGGCCAAGAAGCACGGCCTGCGGACCGTGGCCCCCGACGACCTGGTCATCGGGACGGCGGCCGCCGGTGGCGGTCACCACCTGGATGCCGGCTACCCCGACCCGTTCACGCACGACAAGAAGTACCGCAAGCTCCTGGCGGCCGAGTTCAGCTCGGTCTCGCCCGAGAACCAGATGAAGTGGGACTTCATCCACCCCGAGCGGGGCGTCTACAACTTCGCCGCGGCCGACGCCATCGTCGACTTCGCCGAGGCCAACGGCCAGGTGGTCCGGGGCCACACGCTGCTGTGGCACAGCCAGCTGCCGGCCTGGGTGCACGCGATCGAGGACCCCGCGGAGCTGCGCGCGGTCCTCAAGGACCACATCGAGACGGTCGTCGGCCGCTACGCGGGCCGCATCCAGCAGTGGGACGTCGCCAACGAGATCTTCGCCGACGAGTGGGACAAGGGCGGCCTGCGGCTCCGGGACGGCTCGGCGGAGCACGCCGTCAACCCCTTCATCGAGAAGCTCGGGCCGGGCATCATCGCCGACGCCTTCCGCTGGGCCCACGCGGCCGACCCGCAGGCAAAGCTCTTCCTCAACGACTACGCGGTCGAGGACTGGAACAGGAAGAGCACCGCCTACTACGACCTGGCGAAGCAGCTGCTCGCTCAGAAGGTTCCGCTGCACGGCTTCGCGTTCCAGGCCCACCTGGACCTGCAGTACCCCTTCCCGAGCACCCTGCGGGCCAACATGCAGCGCTTCGACGACCTGGGCCTCGAGACCGCGATCACCGAGCTCGACGTCCGGTTCACGCTCCCCGCGAACGGGGTGCCCACGGACGCACAGCTGGCCCAGCAGGCGGCCACCTACCAGGGGGTACTCGAGGCCTGCCTCGCGGTGGAGGACTGCAACTCGTTCACGATCTGGGGCTTCAACGACAAGTACTCCTGGGTGCCGGGCTTCTTCTCCTCGCAGGGGGCGGCGACCGTGATGTGGGAGGACTACGAGCGCAAGCCCGCGTACCACGCGCTGCACGAGACGCTGGCCGCCGCGCAGGACTGAGTCCGCACCGACCCGGGCCGGACGGCCGTCCTCACGGCCGTCCGGCCCGGCACCACTCCGCACGTCACCTTGGGGGAAGTTCGCAATGCACAAGCGCTCACTGCGCCGCCTGGCGGTGCCCGCCATGCTGGCCGCGATCGCCGTCGGCCTCGCCGCACCCGCTCAGGCCGGTGGCGCCGGCCCCGGCCAGGGCCAGGGCGGGAAGGCCGCGGCCGAGATCGTCACCGGCACCAAGCTGGAGGGCCGGACCGCCGCGCTCACCTTCGACGACGGCCCGAACCCCTACGACACGCCCCGCCTGCTCGAGGTGCTGAAGGAGAACCAGGTCAAGGCGGTCTTCTGCCTGTGGGGCGACTTCGTCAAGCAGAACCCCGAGCTGGTGCGGCAGATCGTGGCCGGGGGCCACACCCTCTGCAACCACACGATGAACCACGACAACCTGGCCGCGTGGACGCCCGAGGCGATCCGCGAGGACCTGGAGGCGACCAGTGCCCTCCTGCACGAGGTCGCGCCGAACGTGCCGATCCCGTACTTCCGCGCGCCCTACGGCGCGTGGGGGCAGAGCCCCCAGGTCGCGGCCGACCTGGGCATGCAGCCCCTGGGTTGGGGGTTCACGATCGAGGACTGGGAGACCCAGGACCCCGACGTGCTGGCCGAGCGGCTCGAGACCCGGTTGCGCGCCAACCCCGGCGCGGTCGCCCTGCTGCACGACGGGCCGGCGATGGACCGCAGCGGCACCGTCGAGGCCGTCGCCCGGGTGATCCCGGAGCTGAAGGCGGAGGGCTGGCGGTTCCACCAGCCGGACCGCCGCGGCTGAGACCCCGCAGCTGGGACCACTGCCCCGACGAGCCCCTCGGCGCCCGGCGCCGAGGGGCTTTTCGGTCGTCCACCGGCGGCGAACCTAGACTCGACAGGGCGCCGGACCGCGGACGCCGCTCAGCGAACGAGGAGAGTGCATGGCCGTCCGAGCCATCCGGGGCGCGACGCAGGTCGACGCCGACGACCGGGAGCAGGTGCTCGAGGCGACGCGTGAGCTGGTCACCGCGGTGATGGAGCGCAACTCCCTCGACCACGACGACGTGATCAGCATCCTGTTCACGGCCACCCCCGACCTCGTCTCCGAGTTCCCGGCGCTGGCTGCGCGCGAGCTCGGTTTCGGCGACGTCCCGCTCATGTGCGCCCGCGAGATCGACGTCCCGCACGCCCTGCCGCGGGTGCTGCGGCTGATGGCCCACGTGGAGACCGACAAGCCGCGCAGCTAGATCCAGCACGTGTACCTGCGCGGCGCGGTCGCCCTCCGACGGGACATCGCCCAGTGACCGCGGAGTTCGCCGGCCAGATCACGCTCGACGGGCCGTCGGGCACGGGCAAGTCCAGCGTCGCCCGGGACGTCGCCCGGGCGCTCGGTGCGGCCTACCTCGACACCGGCGCCATGTACCGGGCGGCCACGGTCGCCGTTCTCGACGCCGGCGTGAGCCTCGACGACAAGGTCGCCGTGGCGCGCGCCGTCTCGGAGGCCGACATCCGCGTCGGCACCAGCGCGCACCGGGAGAAGGTCACGGTGGACGGCGTCGACGTCCGCGAGCGGATCCGCGGCGCGGAGGTCACCCGTGCGGTGTCGCCGGTGTCCGCCGTCCCTGCCGTCCGCCGGCTGCTGGTCGCCCGGCAGCGCGACCTCGTCGCCGCAGCGGCGGCCGTCGTGGTCGAGGGCCGGGACATCGGCACCGTCGTCCTGCCGGGGGCGACGCTGAAGGTGTACCTGACCGCGTCGCCGGAGGTGCGGGCGCAGCGGCGGGCCGCGCAGCTCGAGGTGACCGACGCCCACAAGATCGCGGCGCTGGCCGACGACCTCCGGCGACGCGACGAGTACGACAGCCGGCGGGCCGACAGCCCGCTGCGACCGGCCGAGGACGCCGTCATCGTGGACAGCACCGACATGGACAAGCGCGCGGTCGTCGAGCGGATCCTCGACCTCGCGCGCGGCGCCGTCCCGGCGGGAGAGCAGTCATGACCGAGGAGAACACCGGGCCGGTGCCCGTGGTGGCCATCGTGGGCCGGCCGAACGTCGGCAAGTCGACGCTGGTCAACCGGATCCTCGGCCGCCGGGCCGCGGTCGTCCAGGACGTCCCGGGCGTCACCCGCGACCGCATCTCCTACGACGCCCTGTGGAACGGCAAGCGGTTCACCCTGACCGACACCGGGGGCTGGGACCCCAAGGCCAGCGGGCTCGGCGCGTCGATCACCCGGCAGGCCGAGTACGCCATGCAGACCGCCGACGTCATCGTCTTCGTCGTCGACAGCCAGGTGGGCGCGACCGACACCGACCTGGCGGCGGCGAGGATCCTGCGCCGCAGCGACCGCCCGGTGATCCTCGTGGCGAACAAGGTGGACGACGAGCGCAGCGAGGCCAACGCCGCGGAGCTGTGGTCGCTGGGCATGGGGGAGCCGCAGCCGGTCAGCGCGCTGCACGGCCGGGCCAGCGGCGACCTGCTCGACCTGATCCTCGACGCGCTGCCCGACGCCCCCCGGGAGCAGCCGGACGAGGGTGGCCCCCGGCGGGTGGCGCTGGTCGGCCGGCCGAACGTGGGCAAGTCCAGCCTGCTCAACCGGCTGGCCAAGGACGAACGCTCCGTCGTCGACTCCGTCGCCGGGACGACCGTCGACCCGGTGGACTCGATCGTCACGCTGGGCGGCGAGGAGTGGCGGTTCGTCGACACCGCCGGGCTGCGGCGCAAGGTGAGCACCGCCAGCGGCACGGAGTACTACGCGTCGCTGCGGACGGAGGCGGCGATCCAGGCCGCCGAGGTGGCCGTGGTGCTCCTGGCCGCCGACGAGGTGATCAGCGAGCAGGACCAGCGGGTGATCAGTCAGGTCGTCGATGCCGGGCGCGCCCTGGTGGTCGCGATCAACAAGTGGGACACCCTGGACGAGGACCGGCACTTCCAGCTGGAGAAGGAGATCGAACGCGAGCTGGCCCGGGTGAGGTGGGCCAGCCGGGTCAACATCTCGGCGAAGTCCGGCCGCGGGGTCAACAAGCTCGCCGACCACCTGCGTGCGGCGCTGGCGTCGTGGGAGTCCCGGGTGCCGACGTCGGAGCTCAACTCGTTCGTGCGGGCGCTGGTCCAGGAGACGCCGCCACCGGCCCGGGGTGGGCGGGCGCCGAAGATCAAGTACGTCACCCAGGCCGACATCCGGCCGCCGCGGTTCGTCGTCTTCTCGACCGGCTTCCTCGAGGCCGGGTACCGGCGCTTCCTCGAGCGCAGGATCCGCGAGCGGTGGGGCTTCCAGGGCACGCCCATCGAGGTGTCGGTCAAGGTCCGCGAGGGCCGGGGGAGCGACCGCGGCCGGGGCTGAACCACCGGGCAGGACGCGCCGGCCGGTGCGGTAACCTGCTCAGGCGGCCGTCCCGCCCGGACAGGGCGGTCGGCACGCGGGCTGTAGCGCAGCTTGGTAGCGCACTTGACTGGGGGTCAAGGGGTCGCAGGTTCAAATCCTGTCAGCCCGACAGTGAAACCGCAGGTCAGAGGCGGGTCGGCCGTGAAGACCGGCCCGCCTCTCGCGTGACTACAGCAACGCGTACAGCAACGCGGCCCGAGGGACAGCAACGGTCACCAGCGGAGCGCCTGGTCGAGCCGGTCGGCCGCCTCACGCTGCTGGGCCGGACCGACGTGGCTGTAGATGTCCGCCGTGATCGCGTACGACGAGTGCCCGAGGTGCTCCTGGACGACCTTGGTGTGGGTCCCGGCCGCCAGCAGGAAGCTGGCCGCGGAGTGCCGGAGGGTGTGCAGGGTGACGCCGGGGAGGCCGGCTCGCTCCATAAGGACCTCGAAGCGCCGCAGGACGTTGCGGGGCTCGAGCGGTGTACCGATCTCGGTGGTGAAGACCAGGCCGCGCTCCTGCCATGCCCCTGCGGCCGCGAGCTGTTCCTCCAGCTGCCGGGTCCGGTGGGTCCGGAGCGCCTCGACGGCCGAGCGGGGGAGGGGCACGGTCCTCCGGGACTTGTCGGTCTTGGGCTCATCGAGCTGCAGTCCCTGGGACGTGCGGGAGAGGGTCCCGCGGACCCGCAGCTGCCTCGCGTCGAGGTCGACGTCGGACCAGTGCAGGGCCAGGGCCTCCCCGCGGCGCAGCCCGGTGGCCAGCATCACCCGGAACAAGTTCTCCAGTCGGTCGCCCCGGATCGCCTCCAGCAGCGCCTGCGCCTGCTCTGCGGTCAGGTGGGGCGCGTCCTTGCGCTCGACGCCGGGCCGCTTCACTGCCGCCGCGGGGTTGCTGCGAATCAGCCCGTCGCGCGAGGCGATGTCCAGTGCGGACCGCAGGACGGTGTAGATCGTCCGGATTGTCGACCCCGACAGGCCGGCGTCCCGCTTGGTGACGATGAGCGCTTCAACGTCTGACGGACGTAAGCGGCTGAGGGAGATCGTCCCGACGGTGGGCACGAGGTGGGTTGTCCGTGGCCGTGCCAAAGTCCCCACTGGTGGCCATCGAGAAGTCCCCGCTGATGGCCAGGTGAAGGTCCCCGTCCCTCGCTCGTCGTGTCGATCGTGAGCTGAGGCCCTGGGCGGTGACGGTGGCGGTGTCTAGCCAGTCACCGCACCGCCCAGGGGAGCTCCATTGAAGTCTGCGAGGGATGAGTTGGACGTCATCACCGCCTACCGCGAGGTGGGCAGCTACCGGGGAGCGGCCGCGATCTGCGGCACCACCCACAAGACGGTGAAGCGGATCATCGAACGGCACGAGGCCGGCGGGCAGCGCCCGGTCCGGCCGCCGCGGCCGGCGAACTATGAGGTCGTGCGCGATCTGGTGGCCGGCACGGTCAAGAAGACGCACGGGCGGATCAGCGCCAAGCGGCTGCTGCCGACGGCGCGGGCGGCCGGGTATGAGGGGTCGGCGCGCAACTTCCGGCGGCTGATCGCGGCCGAGAAGAAGGCGTGGCGGCAGGCCAACGCCCGCAGCCGCCGGCCGGCGGTGTGGGCGCCGGGTGAGGTGCTGGCCATCGACTGGGGCACCCTCGGCGGGCTGCACGTGTTCTGCGCGGTGCTGGCGTTCTCCCGGGTTCGGTTCGTCCGCTTCGCCACCGACGAGCGCGCCGAGACCACCCTGGGGCTGCTAGCCGAGTGCTTCGAGGTCCTCGGCGGGGTGCCGAAGGTGGTGCTGGCCGACCGGATGGGCTGCCTGAAGGGCGGCGTGGTCGCCGACGTGGTGGTGCCGACCCCGGACTACGTGCGGTTCGCCGCGCACTACCGGTTCCGTCCGGACTTCTGTCGGGCCGCCGATCCGGCCAGCAAGGGCATCGTGGAGAACCTGGTCGGCTACGCCAAGACCGACCTGATGATCCCGCAGGCCCCGTTCGCCGACCTGACCGCGGCGAACGCGGCGGCGGCCGCCTGGTGCGACGAGGTCAACGGCGTCGTGCACTCGGAGATCGCCGCGATCCCGGCGGCTCGGCTGGAGACCGAACGGGAACTGCTGGGCGCGATGCCCTCGCTGCGGCCCAGCATCGGACGCACGACGCTGCGCAAGGTCGACAAGCTGTCCTGCGTGCGGTTCTCCTCGGCTCGCTACTCGGTGCCGACCGCGCTGATCGGCACCCAGGTCGCACTGCTGGCCGCCGACGGCCGACTCACCGTGGTGGTGCCGGGCACCGGTGAGGTCGCCGCCGATCACGCCCTCGTCGCGCCGGGCGAGGCCAGCGTGCTGGATGAGCACTACGGCGGCCCCCGCCGGGCACCGCAGCGGGCGGCCCGCCCGAGGACGGCGGCGGAGAAGGCGTTCTGCGCCCTCGGCCCGGTCGCCGAGCAGTGGCTGGTCGGCGCCGCCGCGGCCGGCAACACCCGCCTCGGCCCCGAACTGGTCGAGCTGGCCGCCCTCGAGGCCTCCCACGGCCGCGAGGCGCTGACCGCCGCGCTCGGTCGAGCGGTCGCCTTCGGCCGCTGGCGCGCCGCCGACGTGCGTTCGATCCTGGCCGCCGGCGCCGGAGTCGCCGATGTCCGCCCCGCCGGGGAAGCCCTGGTCATCCCGCTGCCAGCCACGGCCACCCGGCCGCTGGCCGCCTACTCCCTGGACAGCCTGCGCGGCGGGGACCACTCCACTGACGGCTCGGCCGCGGCCACCGGGGCGGGGGCATGACCGCCACCGCACCGGCGCCGCTGCCGGCCGACCTGGAGGGCGGGCTGCGCCGGCTCAAGCTCGCCGCGATGCGCTCACTTGCCCCCGAGCTGCTGACCACCGCCAAGACCCAGCGCTGGGCACCGGAAGAGTTGCTTCGCGCCCTGGTCGAGGCCGAGATCGGCGCCCGGGACGCCTCCAACACCCGGCTGCGGCTGAAGGCCGCCGGCTTCCCGATGCTCAAGACGATCGAGGAGTTCGACCTGACCGCGAGCAGCATCCCCGCTCCGACCTGGGCCTACCTGACCAGCCTGGAGTGGATCCGCGCTCGGGAGAACCTCTGCCTGGTCGGCCCGGCCGGCACCGGCAAGAGCCACACCCTGCTCGCCCTCAGCCACGCCGCCGTGCTCGCCGGGCACCGAGTCCGCTACTTCACCGCCGCCGACCTGGTCGAGAACCTCTACCGCGGCCTGGCCGACAACAGCGTCGGCCGGGTCATCGACACACTGCTGCGCAACGACCTGATCATCGTCGACGAGGTCGGCTTCGCGCCGCTGGACGACACCGGCACCCAGCTGCTGTTCCGGTTCGTCGCCGCCGCCTACGAACGCCGCGCTCTGGGCATCGGCTCGCACTGGGCCTTCGACCAGTGGGGCCGGTTCCTGCCCGAGCACACCACCGCCGTCAGCCTGCTCGACCGGTTGCTGCACCACAGCGTCGTCATCGCCACCGACGGCGAGTCCTACCGGATGCGCCAAGCCCGCACCCGAGGAGGTGACCGCCCCACCACACGCTGATCAACCGCGAGGGGCGGGGACTTTCACCTGGCCACGAGCGGGGACCTCAGCTTGGCCGTTGACATGGGTGCGGGCGAGGGTGGCGTACAGGTCTTTGGTGGCCTGCTTGCGGTCGCTGGCGGCCAGTGACTTTGAGGTCCAGTCCTCGAGCCACGCGGCGACGGTCATGGAGGCATCCTTGACCGGTGCTCCGGACTCGATCCGCTCACGGGCATCGCGGAACTTGGCTCGGACCTCCGCCTGCGTCTTCCCGTAGACCGTCCGCCGCTTCAAGGTGCCGTAGTCGTCCCGGTAGCTGAGCTCGGCCGACCACGTGCCGTCCTTGCGCCTGAAGATCGACCCCTCACCGTTCGCTCGCCTTGCCACTTCGACCCTCCGGCGGGTTCGGACATTTCCGGGCACCCGCCGCCTGCCAGCGAGCTGCGGGTCTTCCTCCTGCCGTGGGCGACCTCACCACGGACGCGCCTGATGCAATCGTGGCCCCGGCAAACTGTGGACGGGCGCGGAGTTGTCCCCAGCCTCGGGCCGATACGGCTACTGGCTGCTCATTCCACGTCTGGTGGCATCGATCCGACGCCCCGAAGACCGTGCTGTTCCGAAGTGGCCCGTCGGTGAAGGTGCGATGTCCGAGGGGGTCTCCAGGCAGCGCACGTAGCGCTCGAGTTCAGCGCGGGGGAGACGGCAGCTGCGACCGATGTGCACAGGGCGTAGGTCGCCGGCCTTCATGAGTGCATAGATCGTGGTGCGACCGATACGGAGCAACGTCGCTGCTTCCTCGGGCGTCAGCAGCAGGGGACTGCAGGCCAGCACATCCTGAAGAGGCTTGGGGTCGCCCATGTCGTCTCCTCCCCAGTTCTCCGTTCGCCTGCTGGCGTCCGACAACTCCCCATGCGCGGACGACTGCCAATGCGGTGCGTCCGACGACGATGGGGGAGGAACCTCGGGTGCTTCTGCAGTTCTTCTGCGACCAACGAGATCCCGTCGACTCGGCAGGAGATCCCCGGCTACGCGCTTCTCCAGTTCGCGGAGCGCCCACTGGAGAAGCGCTGGAGGACGTCGCTCAGTCCACGTCCGGAGGGCTGCGGAGGTACCTCCTGTGATTCCCCAGTACGTCAGCCCGCATCGGTGATCGCGTCAGCGGGGCATGCGTCGGCGACCCCAGGTCGCGTGGTGTTCGTCGGCGGCTCGGAGGCGGACGTAGGGCCGGCGGTCGTATGCCTCGAGGACGGCGTCAAGTGCGACGTAAAGACCCGGAATGTCGCGGTCGTAGATCCGACCGTCGTCGAGCTGCTGAGCCAGCTCCTGCAGTACATCCGGCCAGTCCCGGCGGGTGAGCGGTTGCCGCGTCGGAACCTCCACTCGACGCTCGACGACCTGGACTGCCGCACGGCCGGAGGCCGCAGCCCGTGACTGCTCCCAGGCCCGTTGCCGGCACGCCGGCGAGCACCAGGAGGGGATGCGCCCACGGGCCTTCGGCTGGATCGGCCCGCCGCACCACCCACAGGTCGTTGCCGCTCGGCGGCGATCGGTCGGGTCCGCCGCTGCGGAAGTCGCCTGATCGCTCTTGGCGCCGGCGGTGGGTGCGCGTTTCGGGGATGCCGCTGTTCGTGGCTCCTGACGGGTCTCCCGCTGTCCCCTCCGCTTTCTCGCCATGGCAGCCAGCTTATTCATCACGACGGAATCCGCAGCCGACGGTGCAAGAGGTGTAATCCTTTGCGATCTTGATCGCAGCCTCTGGCGATGAGAATGCTGCTGTCGTCCGGCGACGTCGTCCGTCACTGGTGCGGAGAGCCCGCAGAGGTGTTTGGCGCGGGGTCCTCGGGTGCCCCTGATTGCTGCCGTGAGCGCGCGGGTCTGTGTCCTTGACTTGAGGGCCCTCCGGGCGACGCCTTGCAGTCCTCGATGTGAGGAGGGGTCGGCGGTGGAGGTTCTGTACGAGCGGGTTGCCGGGCTGGACATCGGCAAGAAGACGCTGACCGTCTGCGTGCGCACGCCCGGCCCGCGGGGAGGCCGGCGGGCGGAGACGCGGACGTTCTCGACCATGACCCGCTCCCTGCAGGTGATGCGGGACTGGCTGGTGGAGTGCGGGGTGACGATCGCGGCGATGGAGTCGACCTCGACCTACTGGAAGGGCACGTTCTACTGCCTGGAGGAGGTGATGGAGGTCTGGCTGGTCAACGCCGCGCACATCAAGTCGATCTCGCGGCGCAAGACCGACGTCAAGGACGCCGAATGGATCGCCCAGCTGCTGGAGTGCGGGCTGCTGCGCCCGTCCTTCGTGCCGCCGCCGGACATCCGCCGGCTGCGGATGCTGACTCGCTACCGGGTGCAGCTGATGGCCGACCGGACCCGGGAGATCACCCGGCTGGAGCTGATGCTGGAAGACGCCTCGGTCAAGCTCTCCTCGGTGGCAGCCAGCCTGACCAGCGTCTCCGCCCGCGCCATGCTGGCCGCGCTCATTAGCGGTGAGGAGGATCCGCGGGTGCTGGCCGATCTGGCCAAGGGCAAGATGCGCCGCAAGATCCCGGCGCTGACCGAGGCGCTGACCGGGCACTTCGACGCCGGCCACGCGCAGCTCGCGCGCAGCATGCTGGCCCGGATCGAGGCGATCGAGACCGCGCTGGCCGAGCTCAACAGGGTCATTGCCGCCGCCTTTGAGCCCTGGGCGCACCAGCTGGAACTGCTGCAAACCATTCCGGGAGTGGGGGAGAAGGTCGCGCAGGTGATCATCGCCGAGACTGGCGCGGACATGTCTCAGTTCCCGACCCCGGAGCACCTGTCGTCTTGGGCCGGGGTCGCTCCAGGCACGCGCGAGTCGGCCGGCAAGCGGTATCCGGTCCGGCCGCCGCACGGCAACAAGTGGCTGACCGCGATGCTGGTCGAGGCCGCCGGCTCGGTCGGGCGGATGAAGGGTGCCAACTATCTGGCCGCCCAGCACGCCAGGCTTACCAGCCGCCGGGGCATGGCCCGGGCCCAATTGGCGGTTGGCCACTCGATCTTGGTCTCGGCCTACTGGATGCTCACCCGCGACGAGCCCTATCACGACCTTGGGCCGGAGTGGCTGGCCCGCCGCAACGACGAGGCCCACGCCCGCCGACTGGTCGCTCAACTCGAACGGCTGGGGCACACTGACGGCGCTCAGCTGAAAGTCCCCAGACCTGCTCACTGAAAGTCCCCACCCGTGGAGCTCCGCCGAGACGGCGGGGGCTCCTCCGAGGATGGCGGTCTCTGACCACCGCACCACCTCGAAGGAGCCCTGCCTCTCATGCTCACACGGGAGGACGACATCGACGTGCACGCGCTACGTCGCCAGGGCTGGACGATCTCGGCGATCGCCCGGCACCTGGGTCGCGACCGCAAGACCATCCGCGCCTACCTGTACGGCCGCCAGGCCGGCAGCCGCGCCCCGGCCGGCCCGGACGAGTTCGGCCCGTTCGTCGACTACTGCCGCGCCCGGCTGACCGAGGACCCGCACCTGTGGGCGATGACCTTGTTCGACGAGGTCACCGGCCTGGGCTACGACCGGGCGTACTCCACCTTCACCCGCCAGTTGCGGGCCCGGGAGCTGCGCCCGGCCTGTGAGCCGTGCGCGCCGACGAAGGGCCGCCCGGCGGCGGTGATCGACCACCCGGCCGGGGAGGAGACCCAGTGGGACTGGGTCGAGCTTCCCGATCCGCCCGCCTCCTGGGCCGCCGCGGGCTACACCGGCAAGGCGTTCCTGCTGGTCGGGGCGCTGGCGCACTCCGGCCGCTGGCGTGGCGTGCTCTGCTCGAGCATGGAGCAGCCGGTCCTGATCGACGCCCTGCACCGTGTCTCGGTGGCCCTGGGCGGGCTGACCCGCAGCTGGCGGTTCGACCGGATGGCGACGGTCTGCCATCCCGCCTCCGGGAGGGTGAGCGCGTCGTTCGCCGCGGTCGCCAAGCACTACGGGGTCACCGTGGCTATCTGCCCGCCGCGGCGCGGCAACCGCAAGGGCGTGGTGGAGAAGGCCAACCACACCGCCGCCCAGCGCTGGTGGCGCACCCTGGGCGAGGACACCACGCCCGAGCAGGCGCAGGCCGGACTCGACGAGTTCTGCGCGACCCGCGGCGACGCCCGGCTCCGCACCCTCGGCGGCCGGCGGGGCACCGTCTCCAGCTTCCTCGCCGACGAGCGGCTCACGCCGCTGCCGGCGCCGTTCCCCGCCGCGCTCACCGTGGAGCGGAAGGTCTCCGCGCAGGCGCTGGTCGCCTTCCGCGGCAACTTCTACTCCGTCCCGTCGGAGCTGACCGGCACGACGGTGACCGTGGCCCACCGCCTCGGCGCCACCAGCATCGACATCAGCACCGGTCAGACCACCGGCCGGCTGCCGACGGTGGTGGCCCGCCACCGGCTGGCCGGCGACGGGGCCGGAGCGATGATCCGCGACTCGGTCCACGTGACCGCTCTGGAGACCGCCGCGCTGGCCGCGTTCACCACCGTCGCCCCGCACCGGAGCAAGCAGCGCATCCCACCCGGCCCCGCGGCCCAAGCGGCTGCCGACCACCTCCGCGAGAAGACCACGGGAACTCCTGCAGAGCCCGGCCGGGTCGTGATCGACCTGGCCGCCTACGACCGCGCCGCCCGAGGAAGGAACACCCTCCGATGACCACCCCACCGATCGAACCACGCACGAACCAGCAGGCCAGCGTCTACCAGCAACTCCGCGGTCACCTGGCCACCCTGAAGCTGCACGCCGCCGCCGAAGCACTCCCCGGCGTGCTCGACGCCGCTCGCGCCGAAGGCCTCAGTCTCACCGCCGCACTGGAACGTCTGCTGGCCCTGGAGGTCTCCGACACCGAGGCCCGCCGGCTGGCCGGCCGGCTCCGGTTCGCCTCGCTGCCCTCCCCGGCCAGCCTGGACGACTTCGACTACGACGCCGCCCCCGGAGTCGACCGGGCGCTCATCGCCGAGCTGGCGACCTGCCGCTACCTGGAGTCCGCGACGAACGTGCTGCTCATCGGCCCACCCGGAGTCGGTAAGACCCATCTGGCGGTCGGTCTTGCGCGGGCCTCCGCCCAAGCCGGCTACCGCACCTACTTCACCACCGCCGCCGACCTCGCAGCCCGCTGCCACCGCGCCGCCATCGAGGGCCGGTGGGCCACCACCATGCGGTTCTTCGCCGGACCCACCCTGCTGGTCATCGACGAACTGGGCTACCTCCCACTACCGGCCGAGGCCGCCTCCGCGCTGTTCCAGGTCGTCTCCCAGCGCTACGGCAAGACCTCGATCGTGCTGACAACCAACCGCGGAGTCGCCTCCTGGGGCGAGGTCCTCGGCGACACCACCGTCGCCGCCGCCATGCTCGACCGTCTCCTGCACCGCTCCGTCGTGCTCAACCTCGACGGCGACAGCTACCGGCTGCGCGACCACCACGCCCGCACCGACACTCTCCGCCGCGCCGCCACCGGCACCCGGCGACCGCTAACCTGACCACGCACCCGGGTGGGGACTTTCGATGAGCACCCCTGGGGAGATTCGGCGAGCGCCATCAACACCGTGGTTCTGGACCCGGCCGCCTGAGCAGAGCTGAAGAATTACTGCGGACGGGCTGCGCCCGCCCCGCGCTGACGCGCGCCTGCAACCACCTCATTCACGGGTCTGTAAAGGTCGCGATCTTGATCGCTGCCTGTAGGGATGAGAATCGCCTGGTCGTCCGGCGACGTCGGGTCACATTGGCGCGGGAGCGCCCGTAGAGGTGTATGGCGCGGGGTCCTCGGGTGCCTGTGATTGCTGCCGTAGAGCGCGTGGGTCTGTCTCCTGGCAGAGGGCCCTCCGGGCGACGCCTATCGGTGTCGACCAGGGGAGGGGTCCCAGGTGGAGCTGCTATTTGACCGGGTCGCCGGGCTGGATATCGGCAAGGCGAGCTTGAGCGTCTGCGTGCGCACGCCCGGGCCGAACGGCCGGCGGGTCAGCGAGGTGCGCACATATCCGACGATGACCCGCTCGCTGCAGGCGATGCGCAACTGGCTGCTCGAGCGCGGGGTGACGATCGCGGCGATGGAGTCGACCTCGACCTACTGGAAGGCGCCGTTCTACTGCCTCGAAGAAGTCATGACGACGTGGCTGCTCAACGCCGCGCACATCAAGGCCGTCCCCGGTCGCAAGACCGATGTCAGGGACGCGGAGTGGATCGCGCAGCTACTCGAGCACGGATTGCTCAGCCCGTCGTTCGTGCCTCCTCCAGAGATCCGCCGGTTGCGGATGCTCACTCGCTACCGCGTGCAGCTGATGGGCGATCGCACCCGGGACACGATCCGATTGGAGCTGATGCTGGAGGACGCCTCGATCAAACTCTCCTCAGTCGCCTCCAGCCTGACCACGACCTCGGCGCGGGCGATGCTGGGCGCGTTGATCGCCGGCGAGCAGGATTCCCGGGTCCTGGCCGAGCTGGCCAAGGGCAAGATGCGGATCAAGATTCCGCAGCTGGCCGAGGCGCTGACCGGGCACTTCGACGAGCAGCACGCGCAGCTGGCCCGGACCATGCTGCATCGCCTGGAGCTGATCGAGGCCGCGCTGACCGAGCTCGACGCGGTGATCGCTGCGGCGTGCCGGCCGTGGGCGCGCCAGCTGGAGCTGCTGCAGACCATTCCCGGAGTCGGGCGTCTCGTTTTGGCGTAGCTATCGCTTACACGTCGAGCGGGGAGCCTGCAGCAGGGTACTTGAAGCCGGTTCCGTGGCCCTACTAATCCCGGGGCTGTTCAATTATAGGGCTCCCAGGATGTCGTCGACGCGTTCGCGGGCGTCGCCGAAGAGCATGGCGGTGTTGTCGCGGAAGAAGAGTGGGTTCTGCACACCGGCGTAGCCGGAGGCCATGGAGCGCTTGAAGACGACGACGCGGTTGGCTTCCCAGACGCGCAGCACGGGCATGCCGGCGATCGGGCTGCTGGGGTCCTCGGTGGCGGCGGGGTTGACGGTGTCGTTGGCGCCGATGACCAGGACGACGTCGGTGGCGGCGAGGTCGTCGTTGATCTCGTCCATCTCCAGGACGATGTCGTAGGGCACCTTGGCCTCGGCGAGCAGCACGTTCATGTGTCCGGGCAGCCGGCCGGCGACGGGGTGGATGCCGAAGCGGACGTCGATGCCCTTGTCGCGCAGCGTGCGGGTCAGTTCGGCGACGGCGTTCTGGGCCTGGGCGACGGCCATGCCGTAGCCCGGGGTGATGACCACCGAGGATGCGTCACGCAGCAGGTCGGCGGTCTCGGCGGCGGTGATCTCGTGGTGCTCGCCGTAGTTGGTCTCGGTGGGGACCATGCCCTCGTTGCCGAAGCCGCCGGCGATGACGGAGAGGAACGAGCGGTTCATCGCCTTGCACATGATGTAGGAGAGGTAGGCACCCGACGAGCCGACCAGGGCGCCGGTGATGATCAGCAGGTCGTTGCCGAGCAGGAAGCCGGAGGCGGCGGCGGCCCAGCCGGAGTAGCTGTTGAGCATCGAGACGACGACGGGCATGTCGCCGCCGCCGATCGAGGCGACCAGGTGCCAGCCCAGGGCGAGTGCCAGCGCGGTGACGACCGCCAGCACCGCCACGTTGGGGGCGGCGACGAACCAGACGGTCAGCCCGGCGAAGGCGACCAGGGCGCCGAGGTTGAGCGCGTTGCGCCCGGGCAGCATCAGCGGGTTGGACTTGATCCGGGCGGAGAGCTTGAGGAATGCGACGATCGAGCCGGTGAAGGTGACCGCGCCGATGAACACGCCGATGACCACCTCGGCGGAGTGGATGCCCAGCAGCGACCCGGTCAGCCCGTGCGCCGCGGCCCCGGCCGCCCCTTGGGCCTCCACCTGCAGGTAGCCGTTCCAGCCCACCAGGACGGCGGCGATGCCGACGAAGCTGTGCAGCAGCGCGATCAGCTCGGGGATGCCGGTCATCTGCACCTTCGCGGCGCGCCACAGGCCGAGCACCGCGCCGACGGCCATCGCGATCAGCATCGCGGTCAGCCCGGCCGCGGTGATGCTGCGGGCGGCCAGCCCGACGGTGGCGACCAGGGCGATCGCCATGCCGGCGATGCCGTAGACGACGCCGGCCTTGGCCGACTCGTGCTTGGACAGCCCGGCGAGGCTGAGGATGAACAGCAGGGCGGCGACGATGTAGGCCGCCGAGGCGGCCGTGACGGCGGTCATGGGTCAGCTCCTGGTGAACATGCCGAGCATGCGGCGGGTCACGGCGAAGCCGCCGAAGACGTTGATGCTGGCGACCAGGATCGCGACGAACGCCAGCACGTTCACGACCGCGTCGCCGTGGCCGATCTGCAGCAGCGCCCCGACGACGATGATCCCGGAGATCGCGTTGGTCACGCTCATCAGCGGGGTGTGCAGCGCGTGGTGCACGTTGCCGATCACGTAGAACCCGACCACCACGGCCAGCGCGAACACCGTCAGGTGCTGGATCAGCGGGCTGGGGGAGAACCCGGTGAGCCCGAACAGCGCGGCCGCGGCCACGGCGACCAGGCCGAAGGAGCGGGCGGCGACGGCGCCCGCCGCGGCGTGCTCGGCGCCGGCTCGGCCGGGGCCGCCGCCGGTGCGGGCGCCGGGGTGGCCGAGACCTGCACCGGCGGCGGCGGCCACAACACCTCGCCGGCGCGGACGACGGTCATCGACCGCTGCACCACGTCGTCGAGGTCGAGCACCAGCTGCCCGTCCTTGCCCGGGGTGAGCAGGGTGAGCAGGTTGACCAGGTTGGTGCCGTAGAGCTGCGAGGCCTGCCCGGGCAGCCGCGCGGGCAGGTCGGTGTAGCCGATGATCGTCACGCCGTTGTCGGTGACCACCACCTCGTCGGGCACCGAGCCGGCGACGTTGCCGCCCTGCGCGGCGGCCATGTCGACGATCACCGATCCCGACTTCATGCTGGCCACCATCTGCTCGGTGAGCAGCCGCGGCGCCGGCTTGCCCGGGATCAGCGCGGTGGTGATCACGATGTCGACGTCGGCGGCCTGCTCGGCGTACATCGCCGCCGCGCGCCGGTGGTAGTCCTCCGACATCTCGCTCGCGTAGCCGGTGCCGCTGACCTGCTGCTCGGCGTCGGGCACCCCGACGTACTCCCCGCCCAGCGAGCGGATCTGGTCGGCCACCTCGGGCCGCACGTCGGTCGCCCGCACGATCGCCCCCAGGCTGGACGCCGCGCCGATCGCCGCCAGCCCGGCCACCCCGGCCCCGGCCACCAGCACCTTTGCCGGCGGCACCTTGCCCGCCGCGGTCACCTGCCCGGTGAAGAACCGGCCGAACGCGTGCGCGGCCTCCACCACCGCCCGATAGCCGGCGATGTTCGCCATCGACGAGAGCACGTCCAGCGACTGCGCCCGGCTGATCCGCGGCACCGCGTCCATCGCCAGCACCGTGATCGGCCGCGCCGCCAGCGCGGCCACCAGCTCCGGGTTCAGCGCCGGGCCGATCAGGCTGACCAGCGTCGCGCCGTCGCGCAGCAGCCCGATCTCCGCCTCCGAGGGCGCGTTCACGTGCAGCACCACCTCGGCAGCCCACGCCTGGCCGCGGGTGCCGATGCGCGCACCCGCCTCGACGTAGGCCTCGTCGGGAAAGCTGCTCCCCGCGCCCGCACCCGACTCGACCAGCACCTCGTAGCCCAGGGCGACGAGCCGGGTCACCGCGGCCGGCGTGGCCGCGACCCGCGTCTCCCGCGCACGGCTCTCGCCAGGCACTCCGATCAGCACGATGGCGCTCCTCTATGCACGTCGAGTACAGCGTAGCCTCGGGGTTGACGCGGCTGGATGACCTCGTCCATGAAGGCGCCCCGTCGAGAGCGGCTCGATCCCCGCCTCGCTCCGCTTCAACGGCCGTTCACTTCTCGACTGCCGCGCTCGTGGACGGATATGTTGCCAGGGACGGGCCTACGTGATGGTGGTGCGTGATTGCATCCGACATTTCGGGCGCCTTTATGGCGGCCTGTCTCTCCTGTCGCTCCGACTCACGGTCAATCGCGCGGTCGTCCTTGAGATACTTCGCCACCCACATCCGGCCGGCGCTTTCTGACATGTGACACAGTCCCGGAACCTGCGGGTATTGGGCGCACATGCTGCGTTGGCGACTGGCTGTGGACGGCGACGTGGAGTCTTCCCGCGCTGTGGCCCTGCCGGACAAGCCGATCGCCGCCCACTCCCGGCGGCTCTCCGCACCACAGCTGCCGCATGTCGTGCTGGCCGGCGGTGGGCTCGGCGCCCACCGCTCTTCACGGCTGTCGCACGAGCGACACCGGTAGTCGACGAGAATTGCCATCACTCGTGGCAGTAGGGCGCGTGCTTGAGGTCGGCCCAGTCGTCGGGATCGTGGGTGATCCACACGGTGGCGTCCTCCGCCTCCTGGATCCGCTTGATCCGCTGGAGCGTCTGCAGCGCCACGCGGGTGTCCCAGTCGATCGGGAAGTGGTACTCCTGCTCCAGCGCGGCCCGCAGGTGCACGGCGTCGCCGGTGAGCAGAAACGTCCGCGAGGCGAGCCGCACCTTCACGCTCAGCTCGCCCGGCGTGTGCCCCGGCATCGACAGCAGCACGATGCTGCCGTCGCCGAACAGGTCCATGTCGATGCCGGGCAGCTCCCGCCAGTCGAAGTTGCGGGTCCGCTCGATCTGGTCGGGCATGTAGCAGAACGCGGAGATCGGCGAGGGGTAGCGGGCGAACATCAGCTCGCCCTGGCCGATGTAGTGCTTCGCGTGGGGGAACAGGTGCGTGCCCCCGGCGTGGTCGAAGTGGAAGTGCGAGGCGACGACGTGGGTGACGTCGGTCAGCTTGTAACCCAGGGCCTCGATCTGCTTGTCCACCGCCTGGTCGGGCGTGCCGCTGATCCCGAGGCCGTCGGCCAGCTCCTGGCCGTACACCCCGACCGGGTCGACGATCGCCTCGGGCGCGATGCCGGTGTCGAACAGCACGAGCCCCTTCGGGTGCTCGATCAGGAACGACGGCATCGGGATCGTCATCATCCCGCTGAGGCCGTACATCAGCGTGTTGGCCTCCACCGTCAGGGTGGGGCAGTCGAGCGCCCACATCTTGCGGGCGAAACCCAGGGACATCGCGTCGTCCTTCCAGCCGGCCATGAGTGTCAGCACACAGTGGCCGGAACCGGCGCCGGGTCGTCGTCCCACTTTGCGACAGGGCCACGCGCACTGTCGCAATCTCGTACACGCCGACCCGGGATTCCTTCCGTTACATGGACCGCACACGTCCAGCGGCAGGGGAGAGGCACATGCCGACAGGCCAGATCGCGGCGCTCGTAGGTCCATCGACGGTCGAGGTGAAGACCTTCCCGCTGCCCGAGCCCGCCCCCGGCGCCGCGCTGCTCGCCGTGCGCCGCGCCAACGTTTGCGGCACCGACGTCCACCAGTGGCACTACGAGAGCGTGGCGCTGCGCAACAGCGGCCTCGGCCACGAGTTCGTCGGCGAGATCGTCGCCCTCGGCGACGGGGTCACCACCGACTTCGCCGGCGAGCCCGTCGCCGTCGGCGACCGGGTGGTGCCGGTCTACTACCTGACTTGCCACCGATGCCCGCCCTGCCTGCGCGCGGAGTTCAACCTGTGCCTGAACGGGCTCGCCGAGTGGATCATCCCGCCCGACGTCGCCCCGCACTTCCGCTCCGGCTTCGCTACCCACTACTACTTGCACCCCGGCCAATACTTCTACAAGGTCCCAGACGAGGTTGACGACGCCACGGTGGCCGGCGCCAACTGCGGCCTGGCGCAGATGCTCTTCGTCCTCGACCAGGTCGGCATCGAGGCCGGCGAGACCCTCGCCGTCCAGGGCGCGGGCGGGCTCGGCCTCTACGCCGCGGCCATCGCCGCCGAGCGCGGCGCCCGCGTCGTCGTGATCGACGGGGTGGCCGAGCGGCTGGAGCTGGCCCGCCGCTTCGGCGCCACCGACACCGTCGACCTCAGCGACCACCCCGAGCCCAAGGACCGCGTCGCCGCGGTGCAGGATCTCACCGGCGGCATCGGGGCCGACATGGTCCTGGAGGTCACCGGCGTGCCGGCGGCCTTCGTCGAGGCGGTCGAGCTGGCCCGGGTGGGCGGGCGGATCGCCTCGGTGGGCAACCTCAACGCCGCCGCGGAGGTGATCATGATCCCCGGGATCGTCACCCGCAAGAGCGTGCAGATCCACGGGGTGCTCCGCTACCACCCCTGGTACCTGCACAAGGCCGTCGCGTTCCTCGCCCGCCGCCAGCACCAGCACCCGTTCGACGCGCTCTCCGACCGGTCCTACCCGCTCGCCAACATCACCGACGCGCTCAAGGCCGGCGAGAGCCGCTCGGTCGCCCGCGTCGCGATCGTCCCCTGACCGCACCCCTACCAAGGAGGACTCCCGTGGAGATCCCCACCCAGCTGTTCCTGAACGGGCAATGGAGGGACGCCTCCGACGGCGCCGCCTTCGACGTGGTCAACCCCGCCACCGGCGAGGTCGTGGCCAAGGTGTCCGACGCCACCGCCGACGACGTCCGCGCGATGGTCGACGCGGCCGCCGCGGTGCAGGACTCCTGGGGCGCCACCCCGGCCCTCGACCGCGCCGTGATCATGCGCCGCGCGACGGCGATCTTCACCGAGCGAATCGACGAGCTCGCCCGGCTGCTCAGCCTCGAGCAGGGGAAGCCGCTGGAGCAGGCTCGCGGCGAGTGGCAGTACGGCATCGGCTTTATCGACTGGTTCGCCGAGGAGGCCCGCCGCATCCATGGCAGCACCATCCCAGCCACCACCGCGGCCAAGCGGATCATCACCATCCGCCAGCCGATCGGCGTCACCGCCTGCGTCACGCCGTGGAACTTCCCGGCGCTGCAGATCCTCCGCAAGCTCGGCGCCGCCCTGGCCGCCGGCTGCTCGATGATCGTCAAGCCCGCCGAGCTGACCCCGCTGTCGGCGCTGGAGATCGCCCGCGTGTTCGCCGACGCCGGGCTGCCCCCCGGCGTGCTGCAGGTGGCCACCGCCTACGACCCGGTCAAGGTCAGCGAGGTGTTCATGGCCGACTCGCGGGTGCGGGGCATCTCCTTCACCGGCTCCACCGAGGTCGGCAAGATCCTCATGCGCGGCGCCGCCGACACCGTCAAGCGGGTCTCGCTGGAGCTGGGCGGCCACGCCCCCTTCATCGTCTTCCCCGACGCCGACATGGACCTGGTCATCCGCGAGGCGATGGCGGTCAAGCTGCGCAACATGGGCCAGACCTGCGTCTCGGCCAACCGGTTCTTCATCCACCAGGACGTCGCCGACGAGTTTGAGAACCGCCTCGCGACCGAGTTCGAGAAGCTCGTCGTCGGCAACCCCCTGGAGGCCGGCGTCGACGTCGGGCCGTTGGTCGAGGAGGCGGCCGTGGTCAAGGTCGAGGCGCACGTCGCCGACGCCCTCGAGCACGGCGCCGAGGTGGTCCTGGGCGGCAGCCGGGCGCAGACCTCGTCGGGCAGCGAGCTGTTCTTCCAGCCCACCGTCATCCGCAACGCCGACGACACCATGCTGCTCGCCCGGGAGGAGACGTTCGGGCCGGTCGCGCCGATCTTTCCCTTCCGCGACGAGGATGAGGTGATCCGCCGGGCCAACGACTCCGACTACGGGCTGTCGGGCTACTTCTTCACCCGCGACCTGAACCGGGCGATCCGGGTCGCCGAGCGGCTGGAGTACGGCACGGTCGGCGTCAACGACGCCAGCATCTCCGCCGTCCAGGCCCCCTTCGGCGGGGTCAAGCAGTCCGGCATCGGCCGCGAGGGCGGCCCGCTGGGCGTCGACGAGTACCTCGACACGAAGTACCTCTCCGTCGGCGGGCTGTGAGGCCCGGGTGGCCGACTTCACCTTCACCGAGTTGACGCCGACGCAATTCCTCACCCGCGCGGCGGAGGTCTACGGCGAGCGGCTCGCCGTCGTCGACGGCGACCTCCGGCTCAGCTACGCCGACTTCCGCCGGCGGTGCGAGGCGATGACCGGTGTGCTGGCCGAGCTCGGGATCGGGCCTGGCGACCGGGTGGCGGTGCTGGCCACCAACAGCCACGTCATGCTCGAGATGCACAACGCCGTGCGCTGCGCGGCGCGGTGCTGGTGCCGCTCAACATCCGGCTGTCGAAGGCCGAGATCGCGCACATCCTCGACCACTCCGGCGCCACGCTGCTGGTGCTCACCGAGGAGTTCGCCGAGATCGGCCAGGCGGTGGCGACCGAGCGCGGCATCCCGGTGCTGCTGGCCGGCCCCGACGGGGACTATGAGGCCCGGCTGGCCGACGCCGGGCCGGCGCTGGTGCCGTGCACCGACGAGCGGGGCCTTCTGGGGATCAACTACACCAGCGGCACGACCGGCCGCCCCAAGGGCGTGATGACCCATCACCGTGGCGCCTACCTGCAGAGCCTCGCGCTGATGGTGCACAGCCGGATGGACGCCGGATCGGTCTACCTGTGGACTTTGCCGATGTTCCACTGCAACGGCTGGTGCATGACCTGGGGCGTCACCGGCATCGGCGGCACGCACGTCTGCCTGCGCAGGATCGACCCGGAGCGGATCTGGCAGCTGCTGCGCACCGAGGGCGTCACCCACTTCAGCGCCGCCCCCACGGTGCTCACCATGATCGCCGGGGCGCAGGGCGCGGCCGGCCCGGAATTCGAGCGGCGGATCGCCGTGCAGACCGGCGGCGCCCCGCCGTCCCCGACGCTGCTCGGCCGGCTGGACCGGCTCGGCATGGACGTCACCCACCTCTACGGGCTGACCGAGACGTTCGGACCGATCGCGATCAACGACTGGCAGTCGCAGTGGGACGAGCTCGACGCCGACACCAAGGCGGCGCTGCGCGCCCGGCAGGGGGTGGGCAACGTCATCGCCGATCCGCTGCGGGTCGTGGACGGCGACGGCAAGGATGTGCCTCGCGACGCCACCACGATCGGGGAGATCGTGGCCCGCGGCAACGACGTGATGCTCGGCTACTACTCCGACGCCGAGGCCACCGCCGCGGTCACCGTCGACCGCTGGTTCCGCACCGGCGACCTGGCCGTGCACCACCCCGACGGGTACGTCGAGATCCGGGACCGCGCCAAGGACATCATCATCACCGGCGGGGAGAACGTGGCCTCGGTCGAGGTCGAGCGGGTGATCGACGCCCACCCCGACGTGCTCGAGTCGGCCGTCGTCGGCCGGCCCGACGACAAGTGGGGCGAGGTGCCCATCGCCTTCGTCACCGTCCGGCCCGGCGCCACCGTCACCGCCGACGACCTGGTCGCCCACGTGCGCCAGCACCTGGCGGGCTTCAAAGTGCCCCGCCAGATCCGGTTCACCGAGCTGCCCAAGACCTCCACCGGCAAGATCCAGAAGCAGGCGCTGCGCGACCCCGAGCAGTCGGGCACCGGTCCGTGACCGCCCAGCTGACCGGTGTGGGCGTGACCGCGTTCGGCCGGCAGCCGGGCCGCGACTCGCTCGACTGGCAGTGCGCCGCCGCCGAGCTGGCCCTGGCCGACGCCAGGGTGGACGCCGACCAGGTCGACGCCGTCCTGGCCGGGCTACTCCACGGTCGCCGGCCATCTGATGCCGGCCGACCTGTTCGCCGAGCGCTTCGGCGTGCGCCCGGCCACCGCCTTCGGCATGAGCGTCGGCGGTGCGACCGGGCTGGCGATGCTGGTGCAGGCCGCGCGGCTGGTGCAGACCGGGACCGCCCGGCACGTGCTCGTCGTGGCCGGGGAAAACCGGGCCAGCGGCCAGTCGCGGCAGACCTCCACCGCCGTGCTGGCCCAGGTGGGGCACGCCGATTACGAGGTGCCGCTCGGCGGGACCGTCCCCGCGTACTACGCGCTGCTGGCCTCGCGATACCTGTGGAGCCACGGGCTGAGCCCCGACGGGCTAGCCGCGCTGCCGGTGCAGATGCGCCGCCACGCCGGGCGCAAGCAGGGCGCCCAGTTCCAGAAGCCGATCACCGTCGAGGACGTCCTCGCCTCGCGCCCGGTCGCCGAGCCGCTCCGGCTGCTCGACTGCTGCCCGGTCTCCGACGGGGGTGCGGCGTTCGTCGTCTCCGCCGCGCCGACCTCCGACCGCTCGCTGACCATCGCCGGTACCGGGCAGGCGCACCGCCACCAGCACCTGTCCGCGCTCGACCCGGCCGACACCGGCGCCGCGCGGGCCGCCCGCGGCGCACTAGCCGAGGCCGGCCTCGGCTGGGACGACATCACCGTCTACGGCATCTACGACAGCTTTTCGATCACCGTGGCGCTGCTGCTGGAGGAGCTTGGGCTGGTGCCCGAGGGTCGCGCCGGCGCCTACGCCTCCGCCGGCGCCTTCGAGATCGACGGCCGCTACCCGATGAACACCCACGGCGGCCTGCTCTCCTACGGCCACTGCGGCGTCGGCGGCGGCATGGCGCACGTCGCCGAGGTCGCCGCGCAGCTGCGGCACGAGCGCGGCGCCAGCCAGGTGGCCTCCTGCCACGCCGGTTACGTGCACGCCGACGGCGGCGTGCTCTCGGCGCACGTCGGCGTCGTGCTTCGCCGCGGCGGTGGCCCATGAGCGCCGCGACGCCGGTGGACTGGACCCGGGGCGAGCCGCGGCTGGTCGTGACGCGCTGCGACCGGTGCGGCGCGCGGTGGTACCTGCCCCGCGAGCGCTGCCCGAACTGCGGCAGCCGCGAGGCCACCCCTTCGGCCGCCGGCGGCGGCGGCCTGTGCGTCGCGGTGACCCGCCTGCACGCCTCGGCCCAGCCGGCGGAAACTGCGCCGCTGGGCCTCGTGCTCGTCGAGCTCGACGAGGGGCCGCTGGTGATGGGTCGCATGCGCGACGACGCGCTGGCCCCCGGGGACCGCGCTCGGGTCGTCTTCCTGCCCGATTCCGGGGACGGCGATCCCGCCCGACCCGGGGACACCTCCCTGCTCGTCCCGAGCTTCGCCCGAGAAGGATCAACATGAGCACCCCCCGCGCCAGCCTCGACTTCTTCCACCGCCCCTCCTCGGTCGCGGTCGTCGGTGCCTCCGACGACACCGAGAAGATCGGCGGCCGGCCGCTGCGCTACATGCGCGAGTTCGGTTTCGCCGGGCGGGTCGTCCCGGTCAACCCCCGGCGGGACACCGTGCAGGGCCTGCCCGCGGTCCCGTCGCTGCAGGACTCCCCGGTGGTCCCCGACGTCGCGCTCATCGCCGTGCCCGGCGCCGCCGCCGTCGAGGCGGTGGCCACCGCCGCCGACATGGGCGTGCCGGGCTGCGTGGTAATGTCCTCCGGCTTCGCCGAGACGGGCACCGCCGAGGGGGAGCGGCTGCAGGCCGAGCTGCTGGGACACGCCCGCCGCAGCGGCATGCGCATCGTCGGCCCCAACTCCCAAGGGCTGGCCACCTTCTCCTCCGGTGCGGTGCTCGGCTTCTCCACGCTGTTCACCGAGGAGCCTCCCGAGGACGGCCCGGTCGGCATCGTCAGCCAGAGCGGTGCGCTGGCCTCGGTGCCCTACGGCATCCTCCGCCGCCGCGGCATCGGGGTGCGGTACGTGCACGGCACCGGCAACGACGCCGACGTCTCGGCCGCCGAGCTGGCCGCGGCCGCCATCGACGACCCCGAGCTGAAGCTGCTGCTGCTGTACCTGGAGAACGTCGCCGACCCCGAGTCGCTAATAGCGCTGGGGGAGAAGTCCCGCCGCAACGACACCCCGGTCGTCGCGCTCGTCGGCGGCCGCAGTGCCGGCGGCAGCCGTGCCGCCGCCTCGCACACCGGGGCGCTGGCCACCGAGCGGCGAGTGCTCGACGCGTTCTTCGAGCGGGTGGGCATCTGGCAGGTGCACAGCGTGCGCGAGCTGGTCGCCGCCAGCGAGCTGTACCTGCGCGACTGGCGGCCGCGGGGGAACCGGCTGGCCGTGGTGAGCAACTCGGGTGCGGTCTGCGTGCTGGCCGCCGACGCCGCCGAGGACGAGGGGCTGCCGCTCGCCGAGCTGGCCCCCGACACCGTCGAGGGGCTGAAGCGGGAGCTCCCGGCCTTCGCCGCCACCGGTAACCCGGTCGACGTGACCGCCGCGCTGCTCACCGACAGCACCATCTTCGGCCGGGTGCTGCCCATCCTGGGCGCCGACCCGAACGTCGACGCCTGTCTGCTGGCGATCCCGGTCGCCGGCCGCGGCTACGACGTCGAGCAGTTCGCGAGCGACGCCGCGGCCTTCGCCGCCTCCGGCACCCCGTTGGTGCTCGCGGTGCCGCAGCCGAACGTGGCCGAGCCGTTCGTCCGGACCGGGCTGCCGGTCTTCGAGGAGGAGTCCGGCGCCGTCGCCGCGCTCGGGCAGTACCTGGCCCACCGCCGGCGGATGGCGCGCGCCGACGGCCTGCCCCGGCCGGCGGTTGGCCCCCGCGAACCGCTCCACCCGCGCCAGCTCAACGAGGCCGACAGCCTCGCGGCGCTCGCCGAGCTGGGCGTGCCGGTGGTGGCGCACGAGTTCGTGCCGGACCCGGCGCAGGTGGCGGGCGCGTTCACCCGGCTGGGCGTGCCCTCGGTCGTGGTCAAGGGCAGCACCAGCGAGACCGGGCACAAGTCCGAGCTCGGCCTGGTGCAGCTGCGCCGCTCCTCGCCCGCCGAGGCCCGCGCCGCCGCGGAGGAGATCGCCGCGTCGGCGGAGCGGCACGGCGTCGCGCTCGACGGCTTCCTCGTCGCCCCCATGGTGGCCGGCCTGCATGAGGTGCTGATCGGTGCCAGCCTCGACCCGGTGTTCGGGCCGGTGATGGTGGTCGGCGCCGGCGGAGTGTACGTCGAAGCGATGTCCGACACCCGGGTGTTGCTCGCGCCGTGCACGCCGGAGGAGGTGCACGAGGCCATTGCGCAGCTGCGGATGGCGCCGGTGCTGGCCGGCTTGCGCGGGCAGCCGGCCGCCGACGTCGACGCCTGGGTGAAGGCCGTCGTCCGGGCCTCCGAGGTGCTCGCCGACGCGGCCTCGCCGATCGCCGGGTTCGACGCCAACCCGGTCATGCTGCTGCGCCACGGCGCCGCCGCCGTCGACGCGGTCGTTCTGCGTCGCTGATCCCGGGCGGCTACCCGAGCGCCTCGACGGCGAGGATCGCCCCGGCCACCAGCTCCTCGGTGGCCGGCACGGTCAGGTTCGCCAGGTGCGGGGCGGTCATCGTGATCCGGGCGATGTCGCGCACCTCCTCGGCGGTCGGCGCGGGCATGCCCAGCTGCGCCAGCCCGGTCGGCAGCCCGACGCCGACCAGGAAGCCGCGGAGCTCGGCCACCTCGGCGGCCGGCGCACCCTCGGCCACGCGCTGGACCAGCGTCGCCCACGCCACCTGCTCGCCGTGCATGGCCTCGCGCGCTCCCCGCGCTCGCATCAGCCCGCGGGTCAGCGAGTGCGCCAGCGACAGCCCGCCGTTCTCGAAGCCCAGCCCGCTGAGCAGCACCACCGCCTCGACGACGGCCTCCAGCGCGTCGTCGACAGCGCCGCGCTCGCAGGCCGCCAGCCCGGCGACCGCGGAGGCCTGCAGCACGTCGTAGCAGGCGTCGGCGAGCACCGAGCCAATCGCCAGGGGCCGGGTGCCCAGCGCGGTCACGCCCGTGCCGGCGCGGCAGGCAGCGGCCTCGAACTTCTTGGCCACCGCGTCACCGATGCCCGAGCGCAGGAAGGCCACCGGGGCGGCGGCGACCAGTGCGGTGTCGACCACGACGGCGTGCGGGTTGGCCGGCAGCCGGTCAACCGCGACCAGCCGGTGCGCCCCGTCGTACATGGCGATTGCGGCGCTGGTCGGGCTGTCGTTGGAGGCCACCGACGGCACCGTCACCACCGGCAGCCCGAGCCGCAGTGAGACCGCCTTCGCCGCGTCGAGCGCCTTGCCGCCGCCGATGCCGACGACGATGCCGGCGCCGGCCGCACCGGCCGAGGCGGCGAGCTCGTCGGCCGCCGCCGCGGTGATCTCACCGGGCAGCTCCAGGACGGCGGGGGCCAGGCCGGCCTCCGAGAGGACGCCGGCCACCCGCGCGCCGAGCAGCTCGCGGACGTAGGGGTCGGTGACCACCAGCGGGTGCTCCCCGTAGGGCGCCAGCACGCCGGGCAGCGCGTCGAGCGCGCCGGGCCCCTGGATGTACCGCAGCGGCGCGGCGAACATCCGCAGCCGGGTCATCTCACGGGCCGTCTCTCAGGTGCCGTCGACCAGCGCGCGCACCATGCGCGGCAGGTCCAGGCCGTACTTGGCCTCCAGGTACTCCTGCGAGCCGCACTCGAAGAACTCGTCGGCCAGGCCGACCCGCAGCACCGGCCGCAGCAGCCCGGCGTCGAACATCGCCTCGGTCACCAGGGTGGCCAGGCCCCCCGTGGTCTTGTGGTTCTCGGCGACCACCAGGCGGTCGAAGCGGCCGGCGAAGTCGAGCACCGCCTCGGTGTCGAACGGCTTGATCGTGGGCACGTGCAGCACCCCCGCCCGCACCCCGTCGCGCTGCGCCCGCCGGGCGGCCTCGAGCGCGCGGGCGGTCATGTAGCCGGTCGAGATCACCCCCACCCCGCTGCCCTCGCGCAGCAGCGCCGCCTGGCCCGGCACGAACCGGTAGTCGGGGCCGAGCTCGACCGGCACGTTGCCGCGCAGCAGCCGCACGTAGACGGTGCCGGGGATGTCGGCGACCGCGCGGACCACCTGCCGCAGCTCGGTGGCGTCGCACGGGTCGATCACCGTCAGGTCGGCGATGCCCCGCACCATGTTCAGGTCCTCGGTGGCCTGGTGCGTGGCGCCGTAGCCGTTGAGCAGGCCGGGCATGCCCGCGAAGATCTTCACGTCGGCCATCGAGTGCGCGCAGGCGATGGCGACGAAGTCGTAGGCGCGCCGGGTGACGAACACCGAGTACGTGGTGCAGTAGGCGATCTTGCCGGTCTTGGCCAGCCCGGCCGCGGTCAGGATGAGGTTCTGCTCGGCCATGCCGACGTTGAAGAACCGCTCGGGGTGGGCGTCGCGGAAGGGCAGGACGTCGCTGTAGCGGGCCATGTCGGCGGTGAGCGCGACGATCTCCGGCCGCTCGGCCCCCAGCGCCGCGAGCTCGGTACCGAACGGGGCCAGCTCGGTCACCCGGTCGGGCACCTCGACGAGCTCGCCCATGCCCCGGGTCTGCCCGAAGACGGCCGTGTCGTGGTTCACCGTGTCTCCGACAACCATGTCACCGGCCACGGGAGGCCTCCAGCTCGTCCATCAGGTCCGCCCACTCGGCGTCGGTCACCCGCACGAAGTGCGCCCGCGGCCGGTCGACCAGGCTGGGCACGCCGCAGCCGGGGGTGGTGCGCAGCACGATCGCCTTCGGCCGGCCGTCCCTGGCCCGGCACGCCTGCAGCGCGTCGACCAGGGCCTGCATGTCGTTGCCGTCGATCTCCTGCGTGGTCCAGCCGAACGCGGTGAACTTGTCCGCGACCGGCTCGATCGCGACCGTCACCGGGCCGTCGGCCTGGATGCCGTTGCAGTCGACCAGCGCGACCAGGTTGTCGCAGCCGAACGTGGCCCCGCCCATCGCCGACTCCCACGTCGACCCCTCGTCCAGCTCGCCGTCGGAGAGCTCGACGAACACCCGGGCCGGCGACCCGTCGAGGCGTAGCCCCAGCGCCATGCCCACGCCCTGGCCCAGCCCGTGCCCCAGCGAGCCGCCGACGATCTCCACGCCGGGGGTGGTGTCGAAGGTGCTCATCGGCAGCCGCGAGCCGTTGAGCCCGTAGGTGGGCAGCTCGGCGGGGTCGAGGTAGCCGGCCTCGGCGAGCACCGCGTACATGGCGATCGAGTAGTGGCCGGTGGAGAGCAGGAACCGGTCGCGGTCGGGCCAGTCGGGACGCGCCGGGTCGTGCCGCAGCTCGGAGAAGTACAGCGCCGCCAGGACGTCGGCGATCCCCAGCCCCTGGGCGATGTAGCCCTCGCCCTTGCCGCGGGTCATCTCCATCATCGACCGGCGCAGCGCGTGGGCCTTGTCCCGCAGCGCCAGGACGTCGACCGCCGCGGGCGCGGCAGAGGTCGTGGACATGCCGTCCAGGCTGGTCGCCGGGCGAGGTTGCGCGCTGTGCCAGATTGCGACAAGCCGGGAGGCACCCGCCCGGACACTTGCCGAGGCGTCCCCGGCCGGGCTCGACGGGTTGCTCTGCGGACAGTCGCGCTGTGAGTTCAGTGGGACTCACAGCGCGACACCCGCGGGAGGTCTCCCCGCGCGCGCAGCGCAGGCGCCCGGTCAGAAGTACTGCTTGTCCGGGTCCAGCCGGTAGGCCTGCAGCTTGCGGTACAGCGTCGACCGGGAGATGCCGATGGCCTGCGCCGCGGCGACCTTGTTGCCGTTGTGCTGCTTCAGGGCGCCGAGGATCGCGGAGAGCTCGAGTTCCTCGATGGCCGACAGGTTGCGCTTGCGACTGGAGCCCTGCAGGTCCAGCGGCAGGTGCTCCGGCCGGATCTCCGGGCCCGGGCAGGTGGAGATCAGGCCCCGGATGGTGGCGTCCAGCTGGCGCAGGTTCCCCGGCCACGGCGCTCGCATCAGGTAGCGCAGCGCCGCGGAGGAGAAGTGCAGCTGCCGCGGCCCGCGGTGCTTCTCCAGCAGGGCCAGCGCCGTCGGGGCGATGTCCTCCGACCGGTCGCGCAGCGGCCGCAGGGTCACCCGTCCGACGCCGACGGTGTCCACCAGGCGCCGCAGCCCCGGCGTGGTGGCATCGGTGGGGGTCAGCGTCGCGATGATCCGCGGCGGCGCGGGCTGCTCGTCCAGCTCCTCGAGCAGCGACGCGGTGGCGGCGGCCGCCTCGGAGGGGAGGGTCTCCACGTGGCGGACGACGAGGGCCTCCGGGCGGCCGTCGATCTCCCGGCGCAGCTCGGTGAGGAACCGGCCGGCGCCCTCGGCCGACCCGGCCGCGGCATCGACGACGGCCACCTTGTCGGCCGGCACCTGCGCCGACTCCAGCACCGCCCGGGCGAGCGCGAACTTGCCCACCCCGGCCTCGCCCTCGATCAGGATCGGCACGCCCTTGGAGGCCAGCCGGGTGGCGTGCGCGGTGGCCTGCATCAGCGCGGGGCTCTTGCCGGGGAGCGTGACCGGCCGTCGTGGCGTCGCCGCGGCGGTGAAGTCGTCGGGGACCGTGCGGTAGAGGTCGAACTCCACCAGCGCGCCGATGACCGTGCCGTCCCGCTCGACCGGCGTGCACCGGGTGATCCGGAAGCGGTCGGTGGCCAGCCCGAGCTCCTCGGCGCGGCCCCGCGAGCCCAGCGCCACACCCCGGACGTACTCCCACAGCACGGCCCGGTCGACGCCCTCGAGCAGGTCGGTCACCCGGGGCCCGGCCATGAAGATGTCCTGGCCGATCGCGGCGATCGGGGCGCGGCGGGCGCCGATCGCGACGAGATAGGCGTCGAGCAGCAGCCGCTCGTCGGTGCTGGCCTGCGCCAGCAGCCGGGACTCCACCTCCTGGGCGGTGCTGGTCATCAGCGGCGTCAGGAGCGGGTTGTGCGACGTCGCCCGGCAGTTCATCGTGATGACGCCCTCGAGCCGGCGGGTGATCGGGTGGTGCACCGGAACGCCCACGCAGGTGAACGGCCGCAGGGTGTCGGCCAGGTGCTCCGGCCCGGTGATCTGGATGGCGCGGTCGACCTCGATCACCGTGCCCACGCCGTTGGTGCCGATGACCTCCTCGCTGACGCAGAAGCCGGCGTCGGAGTTGATCCGGTCCATCTGCGACAGGATCCCGGCGTCGGACACCCATCGCTCTACCACGACCGCTTCGTGGTCGGACAGCAGCACCCCCGCGTCGAGCCCGGACAGCTCCTCGGCCAGCCGGGACAGGACGGGGTTGGCGGCCAGGCGGAGCGCGGCGCGAGCGTGGTGCTCCCCGCGGAACTCGAGGGACGGATTGGCCACCCCGGCTCCGCTGAGCAGCGAGCGCTTCCAGGACTGGAGCACCTGCGGGCGGACCGACTTCGCCAGGTGCTCCGGAATGACCCCGCTGGCCAGCAAGTGCTCGCGCGCGGCGTCGACCTGTCGCAGCGTCGCCATGGACTGCACCTCCCAGAACGAGTGGACCCCGCGGTGCCCGGCCCTCTCCCAGCATCCAACGGCACCGTGACGCGAATTACAGTCCCCCGCTGGCCTGATCGGCGGGTGTCGCAATCTGACACACCCCGCCGGACGGCCGAACGCCGCTGTTCCACCGTCCCAGACTCGCCTCAGCTGCCCAGATCGCGACCGCCAGGAGAGTCGCGGGACCACCGCGTCGCCGTTCGCCGTCGGTCCCGGGCCGAGCGCCGGCCCGTCCCGCCGTCCCGAAATGGGACAACGAGGGGAGCGGTGACCCCGCTCACGATGGGGGCCGCGCCGGAGGTCGATCGACGCCGCGCACGGACAACCAGGAGGGACTACCAGCGATGAGCGACGAGGCGCAGACGCGCGGCGAACTCACAGTGGTGGACGCGATCGTGGTCGGGTCGGGCTTCGCCGGGCTCTACAGCATCCACAAGCTGCGGAACGAACTCGGTCTCACGGTCCAGGCGTTCGACAACGCCGGCGACGTGGGCGGCACGTGGTACTGGAACACCTATCCGGGGGCCCGCTCCGACACCGAGGTGAACGCGTACTGCTACTCCTTCGACAAGGAGCTCTTCCACGAGTGGAAGTGGAGCGAGCGCTACCCGGAGAAGCAGGAGATCCGGGCCTACCTCCGGCACGTGGCCGACAAGTACGACCTGCGCCGCAGCATCCTGTTCAACACTCAGGTCGAGAGCGCCACTTGGGACGAGGAGAACCAGCGCTGGCTGGTCACCGCCAACGCCGTCACCTACGCCGCGCAGTTCCTCGTCGAGGCGGTCGGGCTGCTGTCGGCCACCAAGGTTCCGCACTTCCCCGGCCAGGAGCGGTTCCGCGGCGAGATCTACCACACCGCGCGCTGGCCGCACGAGGACGTCGACCTGTCCAGCAAGCGGGTCGGAGTCATCGGCACCGGTTCCAGCGGCATCCAGGTGATCGCCGAGATCGCCCACCAGGTGCACTCCCTCACCGTCTTCCAGCGCACCCCGCAGTGGGTGGTCCCGTCGAAGCACCGGCCGATCTCTCCGGGGCTGCTGCAGGCCATCGAAGATGACTACGAGGGCTACTGGCGCGACGTGCTGTACTCGACGACGGCGTTCGGGTTCAAGGAGAGCGACATCTCCGCCGAGAGCGTCTCGCCCGAGGAGCGCGAGGCCGCCTTCGAGAAGCAGTACGAGGACGGCGGCGGCTTCCAGTACATGTTCGCCGCGTTCAACGACGTGGCGACCAGCCGGGTGGCCAACAAGGCGGCGACCGACGTCATCGCGAAGAAGATCCGCGAGACGGTCAAGGACCCGAAGGTGGCCGAGCTGCTGACGCCCAAGGACCTCTACGCGAAGAGGCCGCTGTGCTGCGACAACTACTACGAGACCTACAACCGGGACAACGTCGAGCTGGTCGACGTCAAGAGCGACCCGATCGCGGAGATTACCGAGACCGGCATCCGCACCGAGTCGGGCCGGCACATCGAGCTCGACGTGATCGTGCTGGCCACCGGTTTCGACGCCGTCTCGGGCAACCAGCTCAAGATCCACCACGAGGGCCGCAATGGGGTGACGCTGCGCCAGGCCTGGCACGACCGTCCCCGCACCTACCTCGGCCTGATCAGCCACGGGTTCCCGAACCTGTTCATGATCTACGGGCCGATGGGGCCGTTCACCAACCAGCCCCCGCTGCACGAGGCGCAGGTGAACTGGGTCGCGGGGGTGATCGAGCACGTGCGGAACAAAGACCTCGGGTCGATCGAGCCGACGCTCGAGGCGCAAAACGCCTGGATCGCCGAGTGCGACGAGATCGCGAACCAGACCCTGTTCGCCGAGGTCAACTCGTGGATCAACGGCTCGAACATCCCGGGCAAGCCGGTCACCAACATGTTTTTCATGGCTGGCAGCGGGGTCTACCTGGACCGGCTGCAGGACGAGGTGGACACCGACTACCGGGAGAACTTCGTGCTCGGGCGCAGCTCCGTCCCGGCGTGACCGCGCGGCCCGTGGCGCCAGGCCACTTCTGTCCGGAGGAGGGTGTCCGGTGACCGTGGACCCGGCGCCGCGGGCCGAGGTGGAGCAGCTCACCGCGCGGACCGCGGAGTTCGTGCGGGAGGAGGTGCTGCCGATCGAGGACGCCGCCGGCGGTGACATCGAGGCCGCCGGCGGTGACGACCTGCGCCGCCGGCTGCAGGTCATGGCCCGCGACCGCGGCCTGCTCAGCCCGCACGCCCCGGTCGAGTTCGGCGGGTTGGGCCTCGGCATGGTCGACCGGGCGCCGGTGTTCGAGGCGGCGGGGGAGTCGCTGTTCGGCCCGCTGGCACTCAACATCGCCGCCCCCGACGAGGGCAACGTCCACCTGCTGGCGCACGTGGCCACCCCCGAGCAGAAGGAGCGCTACCTGCGGCCGCTCGTGGCCGGGGAGCAGCGCTCGGCGTTCGCCATGACCGAGCCCGCGCCGGGGGCCGGCTCCGATCCGGCGGCGCTGCGCACCGAGGCGGTGAAGGTCGCCGGGGGCTGGCGGCTCAGCGGCCGCAAGTGGTTCATCACCGGCGCCGACGGTGCCGGGTTCTTCATCGTCATGGCCCGTACCGGCGGCCGGCCGGGCGACGCCTTCGGGGCGACGATGTTCCTGACCCAGGCCGACGCGCCCGGCATCGAGGTAGGCCGGCACATCCGGACGCTGGACCGCTCCATGGTGGGCGGCCACTGCGAGGTGGTCCTCACCGACCTGTTCGTGCCCGACGACGGCGTGCTGGGCCAGGTGGACGCCGGCTTCGCCAACGCGCAGGTGCGGCTCGGACCGGCCCGGATGACCCACGTGATGCGCTGGCTGGGGGCCGCCCGCCGCGGGCACGAGGTGGCACTACGGCACGTGGCCGAGCGCGAGGCGTTCGGCGCGCGGCTGGCCGACCTGGGCATCATCCAGCAGTTGATCGCCGACAACGAGATCGACATCGCCGCCACCCGCGCCCTGCTGGTGCAGGCCTGCTGGGAGCTGGACCAGGGGCGCCGCGCGTCGACCGCCACCTCGATCGCCAAGACCTTCGCCGCCGAGGCGATCGGCCGGATCGTGGACCGGGCCGTGCAGATGTGCGGTGGCCCGGGCGTCTCCGAGGACCTGCCGCTGGCGCGGCTGACCCGCGAGGTGCGCCCGTTCCGCATCTACGACGGCGCATCGGAGGTGCACCGCTGGGCGATCGCCCGCCGCGCCGTCTCGGCGGCCGCGCGCGGGCGGGAGCGCTCGCCGTGAGCGATCCCATCGCCGCGACGCGCGACCCGGCCGGCACGGATCTCACCGAGCAGCAGCTGGCCGGGCTGCGGGCGTTCCTGGTCGACTGCGGGGAGAGCCCGCGCGGGCCGCTGACGGCGACGCTGCTGGCCGGCGGCCGGTCCAACCTGACCTACCGGCTGCGCGACGACGTCCGGTCGTGGGCGCTGCGCCGGCCCCCGCTGGGCGGCGTCATCGAGTCCGCCCACGACATGGTGCGCGAGTACCGGGTGGTGGCGGCCCTGGGGCCGACCGGCGTGCCGGTGCCGCGGGCGGTCGGCTGCGACGCGACCGGAGCGGTGATCGGCGCGCCCGCCGCGATCGTCGACTTCGTCGCCGGGCGCACGGTGCGCAGCCGGGCCGACCTGGCGGGGTGGACCGACGCGGACGTCGCCGCCTGCGCCACGGCGCTAGTCGAGGTGCTGGTGCGGCTACACAAGGTCGATCCGGCCGCCGTCGGTCTCGGCGACTTCGGCCGCCCCGGCGGGTACGCCGCGCGGCAGCTGCGCCGCTGGTCGCGGCAGTGGACCGAGATGGGCGCCACCGACCCGCGCGCGGAGCGGCTCGCCGCCGACCTCGGCGCCCGGCTGGTCGACCAGGACCGCTCGGGCGTCCTGCACGGCGACTTCCGGGTGGACAACACCATCCTGGCCGACGACGACCCGGGTGCCGTGCGCGCCCTGGTCGACTGGGAGCTGTCGACGCTGGGCGACCCGGTGGCCGACGTCGCGCTCATGTGCGCCTACCGCCACCCAGCGCTCGACGGCGTGCTCGGCATCGAGGCCGCCTGGACCAGCGATCGGTTCCCGCCGGTGGAGGAGCTCCGGGCGATGTACGAGGAGCGGGCCGGCCGGGCGCTCCCGCACTGGCACTTCCACCTGGCGCTGGCGTTCTACAAGCTGGCCGTGATCGCCGAGGGCATCGCCTACCGGCACCGCCTGGGCGCCACGGCGGGCGAGGGGTACGAGGGGGTCGCGGCGACGGTGCCGGTGCTGCTCGAGGCCGGCCTCGAGGTGGTGGGCCGGCGTGACTGAGCGCGCCGTGCTGGTCGACGCCACGAACGCCGAGGAGTCGGGCAGCGGGGTGACCGCGACGGCGCTCGCGCCCGGCTACGTCGACACCGACATGTCGGGCTGGATGCGCGACTGCATCCCCGCCGAGCGGATGATCCCGGTGGACGACGTGGTGGCGCTGGTGGAGGCGGTCGTCGGGCTCTCGGCGCGCTCGGTGGTCCCCCGCGTGGTCATCAGCCGGGCGGGCACGTCCGGGTACATCGCGTGAGCGCCCGCCACACGGCCCTGGTCACCGGCGCCGGGCGGGGCCTCGGCCTGGCCATCAGCCGGCGCCTGGTCGACGACGGCTGGCGCGTCGTGCTGGGAGACGTGGACGAGGCCCTGGTGCGGGAGGCCGCCGCCGGGTTGTCCGGTGACGCCTCGGTAGCCCTCCCGGTGCGGATGGACGTCACCCACGACGAGTCCGTCGCGGCCGCCGTCGCCGCGGCCGGGAGAGACGGCGGCGGGGACGGCAGGCTGGACGCGCTGGTCAACAACGCCGGCATCCTCTCCCGGCAGCCCGCCGAAGAGTTCGACACCGGACAGTGGGAGCGGGAGCTCGCGGTCAACCTCGGCGGTGCCATGCGCTGCAGCCGGGCCGCCTACCCCTACCTGCGGCGCTCGGCCGCCGCCTCGATCGTCAACCTGGCCTCGGTCGGGTCGACCTTCGGCCTGCCCGAGCGGCTGGGGTACAGCACCGCCAAGGCCGGCGTGGTAGGGCTGACCCGCACGCTGGCCGCCGAGTGGGGACGCCGCGGCATCCGGGTCAACGCGGTCGCCCCGGGTTACATCGAGACCCCCATGATGCTGTCGGGGTTCGACACCGGAGCCCTCGACCGCGACCGGCTGCTCGACCGGACCCCGCTGGGACGCTTTGGCCGCCCCGACGAGGTGGCCGCCGCCGTCGCGTTCCTCGTCTCCGACCAGGCCTCCTTCGTCACGGGCGCCGTCCTGCGGGTCGACGGCGGCATCACCATCGACGGCAGCTTCTCCCGCGGGAACACCGGCCCCTGAGCTGCCTGTCCGCTGTCTCTAAGTGACACAGCCCACCCCGCCGCCTCGGACCTACGTTCGCGCGAACTGGGGCGCCTGCGGTGCCCCCCGGCGGAGCAGACGACTCGAGGAGGCACCCCATGAAGGTCGGCGTCTACGTGTTCGCTACCGATCTCGACATGGACCCCGGCCCGCTGGCCGCCGAAATCGAACAGCGAGGGTTCGACAGCATGTTCTTCCCGGAGCACTCGCACATCCCGGTCTCCCGGGCCACCGCCTACCCCGAGTCCTACGGCGGCGGTGTGCTCCCGGACTTCTACAAGCGTACTTACGATCCGTTCATCAGCTGTTCCTTTGCGGCCGCGGCGACGACCACGCTGCAGATCGGCACGGGCATCTGCCTACTCGCGCTCCGCGACACCGTGCACACGGCCAAGATGGTGGCCTCGGTGGACCGGCTCTCGGGCGGCCGCTTCGTGTTCGGCGTGGGCTTCGGCTGGAACAAGGACGAGTTCGAGACCCACGGCGTGGACTTCGCCACCCGGCACCGCAAGGTGCGCGAGCAGGTCCAGCTGCTGCGGCGGATGTGGGCCGACGACGTCGCCGAGTTCGAGGGGGAGTACGTCTCCCTGCAGCCGAGCTGGTGCTGGCCCAAGCCGGTCCAGCCCCCCACCCACCGATCTACCTGGGCGGCAGCGGGCCACTGACCATGCGGCACGCCGCGGAGTGGGCCGACGTCTGGTACCCCACCCCGCCGCTGGCCGACCCGCTGCTGACCGAGTCGATCCCGCGGTTCCGGGAGATGGTCGCCGAGGCCGGGCGGGACCCTAACTCGGTCGCCGTCGGCACCGCGCCGGCGGCGGTGGACGAGGCGTCGCTGGAGGCCTACCGACGCAACGGCGTGGCCCACGTCAACATCTACCTCGGCGGCGAGACGCCGGCGCAGATGCTGCAGGAGCTGGACCGACTCGCCAAGCTCCGCACCAGCGTGTTCGGCAGCTGACGTGGCGACGTCTCAGTGGAGCATGTCTCAATCTGACACGGCGCCCGCCGCCGCCCCGTTCCTACCTTTCCCCGTGGTTCCGCATGGTGTGACAGCAGTCACCCATGCCGCGCGGTGGAGGAGGCAGGTGCGATGACGGTCACCGCGGAGAGCCCCGCGCCGGCAACCCGGTCGGTTCCGCGCCGGCCCCGTCAGCTGCCCGGCCGGGGCATCCTGCTGGCCAACGTGGCGCTGATCCTCATCGGCCTCCTGCTGCTGGACGTCGACATGTTCAGCCGAGCCAGCCTCTCCACGCTCACCCCGACCATCGGGGTGATGATCCTGATGGCCCTGGGCCAGGCGTTCATCATCGGAACCGGCGGCATCGACCTGAGCATCCCGTCGACGGTGACCCTCGTCGGCATCATCGTGCTTAAGGAGGCCGCCGGCGACAACGGCCAGCTGCTTCCGGCGCTGCTGCTCGGCCTGGCCGCCTGCCTGGGCATCGGGCTGGTCAACGGGCTGCTGGTCGAGGTGACCCGGCTCGACGCGCTGGTGGTCACTCTGGCCACCGGGCAGCTGATCGCCGGCGCCACCCGGATCTACCGCGGGCCGGTGCTGGCCGAGTCCAACGTGCCCTCCAACCTGTCGGGCTTCGCTCGCGGCTCGGTCGCCCAGATCAGCGTCATCCTGATCATCGCCCTCGTCGTGGTGGCGATCATCGCGGTCTGGCTGCGCTACCACACGACCGGCCGCCGGGTGGCGGCCAGCAGCGTGGCGCGGGTCGCCGCGGAGAACAGCGGCCTGGCGGCCACCCGGCAGCGGCTGGCGGCCTGGATGACCGGCACCCTCATCGTCGGGATCGGCGCCGTGCTGCTCGCCGGCCTGCTCGCCACCCCCGACCTGTCGCTGGGGATCCCCTACCTGCTCACCCCGATCGTGGCCGTGGTGCTGGGCGGTGCCTCCCTCGCCGGTGGCCGGGTGCGACCGGGTGCGACCGCGCTGGGCGCGCTGTTCCTGGTGGTCCTGGACTTCATCTTCCGGGTCAAGGGCTACTCGTCGGGCGTTGCGCTGGCCTTCCAGGGCGTCGTCCTGGGTGTCGGTCTCACCCTCGTCGCCACCTCCAAGAAGTTGAGGTGGTCCTCGATCTCCGCCCTGCGCGGTGGCACATCCCGTGGCCGGTCCGACCCGGACCAGCCCCTGAACCAAGAGAACCGGGAGCAGAACGATGGGTAACCTCATGCGCCGCCGCGGCGTCACCCGTGGCCGAGGGAGGCCGGCGCTGATCGCGGTGACGGCCTTGGCCCTCACCCTCACCGCCTGCGGCAACCGCGGCGAGGACGACGGCGGCGGCGGTGGCGGCGGCGGCAGCGGTTCGGAGTCCAGCGTCGACCTGGACTCCATCGACGACGCCGACGTCCAGGAGACGGTCAGCCGGGCCTTCCTCACCGACGAGGTGCAGCTCGACGACCTCGATCCGACGGTGCAGGAGGCCTTCCGCCGCGCGACGATCGAGCTGACGCCGGAGCAGCTGGACAAGGCCTTCGAGTGCTGGTCGGAGACCAGCTGCGAGATCGGCGACGGCGAGGTGACGGTAGGCATCGCCGAGGCGTTCGGCCAGAACCAGTGGCGCCGGATCGCGAAGATGGAAGCCATCCTCCAGGCGCTGACCTACCCGAACGTCGGCCGGATCATCTCCACCGACGCCCAGGGCGACCTGGCGACGTTCCAGTCCAACGTCCGCAGCCTCGCCGCCCAGGGCGCCACCGCGATCGTCAGCTACAACGACTTCGGTGCCGCCGCGCTGCCGGCCTTCCAGGCCGCCCAGCAGCAGGGCGCCTTCATCTCCACCTACGTGGGGCCGGTGCCCGACGCCCCGCCGACCTCGCTGGCCAGCCAGGTCCACGGCGACGTGTGCGCCGTCGGCGAGGAGATGGCCGAGGTGGCGCAGGAGGACCTGGGCCTCACCGGCCAGGTCGCGATCCTCAACGGCACCCCCGGCAACCCGCAGGGGGCCACCTGGAACAAGTGCTTCGAGGACGCGCTGGGTCCCGACCTGACCGTCGGGACGAAGCTGGACACCGACTGGACCCTGGCGGGGGCGTTCGAGGCGGCCTCGGCGCTGGTCAGCTCCGGCCAGGAGTACAGCGGCATCTTCTACGACTACGCCGACCCGATCCCGCAGGTTATCGAGGCCTTCAACTCCGCCGGCGTGACGCCGCCCCCAATCGTCACCTGGACCGCCAACAACGGCATGGCGAAGGTTTGGGAGGAGGCCCTGGGCACCGAGCGGGAGTTCCCGATCTACTTCACCAACGGCCTCAACTGGCAGAGCCGGGTCTCCATCACCTCGGTGATGGGCCTGCTGGCCGGCGACGACGTGGCGGCCGACATCATCGTTCCGCAGCCGTTCGTGCAGGCCGAGGAGGGGCTCTACGACCCCAACCGGCCGGACGACTACCCCGGCCCCAGCGTGCTCATCCCCGATGACCTGCTGACCCGGATGCTGTCGGCCGACTGACCGTCCCGACCGGGGCGGGGGCCCGCCGCCCCCGCCCCGGTCCGCCCGTGCCCGGACGCCCGCCGATCGAAAGGGACCCTCGTGTCCGAGAACCCCGCCCAGACCGCCGTCCGCGACCGCCAGCCGACCGAGCCCGCCGGGCCGCCGCTGCTGGTCGCCACCGGGCTGTCCAAGCGCTACGGCGCCGTGCAGGCTTTGCAGGACGTGAGCATCACCTTGGCGGCCGGCAAGATCCACGCGCTGGTGGGGGAGAACGGCTCGGGGAAGTCCACGCTGGTCGGCATCGTGAGCGGCACGGTCGTCCGCGACAGCGGCACGGTCGAGATCGCCGGCACGACGGTGCAGGCGGCGCGGCCGGCGCTCTCCCAGCGGCACGGGGCGACCACCGTCTTCCAGGACGGCTCCCTCATCGGCGAACTCACCGTGGCCCAGAACCTCTACCTCGGCACCCCCGAGGGCCACCGCCCGCCGCTATCGCGGGTGTCGACGTGGGCGACCGAGCTGCTGCACCGGCACGGCTTCGACGTCGACACCGCGCTGCGGGCCTCCGCCCTGCCGCCGGGCGACCGGCAGCTGGTCGAGATCATCCGCGCGGTGGCGTGCGAGCCGCAGGTGCTCATCCTCGACGAGGCCACCTCGGCGCTGGACTCCCACGGGGTCGGCATCGTCCTGGAGCTGATGCGCCAGGTCGCCGCTCGCGGCAGCGCCGTGCTGTTCGTGACCCACCGGCTGTCGGAGGTCATGCGGGTGGCCGACGAGGTCACGGTGCTCCGCGACGGCAAGTACCAGGGCACCTACGAGGCGTCCACCGTGACGCCGGCGCGGCTGGTCGAGCTGATGGCCGGCACCCGGGTGGACCTGGAGTTCCCCGACCGCAGCGGCACCCAGGACGGGCCGGTGGTGCTCACCGCGTCGGAGCTGGCCGGGCTGGGCTTCGGCCCGATCGACCTGCAGCTGCGCGGCGGGCAGATCGTCGGCATCGCCGGGGCGGACGGCAACGGGCAGCTGCCGCTGCTGCGGAGCCTGGCCGCCATGGGCGACCACCACGGCACCGTCGAGGTCGACGGCCGGCGACTGCGCAACTACGCCGCCGCGGTCGACGCCGGCGTGGTCTACCTCAGCTCCGACCGCCGCAACGAGTCGCTGTTCGCCGGGTTGACCGTGGGCGACAACCTCGGAATCGGCGTGCTCGACGAGCTGTCCAGCGGCGGGGTCATGCGCATCCGCAAGGAGCGCAGCTTCGTCGCCGCGGCGATCGAGCGCTACCGCATCCGCATCGGCCACCCGGGCCAACTGCCGACCGAGCTGTCGGGCGGGAACCAGCAGAAGGTGGCGCTGAGCCGCGTGCTGGCCATGCGCCCCAAGGTCGTGCTCATCGACGAGCCGACCCAGGGCGTCGACGCGCGCTCCCGGCTCGACATCTACCGCTTCCTGCGGGAGATCGCCGACAGCGGCAGCGCCGTCGTCGTGGTTAGCTCCGACGCCTCCGAGCTGGCCGGGCTGTGCGACCGGATCCTGGTGATGTCCCGCGGGCAGCTCACCACCGAGCTGCCGGGAATGGGCGCGTCCGAGGAGTCGATCGTCGGTGCCTTCGCCGTCGAGCACGAGCTGGCGGCCGACGCCGAGGTCATCGGCGAGGCGGCCGGGACGATCACGCCGGAGGTCCCGGGCGGGCGGCGGCTGTCGTGGAACCGCCGGTTCGTCTCGGCCGACGCGGTGCGCCTGCTGGCCCTGGTGGGCCTGATGATCGGGCTGGCGCTGTTCGCCCAGTCGCAGAACAGCACCTTCTTCAGCGACAGAAGCATCTACAACGTGCTACTGGTCGCGCTGCCGCTGGTCACCGTCGCCGCCGCCCAGTTCTTCGTCCTGATGGTCGGCGGCATCGACGTGTCGGTCGGCGCGACGATGACCCTCGCGGTCGTGCTGATGTCCACCTGGGCGCAGACCGGGGGCATGGTCGCCGTGCTGCTGATCGGGGCGGTGGTCGCCCTGGCCCTAGGCCTAGCCGTGGGCGGGATCAACGCGTTCTTCGTAGAGCGCATCAAGATCTCGCCGGTGATCGCGACGATCGCGACGCTCGGGATGGTGTCAGGTCTTGCCTACATCCTGCGTCCGACGGCTTCGGGCCTCATCTCACCCGAACTCGGGACCGCGCTGATGCTGACGACGATCGGCCCGGTGCCGGTCGCCCTGGTCGTGATCCTCGCGCTGCTGGTGGTGGCCGACGCCTTTTTCCGCCACTCGGGCACCGGGCTGCGGCTGCGGGCCGTGGGGCTCAACGGGCTGTTCGCTACCCGGCTCGGCATCCCCACCAGCCGGATCCGGACCCTGTGCTACCTGGCCTGCGCGGCCCTGGCCGGCGTGGCCGGGGTGATCCTCGCCGCCCAGGTCGGCATCGGTGACCCGAACGCCGGCAACAACTTCACCCTGCTGGCCATCGCCGCCCCCATCCTCGGTGGCGCGGCCCTGGCAGGCGGGCGCGGGAGCCTGATGGGCGCCGCGGTCGGCGCGTTCATCCTGGTGCTCAGCCAGAGCCTGGTCTCGGTGCTGGGGCTGTCCGACGGCACCAGCTTCGTGTTCGCCGGCACCCTCACCCTGCTCGCGCTGCTGAGCTCTGCCGAAAGTCTGGCCCGCGTTCGTCGGATCTTCTGGTCTCGCGCTGCCGCCTCCTAATCGCGGAGCAGTTTCGCCGGAAGTGCGGACCATCATCACGTACGCGGATTCCGGCGAAAGGTAAGACCCATGGTGCCCCTGGCTGAAGCGGGTGCGGCGGGACGGATTTGAGCGACAGCGGTTGCAGTTGTGATTGCATTACGCGGGTTCACTTCCGGCCAACGCGCGTACACACCCAATTGCCCCCGTGAGCTGCGCGTTCCGCCGTGGACAATCGTTGTCCAGAAGTTTTGGGCGAGTATTCGTCCAATTATTGTTTCCGCTCAAGTGTGAACGGCGTTCGAAAACCGACCACGTGGCGTCGGGTGGTTGTCTTCGGTGCCGATCGTTATGTGGTCGGCCATCGCATGCGGCTCCATGCAGTGGGCGTACCGCATGGGACCGTCTGGCTATTGGGGACATGTTTCAGGATGTCGCCCGACGCGCCCTCTTGCGTCCGGGGGTGCAGCAACAGGTGGTGAGCGGCCCGGGCGGTACGCATTCCCGCGTTGAGCGACATCGACGGCCATCGCCGTCGGATGTCGTCGTCGACGCGGTGGATGGCCCGGTAGGTGCCGCGGCGCGCGCTGTGCCGGTCCAGTAGTGGGGAAGCAACTGCTTGCCGACGCTGTGCCGGTTGTCCAGCAGGAGCCGCGGGTGATGAAACGTGTACGCGGCTGCGGCGACTGCCTCCGGCAGGTTCTCGGTGAGCTGGCGGCGGCGGTCCGTGTGATCGCCAGGATGTAGGGCGCCGGCTGCTCAGTCACGTCCGGCCGAGGCTCGGTGACGCCTGGCCGCCTCCAGATCCTCGCGCGTCTCGGCTTCGCCAGGGCCAGCTCGGCGCCCGAGGCGTGCAGCCGCCGTATCGTGTCGGCATCGACCAGGATGTCGATTGTCTCCTCCAGCGACTCGAGATCCTCCGTCGCCACCAGTACGGCCGAGGGCTTGCCGTGCACCATCACGTGGACCCGCTCGTGCTGGCGGCTGCCCTTAACCACCAGGGCAGACAGTTAGACCATCGCCTCAGCCAGCGATAGCGTCGCCATGGGCCACAAGCATGACCAGTCGAGTGCGTCCTCCGCGGAGCCCCGTCACGGGGGCCCCAGCGGCCATGCGGGGCCCGCCCGATCCTGGAGTCGGCGGGCTCATTGGGTTGATCAGGCGGCTTCCGGGTGGTGCCACGACGGTGGCCAGACACAATCGTTCAGGGTCATCCGCGCTGGTTCCCTGCCATCCATTCGGCCTTCTGACCTGCACGAATGTACTGGTGCAAACCTCCGCGAACCCTTACCAGACGCCCTGGCAGTGCGGGGGCAGGTGGTTCGAGTCCCCTCAGCTCCTTCTCGGGTCATGCCCCAGGGGGCGGACGCCCTTGGTTGGGACTGGCGGTGAACCTCGCGAGGTACGGCCAAGCTCTGTCCGTGGCGTCGAAGTTGGGCTGCAATGCGCAAGGAATCTGAGCAGCCAGGGCGGTGTGTCGTACGGATCGTCCAGAATCGGGCTCGTGGCCCCGCCGACGTCCGCGCAGACACCTCAGGGTCCGTACTGGTACGAGAACCTGGGGGAGCACGACTTTCAACGCCTATGTGCGGCGATCATCGTGCACAAGTTCGACAAGGTGCGCTGCTACCCCGTCGGGCAGAAGGATGGCGGGCGCGACATCAAGCGCAAGACGGCCGGCGGCGATCTCGTCTACCAGGTCAAGTGGTCCAAGAACGCAGTCAAGGACCCCGTCGGCTGGCTGACGAAAGCGGTCGAGGGCGAGCGAGCGAAGATCAAGCGGCACGTCGCGAACGGCGCCACGCGGTACATCCTCGTGACATCTGTCGCCGGCACGTCGGCGATGGCCAAGGATGACACCGGCCGCGGCGCTGGCACGATCGACAAGGTCGACAAGGTCGACGAGGTCATCGAGGCCTTTCGCGTCGAGTTCGGCCTCCAGGAGATGGAGTGTTGGTGGCGCGAAGACCTTGATGCTCACGTGGTCAATGCGCCGGCCAACATCCTTTGGCGATTCCAGAAGATGCTGGCGGCGCGGAGGCCATGCGCTTCGTTCTTGAGGCAAGCCAGGCAGAACTCGCTCAGCACAGGCTCGCTGTCGTCATCCGCAAAACGGTGAGCGCGCAGTGGTCCCAGGACTGCAAGGTCAAGTTCAAGCAAGTGGAGCTCGACGACGACGATCTTGAAGATCTATTTATTGACGTGAAGGCGTCCATCGCCTCGCCGACTGGTCCGCGCACGGCCGTGGCGAACCCGACCCAGCTGATCGGCGCGGTGCAGTACCTCGTGACGTCGAAACAGCCCTTCACCCTAGTGCGCGGCGAGCCCGGCCAAGGCAAATCGACGCTGGGTCAACAGCTCTGCCAGGTTCACCGATCACCATTCATTGAGGACGATGCAAACGGGGAGGTCAAGCGCCCGGCGCTCCGGCCGGCGGCACAGCGCGTGCCGATCCGTGTCGATCTGCGCGACTACGGGAGCTGGCTCGAAGGCTACGACCCTTTCGCCGAGGTGATCACCGCGGTTGGCAAGGCTCCCAAGCCCCGGGCCAACGGGGGGCTGGAGCACTTCCTAGCGTCAGCGCTCACCCGGTGGGCCGTCGTGGACAAGGTCGATCTCGGCACGGTCAACGACCTGCTCAACCGCTACCCCATCCTTATCGTGCTCGACGGTCTGGACGAGGTCGCCCAGCGCGACACCCGTGCGCGCGTCGTCATGCTCATCGAGCAGTTCGCTGAACGTTGGCGCTACGGCGGCGTACCGCCCAAGATCGTCGTCACGACGCGCCCGAACGTCGCTGACCTCGCCGAGCCGAGCCCACGGCTGTTCGAGGTTGCCACGCTCGCGAAGCTCGACCGGGATCTTCGCAGTGACTACCTGCGGAAGTGGTCCGCCGTCCGCGGTATCAGGGGAGCTGACAAGCGCAGCCTGATGCGCAGCTTCGACACCCGGACAGCCGAGCCGCACATCGCGCAGCTGGCCGAGAACCCGATGCAACTTACGATCTTGCTGTACCTGCTGCACCTGCGCGGCCAGTCGGTACCGGATAGCCGCACTGCCCTCTACGACGACTACATGCGCACGTTCCTCGACCGGGAGGCCGAGAAAAGCGCATCGGTGCGCGACAACCGCACCAACCTGGAAGAAGTGACCGCATACCTCGGCTGGTTCCTGCACGGCTGGGCCGAACAGCAAGGCAGCGCAGGGAGATTGAAGACGAGCGAACTGCGAACCGAGATCTTCAGGTACCTCGACCAGGCCCGCAAGGACACTGGCCTGGTGGATGCGCTGTTCACCAATGTCACCGACCGGGTGTGGGCCTTGTCTAGCAAAGCCCAGGGGACCTTTGAATTCGATGTACAGCCGGTCCGCGAGTACTTCGCCGCCAAGTACCTCTCCAGGTACGCGTCGGCCGACAAGTCCGAGATTCTCAACGCGTTGGTCCGGCGCCCCTTCTGGTTCAACGTCAGCCGCTTCTTCGCCGGCTTCGCCAACCCGAACGAGATCGGCGGTCTCGTCGACGGACTCACCGAAGAGTGCGCGTCCGGTGCACACCCGATGCAGGTGCGGACCGCGGTCTGGACGCTGCTCGCGGACGGCGTCTTCTCTAGCAAGATGATTGCCCAGAACCGTGCCGTCGGGTTGCTCACCGACGAGCTCAGCGTCCGCTTGATCCACGCTGCGACCAGTTCGGGCGACCTTCCAGCTCTTCCTCCCTCCAGTGGTGCTGTCTCGCTGGCTGATCGCTTGCTTGAGGATGCCGCCAGGGCTCCGGCACATGCCGTGTCGGTCGAGCGTGTCGGCATTGTCGCCACGCTCGGACTCGACTCCCCCTCGCTTGGCGAGTGGTGGCTCACACACGCTCGGCCCGCCCTCGGCACCCAGGCCGAAGCGTCGTGGCTCACGCTCGGTCGGTCGTGGAACGCCGGAAGCCTGTTGAATGACGCGGATCGTGCACGCCTGGCGCTACCGGATGACCGCGCGGTCGCCACCGCCATCGCGGCAGGTATCACACCGCCCCAAGATTCGATGCTGGAGACCAAGTTCGTCGAAGCTACCCTGCGCGGCAGCTGCGCCGACGTTCACTCGGCTCAAACCGGGCTGGTCGCCGATCTCGTCAACGCACTCGCACCGCGGCAGTTCCTGGCGCTCGCCAAGCCCGCTCAGCAGCGGTTGTTCGAAGCAACTTCCGGGCACTGTGATTCGATCATGACCGACCTCAAGCGGGGCGACGCCTTCCGCAGGCTCAAGTCGGTGGATCCTCTGTTCGGCAAGATCCAGAGCGCGATGAACGTCGTGCGGAGATCGGCAAACACAGTTCAGCCGTGGAGCGACGCGGCAGAACAGCTGCGCGCCCTTTATGGGCCGTCCTGGCTGGCGACTGACATCGCCCTTATCGGTGCGGCGATCGATCCGCAGCAGCGACGCGATCTCGGACCAATGAGTCCGCGCGCCGCGCCGTTCGGCCCCGCGATCCACTACGGCAATCTCGTCAACGACGTGCGCGTTCATCGCAATGACGCCGCCTGGTGGATGGCCGCACGATCCGGGCTCAGTGGAATCAATCTGGCGACCTGGGTCTACGCACTTCTCGCGACCGCACACGCATCGGTCATTGACCACCTCTTATGTGATGTCGTTGCGGCGGTCGACTCGCTTGACGCGGAAGCCCTGCAAGCCGTGCTATCCAGCTCGAGTCGCCTCGGGCTGTCGGGTGTCAGCCGACGCCTGCCCACGCCACTCGTCACACGAGCGCGGCCCTCGACGGTGACCGCGCTTCTGCTCATGCATCACGCAGACGACCTGAGCGCGACATCCAACCTCAACGGGCTGCTTACTGTCGGCGAGCTGACCGACGCAGCCCAATACGGCACCGCCGCCTGGCCAGCGCTCCGAGCGGTCGGCCGCGAGCTGGCTAGTTCGGCATCAGAGGAATGGCTGCCCGTCCTCCGAGCATACGGACCGAAGGCGGTCGCAGGGGTCATCGAAGGCCGGCTAGCAGCCAGCATTGCTCAGCAGATCCTCGATGCGCCGGCGGGGTATCCGGCGACGTGGGTTGTAGTGGCTGAACGCTGCATCTCTCAGGGCAACATCGAGCCGGCGCTTCTCTCGATGACCGGCACGTGGTTCGAGTGAGAAGGCACTTTGCGGCCGAAGCGGTCGCGGCTGGCCGCAACTCCTCTCCGAATCAAATGCTAGCGACGACGCGCCTGCGCCTGAACAACACGACGGCCCGTCGGGGTTGGCATGCTCCCGAAAGGTCAGTAGGGGACTCGGTGCTTGATCAGCTCGAGGTGTCGGGGTTGCATGCGCGTCCTGGCTCACATTGGTTCGGACCGGCGTCTGGCCGCTGGGCTGATGCCTTCCGCGACGGGGATGACGCGTGCGCTCAGTCAGACCAGCGACACGTCCGAGCGCGAGGGAGCAGTACAGCAACCGGTACAGCAACGCGCCCCGAACGACGACGGATTGCGGCGTACCTGTGCGAATGCCGCAAGTCACTTGACCTGCAGGAATAGACGCCGGTGGACTGCTGGGAACGCCGCGAATGTGACTGGGGGTCAAGGGGTCGCAGGTTCAAATCCTGTCAGCCCGACAGCGGGAAACCGCAGGTCAGGGGCCGTTCCGGACAGCCGGAACGGTCCCTGACGGCGGTCTGCGCCGTTCAGCCGTCGCGCGAGCCGGCCCGCGGTGGGTCCGCCTCGGCGTCCGTGCCGTCGTCCCAGGCCGGCTCGTCGTCGTCCGGATCGGAGCCGGGGCCCGCCGCCGGACGCCGTCCGCGCGCGTAGTCGATGACCCGACCGGCGCAGGCCGCCAACGGCACCGCGAGGAACGCGCCGAGCACGCCGAAGGTGACCGCCCCGGCGGTGACGGCGAGGATGATCGCAAAGGGGTGCAGCCGCAGCACGGGACTGATGATCAGCGGCTCCAGCAGGTTGCCCTCGGCCTGCTGGACCAGCACCACCAGGCCGAGCACGAGCAGCGCGGTTCCCAGGCCCTGGTCGGCGAGCGCCACCAGGACCGCCACGAAGCCGGAGACGAAGGCCCCCACGATGGGGAAGAAGCCTCCGAAGAAGACGAGCAGGGCCAGCGGCAGGGCCAGCGGGACGCCGAGCAGCGCGAGTCCGATGCCGATGGCGATCGCATCCACCAGCGCGACGAGCATCTGGGCACGGAAGTAGGCCCCCAGGGTCCACCACAGCTGTCCGGACACCTGCCGGACCTGGTGCCGGGACGTCCCGGGCAGCAGGCTGGTGACGCCGGCCCAGATGCGGTCGCCGTCGCGCAGGTAGAAGAAGAGCGCCACGAGGAAGATCACCAGCGCGGTGCCGAGGTCGACCACTCGCTGCAGGAGGTCCAGTCCCTGCCCCACCACCTCGCCCGCGCCTCCGTCGAAGGAGTCGAGCGCCTCCTGTGCGGCCGCGCTGAGCCCGCCCTCGCCGATGTCGAGGGGCAGGGGGAGCGGGGAGCCGGCGAGGAGGTCCTCGAGGTCGTCGAAGGCCTCCTGGACGCTGTCGGCCAGGGCGGGCAGCTGGTCGACGAACTGGGGGATGACGAACCACAGGGCCAGGCCCACCACGGCGAACATCGCCAGGACGAGGAGGAGCGCAGCCACCGCGCCGGGCACGCCCCTGCGCTTGAGCCAGGACGCCGCCGGCGTCAGGACGGCGGCCGGGAACATCGCGACGACCAGCGGCGTCGCGATGATGCTCACCTCCCGGAGCAGGAGGAAGAGCAGGACCAGCACGCCGGCGACGCCCAGCGCCGCCCAGGCCCGCCGCCCCGTCCGCAGCAGTACGGCATCGTCTCGCCCGGCCGGTCGCGGTGTGCGCACGACTCGTGAGTGCCCGGTCGGGATGCGGCTGACCCGCGTATCCGTCCCCGTGCCGGAATGCGGCGACGGAGTGTGCAAACGGGCCGTTCCTGGGCATGACCTCTCCGTCGTCCACCGGGCCGTCACGGCGGGGACGGGCCACGGCCGGCGGTCGAGGTCGGTTGCCGGCGGAGCGCGACGGCGGACCGGGGGCCCGTACGGCTACCGAGGAGACATCGTGATCTGGAACCTGATCGTACTGCTCGTCATCGGGCTGGTGGCCGGGCTGATCGCCCGCGCCGTGATCCCTGGCAAGCAGGACCTGAGCATCGTCGCAACGATCGTGCTGGGGGTCATCGGCTCGCTCGTCGGCAACCTGCTCGGCGGACTCCTCAGCGGCCGGGGCTTCGAGCTCGGGACCGCCGGCTGGATCGGCTCCATCGTCGGGGCGATCATCGTGCTGGGCGCCTACGTCGCCGTCACCGGTCGTCGCCGCAACCTGGTCCGCTGACGGTCGTGGAGCTGAGTCCGCTCTCCCGTGTCGGGGGTTTCCTGCCGATCGAGGACCACGGGCTGATCGGGGACGGCGCCACCTGTGCGCTCGTCGCCCGGGACGGCTCGATCCCGTGGTTGTGCCTGCCAGAGTTCGACAGCCCCCCGTTGCTCGCCGGGCTGCTCGACGCCGAACGGGGCGGTGCCTTCACCATGGCCCCCCGTGGGTTGCGGGCCGCTGGACAGCGGTACCTCGACGAGAGCAACGTGCTCATCACCGAGCTCACCGGTCCCGACGGCGTCGTGGAGATCACCGACTGCATGGCCCTGCGCTCCGGTGCCGACCTCGGCGAGCTCGTGCCGGCCGGCCGCAGCGAGCTGCTGCGGGTGGCGCGGGTCGTCTCCGGCACCGCCGAGGTCGACGTGCGACTCGCGCCGCGTGACGACGTCCGCGTCACCCGCGAGAGCGGGGCGTGGCGGATCCACTGGCCCGCCCGTCCCGACCTCGTCCTGGTGCTCTGGTGCTCGCACGACCTCGAGGTCGCTCCCGACGGCTCGATCGGGGGAACGGTGCGCATGCGCGCCGGCGAGCGGCTGACCGCCTCGCTGCACTGGTCGGGCACCACCCGGCTGCTCGACCGCACCGACCCCTCGCAGCTGGTGCACCAGACCGCCCAGGCGTGGCGGTCGTGGGCCGGGAACCTGCAGTACGAGGGGCCCCAGCGCGGCCTCGTGCTGCGCTCGGCCCTAGCGCTGAAGATGCTCGACCACGTGCCCAGCGGGGCGATCATGGCGGCGGCGACGTCCTCGCTGCCGGAGGAGATCGGCGGCGTCCGGAACTGGGACTACCGCTACACCTGGGTGCGCGACGCCGCCTTCTCGACCTATGCGCTCCGCCAGGTGGGCATGCCCAACGAGTCCCGGGCCTTCCTCGCCTGGACGCTCACCAACGTCGAGCGGGACGGGCAGCCGCACCTGATGTACGCCCTCGACGGCGGCCAGCCGCCGCCGGAGCAGGAGGACGCCGCGCTGGCGGGATACCGGGGTTCGGCGCCGGTGCGTTGGGGCAATGGCGCGGCGGGGCAGACCCAGCACGACGTCTACGGCGAGCTGCTCGACGTCGCCTGGGGCTGGGTGCGGTCCGGCGGTGCGGTCGACGGCCATCTGTGGAGTGCACTCTGCGACCTCACCGAGGGCGCGATCGAGAACTGGACGACTCCCGATCACGGCATCTGGGAGGTGCGCAGCCCGGGGCGGCCGTTCACCTACTCCGTCGCGCTCTGCGCGGTCGCCGTCGAGCGGGCGCTGCGGATCGCGGACGTGTGCGGGCTGGACCACCCGCGCGACCGGTGGCGCGCCGCGCTGGACGACATCCGTGGGGCGGTGCTCGAGCGGGCGTGGGACCCCGAGCGGAACAGCTTCACCGAGCAGCTGGCCGACGACGACGGCGGCCAGCGCGGCGGCCTGGACGCCTCGCTGCTCACCCTGCCCCTGCGCGGCCTGCTGCCCTTCGACGACCCACGGATGGTCGCCACGACCGAGGCGGTGCGCCGGCACCTCGATGCCGGCGACGGCCTGCTCTACCGCTACCTGCACGAGGAGTCCGACGACGGTCTGCCCGGCGGAGAAGGGGCGTTCCTGCTCTGCAGCTTCTGGCTGACCGACAACCTCACCGGGCAGGGCCGCCTGGACGAGGCACACGCGCTGTTCGAGTCGCTGTGCGACCGGGCCAATCACCTCGGTCTGCTGTCGGAGGAGATCGACCCGGGCACCGGTGCGTTCCTCGGCAACTTCCCGCAGGCCTTCAGCCACCTGGGTTTGATCGCCAGCGGGGTGAAGCTGGCCGCGGCCCAGTCGCCCGGGGGACGGAGCGCGGAGTGACCCGGTCCTTCGTCGTGCTGGGCGGCACCGGTGACCTGACCGGCCGGCTGCTCCTGCCCTCGCTGGCCCGGTTGTACGACACCGGCGTCCTCCACGGCGGCGAGGGTCTGCTCGCCGTGGCCCGGGAGGAGTGGGACGACGGCGCCTACCGCGACTGGGCGCGCAACCGGCTGGCCGCGCACGCCGGCGAGCTCCCGGAGAGCACCCGTGAACGGCTCGTCGACCGGCTGGCCTTCTGCCGCGGGGACGTGACCGATCCCGACGACCTGCGGGCAGCGCTGACCCGCCTGGACGGCGAGCCGGTGGTCTACCTGGCCTTGCCGCACACGTTGTTCCGTCCCACGCTGACGGCCCTGGCCGAGGTGGGACTCCCGGAGGGCGCCCGCGTCGTCGTGGAGAAGCCGTTCGGCACCGACCAGGCCGACGCGCGGGCGCTCAACGACCTGCTGCACCGGCTGCTGCCCGAGGAGGCGATCTTCCGGGTCGACCACTTCCTGGCCAAGCAGACCGTGCTCAACATCCTGGGGCTGCGCTTCGCCAACCGGGTGTTCGAGCCGGTGTGGAACGCCGCGCACGTCGAGCAGGTGGACATCGTCGCCGACGAGACCCTCGGGCTGGAGGGCAGAGCCGGCTACTACGACCGGGCCGGTGCCCTGCGCGACATGGTGCAGAACCACCTGCTGCAGCTGCTGGCGCTGGTGGCGATGGAGCCCCCGCTGGCCGTGGACGCCCACTCGCTCCCGGGCCGCAAGGCCGACGTGCTGCGGGCGGTCCGGCCACCGGCCGACGTGCGGGCCGGCAGCGTCCGTGGCCGGTACACCGCAGGGACCGTCGCCGGGCGGGCCCTGCCCGACTACGTCGCCGAGGACGGCGTGGATCCGGACCGGGAGACCGAGACCTACGCCGAGCTCACCGTGACCGTGGACAACTGGCGGTGGGCCGGCGTGCCCTTCCGCCTGCGCACCGGCAAGGCCCTGGCTGCCGACCGGCAGGAGATCTCGATCAGGTTCCGGCCGGTGCCCCACCTGCCGTTCCTGGACGCCGAACCCGAACCGGACGTGCTGCGGCTGTCGCTGTCCCCGGACGCGATCGCGCTGGAGGTCAACCTCAACGGCGCGCGGGACCCGTTCGACCTCGAGCGGGAGGTGCTCGCCGCGCGGATGACCCCGCACGAGTTGCCGGCCTACGGTCTGCTGCTGCGCGAGCTGCTCGACGGTGACACCACGCTGTCGATCAGCGACGTCGAGGCCGAGGAGAGCTGGCGGATCGTCGAGCCGGTGCTGGCGGCCTGGGCCGCCGGCGAGGTGCCGCTGCGGGAGTACCCGGCGGGATCGGCGGGTCCGGCAGCCTGACCGCCCGGCGGATGCGGCACCATCTGGCCCGATGAGCGGAGGCCGGGGCGTGGGCGAGCCGGACGGCGCGGCCGACCGGCGGCGGACCCGATCGCCTCGCGGGCCCCTGCGCATCCCGCTGCCCACGCCGCTCACCGCCCCAGGGGTGGCGGTCGGGACGGCGCTGGCCTGCCTGGCGCTGACGCCTTCCCTGCTGCCACGGTCTCCCGCTGCTCAGGGTCTGGTGTGCGGGATCGTGGCGGCAGTGGGCTACGGCGTGGGGCGGCTCGGGACCCGCGTGGCCCGGCGCGCCACGTGGCGGCCGGGGCCGCACCTGCACAAGGCCGGTCGCTGGGCGGTATGGGTCCTGGCACCGCTGGCCTTCGCCCTGATGCTGACCGCCTCCTTCGGCTGGCAGCGGGAGGTGCACGGGCTGGTCGGCCTCGAGCCGCCGAGCGGGGCCTCGCCGCTGCTGATCGTCGCGGTGACCCTCGCGGTCGCGCTCCTCCTCGTCGGTGTGGGGAGACTGCTGCGCGCGGCCGCCCGACGGGTCGCCGGACCACTGGGGCGGGTGCTGCCCGCCCGGGTGGCCAGCCCGCTCGGAGCGCTCGCGGTGGCCGTGGTGATCGGTGCGGCGCTCGACCAGTTCGTCCTGCGCTGGACGCTCGCAGCCATCGACAGCTCCTTCGACGCGGTCAACAACGAGGTGCCACCCGGCCGGGAACCGCCGGTGACCGGTATGCGCTCCGGTGGGCCCGGCTCGCTGTCCCCGTGGGACGAGCTCGGGGTGCAGGGCCGACGGTTCGTGTCCTCCGGTCCGGGCCGCGCAGACCTCGCGGAGACCGCGGCCGGCCGCACCGTCCGCACGCCGATCCGCGTCTACGTGGGGCTGGACAGCGGCGAGGACCTCGAGGAACTGGCGGCGGTGGCCGTCCGCGAGCTCGAGCGGACCGGCGCGTTCCGCCGGGCGGTGCTGTGCGTGGTGACGCCGACCGGTCGGGGCTGGGTGAACCAGGACGCCGCCGAGGCGCTCGAGCACCTGTACGCCGGCGACACCGCCATCGTGTCGATGCAGTACTCCTACCTGCCGAGCTCCCTGGCCTTCCTGACCGACCCGGAGCGGGCCCGCGAGGCCGGCCGGCAGTTGTTCGACCAGGTGCACGAACGCTGGGCCGGGCTGCCCGAGGACACACGCCCGCGTCTGCTGGTCTACGGGGAGAGCCTCGGATCGACCGGGGCGCAGGCCGCCTTCAGCGGGCTCGGTGACATCCGGGCGCGGACGGACGGCGCGCTGTTCGTGGGACCGCCGCAGTCCAACACGCTCTGGCGGGAGCTGGTGGAGCGGCGTGATCGCGGCACTCCCCAGGTTCTGCCGACGTATGACTCCGGGCTGACGGTACGGTTCGCGTCCGACCGCTCCGACGTCCATCGGCCGGACGGCAGACCCTGGCAGGCCCCCCGCGTGTTGTTCCTGCAGCACGCTTCCGATCCGATCTGCTGGTGGTCGCCGGACCTGCTGTTCCGCCGTCCCGACTGGCTGGAGGAACCGCGTGGTGCGGACGTCAGCCCCTCGATGAGCTGGTACCCCGTCGTCACCTTCGCGCAGGTCACCGCGGACCTGGCCGTCGGCAATTCGACGCCGGTGGGCCACGGGCACCGTTACGGCGACTTCGTGCGGCACTGGGCCGCGATCCTCCCGCCACCGGGCTGGTCCGACGCGGACACCGATCGGGTCGCCGCCGTCCTCGACGGCTGACGGGGCCGCGCCGCACGACCGGCCGTCAGGCCCTGCCGGTCGGCCGGTTCCCGTCGAGCCCGGCGTCCATCGGGTCCACGTGCGTGCCCGGCACGAGCGGAGCTCCCGACAGGTAGGCGGCCTCCCCGATCTTGTAGCCGGCGATGGGCACGGTGAACAGCTGCAGGACGATCGCGACCAGCAGCGTTGCCACGGCGGAGGCGCTCGGGGCCAGGACGACCACCCCGAGCAGCACCGACACCAGTCCCAGGCTCGCCGCCTTGGCCACCGCGTTGGCGCGGTTGTACACGTCGGGCAGCCGCAGCAGGCCGATCGCGGCGATGGCGATGAGCAGGACACCGGCGGCCACGAAGACGTCGCCGATGATCTCCTGGGCGGTCACGACGACGACCTCGAGGCCACCAGCCGGGCGAAGGCCACGGTGGAGAGGAACCCGACGAGCGTGGCGACGAGGACCAGGTCGAGTGCGGCCGGTGCGTCGAGCCGGACGGCGAGCAGGGCCACGCCGGCGATGACGACGGCGAAGCCGAAGTCCACGCCGAGGGCCCGGTCGGCGTCGGTGGGGCCGAACGCCAGCCGCCACGTGGCTACGACCAGGGACAGGGCCAGCACGACCAGTGCGGCGTCGAGCAGGATCACGTCGGTCTCCGTGTCGGGTTGTCCTCGTGGCGGGGCACAACGGGGCGAGGCACCACGGGGCGCCAGGCCCTCAGCAGCTGCTCCTCGAGCTCGCCCAGTTCGGCGCGCAAGGCATCCGGATCCGTCGCGTGCATGCCGTGGACGACCAAGTGCGTGCGGTCGTCGCTCACGGCCAGCACCATGGTCCCGGGGCTGAGGCTGATCAGGCTCATGAAGGCGGCGGTCTCCGCCCGGGTGCGGCTGCGCAGCGGCACCGTGACGATCGCCGGCGCCAGTCCGTCACCCGGCGTCACGATCTCCTTCGCGACCGTGTAGTTCGCGCGAAGGAAGTGGACCGCATAGGTCCCGGCGAAGGCGAGCACCCGCCGGGCGCGGACCAGCACCCGCTGCGCCGGGGGCGGAGGAGTCGCGGTCACCGGCCCATCACCGCCCTCACGTACGCGCCGACGTCCACGAGCCCCGCGGCCGCCGCGTCGGCCGCTGCCAGCAGCGGTTCGGCCCAGAGGCCCAGGACCACCGCGAGTCCGGCGAGCAGCAACGGCGGAGCGGTGAGCGCGGCTCGCGACCGTGTCCGCACCCCGACGGCCGAGCGGTCCGCTGCGTCGTCCTCGGCACCGCCGGCCGGGTCCGCGTCGGCCGGGGCGGCCTGCCAGAACACCCCGTTCCAGACCTTGAGCATCGACGTCAGGGTCAGCAGGCTCACGCCGACGACGACGGCGGCGGCCAGGTACTGGTCCTCGGCGACAGCCGCCGTCGCGATGCCGAGCTTGGCGACGAACCCCGACAGCGGCGGGATGCCCACCAGCGCCAGCGCCGAGACGGCGAAGGCCACCGCCAGCGCCGGTTCCCGCTGCATCAGCCCACCGAGGCGGGCCAGCTCTCCGGTCCCGTAGCGCACCTCCACCGCGCCGGCCACCATCAGCAGCGCCGCCTTGACCAGGACGTACTGGACGAGGAAGAAGACCGCCGCGGCCAGCCCGGCCGAGGAGAAGAGCGCCAGGCCGAGGAGCATGTAGCCGATCTGACTGACCATGTGGAAGGTCAGCACCGGGCGCATCGCCTTCTCACCGACGGCGCCGAGCACGCCCACGACCATGGTGAGCAGGGCGGCGGCCATGATCAGCCACAGGTACTGCCGGTCGCCGTCGAAGACGACGGCGTAGATGCGGATCAGTGCGTAGACGCCGACCTTGGTGAGCAGGCCGGAGAAGAGCACCGTCACCGCCGGCCCGGAGGCCGAGTACGTCGAGGGCAACCAGCTGTGGACGGGCACGACCGCGGCCTTGACCGCCATGGCCAGCATGATCACTGCGGCGGCCAGTGCCGCAGGGGTGGACGACGCCGCCACCTCGGCGAGCTCGCCGAGGTTGACCGTCCCTGCGGTCCCGTACAGCAGCCCCACCCCGGCCAGGAAGACGGTGGAGGCCAGCAGGTTGACCGTGACGTACAGCCGTCCGGCGACCAGCGGCCGGCGACCGCCGGCGGCGCTGAGGAGCACGTAGCTCGGCAGCAGCATGACCTCGACGAACACGAAGAGGTTGAACAGGTCGGCGGTGAGCAGGGCGCCGAAGACGCCGGAGGACAGAATGAGCGCCAGGGGGACGAAGAACGGTCGCTCGTCCTCGTCGGTGGCTGCGGCGAACGCCAGGCTCGCGAGGACCAGCAGTGCCGTGACCACCAGCATCAGCGCGCTGAACACGTCGGCGACCAGCGTGATGGCGATCCCCGCCGGCCAGCCACCGAGCCGCACGACGGGGCGGGCCCCGTCGAGCGTGGTGGCGAGCAGCACGCACGCCACGACGAGGACCCCGGCGCTCACGGCCCAGCCCACCCATCGGACCAGCGCGGGGGAGTCTGCGGCGCTCCTGCGCCCCAGCAGGATCAGCAGACCGGCCGCCAGCAACGGGGCGACCACGGGGAGGGTCAGCAACATGCCGCTCACCGGCCTCCCTCGGTGTCCCGGTCGGTGTCCCGGTCGGTGTCCCGGTCGGTGTCCCGGTCGGTGTCCCGGTCGGTGTCCCGGTCGGTGTCACCGCCGCCCGCGCGGGCGAGCGCGAGCAGGTAGACGGTGATGCCGAAGGTGATCACGATGGCGGTGAGGACGAACGCCTGCGGCAGGGGGTCAGCCGCCTGCTCGGGGTCGCTCTGCCCGATCAGGGGCAGACCGCGCCGGTCCATCCCGCCGGCGGCCAGTACCAGGACGTTCACCGCGTGCCCGAGCAGGACGAAACCGAGGATCACGCGGATCAGGCTGCGCTGCAGCACCAGGTAGACCCCACCGGCCACGAGGAGACCGACGGCGATCGCGGCGGTCACGGCGCCTCCCTCGAGACGGGCGCCCCACCAACCGCGCGGGCGGCCGGCGGCCGGGCGTGCGTCGCTTCCGTCCCCGGGTCCGGGCCGGGCCCGCCGGTGGCCAGACGGTCGAAGGCCGCGGCCAGCAGTCCCAGCACCAGCAGGTAGATCCCCAGGTCGAACACCAGAGCCGAGCCGATGCCCAGCGCCCCCAGCACCGGGATGTCGAACGGGGTGAGGAACGGCTCTCCCAGAGCAGGGGCGGCCAGGCCGGTGCCGAGCGCCACCACCAGTCCGACACCGACCAGCAGCTCGGGGCGCAGCAGACGCGGTAGCCCGGGGAACCCGTGGGCGACCTGGTGCAGTCCCACGGCTGTGCCACCGACGAGTGCGGCGATGAACCCGCCCCCGGGCTCGTCGTGCCCTCGCCACAGGAGGTAGGCCGACAGCATGGCCATGCCGGGGATCAGCACCCGGCTGCTCACCTGGAGGACGAGCCCGTCATCGGTCTGCTCACGCCGCCGCGTCACGCCCCTCGGCGGCGCATCCGTCCGTGGGGTGTCCGCCCGTCGCAGCAGGACCAGCAGCCCGACGGCCGCAGCACCGAGGACGATGGCCTCACCGAAGGTGTCCATGCCGCGGAAGTCGACCAGGATCGTGTTCACCACGTTGGTGCCGCCCGTCTCCGGCTCGGCGGACTCCAGGAAGTAGGCACCGGCGCCGGACCGGTCGCGCCGCCCGGTGAGCGCCATGGTGGCGGCCGCGGCGGCCACACCCGCCGCGAGGCCCAGCCCTGCCGCGAGGGCGGCCCGAGGCCGGCTGGCGCCACGGAGGTGGAGCGGCAGGCGGCGCAGCACGAGGACGGCGACCACCGCGGTCAGCACCTCCACCAGCAGCAGGGTGAGGGCGACGTCGACCGCGCCGGCCAGCAGGAACCACGCCGCCACCACCAGGCCGAGGGTGCCGACCAGGCCCAGCGCGGCGAGCGCGGAGCGGGTGCGCACGGTGGCCGCGACGGTCAGCGCGAGCAGACCGAGGACCGGCCAGTCCAGCGGGCGGTCCGTGGGGGACCGGGCCGGGAGGTCCCCGACGACGGCGACCCCCGCCAGGCCGAGCGCGACGAGTGCGACCACGGGACGGGACAGGTGAGCGGCCAGGATGCCGCTCCGATCGGGGCGCCCGACGGCGGAGCCGAGGGCGAGCGTCGCATCGTGCGCCCGCTCGAAGATCGCCGCGCTGTCCGGCAGCCGGAGGCGCTGCAGTGCCCGGTCGACCGGGGCCCGCCGCAGGAACAGGAGCGTGCCGACGGCGATGGTGATCGCCGACATGACCACCTCGGGGCTCAGGCCGTGCCAGAAGGAGAACTCGGGCACCGCTCCGGCGTAGACCACGTCGGCCGCGGCCCGGGTCACCGCCGGGTTGAGCAGGTCGATGCCGGGACCCAGCGCCAGGCCGGCGGCGGCCGCCACCACGGCCGGCGCGAGGAAGGCAGCCGACGGCTCGTAGAGGTCCGGCTGCCGGGTCGGTCCGCCGAAGGCGCCGTAGACGATCCGCAGGCCGTAGGCGAAGGTCAGCGTCGACGCCGTGACGCCCACGGCGCCCGCGACCGGGCCGGCCCAGGGCGCGAAGTCTGCCTCCAGCAACCCCTGGAACAGGTACTCCTTGCTGACGAAGCCCAGCATGGGCGGCACGCCGGCCATGGACAGGGCGGCGAGGGCGGTGACCGTGGCCGTGACCGGCATGACCCGGCGGAGCCCGGACAGCTCCCGGATGTCGCGGCTGCCGGTCTCCTTGTCGATGATCCCGACGAGCATGAACAGCGTCGCCTTGAACAGGGCGTGGGCGAAGGTGTGCAGCATGGCCGCGGCCAGGGCCACCGGGGTGCCGACGCCGATCACGGCGATCAGCAGGCCCAGCTGGCTCACCGTCGACTGGGCGAGGATCGCCTTCAGGTCGTGCTCCCGCAGGGCCATGAACGCACCGGCCACCGCGGTGCTCAGCCCGACGGTGAGCAGCAGCGCCGACCAGGCCGGCCGCTCGGCGAACAGCGGGGTCATCCGCATCAGCAGGTAGATGCCGGCCTTCACCATGGTCGCCGCGTGCAGGTACGCGCTCACCGGCGTCATCGCGACCATGGCACCGGGCAGCCAGAAGTGCAGCGGCAACTGCGCGGACTTGGAGAAGGCAGCGGTGGCGATCAGCGCGCCGATCGGCCAGGCGAGGGGTGAGGCGAGCACGGCGTCGCGCTCGGCGAGGATCGTGGTCAGGTCGGTGGTCCCCACGACGACCGACAGCATGACGACCGCGAGGAGCAGGGCCAGCCCGCCGGCGGCGGTGATCAGCAGCGCCCTGCGGCCCGGCTTCAGGGCCACCTGCCCGGCTGTGCCGAGGAGGAAGAAGGAGCAGACCGTGGTGAGCTCCCAGAACACGTAGAGCAGAACCACGTCGGCGGCCAGGACCAGGCCGAGCATCGCGCCGGCGAACAGGGTGAGCAGCCCGTAGACGGCGCCGTTGCGGCCGCTCTCGCTCATGTAGCGGGGCGAGTAGGCCATGATCAGGACGCCGACGCCGAGCACGATCGCGCAGAACAACCCGCTCAGCCCGTCGAGCCGCAGGGTGAACGACACCTGCAGGGACGGCATCCAGGCCCAGGACACGTCCACCGTGCCGCCGTCGAGCACGGCCGGTGCCCGGGTGGCCAGCAGCCCGCCGACGACCACGAATCCGGCGGCGAGCAGGTAGCCGGTGTTGCGTCCCAGCCGACGGTGCGCGAGTGGCGCCGCCGCGGCGAGGCCCAGCATCGCGAGGAGCGCGACGCCCAGGATCATGGCGGACCCGGTAACGGCCGACCTGGGCGGGTGAGCACCGCGGTGGCGTCCCTCGCCATGGCTGTGGCACTCATGGACGCACCCGTACCCCTTCGGACGGCCTGAAACCGGCACGTCGGGAGACGTCGTGACGGGCAGGCGGCACCCGGAGCCGCGTCCGGAGCCGCCCCCCGGTCCGCCGCGCGGTGTGGGGCGCGCCGGGTGACGATCGGAGGATGCCGCCGACCGTCGGCCCGGACAGGAAGGCACCTCATGGCGCACTCGGTCGTCCCTCGATCCCTGCTCGCCGCCGGCTCGTTGCTCCTCCTGACCGCTTGCGGGAACGGGGGCGAGCAGGACGACGGCGGCACAGCGGGCAGCACCGGCACCACGTCGGAGGCGCCCGCGTCGTCGCCCGCCGAAACCGGCTCGGCGACCGCCCAGGAGACCGGCGCGGACGGGCCGGTCCCGGCCGGCTACCCGCCACGGCCGGCCCGCGACGAGTGCGTCGTCATCCCGGAGGCGGCCGACGGCGCGTACACCGTTTACGAGGCCGGCACCGCGGTCGTCACCCGCGAGGGGGATCGCCTGGTGCTGGGCGAGGTCTCGGCCGCCGACGGTTGGACCAGCCGGGTCGACGACCAGGACGACGACGAGATCGAGATCGACTTCCGCAGGAACGGCAGCGACGCGCTCGACCTCGAGGTGGAGCTCGACGACGGCCGCAAGGAGGTCAAGATCTGCGCCGACGACGACTGATGGCGGTCCCGGCGACGCTCAGCAGCCGTGCGGTCGGGAAGCCGTGGAGGAGCGCCGGACCAGGGAGGTGCTCAGGGTGACGTGCGGGTCGGCGACCGCCGCACCGGAGATCAGCTGCAGGAGCATGGCCGTCGCCTGCTGACCCATCTGCCGGATCGGCTGTCGCACCGTGGTCAGCGGAGGATCGCCCATCGCGGACTCGGGGATGTTGTCGAAGCCGACGACGGAGAGCTGCCCCGGCACGTCGATGCCGAGATCCCTGGCGACCTCCAGCGTGGCCAGCGCCGTCAGGTCGTTCGCGGCGAAGACCGCGGTCGGCGGGTCGGGGAGCGCGAGCAGTTCCCGGGCCGCCACGCGCGCCAGGTCCGGTTCGAACCCGCCGGGGCGGACCAGGTCCTCGTCCACCCGCAGCCCCGCGGCGACGAGCGCCTCGCGGTAGCCCTGCTCGCGCTGCTGCGCCGACAGCAGGTCGGGGCGCCCCGTCACCATGCCGATCCGGGTGTGTCCGAGCTCGAGCAGGTGCTCCACGCCCAGTCGTGCGCCCTGCAGGTTGTCGGCGGCCACCGCGGGCAGGCCCGACGGGCCGGTGTGCGGGTCGACCGCCACCACCGGACCGTCGGCGTCCACGTCGGTCACCGTGGGCGTGACCAGGACGGCGCCGTCGATGAGCGTCCCCATCAGGCGCGTCAGGTACCGCCGCTCCCAGCCCACGTGCTCCTCGACGTGACCACCGGCGGAGTAGGCCACCAGCTCGTAGCCGGAGCCGTGGATGGCGTCGGCGACGCCCTTGAGGACCTCGGTGCTGAAGGGCTCGAAGTCGGCGACGAGCACACCGACGACGTTGGTCCGGTGGTTGCGCAGGCTCCGCGCGACCAGGCTGACCTCGTAGCCCAGCCGGTTGATGACCCCCGTGACGTGGTCGACGGTCTCGGCGGAGACGCCGTACCGGCCGTTGATGACCTTGGAGACGGTCGACACCGAGACGCCCGCCTCCGCGGCCACCTGCTGCATCGTCACGCGACGCCGGGGGGCCGGTGCCGCGCCGTCCGGACCGGGGAGGAAGCGGGGCCCGACGAAGCCGTCACGGGACGAGCCAAGGGTCACGATGCACCTCCTCGTCGGGCCGTCGGGCAGCCGATTCTGCACTGCGAGCAGCAGCGTCGCCGACCTGCTCCGGGCCGGTGTGACCCGGTCGGGGTGGGTGTCGTCCGCCTGTCCATGGGCGCCCGGTCAGCCCTTGACCGCGCCCTGGAGCCCGCTGACGATCCGCCGCTGCATCGCGAGGAACAGGATGAGCGCAGGGATCATCGCGATGGTGGTGAACGCCAGCACCCCGGCGGTGTCGGCCGAGTGCTCGCTCGAGTAGTCGGCCACGCCCAGCGGCAGGGTCCGCATGTCCCCCTGGAGCAGGAGCAGCGGCAGCAGGTAGGCGTTCCAGGAGGCGACGAAGGCGAGGACGCCGACGGTGACCAGCCCGGGCATCGACAGCGGGAGCGCGATACGCCAGAAGATGCGCACCCGGGACGCCCCGTCGAGCAGGGCGGCCTCCTCGAGCTCCCTGGGCAGCGCCATCAGGAACGGCCGCAGGATCACCACCGTGACCGGCAGCGCGAACGCCGCCTGCGGCAGCGCGACGCCCCACCAGGTGTTGCCGAGCTGCAGGTCCCGGGTCACGAGGATGAACAACGGGATGATCGCCACGGCAGCCGGGAAGAGCAGCCCCAGGACGAACACCAGGAACAGCGGCTCCCGTAGCTTGAACTGGTAGCGCGCCAGCGGGTAGGCGGCCATGACCCCCGCCAGTACCGCCACCGCCGTCGTGAGGACGGCGATCGCCATCGAGTTGAACGCATAGGTCCAGAAGCTCGGGTTGGTGAAGACCCCCTCGTAGTTGCGCAGGAGCCACGGGTCGGGGAGTCCGGCGGGGTCGCGCGCCAGCTGCTCGTTGCTGCGGAAGCCGCCGAGCGCGCCGTAGAGCACCGGGCCGAGCGTGACGACCACGACCGCCAGCGCCACCAGGTAGACGAGCGGGCCGCCCTGCCCGAACGCCCTCGACCGGCGTGCCATCACCGCTCCGCCTTAGTGTCGCGCCGCAGGACGAAGAACTGGTAGGCGATCGCCATCACGAACCCGATCAGGAAGAGGATCACCGACGCGGCGCCGGCGATGCCGAAGTTGCCACGCTGGGTTCCCTGGTTCACCAGGTACGTCGCCATCGTGGTCGTGGCGTTGGCCGGCCCGCCGCCGGTCAGGATCCAGACCATGTCGAACAACTGCAGCGACCCGATCATGGACAGGAAGATCCAGGTCCGGATCGTCGGTGCGATGAGGGGGATCGCGATGCGGCGCTGGATCTGCCACCAGCTCGCGCCGTCGAGCTGCGCGGCTTCGGAGAGCTCGTCCGGGACCCCCTGCAACCCGGCGAGGAACAGCAGCACGGCCAGGCCGAGGTACTTCCACGTGAGGACGACGAAGACCGTCGCGAGCGCGAGGTCCGGGGTGCCGAGGAAGCCCTGCTCGGGCACCGGGATCCCCACGGACGACAGCACGGTCTCGATGACACCGGTGCGCGGCTGCAGCAGCTGGAACCACACGACGCCGGCGATGACCTCGGCCAGCACGTACGGGACGAAGATGATGGTCCGGAGCAGACCGCGCGCCCTGATCCGACGGTTGAGCAGCAGCGCCAGGGCCAGCCCCAGGGGCAGCTGCACGAGGATCGACGCGAAGACGATCGTGAAGTTGTGCATGACCGCGTCGGTGAAGACGGAGTCGGTCAGCACGCTGACGTAGTTCCGCAGCCCGACGAAGTCGACCAGCGGGCCGAAGCCCTTCCAGCGGAAGAACGACATCCGGACCGCCGAGACGACCGGGTAGACGACGAAGAGCGCCATCAGCACCAGTGCCGGCGTCACGAACAGGAGGATCTCGAGGCGCTGCCGGCGCTTGTCCCGGCCCGGCCGGCCGGCCGGGGGACCGGCCACCCGGCGCGCTTGCGCGCGCCGGGTGACCGCTGCGCCGGGGTCCGCCGTAACGGCGCCCTGCGACGTCATCGTCGGATCAGCGCTCCTGCTCGGCCGCCTGCTGGGTGGCCTTCACGATGTCCTCCGGCGATCCCTGACCCGCGAAGAGCAGGGCGACCGCGTCGTTCATCGCGCCGCCGACCGACGCCCCGAACGCCGTGTCGAAGTACAGCTGGACGTACGGCGCGGCGTCCCGCACCGCGAGCAGCTCGGCCAGCGCCGGGTCGGACACGGAGTCCGACGCGGCCGGGTTCGTCGGGAGCCCCATGTCGTTCTCCGCGAAGCCCTGCTGCACCTCGTCGGAGAGCAGGTACTTCACGAAGTCCACCGCCGCGTCGGGCGCGTCCTCCGCGACCGCCCAGGCGTCGCCACCGCCGAGCTGCGCCGCCGGGTCACCGTCGCCGCCCTCGATCTCGGGGAAGGGGAACCAGCCGGTCTTCTCGCCGAGGCCCTGACCGTTCTCGGTGAGGCCCTGCATGACGCCCGGCTCCCAGTGGCCCTGCAGCTCCATCGCGACCTGCTCCGTCGCGAGCAGGCCGGAGGCGGAGGTGGCGCCCTCCTGCGCCGGGGTCGTCAGGAAGCCGGGGTTGAAGGGCTGGGTGCTCAGCAGCTGCTCCAGCGCCTCGCCGGCCTCGACGAAGCAGGCGTCGGAGAAGTCGAGGCTGGTGACCGCGTCCTCGAGGACGTCCTGGGGGCAGGAGCGCAGCGCGGTGTAGTACCAGTAGTGGGCGGCCGGCCACTTGTCGCCCGCGCCGACCGAGATGGGCGTGATGCCCGCGCCCTTCAGCGTGGCGACGACCTCGCCCAGCTCGTCCATGGTGGTCGGCGGCTCCTCGATGCCCGCCTGCGCGAAGAGCTCCTTGTTGTACCAGAAGCCCACGACGCCGACGGAGAACGGCAGCGCGTAGGTCTTGCCGTCGACCTGCCAGCCGGACACCGACCCGCCGAGCTTCTCGATCTCCTCCGCCGCGTCCTCGGACAGGTCGCGGACCAGGCCGGCCTCGACGTGGTCGGCGAGCTCGCCGCCGCCGCGCTCCATGTAGATGTCCGGCACGTCACCGCTCTGGAACGCGGCCTCGAGCTTGTCGACCATGTCCTGGTGTGCCATGGCCTGCACCTCGATGTTCACACCGGGGTTGTCGGCCTCGAAGTCCTTGGCAGCCTGCTCGTAGAAGCCCCGGCCGGGCTCGTTGTTCGAGTTGTGCCACCACGTGATCGTGTTGTCGCCGGCCTCGCTCTCGGAGCCGCCGCCACCGCCACAGGCCGTGACACCCACGACCACAGCGCTGCACAACACCGCGAGGGAAGTTCTCCTCGAACGCCGCATGTCTGGTCCTTTCGTCTCGCCGCACGCCGCCGTGGCGTGGAACACAGTCGAGAAAGATTCCAGCGGGTTCTTGCGCTGTCAATCGTTGTCGATAACGATTTCGCTCCGTGACCACAGGAGCCGCTGCCGCCACCCACCGCGCCTTCGAGACGGAGCTGACCGTCCGCCGCGCCGACGGCTCGCCGCGCGCCGACGAGGACGTGCTGGTCGAGCAGGTGAGGCACCGGTTCGCGTTCGGGAACATCGGCTTCGACTTCGTCGGGCTGGCCAACGGCGAGCAGGGCGAGGGCCGCGAGAACGTCTTCGGCGGCGCGGACCCGGAGGCCGCCCGGCGGCTCGAGGACCTGTGGCTCGACGTCTTCAACACCGCCACGCTGCCGTTCTACTGGGCGGCTTCGAGCCGGTGGAGGGCCGGCCGGACACGCGGCGACTGCAGACCGCGGCCGCCTGGTTCCGGGACCGGGGTGTGACCGTGAAGGGACATCCGCTCGTCTGGCACACGCTCGCCCCCGACTGGCTGCGCCGGTACTCCGACGAGGACGTCGAGAAGATCGTGCGCGCGAGGGTCGCGCGGGAGGTGACGTCGTTCGCGGGCCTGATCGACACCTGGGACGCGATCAACGAGGTCGTCATCATGCCGGTCTTCGCCAACGAGCCTCCGCCCGACGAGGGCGTGCCGAACGCGATCACCCGCCTGTGCCGCCGCATCGGCCGCATCCCGACCATCCGCCTGGCCTTCGAGGAGGCGCGCCGGGCGAACCCCACGACGACGCTGGTGCTCAACGACTTCAACCTGTCGACGGCCTACGAGTGCCTGATCGAGGGCGTGCTCGAGGCCGGGGTCCAGGTCGACGCGATCGGGCTGCAGAGCCACATGCACCAGGGCTACTGGGGCGAGGAGCGGACCCAGGAGGTCCTCGAGCGGTTCGCCCGCTACGGCCTCCCCCTGCACTGGACGGAGACGACCCTCCTGTCCGGTGACCTGATGCCCCCGGAGATCGTGGACCTCAACGACTACCAGGTCGCCGAGTGGCCCTCCACGCCCGCGGGCGAGGAGCGGCAGGCCGACGACATCGTCCGCCACTACCGGACGCTGCTGGCCCATCCCTCGGTCGAGGCGATCACCTACTGGGGTATCACCGACCGGGGCTCCTGGCTCGGCGCGCCTGCGGGTCTCGTCCGTGCCGACGGCACCCCCAAGCCCGCCTACGAGGCCCTCAGGGGGCTGGTGAAGGGTGAGTGGTGGCTGGCTCCGACGCGGCTGCGGACCGACAGCGAGGGCAAGGTCCCGGTCCGCGGATGGGCCGGGGACTACACGGTCTCGGCGGGCGACAGCTCCGCGCAGTGGACGCTGCAGCAGGACGCCCCGTCGCCGGTGGTCATCCTGCCCTGACGGCCGGACCACCACCCACCACACACGTCCGGTGGCCTCCGATCCACCGCACCGCACCGACGAGACAGGACGGACTTCTCCAGCCATGGTCACCAACGACGACATCTCGGCGCCCTGGCGCGACACCGGCATCCCCGCCGAGGACAGGGTGGCAGACCTCGTCCACCGCTTGACGTTGGAGGAGAAGGTCGCCCAGCTGTACGGCGTGTGGGTGGGCATCGACGAGACCGAGGGCGAGGTGGCTCCGCACCAGCACGACATGGCCGCGGCCCCGGTCGACTGGGACGAGCTGATCCGCAGCGGCCTGGGCCAGCTGACCCGCCCCTTCGGCACCGCGCCGGTCGACCCGCTCGTCGGCGCCAAGGGCCTGGCGGAGAGCCAGCGGCAGATCATGGCGGCCGGCCGCTTCGGGATCCCGGCACTGGTGCACGAGGAGTGCCTGACCGGGCTCGCGGCCTGGACCGCGACCGTCTTCCCCTCGCCGCTGTGCTGGGCGGCGAGCTTCGACCCGGACCTCGTCGAGCGCATGGGTGCGCTCATCGGGCAGGGCATGCGGCGGCTCGGCGTCCACCAGGGCCTGGCGCCCGTGCTCGACGTCGTCCGCGACCTGCGCTGGGGGCGGGTCGAGGAGACCATGGGCGAGGACCCCCACCTGGTGGGGACGATCGGCAGCGCCTACGTCCGGGGCCTGGAGTCCAGCGGCATCGTGGCGACCCTGAAGCACTTCGTCGGCTACTCCGCCTCCCGGGCGGGGCGCAACCTCGCGCCGGTGTCCGCGGGTCCCCGCGAGATCGCCGACGTGCTCCTCCCGCCGTTCGAGATGGCCTTGAAGGCGGGCGCGCGTTCGGTGATGAACTCCTACACGGACATCGACGGGGTCCCGTCGGCCGTGGACGCGGCCCTGCTCACCACCCTGCTGCGCGACACCTACGGGTTCACCGGGACCGTCGTGGCCGACTACTTCTCGGTCGCCTTCCTGCAGACTCTGCACGGCGTGGCCGGCACACCGGGCGAGGCAGCCGCGCGCGCCCTGGAGGCGGGCATCGACGTGGAGCTGCCCACGGTCAGCTGCTACGGCGAGCCACTGGTCGAGGCGGTGCGCAGCGGCGCGGTGGACGAGGGACTGGTGGACCGGGCGCTGCGCCGGGTGCTGTTGCAGAAGTGCGAGCTCGGCCTCCTCGACGCCGACTGGTCGCCGGACTCCCCGGCGGTCCTCGACGGCGCCGTCACGCTGGACTCCGCCGAGTCCCGGGCGGTCGCCGGAGACCTCGCACGGCGCTCCGTCGTGCTGCTCTCGAACGACGGGACCCTGCCGCTGCGACCGGGGCTGCGACTGGCGGTCGTCGGTCCCCGCGCCGACACCGCCCAGGCCATGCTCGGCTGCTACTCCTTCCCGATGCACGTCGGCGTCCACCACCCGGACGTGCCGGTCGGCGTCGACATCCCGACGCTGGCCGACGCGCTGCAGTCGTCACCGGCGGCCTACGACGTCGTCGTCGCCGAGGGCTGTCCGGTGCTCGGTGGGGACGACGAGGGCATCCAGGCGGCCGTCCGCGCCGCCGCGGACGCCGACGTGTGCGTCGCCGTCCTGGGGGACCAGGCGGGTCTCTTCGGCAACGGCACCTCGGGGGAGGGCTGCGACGCGGTCGACCTCCGGCTCCCCGGCCGCCAGGAGGAGCTGCTCGAGGCCCTGCTCGCGACGGGGACCCCGGTCGTGCTCGTGCTGCTCGTGGGCCGTCCCTACGAGCTGTCCCGTCAGGTCGAGCGGCTCGCCGCGGTCGTGTGCGGGTTCTTCCCCGGCGAGGAGGGCGGCCCGGCGGTGGCCGACGTCCTCAGCGGGCGGGTGGCTCCGTCCGGCCGGCTGCCGGTCAGCTTCCCCCGGGCGGAGGGCAGCCAGCCCGGCACCTACCTGGCGGCGCCCCTGGGCAGGCGCAACGACGTGAGCGTCGTCGACCCCACCCCGCTCTTCCCGTTCGGACACGGGCTCGGGTACGGCTCGGCCGCCTGGACGGGCGTGCGGGCCGACGGCGGCTCGACCTGGGACACCGACGGCACCGTCGAGCTGTCGGTCGAGCTCCGGAACGACACCGACCGCGAGGTCACCGAGGTCGTGCAGGTCTACCTGCACGACCCCGTCGCCGAGGTCGTCCGTCCGGTGCAGGCCCTCGTCGCCGCCCGGCGCGTCGACCTCGCGGCCGGCTCCGCCGCGACGGTCCGGTTCTCCCTGCACGCCGACCTGACGTCCTTCACCGGCCGGGACGGCGCGCGGATCGTCGAGCCGGGCGACATCGAGCTGCGCGTGGGCGCCTCGAGCACCGACGTGCGGGAGGTGCTGCCGTTCACCCTGGCGGGCAGCCGCCGGACGGTCGGCCCCGACCGCCGGCTGCACCCGGACGTCGTCGTCGAGCAGAGCGCGGGCTGATGCCGCAGACCGACCTGCCGCTGGAGGAGCTGCACCGCTACGCCCCGGACCTCCCGGCCCCGCCCGACCTCGACGCGTTCTGGGCGTCCACCCTCCAGGAGGCGGACCGGTGGCCGCTCGCCGCGGCGTGCACGCCCGTCGACTCCGGGCTGGTGACCGTCGAGACGTTCGACGTGACGTTCGCCGGGTTCGGCGGCTCGCCGGTCAGCGCCTGGCTGCACCTGCCGGCGCGGGCACTGCGTGAGCGCGGCCCGTTGCCGGGCGTGGTCCAGTACCAGGGCTACAACGGCGGACGGGGCCTCGCGCACGAGCACGTCTTCTGGGCGTCGGCGGGCTTCGCGCACCTGGTGGTCGACACCCGCGGCCAGGGCAGCGGCTGGACCGTGGGCGACACCGGCGACCCCGTGGGCTCCGCCGCGGCGCAGCCCGGGTTCATGACCCGCGGCGTGCTGTCGCCGCAGGACTACTACTACCGGCGGGTCTACACCGACGCCGTCCGTGCCCTCGACGTGCTGCGCGGACGACCGGAGGTGGACGGCGAACGGATCGCGGTGACCGGCGCGAGCCAGGGCGGCGGCATCTCCCTCGCCGTCGCCGCCCTGGCCGACGGGGTGCGGGCCGTGCTGCCCGACGTCCCGTTCCTCTGCGACTTCCCGCGGGCCGTGCGCATCGCCGCCGGCGACCCGTACGGCGAGATCGTGCGGTACCTCAAGGCCCACCGCGACCACGTCGACCGCGTCTTCGAGACCCTGAGCCACTTCGACGGAGCGGTCCTCGGCAGGAGGGCGTCAGCCCCCGCCCTCTTCTCCGTCGCCCTGATGGACGAGATCTGCCCGCCCTCGACGGTCTTCGCGGCCTACGCCGCCTACGGCGGGCCCAAGGAACTGTCGATCTACCCGTTCAACGACCACGAGGGGGAGAGGCGTTCCACCGGCGCGTGCAGGTCGCCTGGCTGCGCAGCCGGCTCGAGCCCTCCCCTCCGTCCGCCTGATCCCGGGAGCCCGATGCTGCGCGCGCGCCTCACGATCGACCCCAGCCGACCGGTCGGCCCGGTCTCCCGCCGGCTCTTCGGCGCCTTCGTCGAGCACATGGGCCGCGGGGTGTACGGGGGCATCTACGAGCCCGGGCACCCCGAGGCCGACGAGGACGGCTTCCGCCGGGACGTGATCGACCTGGTCAGGGAGATGGGGGTGACGGCGGTGCGGTACCCCGGAGGCAACTTCGTCTCCGGTTTCCGGTGGGAGGACAGCGTCGGCCCGCGCGACCAGCGCCCGCGCCGGCTCAACCTGGCGTGGCACTCCAGCGAGACCAACGAGGTCGGGCTGCACGAGTTCGCGACCTGGCTGGAGAAGGTCGATGCCGAGCTCGTGCTCGCGCTGAACCTCGGCACGCGCGGCGTGCTCGAGGCGCTGGACCTGCTCGAGTACGCCAACGTGCCGTCCGGCACGACGCTCGCGGACCAGCGGATCCGGAACGGGCGCCAGGAGCCGTTCGACGTCCGGATGTGGTGCCTCGGCAACGAGATGGACGGCCCGTGGCAGCTGGGCCAGCTCTCCGCCGAGGACTACGGCAAGCTCGCCGCCCGGACCGCCAAGGCCATGCGCCAGGTCGACCCCGGCCTCGAACTGGTCGCCTGCGGCTCGTCGGGCGCCGGCATGCCGACCTTCGGCGAGTGGGAGCGCGTCGTCCTGACCCACGCGTACGACGACGTCGACTTCATCTCCTGCCACGCCTACTACGAGGAGCAGGACGGCGACCTCGGTTCCTTCCTCGCCTCGGCCACCGACATGGACCACTTCATCGAGACGGTCGTGGCCACCGCCGACCACGTGAAGTCCGTCCGCAAGAGCTCGAAGACGATCGACATCTCCTTCGACGAGTGGAACGTCTGGTACCTGTCCCAGGTGCCGACGGGCCTGGCCAAGCGCATCGACGACTGGCCTCTGGCACCTCCCATCAGCGAGGAGCCCTACACGGTGGCCGACGGCGTCGTCGTCGGCAATCTCCTGATGTCGCTGATCCGCCACGCCGACCGGGTGACCAGTGCCTCGATCGCGCAGCTCGTCAACGTCATAGCCCCGATCGCCGCCGAGCCGCAGGGACCGGCGTGGCGCAAGCCGACCTTCTTCCCGTTCGCGACCACCTCGCGCCTGGCCCGCGGCCTCGCCCTCCACGTGGGGATCGACACCCCTGGGTACGACACCGCCCGGTACGGCGAGGTGCCCCTGGTCGACGCGGCCGCCACCACGGATGCCGGCGCGGTCGCACTGTTCCTGGTGAACCGGTCGCAGACGGAGGAGGCGGAGGTCTCCGTCGACCTCGCGGCCCTCGGCGTGGGCTCCGTCGAGGAGGCGTGGACACTGGCCGACCCGGATCCGCACGCGGCGAACACGGGCGAGCGGCAGGACCGCGTCGGGCTGCGGGCCAACGATCGAGCGCTCATCGCAGGGGACACCCTGCGCGTGACGCTGCCGCCGGTGTCGTGGACGGCCGTCGGCCTCCGCTGACCACGAGCGCGGGCCCGATGAGCCGCGCCTGCGACGATGAGCCGGTGACGGCACACGACGACGGCGTCCCGGGGGACCAGGTCCTGGGGGTCGCACAGCGCATCGCCGACCGCCTGCTCGAGGTCCAGCGGCTGGTGAACGAGCAGGTGGACGCCACGCAGTCGCGGCTGCTGCCCGAGGTCCGCCGGCAGCTGGGCTACCAGGAGCAGGAGCCGGTCGACCTCGCCGGCCTCACGAACACCCGCATCGTCGGGCTGGACGTCGTCGTGACGCCGGAGGCCGTGGCCACGGTGCTCCCGCTGTCGGCGTCGTCGGCCCGGACGACGGGGAACGGGCGCCGGGCCATGGCCGACATCGTCCGGTCGGCCGACTGGCGACTGGGCGTGATCGCCGGACCCTGCTCGATCCACGACCCGGCCGCGACGCTGGAGTACGCCGGGTTCCTCCGCCGGATGCGGGAGCGGCACGGCGACGCGCTCGAGATCGTGATGCGGACCTACACCGAGAAGCCGAGGACCGAGGTCGACTGGAAGGGCTTCGCCTACGACCCCTACCTCGACGGTTCCAACAACATCAGCGTCGGTCTCATCGCGACCCGCATGATCATGGGCCGCATCACCGCCATGGGCGTACCGGTGGCTGCCGAGCCGCTCAACGCCCTCACCCCCCAGTACGTCGACGGCCTGGTGACCTACAACGGCGTCGGTGCGCGCAACGTCACCGACCAGACCGCTCGCGAGCGGGTGTCCGGGTTCTCGGCCGTCGTCGGGTTCAAGAACTCACCGGAGGGCAGCATCGAGGCCGCCGTCCAGGCGGTCGTCGCCGCGCGGGCGCCGCACGAGTTCCTCGGCGTCGACCGGCACGGGATGACCGCCCAGCTGTCCACCACCGGGAACGACACGGCCCACGTCATCCTGCGGGGAGACAAGTCCGGCCCGAACTACTCCGCCGCCCACATCGCCGACACCAGGGAGCACCTCCGACGGCGAGGGCTGCCGGAGGTCGTCGTCGTGGACGCCTCCCACGGCAACAGCCAGAAGGACCACCTGCGCCAGCGCGACGTCGTGCACGACCTGGCGGGACAGATCGCCGGCGGGGAGACCGCGATCCGCGGCGTGATGCTGGAGAGCAACCTCGTCGCCGGTCGGCAGGACCTGGACCAGGAGCACCCGGAGGTCCTCGAGTACGGCAAGAGCGTCACCGACGCCTGCGTGGACCTCGACATGACCGCCGCCATGCTCGACGAGCTGGCCGGCGCCGCCCGGGCCCGGCGCGACTCCGGTTTCCCTCGCGGCTGACCGGCGCTACGTTCGCGCCGTCCCCAGCGCGGTGGACTTCGTCGTCGTCGGTGCCGGCTCCGCGGGGGCGGTGATGGCTGCGCGCCTGTCGGAGGATCCGGACGTCCGGGTGGCGCTCATCGAGGCGGGCGGTCCGCCGCCTGCCGCGGAGCTCATGCCGGCCGCCGGCCCGGTCCTGCAGGTGGACCCCGAGACCGACTGGATGCTGACCGCGGACGCGGGCGGCTGCGGCAAGGGCCTGCGCGAGGGCCGCATGATGGTCCCCCGCGGCAAGATGCTGGGTGGGTCGTCGGGGATCAACTACCTGGCCTACGTGCGGGGGCATCCCGGCGACTTCGACTCCTGGTCCGCCGGCGGCGCGGAGGGCTGGAGCTACGACGAGGTCCTGCCGTACTTCAGGAAGAGCGAGGGCCTCGTGCCGAGCGAGGCGATCCCGCTCGACCTGCCCGCGCACAACACCGACGGCCCGCTCGGGGTGTCGGTGCGCCGGCCCGTGATCCCGGGAGCGCAGGCGTTCGTCGACGCGGCCGTCGCCACCGGCATGGCGCTCGCGGACTACAACGGGCGCGACCGGGGCGGACCCGAGGGGATCGTCTCGCTGTTCCAGACGACGACCCGGCAGGGCAAGCGGTCGAGCACCTACCACGCGTTCCTCGAGGGGGAGGTCGAGCAACGGCCGAACCTGACGGTGATCACCCGCGCCCAGGCCACCCGGGTGCTCACGGCGGGGGAGGGCGGCGACCTCCGGGCGACCGGGGTCGAGTACGTGACCGCGGACGGCGCTACCGAGGTGATCGAGGCCGAGCGCGAGGTGATCCTCAGCGCCGGCGCGGTCGGCTCGCCGCAGCTGCTCATGCTCTCCGGCGTGGGGCCGCGCGAGCACCTGGAATCGGTGGGTGTCCCGTGCGTGCTCGACCTCCCGGAGGTCGGCAGCCACCTCAAGGACCACCTGCACCTCGGGTTGATGTTCCCGGCGCCGGGGCTGGGCGTCTCGATGGCCGCCATGGGAGTCGCCATGGGACCGGACGCGCTGCGGGCGCCGGCGGGCCCGCTCCCCGCCGACCCGGCCGACGACGCGGCCCTGCCGCCGGAGCTGCAGGCACTCAAGGCCGAGGCCGAGCGCCAGCTCACCGAATGGTTCACGACCGGCGAGGGGCTGGCGTCGTCGTCCCTGTACGACGCGGGTGCCTGGCTGTCGACCGGCCTGGGTGACGGGCACACACACGACGCGCAGATCGCCATCTTCGTCTGCGGGTACAACGTCGACATCTGGAACGCCTGCCTGCGCGCCGACCCGGCCGAGTACTTCGACGACCCGGCCCTGGCCCTCGGTCCCACGGCCGAGAACATCTTCGTCCTGGCCAATCCCGTGCAGCCGCACAGCGAGGGGGAGATCCGCCTGGCCGCCGCCGACCCGCTGGCGCCCCCGGACATCCGGATGAACTACTTCGCCGATCCGCACGACCTCGAGGTGATGGTCGCCGTGGTGCGCCGCGCGCTCGACATCGTCACCGAGATGGGGCGCACCCACGAGATCGGCGATCTCATGGTGCCCCGGCGGCTGGCCGAGAAGCACGGCTACGCGCGAGGTGACGTGCCGAGCGACGAGTTCATCGTCGACCTGGCGCGGCACTACTCGTTCACCGTCTACCACCTGACCAGCACCTGCCGGATCGGGTCGGTCGTCGATCCCCGGTTGCGCGTCCTCGGGGTCGACCGGCTGCGGGTCGCCGACGCGAGCGTCATGCCGAACGTGGTCAGCGGCAACACCAACGCGGCCTCGATCATGATCGGCGAGAAGGCGGCGGAGCTCATCGCCCAGGAACACGGGGTCCAGCTGGCGGAGTTCGTCGGGGTGGATGCCGCGCGGCTCGGTCCGTGAAGCATTCCAGCCCACGCCTGTCACGTCGCCGTCCGGGGGCATGGGTAGCGCCCCTTCGTCAGGCGGCTCCGCCGGTCAGCGTGGCCCGGTGATCGCCCGGGACGACGCCCACCAGCGCCCGGCCGCGTTCGCCGACCGGTCGGTCTGATGGACGCCGACGAGCTGCGGCACAGACTCATGTCGGGCCGACCGTGCCACGGGGTGTGGAGCATGCTGCCGGGCGCGGTGACCGGTGAGCTCCTGGGCCGGGCGGGGGCCGACTTCGTCGTCGTCGATCTGCAGCACGGCGCGACGGGCGAGGCCGACCTCCCGGGTGTGGCAGCGGCGATCCGCACGGCCGGCGCGGTGCCGCTCGTCCGCACCCGGAGCCCGCACTTCCCGGACGTGGGCCGGGCGCTCGACCTCGGCGCCCACGGCGTCGTCGTGCCGGGCGTGCGGGACGCGGAGCACGCCCGCGAGGTGGTCGCCGCCTGCCGGTACGCGCCCGCGGGGACCCGGTCGATCGGTCGGCTGTCCGGCGGCGCCGAGCGCCCGCTCGTCATCGTCATGGTCGAGACGGCATCCGCCCTGGCCGACCTCGACGACCTCCTGACCGTGGACGGCATCGACGGGGTGTACGTGGGGCCGGGCGACCTCGGCCTGGCCGTGGAGCTGTCGGGCGAGGAGCACCGCGCCGAACTGCGTGCGGTCCTGAGCTCGGTCGTCGCGCGGGCCGTCGCCGCCGGTGTCCCCGTCGGCGTCCACGCATCGGACGCCGGGGAGGCCGCCTCCTTCGCAGCCGAGGGCGCGACGATCGTCACCGTCGCGGCGGACGCCGTCGCGCTGGCCCGAGCGGTGCGGACGAGCCTCGGGGACGTCCGCGCGAATGCGTCCCCGAGGCCGCTCGGAGCGCCGCCTCGTTTGTGAGGTCCCGACAACGGCTCCGGTGTTCCATGCCCGTCTCCGGCCGGTCCGGTTGACGCCGTCGTCGGGACCCAACCATGCTGCGACCAGTAACTTCGGTGCCCCCCGACGCGGTGCCCTCCACGGCGCCGCGTCGCCGGCTCGGAGCCCCGCCGTCGTGGTGGGCCCACGACGAGGGGGAGGCGCGCAGTGTTCAGCCGGATCGCGGTCGTCAACCGGGGTGAGCCCGCCTTGCGGCTCATCCGCGCCGTCCGGGAACTGAACGCCGAGCACGGCACGGACACGAAGGTCATCGCCTTCCACACCGAGGCCGAGCGCCGCGCCACCTTCGTCCGGGCGGCCGACGAGGCCGTGCTGCTGCGGGAGAGCGGGGCGGTGAACCCCTACCTCGACCACGAGGAGCTCGCCCGGGCGCTGCGCACCAGCCGCGCGGACGCCGCGTGGGTCGGCTGGGGGTTCGTCGCGGAGGATCCCGCCTTCGCCGAGCTCTGCGCCGAGCTCGGCGTGACCTTCGTCGGACCGCCGCCGGAGGCGATGCGCCTGCTGGGGGCGAAGATCGAGGCCAAGGTGCTGGCCGAGCAGTCCGGCGTGCCCGTGGCCGCGTGGTCCGGTGGCCCGGTCGCCGGGGCCGAGGACGGCGCTCGGCACGCGGCCACCATCGGCTACCCGCTCATCGTCGAGTCGCGCAGCGGTGGCGGCGGACGGGGCATCAGGATCGTCCGCTCGGAGGCGGAGCTCGGGGACGCGCTGACCCGCACCCAGGTCGAGGCCGAGCGCACGTTCGGCGACCCGGTCATCTTCATGGAACGGCTCGTCGAGGGAGGCCGGCACGTCGAGGTGCAGGTCATCGCCGACCAGCACGGCAACGTCTGGGCCCCTGGCGTGCGCGACTGCTCGGTGCAGCGGCGCAACCAGAAGGTGATCGAGGAGTCGAGCTCGCCCGCCCTGACTCCCGAGCAGGACCGCTCGCTGCGGGAGTCGGCGATCGCCCTGGTCAAGGCCGCCGGCTACGTCGGCGCCGGCACCGTCGAGTTCCTCTACCAGCCCGACGAGCAGCTCTTCACCTTCCTCGAGGTCAACACCCGGCTGCAGGTCGAGCACCCGATCACCGAGGAGACCACGGGCCTGGACCTGGTCAAGCTGCAGCTGCACGTCGCCGGGGGCGGCCGGCTGGTGGGCGAGTGCCCGCCCGGCTTCGGGCACGCGGTCGAGGCGAGGCTCAACGCCGAGGACGCCGAGCAGGGGTTCGCGCCCGCGCCCGGGCGCGTGGAGCTCATGCGGCTGCCCACCGGCCCGGGAGTGCGCGTCGACACCGGCTTCAGCGCAGGAGACGTCATCCCGTCCCAGTACGACTCGATGATCGCGAAGGTCATCGCGTGGGGCCGCGACCGCCCCGAGGCGCTGGCCCGGCTGCGCTGCGCGCTGCGCGAGACCACCGTCGTCCTCCGGGGAGGGACGACGACGAAGTCCTTCCTGCTCGATCTCCTCGACCGCCCGGAGGTCGTCGCCGGAACCGCCGACACGGCGTGGCTGGATCGCGCCGGCACGGCCGCCGGCATCCCCGCCACGGGCAACGCGTGGGTGGCCCTGGTGCAGGTCGCCATCGACGTCGCCGACGCCGAGGAGGCGGGGGAGCGGGCGGCGTTCCTCGCCTCCGCGCGCGGTGGGCGCCCGCGAGCCGCCCTGGACGTGGACCGCACGGTGGAGCTGGGCCTGCGCGGTCAGGTCTACCGGCTGGCCGTCGCCCGCATCGCCGCCGACCGGTACCGCGTGGAGCTCGACGGCCGTTACCTCGACGTCGACGTCGACCGCCTCGGTCCGCTGGAGAGCCGGCTCGGCGTCGACGGCCGCCGCTGGTCGGTCGTGGCCGTGGAGGCGACGGGGTCCCACCTCGTCGAGGTCGACGGGGTCACCCACCGCGTCTCCCGCGACGCCGGAGGCGTCGTCCGCGCCCCGGCCCCGGCCGTGGTCGTCGCGCTGCGCGCCGCCGCCGGGGACGACGTCGAGGCCGGCCAGACGGTCGTCGTGCTGGAGAGCATGAAGATGGAGACGGCGGTGCGCGCGCCGTTCGCGGGCCGGGTCCGGGAGGTGCTCGTCCGCCCCAACGCGCAGGTCGATGCCGGTGCCGCGCTGCTGAGCATCGAGCGGGCCGGCGGCGAGGCCGAGGAGGCGTCCGGCGAGCGCGTCTCCCTGCCCGAGCACGAGGACGGGACGCCCGCGCACGCCGGCGAGCGCGCCCTGTCGTTGCTGGCCGGTCTGCAGGCGCTGATCACCGGCTTCGACGTCAGCGGTCGGTACGCGCGGCAGCTGGTGGCCGAGTACGCGGCCGCCCGCGGAGGCCTGGAGGACGGCGACGAGCTGCTGCGCGGGGAGCTCGCCGTCCTCACGACGTTCGCCGATCTCGCCGAGCTGTCCCGCAACCGACCGGCGAGCGCGGAGGAGGAGGCCGACCAGCAGGTCCACAGCCCCCGCGAGCACTTCCACGCCTTCCTGCACTCCCTCGACGCCGAGCGCGAGGGACTGCCCGAGTACTTCCGGGCCCGGCTCCTGCGGGCCGTGCGGCACTACGGCGTCGAGGACCTCGAGCCGACGACCGCGCTGCAGGAGGCGGTGCACCGGCTGTTCCTCGCCCAGCAGCGCATCCCCGACCAGCTGCCCGCCGTACTCGCGCTGCTCGACCGGTGGCTGGGTGCGGCGCCGCCGACCGGTCCGGCGCGGGCCGAGGTCTCCGACGTCCTCGACCGGCTCGTGGTCGCCACGCAGCTGCGGTATCCGGCCGTCGGCGACCTGGCCCGTGCCGTGCGGTTCCGCTACTTCGAGGAACCGATGGTGCAGGAGAACCGGCAGGTCGTCCTGGAGGCGGCCGCCGGACTCCTGGCCGAGCTGGAGGAGGCCGCCGCGCGCGGTGACAGCGAGGCGGCGATGCGCCGCGTCGAGGCGCTGGTCGAGAGCCCCGAGCCGCTGATCCGGCTGCTCGCCCAGCGTGCCGAGCGGCAGACCGACGTCCCGGACCCGGTCCTGGAGGTGCTCACGCGCCGGTACTACCGCAGCCGCGACCTGCAGAACGTCCGGTCCCTGCTCGTCGAGGGGCGGTCGTGCGTCACCGCCGACTACGACCTGCAGGGGACCCGACTGCACCTGGTGGCGTTGATGGGCCCGATGCGCGACCTGCCGGTGGCGCTGGCGGAGGTCCGCAGGCAGGCCGCCGCGGTCGCCGAGCCGAACACGCTGCTGGTCGACCTCTACGTCTCCTGGCCCGACCGCCCCGGCGACTCCGACGCGATGGCCGACGAACTGCGCGGCATGCTGGCCGAGCCCGCGGCGGCGGCGTCCGTCCGCCGGGTGACGGTCACCGTGTGCACGCCCGCCGGCGACGTCGACACGGTGACCTTCCGACCGTCGGGCGAGGGGCTGGCGGAGGACCGCATCATCCGCGGCATGCACCCGCTGACCGCCCAGCGGCTGAACCTGTGGCGGCTGAAGAACTTCGCCGGGGAGCGCCTCCCGGCGGCCGAGGACACCTACCTGTTCCACGTCACGGCCAAGGACCACCCGAACGACGAGCGGTTCATCGCGATGGCCGAGGTCCGGGACCTCGCACCGCTCCGCGACGACGCCGGCGAGATCGTCGGCTACCCGACCGCGGAGCGGCAGCTCACCGCCTGCCTGGACAGCCTGCGCCGCGCCCAGTCGCGGCGGCGGTCGCGGCGGCCGCTGGAGCACAACCGCGTCTTCCTGTACGCCTGGCCCTCGATCGACGTGCCGCTGGCCGAGGTCGCGAACTTCGCGCAGGCCGTGGCGCCGCTGACGGTCGGCGCGGGCATCGACCAGATCATGCTGTTCGCCCGCCTGCAGCAGCCGGGGCAGCCGCCGCGGGAGGTCGCGGTGCGGTTCTCGGCGCGGCCCGGCACCGGTGTGCAGCTGCAGGTGACCGACCGGCCGACCGAGCCGATGCGGCCCCTGGACGACTACACGGAGAAGGTGCTCAGCTCCCGGGCCCGTGGCGCGGTGTACCCGTACGAGCTCAGCGGCCTGCTGGCCGGGCCGGACGGCTCCTTCGTCGAGCACGACCTGGACGACACCGGGCGGCTGGTGCCGGTGGAACGGCCGCCGGGGCTGAACAAGGCCGGCATCGTCGTCGGCGTGGTGAGCACGCCGACCGCCCGGTACCCGGAGGGGATGACCCGGGTGGCGCTGCTCGGCGACCCGACCAAGCAGCTGGGCACCGTCGCCGAACCGGAGTGCGCCCGCGTGATGGCCGCGCTCGACCTCGCCGAGCAGCGCGGGCTGCCGGTCGAATGGTTCGCCCTGTCCTCGGGCGCGCGCATCTCCATGGACAGCGGGACCGAGAACATGGACTGGGTGGCCCGCGCGCTGCGCCGGATCATCGAGTTCACCCAGGCCGGCGGCGAGGTCAACGTCGTGGTCGCCGGCATCAACGTCGGCGCCCAGCCCTACTGGAACGCCGAAGCCACGATGCTGATGCACACCAAGGGCATCCTGGTGATGACGCCGGACAGCGCGATGGTGCTCACCGGCAAGCACTCGCTGGACTACTCCGGCGGGGTGTCGGCCGAGGACAACTTCGGCATCGGCGGCTACGACCGCGTGATGGGGCCCAACGGCCAGGCGCAGTACTGGGCGCCGAACCTGACCGCCGCGTGCGAGCTGCTCTTCCGGCACTACGAGTACGCCTACCTGGCGCCGGGGGAGCGGTGGGCCCGACCGGCGAGGTCGGTGGACCCGCGGGACCGCGACGTACGGGAATTCCCGCACGCGCACCCGTCCAGCGACTTCACCACCGTGGGCGACGTCTTCTCGCCGACCGCCAACCCGGAACGGAAGAAGCCGTTCGACATCCGCACCGTGATGCGGGCGGTCACCGACCAGGACCACCCGGTGCTCGAGCGGTGGGCGGGCATGGCCGACGCCGACACCGCCGTCGTCCAGGACGCCTACCTCGGCGGCCACCCCGTCACGGTGCTCGGCATCGAGTCCCACCCCATCCCGCGCCGGGGCGCCTACCCGGCCGACGGCCCCGACCTGTGGACCGCCGGCACGCTCTTCCCACGGTCGTCGGTGAAGACCGCGCGCGGCATCAACGCAGCGAGCGGCAACCGGCCCCTGGTCGTGCTGGCCAACCTGTCCGGGTTCGACGGCTCGCCCGAGTCGCTGCGCAAGTGGCAGCTGGAGTACGGCGCCGAGATCGGGCGGGCGCTGGTCAACTTCGACGGACCGGTCGTCTTCTGCGTCATCTCCCGCTACCACGGCGGCGCGTTCGTGGTCTTCTCCGGCGTGCTGAACGACAACATGGAGGTGTTGGCGGTCGAGGGCTCCTACGCCTCGGTCATCGGCGGCGCCCCGGCGGCGGCGGTGGTGTTCACCCGCGAGGTCGACAAGCGGACGGCGGCCGACCCCCGGGTCCGTGACCTCGAGGTCGCGCTCGGCTCGGCGGACCCGGTCGAGCAGGGGCGGCTGCGGGCCGAGCTGGCCACCGTCCGCGCGACCGTGCGATCGGAGAAGCTGGGCGAGGTGGCCGCCGAGTTCGAGGCCATCCACGACATCGAGCGGGCCCGGCGGGTGGGATCGGTGCACGCGATCGTGCCCGCTGCCGAGCTGCGGCCGCAGCTCGTCGCGGCGGTCGAGCGGGGGATGGAGCGGGCGAGCCGGTAGGCACGGACTCGACGCGTCCCGGGCCTTGCCTCCGCCGGGTGCCGGGGCCACCATCGGCCCCACCACCCCAGTGGCTCGGGAGGACTCGTGGACTCGGAGATGCACGGCGACTACGGGTACGACCTGGCGCACCAGGACGTCCGGGACGAACCACGGCCGGTGCCGCGGAGGTCCGGCGAGCACCTGGGCCCGCCACCGCGGAGGGCGGACTCGGACCGCAGCGAGGACCTCGCCTACGACGAGGCGCACGACTTCTGATCCGCGGCGGCTGCCCCGGAGCGCGCGGTGGCGCGAGCCGGTCGTGGCGGGTCTCGCGTCACCACTCCGCGAAGGAACCGTCGGGGTGGCGCCAGATCGGGCCGCGCCATCGGTGCCCGATCTCCGCCGCCCGGCGGACGGCGGCCTCGTCGACCTCGATGCCGAGGCCCGGCCCGGTCGGCCGCGCGCACCAGCCGGCCCCGAACTCGAAGACCGACGGGTCGACGAGGTAGTCGAGGAGGTCCGACGTGGTGTTGTAGTGGATGCCCAGGCTCTGCTCCTGGATCAGCACGTTGGGCGTCGCGAAGTCCACCTGGAGGCACGCGGCCAGGGCGATGGGGCCGAGCGGGCAGTGCGGCGCCAGGAGGACGTCGAAGGTCTCCGCCAGGGCCGCGATGCGCCGGCACTCGGAGATGCCCCCGGCGTGGGCGACATCCGGCTGGGCGACCGCGATGCCCGCCTGCAGCACGGGCAGGAACTCCGCACGGCCGTACAGCCGTTCCCCCGTGGCGATCGGCAGCGTCGTGGCCTCGACGACGTCCCGGAGCCGGTGGGCCGAGTGCTCGGGCAGGACGGGTTCCTCGACGAACATGGGCCGCAGTGGTTCCAGCTCGGCCACGATGCGCCGCGCCATCGGCGTGGTGAACCGGCCGTGGAAGTCGAGGGCGAAGTCGCCGTCCTCGCCCATCGCCGATCGCGCCGCGGCGGCCAGGTCCAGGGTGCGGTCGATCGCGAGTGTCGTGTCCAGCGGGCCCATCCGGCCCGAGGCGTTCAGCTTCACGGCGGTGAAGCCCGCGGCGCGCATCCCCGCGGCGCGATCGGCGACCTCCGCCGGCTCGTCGCCACCGATCCAGCCGTAGACACGGACCCGGTCGCGGACCGGGCCGCCGAGCAACTGGTGGACCGGCAGGCCGTAGGACTTGCCGGCGATGTCCCACAAGGCCTGGTCCAGGCCCGCGACCGCCGAGGAGAACACCGCGCCGCCCCGGTAGAAGCCCGCCTTGGACATGACCTGCCAGTGGTCCTCGATCCGGCGCGGATCACGACCCACGAGCACGTCCTCGAGCTCGTGCACCGCCGCCTGGACGGTGGCGCTGCGTCCCTCGAGGGTCGCCTCGCCCCAGCCGTCGATCCCCTCGTCGGTCGACACCTTGACGAACAACCAGCGAGGGGCGACCAGGAAGGTCTCGATCCCGGTGATCCTCACCGTGCGCCCGCCGAGCTCGTCTGCACGAGCGCAGTCTGCTGCTGCCGGTCGAGGCCCGCCATCGGCCTGCACGACGGGGGCCACGCGGGCATGCTGAGGCTTCCTCCGTCCCGCCCCACCCGTCCGCCCGGAGGCGACCGCCGCGGTGAAGCTGCTGCTCCCGGACTCCATGCCGCTGCACCCCGCCCTGCCCGACGGGGTCGAGGCGCACGGCTACGACGCGTCGCGCCCGCTGCCGGACGAGCACCTGGACGCCGAGGCACTGGTGGTCTGGGGCAGTTCACCCGAGCACCTCGCGGCCGTCGCCGGCCGGATGCCGCGGTTGCGCTGGGTGCAGACACTGGCCGCGGGACCGGACGCGGTCCTGGCCGCCGGGTTCCCGGACGACGTCCTCGTCACCTCCGGTTCCGGCCTGCACGACCGACCCGTCGCCGAGCACGCACTCGCCCTGGTCCTCGCGCTGGTCCGCCGCCTGCCCGCCGCACAGGTGGCCCAGGCCGAGCACCGCTGGGCCGACGAGCTCGGCGGTCTGCAGCCGCTGCACCCGACCGGCGCGGTGACCACCTTGCTCGGCGCCCGAGTCCTGGTGTGGGGCTTCGGGCGGATCGGGCAGACGCTGGCGCCGATGCTGCGCGCACTCGGCGCCGACGTGCGCGGTGTCGGGCGCAGCGCGGGGGACCGGTCGGGGTTCCCCGTCGTCACCGAGGACGAGCTGGAGGCCGAGCTCGGGCGGGCCGACGTCCTCGTCATGATCCTGCCCTCGACCGCGTCGACCGCCGAGGCGCTGGACGCCCGCCGGCTCGCCGCGCTGCCACGCCACGCCCACGTCGTCAACGTCGGGCGCGGTTCCACCGTCGACGAGGCGGCGCTGGTCGCGGCACTGGTGGACGGCGGCATCGCCGGCGCCGCCCTCGACGTCACGGCCGTCGAGCCGCTGCCCCCGGACTCGGCGCTGTGGGGCGCACCCAACCTGCTGCTCACGCCGCACGCCGCCGGCGGCCGGCCGGTCGGCGCCGACGACCTCATCGCGACCAACGCCGCCGCTCTGCTGGCGGGCGAGCAGCTGAGGAACGTGGTGGAACGCTGACGACGACCGGCCGCCCGACCACGCGCACATCGCAGGTCGCCGACCCCACCACCGTCGAGCGGCGGGGCGTCGTAGGGTGCCGCCATGTCGCCGCAGGTGCTGGAAGTCCCCTCCGCGCACGGTGTCCCGCTCACGGCCTACCGCTGGGATCCGGCCGGCCCGGCGCGCGGCATCGTGCAGCTCACCCACGGCATGGGGGAGCACCTGCTCCGCTACGAGCCGCTGGCCGACGACCTGACACGAGCCGGCTTCGTCGTGGTGGGGCAGGACCACCGCGGGCATGGGGCGACCGCCACCGACGGCGCGTGGGGCAGCCTGGGACCGGGCGGATGGGACGAGCTGGTCCGCGACATCGGCCGGCTCCGCGACCGCATCCAGGGCGAGGTCCCCGGACTGCCGCTGGTCCTGCTCGGCCACAGCATGGGCTCGTTCGCGGCGCAGCAGTACGTGCTCGACCACGGCGACGAGCTGGCCGGTCTGGTGCTCAGCGGCACCGCGGCGCTCGACCTCCTGGAACCCGCGCTCGACCTCGACTCGCCGATGGACCTCTCGGCGTTCAACGCGCCGTTCGCGCCCGCCCGGACCGACTACGACTGGCTCTCCCGCGACCCGGCCCAGGTGGATCGCTACGTCGCCGACGAACGGTGCGGGTTCGGGCTGACCGCCGCCGACGGGAAGCAGATGTTCGTCTCGGCGCGGCAGCTCGCCGACCCGGACCGGCTGGCGGGCCTGCCCGCCGGCCTTCCCGTCTACGTCGCCGTGGGGGACCAGGACCCGGTCAACGGTCAGCTCGCGCTGGTCCACGGGCTGGTCCAGCGGCTGCGGGACGCCGGCCTCGCCGACGTCACCCTGCAGGTGTACGAGGGCGCCCGGCACGAGGTCTTCAACGAGACCAACCGCGACGAGGTCGTCGCCGACCTGCTCGCCTGGCTCGACCGGGTGGTCGCGCTCCGCGGGTGAGTCGGCGGCCGGTCAGGCGCGCAGTCGCGCGCGGACGTCGGCCTCGACGCCGTCGGCCCGGCGCGCCAGGTCGTCCACGGAGTCGGTCGCCGTCCGGAGCTCCCGGCGGGCCCGCTCGTCGGAGATGCCGGGCAGGTTCGTCTCCACGGCCAGTCGCGCGGTCCCCGCGGCGGCGCGGGCCGCGGCGGTCGCCGCCGCGACGTCGCTGACCAGGTTCGGATTCGCGATCGGGAGGATCCGCTCGGCCAGGTCGACCAGCCGCGCGGCGGAGCCGATCACGGCCCGTGGCGGCCCGGCCGCGTCGAGCTGCGCCGCGCTCAGCGAGCGGCGGCGCCGCTCCTGTTCCCCGGGCGACTCCCGCGGCAGCTTCATGGCGTCGGCCACCGCCCCGAAGGCCCGCTCGTCGGCAGCCGCCGCGGCCAGGCAGGCGTCCCGCTCGGCGTCGGCGGCCGCCACGATCGCGCGAACGGTGTCGGCGTGCTCCTCCGCCGTGGTGAACCGGCCGACCATCGCGAGGAGCGAGGCGCCGAGCGCCGCTTCGACCGCGGCGGTCGCGCCGGCGCCCGGGGCCGGCATGCGGGCCGCCAGCTGCCCGAGGAACTCCCCGAGAGGCTGGCGGTCCAGCTCCCCGGCGTCGTCGCCCCGGTCCTGCACCCGGACCTCCCTACGATCGCGCGCCGGTCGGCGCGTGCCTGGGAGCCAGCATGGCGGGTCGCCACCCGCGCAGCGAGCTCACCAGGGCCACCGCCTCCGCGGCGCCGAGGTCGGCCGGGGTCAGCACGCGCTCGGTCAGCGCGCCAACCTCCAGCAGGCGGCCGCGCTCGATGCCGGGCAGGCAGCCCGACGAGGTGGGCGGGGTCCACCAGCGGCCGTCGATGCGCACCGCGAGGTTGGCGATCGTGGTCTCGGTGACCTCCCCGCGCTCGTTCACGAGCACGACGTCATCGGCATCCGGGTGACGCGCGGCGCGGGTCGAGTACACCGACCGGCGCGTGGTCTTGTGCACCAGCCACGGGCTGGCCGAGTCGACCGGGTCGTCGTCCACCGCGAGGACGACGGGGCGCTCCGGCGGCGGCGGGAGCTCGCCGACGTCGACCGTGGCCGCGCCGGAGCGGGCCAGACGGACCCGCACCCGGGCCGGCCCGACGACACCGGCGACCGCGTCCTGCACCGCCGCACGGAGGTGCTCGGGGTCGCACGCGAAGCCGAAGTACGCCGCCGAGTCGGTGAGCCGCGCCAGGTGGCGGTCGAGGTTGACCGGCCCTCGTCCCGGACGGAGCGCGAGCGTCTCCAGCAGCTCGTGCTCCCCGGGGGCCGGGTCAGCACCGCCGCCTTCGTCAGCAGCTCGGCGCGCTCGGCGGCGGCGTCGGAGTCCCAGGTGATGCCGCCGCCCGCGCCGTACACGGCCGTTCCCGTCGCGCGGTCGACCACGGCCGTGCGGATCGCGACGGCGAAGCGCGCCCGGAAGCTCGTCCCGGGCGCCACCAGACCCACCGCGCCGCAGTAGACGCCCCGCGGACCGCCTTCCAGGTCCCGGATCACCCGCATGCTGCTCGCCTTCGGTGCACCGGTGACCGAGCCGCAGGGGAACAGCGCCCGGAAGATGTCGACCAGCCCGCACTCCGGCCGCAGGTCTGCAGTCACCTCCGAGGTGAGCTGCCAGACGGTCGGGTACCGCTCGAGCGCGAACAGGGCGGGCACCTCGACGCTGCCCACGGCGGCCACCTTGGCGAGGTCGTTGCGCAGCAGGTCGACGATCATCAGGTTCTCCGCCCGTTCCTTCGGGCTCTCCAGGAGCCGGCGGGCGACGACGGCGTCCTCGGCGGTGGTGCGGCCACGGGCCGTGGTGCCCTTCATCGGCCGCGTGCGCAGCCGGTCGCCGGACCACTCGAAGAACAGCTCCGGGCTGGCGCCGGCGATCACGTGCCGGCCGATGTCCAGATAGGCGTTGTGCGCGCCGCGCTGGGCCAGCGACAGCGCGGTGTACAGCCCGAGCGGATCGCCGTCGACCGTCGCGCGCAGCCGGTCGGTCAGGTTGCACTGGTAGGTGACGCCGGCCGCGATCAGCTCACGGACCCGGCTCACGGCCCGTGCGTGCTGCTCGGCGGTCCACGCGGGCGTCCAGGCGGACGCGGGCCCGGCGGCGTCGGCCGCCGCGACCGGGCGGACCTCTCGTGGGCGGTCGCAGAGCCCGAACCATGCCAGGGGAGGGTCGCCTGCCGCCGGTGGGGCCACCGTCAGCGCGGGATCGAAGCCGGGCGCGGCCTCGTAGGAGACGAACCCGTACGCCCAGTCGCCGGCCGCCGTGGCCCGGTCGACCTCGGCGAGGACCGGGACGACGTCCTCCCGGCGGTCCGCGACGAGAACCCGGTGCGGGGGCGGGCAGAGCAGCCCACGGCCGGCGACCAGGTCGTCGAACCGCGCCCAGGGCTTCCGCACGGGGTCGATGCTGGCATCGACCGGGAGCCGCCCCGACGATGGGTGAGTGCGCATCGGGATCGTCGGCGCCGGCATCGTCGGCCTCGCGGTGGCTCGCAGCCTCGCCCAGCTCCGCCCCGACGCGCGGGTGACCGTGGTGGACAAGGAGGACGAGGTCGCCGCCCACCAGACGGGGCACAACAGCGGCGTCGTCCACGCCGGTCTGTACTACCCGCCGGGGTCGCTCAAGGCCGAGCTGTGCACCCGGGGCCGGCTGCTGCTGCGCGAGTTCTGCGCCCAGCACGGCCTCGCCTACGACGAGTGCGGCAAGCTCGTCGTCGCCCGCCGGGACGACGAGCTGCCCGCACTGCGTGAGATCGAACGCCGGGCGACCGCGAACGGTGTGCCGGGACTCCGCAGGCTGACCTCCGGCGAGCTGACGGAGATCGAGCCGGCGGCGACGGGGAGCGCGGCGCTGCACTCGCCGCGCACCGCCGTCGTCGACTTCTCGGCCGTCGCCCGCGCCCTCGCCCGGGACCTGCGCGAGGGCGGCCACGAGATCCTCCTCGGGTTCCGGATGACCAGGCTGCGCCGCCAGGGAGGGGGCGTGGTGGTCCGTGCCGCGGAGCGGGAACTCGGCGTGGACCGGCTGGTCGTCTGCGCCGGCCTCCAGTCCGACCGCGTCGCCCGGCTGGCCGGTGACCAGGACGAGCCGGCGATCGTGCCCTTCCGCGGCGAGTACTACCGCCTGGTTCCCGAACGCGAGCACCTCGTGCGTGGCCTGATCTACCCGGTGCCCGACCCGCGGTACCCGTTCCTCGGCGTGCACTTCACCCGGCGCGTCGGCGGGGGCGTCGACATCGGGCCGAACGCCGTCCTCGCGCTGGCCCGGGAGGGCTACCGATGGCGGGACGTCGACCTCCGCGACCTGCGCGAGGCGCTCGGTTGGCCGGGCACGCGCGCCATGGCACGGCGGCACTGGCGGACCGGTCTCGGCGAGCTCCGCGGCTCGCTGTCCCGGTCGGCCTTCCTCTCCTCCGCACGCGAGTTCGTGCCGTCCCTCCGCGACTCCGACGTCCGGCGGGCGCCGTCGGGCGTCCGGGCGCAGGCGGTCGACCGCGACGGCACGCTGGTCGACGACTTCCGCATCCACCGGATCGGGCCCGTCGTGACGGTGCGCAACGCGCCCTCGCCGGCCGCCACGTCGGCGCTGGCCATCGGCCGGCACGTCGCCGCCCGGGTTCTGGAATCCGGGTGAGCGGTGCGGCCACGGCGGGTAGTGCGGCCACGTGACGACGTCCCGGCACCGGCCGCCGCCGCGGACCTCGGGGCTGCTCCTCGGGCTCGGGCTGGGCGGCTTCGTCGACGGGATCGTGCTGCACCAGATCCTGCAGTGGCACCACATGGTCAGCGCCCGCACGTCTCCCACCACGCTCGCGGGCCTGGAGCTCAACACGGTCGCCGACGGCTTCTTCCACGCGGCGACGTGGGTGCTCGTGGTGGCCGCGTCGCTGACCTCGATCGCCGCCTGGCGGCAGGGGCGACTCGCCCCGAACTACCGCTTCCACCTGGGGCTGGTGCTGGTCGGGTGGGGCCTGTTCAACCTCGTCGAGGGCCTGGTCAACCACCAGCTCCTCGGCGTCCACCACGTGCGGGACGACCTCGGCGCGCCGCTGAGCTGGGATCTGGGCTTCCTCCTCTCGGGCGTCGTCCTGGTGGCGGTGGGCTGGTGGGTGCACCGTCAGGGGGCGCGCCGGCTGCTCGCGCGGGCACATCCGCAGGCCCCTTGATCGCGCCCGCCGCGGCGGGCAGGCTGTGAGGTACACCACACACGCACAACACACAGCCCACACACAGAGCAGCCGCCTGGAGGCCGCCGTGGAAGCGCATTTCGGGGATCGGATCGTCGTCCGTTCGACACACCAGGGTGAAGCCGATCGCACCGGTGAGGTCATCGAGTGCCACGAGCCCGGCGGAGGTCCGCCCTACCGGGTGCGGTGGGAGGACGGGCACGAGGGGCTGTTCTTCCCCCAGGGCACCGCCAGCGTGGTCCGCGCAGAGACCACCCGGGGCTGAGCGCCCGATGGCGAAGGACAGCGGCACCGCGCCGGCACCCCGCGCGGCGGCGAAAGTCCGGAACGTGGCCCTGGTCGGTCACGCGGGCGCGGGGAAGACCACCCTCGCCGAGGCCCTGCTGGTGGCCGCCGGGGCGCTGCCGCGCGCGGGGCGGGTGGAGGACGGCACCACGTGCCTCGACAACGAGGAGGTGGAAATCCGCCAGCAGCGCTCCGTGTCGCTCGGCGTGGCGAGCATCGAGCACGCCGGGCACAAGATCAACCTGCTCGACACCCCCGGGTCGCCCGACTTCGTCGGGGAGTTGCGCGCAGGACTGAGGGCCGCTGATGCGGCCCTCTTCGTCGTCTCGGCCGTGAACGGCGTCGACGCCTCGACCGTCCAGCTCTGGGAGGAGTGCGCGGCCGTCGGCATGCCGCGGGCGGTGGTCGTCACCCAGCTGGACAAGGCCCGCGCCGACGTCGACGAGACGGTCCGCATGTGCCAGTCGATGCTGGGGGAGGGGGTGCACCGCCTGCACCTCGTGCAGCGCGGGTCCGACGGATCGGTCACCGGGCTCGTGTCACTTCTCGAGCCGCACCCCGACTCGGCGACCGGGATCCCCGACGCCGACCGCCTCCGGGCCGAGCTGATCGAGGGGATCATCGGCGAGAGCGAGGACGAGACGCTCATGGACCGGTACCTGGCCGGGGACGAGCTCGCCGTCGCCGACCTCATCGCCGACCTCGAGACGGCGGTCGCGCGCGGACACTTCCACCCGATCCTCACCGTGGCGCCGCTCACCGGGGTGGGCGTCGCGGAGCTGCTCGACCTCCTCGTCCCGGCGTTCCCCTGCCCGATGGAGCACGGCTGCCCGTCGGCCACCCGGCCGGACGGCGGCTCACCGTCCTCGCTGGACTGCGACCCCGACGGCCCGCTCGTCGCCGAGGTCGTGAAGACGACCACGGACCCCTACCTGGGCCGCGTCTCCCTGGTGCGCGTCTTCTCCGGGACCCTGCGACCGGACATGCCGATCCACGTCTCCGGGCACGGCATGGCCGAGCGTGGCCACCCCGACCACGACGTCGACGAGCGCATCGGTGCGGTGTCCGCGCCGCTCGGGGGGACCCTCCGTACCGTCGCGGCGTGCCCGGCCGGGGACATCTGCGCGGTGGCGCGCCTGGCCAGCGCCGAGACCGGTGACACCCTGTCCTCGCCGGACGACCCGCGGCTCGTCGCGCCCTGGGAACTGCCGACGCCACAGCTGCCGGTCGCGGTCGAGGCCGCGTCGCGGGCCGACGAGGACCGGCTGGCCACGGCGCTGGCCCGGCTGGTGGCCGAGGACCCGACGGTCCGTCTCGAACGCCGCCAGGACACCGGCCAGCTCCTGCTCTGGTGCGTCGGCGAGGCGCACGCCGAGGTGCTCCTCGAACGGCTGCGGACCCGGCACGGGGTCGCGGTGAGCACGGTGCCCGTGCGCGTGCCGATGGTCGAGACGCTGGCGGGCGCCACGCGGGTCACCGGACGGCACGTCAAGCAGTCCGGTGGTCACGGCCAGTACGCCGTCGTGGTGGTCGACGCCGAACCGGGTCCGCCCGGCTCGGGCATCGTCTTCGAGCAGCGGATCGTCGGCGGCACGGTGCCCAGCCAGTTCCACGGCAGCGTCGAGAAGGGGATCCGCAGCCAGGCCGAGCGGGGGATCAGCGGCGACCGGCCGCTGGTCGACGTCCACGTCACCCTCGTCGACGGCAAGGCGCACTCGGTCGACTCCTCCGACGCCGCGTTCCAGGCCGCCGGCGCGCTGGCGCTGCGCGAGGCCGCGGCGGCGGCCGGCACCAAGGTCCTCGAGCCCTGGTGCGAGGTCGAGGTCGTCGTCCCCGGTGAGTACGTCGGCGCGGTGATGAGCGACCTGTCCGCCCGCCGGGCGCGGGTCACCGGCAGCGAGGCCGACCCGGCCCGAGACCGCACGACGGTGCGCGCCGAGGTGCCGGAGGTCGAGCTGCTGACCTATCCCGGCGTCCTCCGCTCGGTCACGCACGGGACCGGCAGCTTCGACCGGCGACCGCTGGGCTACGAACCCGCCCCGGCCAACCTGGCGGTGTCCGCGTAACGCCCTGCCTGGCCGTTCCCGCGCCAGGCCCCGTCCAGAGGCTCGCCACGAGCCTGGGAGTGGCGAGGACGACAGGGTCCTTCTACTAGCCTCACGGTGAGCGGGCTGTCGTGCGGGGTGGAGGAGCAGTGACGTCGTCGAACGGTCCGTCGGCGGCTGCCTTCCCCGGCGGCCACCCCGGCGATCCGGTGCCCGGGGTCCACGGCTCGCCGCCGGTCACCGACCGGGAGACGTTGCCGGACCGCATCTGGACCTGGCCCAACGCCATCTCCGTGCTCCGGCTGCTCGGCGTCCCGTTGTTCCTCTGGCTGCTCCTGGTGCCCGAGGCCGACGGCTGGGCGGTCGTCGTCCTCATGATCTCCGGGGTGACCGACTGGCTCGACGGGAAGCTCGCCAGGTGGCTGGACCAGAGCAGCCGGCTGGGCGCGCTCCTGGATCCGGCGGCCGACCGCCTCTACATCGTCAGCACGCTGATCGCGCTGTCGCTGCGCGAGATCGTGCCGGTCTGGGTGGTGGCGCTGCTGGTCGGGCGCGAGTTCGTCCTCGGCGGCATGCTGCTGATCCTGCGGCACTACGGTTATCCACCGCTGCAGGTGCACTACCTCGGCAAGGCGGCGACGCTGCTGCTGCTGTACGCGTTCCCGGGTCTGCTGCTGGCCGACGGCGACAGCTGGTTCGCCACCGTCATCGAGCCGTTCGCGTGGGCCTTCACCATCTGGGGGACGGTCCTCTACGTGCTGGCCGGCCTGTTCTACGTCATCCAGGTGGCGGGCATCGTCCGCGCCGAGCGGGCCGCCCGGACGACGACGTGAGCCGGCCGTCATGAGTACCGCCCTGCGCGGGGCAGCCCCCGGTCGCTCGGTGCCTCGCTGCTCGACGCCGTCCTCGCCGAGACGCTCGACCCCGCGTACGTGCAGGCCGCCGAGGCGAAGGCGGCGCGCGGTGGGACCCCGGGGCCGCGCTGGCGGGGCCGAGCCCTGGTGGCCGCGACCATGGCGTTCGCCGGGCTGCTCGCGGCGGTCACCTACGACCAGGCGGCGGCCACGGCGGCAGGGCGCGAGGAGGTGCGCGCGGCGCTCGTCGACGACATCCAGAAGGAGTCGGCGCTCAGCGACGACCTGGCCGCCCAGCTCGAGGGGCTGCGGGCCGAGGTGGCCAGCAGCCGTGCCGAGCTGCTCGCCGCCAGCGCCGTCGGGCAGGAGGCGCTGGACCGGCTCACGGTCGCCGAGCAGTCGGCCGCAGCCGTCCGCGTGACCGGCCCCGGCATGCTGGTGACGCTCGCGAACGCCGATCCGAAGGCCGACGACGACCCGGTCGGCGGTGACGCCGAGGTGGATCCCCGGGGACGCGTCCAGGACGGCGATCTGCAGCTGGTGGTCAATGCCCTGTGGGCCGCCGGCGCCGAGGCGATCAGCATCAACGGCCAGCGCCTCGGGCCGACCACCGCCATCCGCTTCGCCGGGGAGGCGGTGCTCGTCGACTTCCGTCCGGTGTCCAACCCGTACGAGGTCAGCGCCATCGGCGATCCCGAGACCCTGTCCCGGGAATTCCTCACCAGCACCGAGGTGATCGCCCTGGCCGAGCTCTCGGCGTCCCTCGGGCTTCGTTTCGACTTCTCCCGGGAGGAGGAGCTGACCCTGCCCGCCGCGAACATCCCGGAGCTGCGCAACGCCCGACCGGAGGCCGACCAGTGATCCCCATCCTCGGGCTGGCCGCCGGCGTGCTGCTCGGCCTGATCTTCGACCCGACCGTCCCGCTGTGGCTGCAGCCCTACCTGCCCATCGCGGTCGTGGCCGCGCTCGACGCCGTGTTCGGCGGGTTCCGTGCCCAGCTCGACGGCATCTTCGACGCCAAGGTGTTCGTCATCTCGTTCGTCTCGAACGTCGTCGTCGCCGGTCTCATCGTGTTCCTCGGCGACCAGCTCGGCGTGGGCGCCCAGCTGTCCACCGCCGTCGTGGTGGTGCTCGGCATCCGCATCTTCGGCAACGCCGCGGCGATCCGCAGGCACGTGTTCCGGGCATGACCGACGCCTCCGCCGATCCGGCCCCGGCCGCGCCGCGCCGGCGGCTGGGCCGCGACCCGCTGGCGGCCGCGCTGATCGCCGTCCTGACGCTGGTTCTCGGCTTCGCCCTGGCGGTCCAGGTCCGCAGCGTCGGGGACGACGAGGGTCTGGCCGCGGCCCGCGAGGAGGACCTGGTGCGCATCCTCGACGAGCTCAACGCCCGCGAGGCGCGGCTGCGGCAGCAGATCGCCGACCAGCGTGCCGAGCTGCGGCGACTCTCGGGCTCCGACGGCCGCTCGTCGACCGCGCTGGAGGCGGCGCGCAGCCAGACCGAGGCGATCGGCATCCTCACCGGCACCGTGGCGGCCGAGGGCCCGGGCCTGGTGCTGACCATCCGCGACCCCCGGGGCGAGGTGCGGGTCACGGACCTGGTCGACACGATCCAGGAGCTGCGCGGTGCGGGCGCGGAGACGATGCAGATCGACGGGGTGCGCGTGGGCCTGTCCACGGCCGTCACCGGCAGCGCCGGCGCGCTCGAGGTCGACGGGCAGCCCATCACCGCCCCGTACGAGTTCGTCGTCATCGGCTCGCCGCAGAACATGGCGACGGCGATGAACATCCCGGGCGGCGTGGTCCCGCACATCACCGGCCGCGGCGGAACGGTCACCATCGACCAGTTCGACCGCGTGGTCGTGGACGCGTTGCGGCCCCTCGACCGGCCTCAATACGCTTCGCCCGACGAGTAGCTCGTCGGCTCCCGCCCACCACCCCAGGAGACGATCGCCGCATGGCCACGCCTGACGACCGCCGCTACACCGACCAGCACGAGTGGGCGCTGGTGCAGGGCACGGACGGGACCGGTTCGGAGGCCAGGACGGTCGTCCGCGTCGGGATCACCGACCACGCGCAGGACGCGCTGGGCGACATCGTGTTCGTGCAGCTGCCATCCGTCGGCGACGAGGTCGCCCTTGGCACCCCCATCGGCGAGGTCGAGTCGACCAAGTCGGTCTCGGACGTCTATGCGCCGGTGGCCGGCGTCGTCGCAGCCGTGAACGAGAAGCTCGCCGAGGCCCCTGAGACGATCAACGGCGACCCGTACGGCGAGGGCTGGCTGGTCGACATCAGCGTGGCGGCCGACGGCGGCGATCCGACCGGCGCGCTGCTCGACGCCGACGCCTACCAGGCCCTGGTCGACGCGTCGTGACGGGGCGCCGTCGGTTCCGTCGGTGCACCCGTCACTATGATCTCGCTGGGGTGCCGGACCCGCGGTGACCAGCGCGGTTCCACACCCTGTACGTCCGGTTGACCCTCGGGCCGACCGACTGGTTCCATGACCCACGGCCCGCCGTCCCGCCTGCGGCGGCCGACCCATGCCGGACCGTCCGGTCCGGCGTCTGCCGGCCGCACGCGGCCCGTCCCGAGGGCCGCGGCGGGGCCCCTCGCACCGGAGGAGACAGACGTGCACTGCACTCGATGTGGCCACGAGAACCCCGAGGGCAGTCGTTTCTGCGCCCAGTGCGGCTCGGCCCTCTCGCAGGAGCGGGTCGGCGAATCGACCAGCGTCATCCCCAAGGTCGGCGGCGACGACACCGGCGACCAGCCCGAGCTGGCGGAGCCGGCCGACGCGCACGCGGGCGCGGTCGAGTCCCTCCCGGCCGGCTCGGCGCTGCTGGTCGTCAAGCGCGGGCCCAACGCGGGCAGCCGCTTCCTGCTCGACCAGGACGTCACGACGGCGGGTCGGCATCCCGACAGCGACATCTTCCTCGACGACGTCACCGTCAGCCGGCGGCACGTCGAGTTCCACCGCGAGGGCGGCGGGTTCTCCGTGCACGACGTCGGCAGCCTCAACGGCACCTACGTCAACCGCGAGCCGGTCGACGTCGCGACGCTCGCCGGGGGTGACGAGGTGCAGATCGGCAAGTTCCGCCTCGTCTACCTGACCGGTCCCCGCACCGGCGAGCGGCCGCCCGCTAGTGACCGTGCCCGGGCGCGAACGTGCGCTCGGGGACGCCGCCCCCGACCAGCGCACACCTCGCCTGACCATCGGCGAGGTGCTGGCTGTTCTTCGCGACGACTTCCCCGACGTGACGATCAGCAAGATCCGCTACCTCGAGTCCGAGGACCTGGTGCACCCGCAGCGCACGCCGTCGGGGTACCGCAAGTTCTCGCAGGCCGACGTCAGCCGGCTGCGCTACGTGCTGGCCGCGCAGCTGGACCACTACCTGCCGCTGCGGGTGATCAAGGAGCACCTGGAGGCCCTCGACCGGGGCGAGCCGCTGCCCGGGCAGGCCGGCGGGCCCGGACCGGTGCCGCCCCTGTCGGCATCGGACGAGGCCGGAGCCGGCGACCTCCCGCCCCTGACGCCCGAGCAGTTCGCCCGCGCCGCGGGGCTGGAGCCCGACCAGCTGGCCGACTGCGTCCAGTTCGGCCTGCTGGCCACCGACGCCGACGGGCGGCACCCGGCGGCCGATCTGCCGGTGGCCCGCGCCGCCGCGGGGCTGGCGCGGCACGGGATCGAGCCGCGGCACCTGCGGGCCTACCGCAGTGGCGTCGAGCGGGAGGCGGGGCTGGTCGAGCAGCTGGTCGCACCGGTCCTCCGGGCTCGCTCGGAGGAGGCGCGGGCGCGGGCCGCGGAGAAGCTGCGGGAGCTCGCGGCTCTGTCCGCGCAGCTGCACACCGCGTTGCTGGAGGCGCGCCTGCGCGACCTCCTGCGCCCCTGACCCGGCGTACCGTGAACGACGAACGAACACCCGCAGTCCGAACCGCGCGCAGCCCGAGGGAGCAGCACCGTGCAGGAGCTTCGAGTCGTCGGTGTCCGGGTCGAACTGCCCGGGAACCAGCCGATCCTGCTGCTCAAGGAGACGCAGGGGGAGCGGTACCTGCCCATCTGGATCGGCGCCGTCGAGGCGGCCGCCATCGCGTTCGAGCAGCAGGGCGTCCGGCGGCTCGCCCGATGACCCACGACCTGCTCCGCGAGGTCGTGCGCGCCCTGGGCGCCACCCTCGAGGCCGTCAACATCACCGAGATGCGCGACGGCATCTACATCGCCGAGCTCGTCTTCGGCGACGAGCGCGTGGTCAGCGCGCGCCCGTCGGACGCCGTGGCGCTGGCGGTCCGGACCGGCGCCCCGATCTACGGCGCGGACGACCTGCTCGACGAGGTCGGCATCGAGATCCCCGACGAGCAGGAGGACGAGGTCGAGAAGTTCCGGGAGTTCCTGGACCAGATCTCGCCCGAGGACTTCGGGGCCGGCTCCGGTTCCGGCGGGGCAGCCTAGGACCGCGGCTCGACCTCGGCGCGAGGAGCGCATCCTGCTGACATCGGCAGGGGGCGCCGGTGGCTCCACTCGAAATGATGAGCGGGACGACACGCCGCCCGGCTCAGTTGACCGGCTCCCTGGCCCGGCTTACGGTCGGCGAACAACAACGGTGTGACACCTGAGGTCAGTGGGTGCAAGACCCGGTCAGGTGCCCAGCCGTCGACCCGCGTCGCGCGAGCGGAACGGGACCAGAGGAGGACGCTGACGTGAGCGACCAGAGCAATGGCTCCCAGGGTCAGCTCTTCAGCGACGCCGCTGTCGGAGCCCCCGCCTACGACGAGGTCGACACCGACCTCGTCGGCTACCGGGGTCCGACGGCGTGTGCCGCGGCGGGCATCACCTACCGGCAGCTCGACTACTGGGCACGCACCGGCCTGGTCGCCCCGTCCGTGCGCTCGGCCACCGGCTCGGGGACCCAGCGGCTGTACTCGTTCCGCGACATCCTGGTGCTGAAGGTCGTCAAGCGGCTGCTCGACACCGGCGTCTCGCTGCAGAACATCCGCAAGGCGGTCGACCACCTGCGCAACCGCGGCATCAAGGACCTGGCCAACGTCACGCTCTTCTCCGACGGCGCCACCGTCTACGAGTGCACCTCGGCGGAGGAGGTCGTCGACCTGCTGGCCGGCGGTCAGGGCGTCTTCGGGATCGCCGTCTCCGGTGCCCTGCGGGAGCTCTCCGGCGAACTCGCCGAGCTGCCCGCCGAGCGCCTCGACGGGGCGCCGCTGCACACCGCGGACGACGAGCTCTCGGCGCGCCGCCGGCGCCGCGCCATGTGACCTGTCCATGTGATTCGTCGTCCTCCGGACGACACCGCGGCCAGGTGCCGTACCCCCATGAGCTGAGCCCTGCCGTCCCACCTCTCGGGACCCGCGCACGGTCACGTCTCATCCGTCTCGGCTCTTCATCCAGCCACAGGAGAGCTGCGCTCCGCTGGTAGCGTCGCAGCAATGGTCGACGGTTCCGAGACCCTTCCGCCGCTGGCCGGGTCGCTGCCCTCCCTGAAGGCCCTGGACCCCGCCGGATCCTTCGCCGCACGGCACATCGGGCCCCGCCCCGGCGACGCCGCGGAGATGCTGGCCGCCGTGGGCTTCGACTCGCTGGAGTCGCTGGTCGACGCCTGCGTGCCCGAGGGCGTGCGGGACCGCACGCCGCTGGCCCTGCCCGCCGCACAGGACGAGGCCGCGGTGCTGACCGCGCTGCGGGAACGCGCGGACGCCAACGAGGTCTACACCTCGATGATCGGGTTGGGGTACTACGGCACCTTCACCCCTCCGGTCATCCAGCGCACCGTCCTCGAGAACCCCGCCTGGTACACGGCCTACACGCCGTACCAGCCCGAGATCAGCCAGGGCCGGCTCGAGGCACTGATCAACTTCCAGACGATGGTCGCCGACCTCACCGGTCTCGACGTCGCCGGCGCCTCGATGCTCGACGAGGCGACCGCCGCGGCCGAGGCCATGACCCTGGTCCGCCGGGCCGGCCGGGCACACGTCGACGCGGTCTTCGTCGTCGACGCCGACACCCTGCCGCAGACCCTGGCCGTGCTGCGGACCCGTGCCGAGCCCCTCGGCATCACCCTGCACGTCGCCGACCTGGCGGACGGCTGGCCCACCGACCTGCCCGAGGCCGGGGCCTTCGGCGTCCTGTTGTCCTACCCGGGCGCGAGCGGCGCGGTCCGCGACCACCGCGCGCTCGCCGAGGCCGCGCACGCGGCCGGCGCCTCCGTCGTCGTGGCCGCCGACCTGCTCGCGCTCACCCTGCTCGAAGCGCCGGGTGCGTGGGGCGCCGACGTCGCCTGTGGCACCACCCAGCGCTTCGGCGTCCCCATGGGCTACGGCGGCCCGCACGCCGGCTATCTCTCGGTGCGCGAGGGCCTGGCCCGGCAGCTGCCCGGCCGCCTGGTGGGGGTGTCGGTCGACGCCGACGGCGACGTCGCCTACCGCCTGGCTCTGCAGACCCGCGAGCAGCACATCCGCCGCGAGAAGGCGACCAGCAACATCTGCACCGCGCAGGTGCTGCTCGCGGTGATGGCCGGCGCGTACGCCGTGTACCACGGGCCCGAGGGGTTGGCGGCCATCGCGGCGCGGGTCCACCGCAGCGCCCAGACGCTGGCCGCCTGGCTCACCGCGGCCGGCCTCGACCTGGTCCACGAGGCGTACTTCGACACGATCGAGGTTCGGGTGCCCGGCCGGGCCGCCGGGATCGTCGCCGCGGCGGCCGACTACCGCGTCAACCTGCGCCTGGTGGACGACGACACGGTCGCCGTCGCCTGCGACGAGACCACGACGCCGGAGATCCTGCGCGCGGTGGCGGAGTCGTTCGGCGTGGCTGCCGGCGCGCCGGCCGGCGACGGCGCGGACGCCCTGCCGGCGCAGCTGCGGCGCCGCACGCCGTACCTGACCCACCCGGTGTTCAGCGCGCACCGGTCCGAGACCGCGATGCTGCGCTACCTGCGGTCGCTGTCGGACAAGGACCTCGCGCTGGACCGCACGATGATCCCGCTCGGCTCCTGCACGATGAAGCTGAACGCGGCCACCGAGATGGCCGCGATCACGTGGCCCGAGTTCGCGAACCTGCACCCCTTCGCGCCGGCCGGTCAGGCGCGGGGCTACCGGCAGCTGATCGACGAGCTGTGCGACGCGCTCGCCGAGGTGACGGGGTACGCGAAGGTCAGCGTCCAGCCCAACGCCGGCTCGCAGGGCGAGTTCGCGGGCCTCATGGCGATCCGCGGCTACCACCACGCGCGCGGCGACGTGCAGCGCGACGTCTGCCTGATCCCGAGCTCGGCGCACGGCACCAATGCCGCCAGCGCGGTCATGGCCGGCATGCGCGTGGTCGTGGTGGCGTGCGACGAGGCCGGCAACGTCGACCTCGCCGACCTGCGGGCCAAGGTCGAGCAGCACGCGGACCGGCTGGCGGCGATCATGCTGACCTACCCCTCGACGCACGGCGTCTTCGAGACCGACATCCAGGAGATCTGCGGCGCGGTGCACGACGCCGGCGGCCAGGTCTACGTCGACGGGGCGAACCTCAACGCGATGGTGGGGCTGGCCAAGCCGGGGCGGTTCGGCTCCGACGTCAGTCACCTCAACCTGCACAAGACCTTCTGCATCCCGCACGGCGGCGGCGGCCCGGGGGTCGGGCCGATCGGCGTCCGGGAGCACCTGGTGCCGTTCCTGCCGGGACACCCGCTGGTCGACACCGGCGCCGAGGGGCCGGCCGTCTCCGGCGCGCCGTTCGGCTCCGCCGGCATCCTGCCGATCTCGTGGGCCTACATCCGGCTGATGGGGCCCGACGGCCTCCTGGCCGCGACCGAGCACGCCGTCCTGGGCGCCAACTACCTGGCCACGCGGCTGCGCGAGCACTTCCCGGTGCTCTACACCGGCGCGGGCGGACTGGTCGCCCACGAGTGCATCCTCGACATCCGGCCGCTCACCAAGGCCACCGGCGTCACCAACGACGACATCGCGAAGCGGCTGATCGACTTCGGGTTCCACGCGCCGACGATGAGCTTCCCGGTCGCCGGGACGCTGATGGTCGAGCCGACCGAGAGCGAGGACAAGGCCGAGCTCGACCGCTTCGTCGAGGCGATGGTGACCATCCGCGCGGAGATCGAGAAGGTCGCCACCGGCGAGTTCGACCGGACCGACAACCCGCTGCGCAACGCGCCGCACACCCTCGCCATGCTGGCGGGGGAGTGGGACCGGCCCTACCCGCGGACGACGGCGGTGTACCCGGTCCGCGCACTCCAGGGGCGGAGCTACCTCAGCCCGGTCCGGCGGATCGACCAGGCCTACGGCGACCGCAACCTCGTCTGCGCCTGCCCGCCGCCCGAGGCGTTCGCCGACCACGACTTCGGCACCGGCTCGACGCACGGGGGCAACGGGCACGTCCCGGAGCGCGGCGCCGGGGCTCCGGACGACCTGGGGACGACGGCCGACGTGGTGGGCGCGCCGGCGTAGTGGAAGGACCCCGTCCCTCTCGTCGCTCGCAAGCTCGCGCGAGCCTCCGGACGGGGCCACGGGTGGCAGGGTGACCGGCGTGACGACACCAGCGCTCGGCGACGTCCTGCACCGCTACCTGCAGGCGGGGCGTGATGCCCTGCTCTGGAAGCTCGACGGGCTGGAGGAGTACGACGTCCGGCGGCCGATGACGCCGACCGGCACGAACCTGCTCGGCCTGCTCAAGCACCTGGCCTACGTGGAGATGGGGTACTTCGGGCCCACTTTCCGGCGGCCGGTTCCGGAGGTCGAGCCGTGGCTGGCCGACGACGTCGAGTGGAACTCCGACATGTGGGCCACGGCCGACGAGCCCCGCGAGGAGATCGTCGCGCTGTACCGGCGCGCGTGGGCGGTGACCGACGCGACGGTGGCGGCGCTGCCGCTCGACGCGCCGGGCGAGGTCTCCTGGTGGCACCCCGACCGGAGGGCGGTGACGCTGCAGCAGGTGCTGGTGCACGTCATCGCCGAGACCCACCGGCACGCCGGGCACGCCGACATCGTGCGCGAGCAGATCGACGGGTCAGCCGGGCTGGGCGCCGGCAACGACAACCTCCCGCCCGACACCGACGAGCGGTGGTGGGCCGGGTACCGCGAACGGCTGGAGGCCGCCGCGCGGCAGGCGGCTGGTTAGGCGGGGGCCAGCCAGACGTGGTGATCGGGGACGGCACGGCCGTCGGGCAGCAGTGCGCCGTCGTCGTCGAACAGGACGACGCCGTTGCACAGCAGGCGCCAGCCCTGCTCGGGGTGGCTGCTCACGACCACGGCGAGGTCGCGCGCCTCGCTGTCGACGTCGGGGCAGGGCGTTACGTGCTGACACATGGCGGTTCCCAATCCGTCGGTATCCCGGCAGCCGCCGAGAATTACGTACCGTGCTCGTCCGTTTACCGTTCGACAATTCTGCGCCCGGGCTGAAGCGGGAAGTGGTGATGCAGGTCACCAGATCACCCCAACGGGTCGTCAGGTGCTGCCGAGGCGCCCGGGCGCCGCGCGCCGTCCCCCAGGTGGGCGCGGCGTGTCGGTCCGTCCGGTTCAGAGCTTGCGGAGCAGGACCCGCTTGACGGAATGATCCGCGGCCTTCTGGAGCACCAGCCGGGCACGCGACCGGGTGGGGGCGATGTTGCTCCGCAGGTTGGGCCCGTTGACCGCGATCCAGATGCCGAGCGCGGTCTCCCGCGCCTGGTCGTCGCTGAGATCGGCGAAGCGGTGGAAGTAGGCGGTGGTGTCGCGGAACGCCGTCCGCCGCAGGGCGAGGAAGCGCTCCACGTACCAGCGCTGGATGTCGGCCTCGGCGGCGTCGACGTACACCGAGAAGTCGAAGAAGTCGGACAGGAAGACCTCCGGCGTCGTCCCGTCGGCCCGGCGACCGGCCTGCAGGACGTTCAGGCCCTCCACCACGAGGATGTCCGGCCGGTCGACCGCCTGCCGGCGGTCGGGGACGATGTCGTAGGACTGGTGGTCGTAGACCGGGGCGAACACCTCCTCGCGCCCGGACTTCACGTCGGCGAGGAAGCGGACCAGGGCCCGCCGGTCGTAGCTCTCCGGGAAGCCTTTGCGGCCGAGCAGGCCGCGGGCCTCGAGCACGGCGTTGGGCAGGAGGAAGCCGTCGGTCGTCACGAGGTCGACCCGCGGCGAGCCCGGTCCCGCGGAGAGCAGCGTCTGGAGCAGGCGCGCGGTGGTGCTCTTCCCGACGGCCACGCTGCCGGCCACGGCGATCACGAAGGGCACCTTGGCGGTGGTGTCGCCGAGGAATTCGCTCTGCGCCGCCCAGAGGCGGCGGCTGGCGCCGACGTGCAGGCTGAGCAGCTCGGCCAGCGGCAGGTAGACCGTGGCCACCTCGTCGAGGTCGATGCGGTCACCGAGGGTGGCCAGCCGGTCGAGCTCGCTCGCGTCGAGCGGCAGCCGGGTGCCCTCCGCCAGCGCTCGCCACGAGTCGCGGTCGAACACCGCGTACGGCGAGAAGGAGGAGCGGGTACCGACCGTCACAGGCCCATCGTGCCGTTCCCCGCCCCCGCTGCGTTCGCTCGGGTCACCCGGCCGGGTGGGTACGGGCCGGTCGGCGCCCCGTGGGGCCGACGGTGGCGGGTGCCGCGTCTAGGGTCGGACCGTGCCGACCCGTCCCGGGCTGCTCGACTGCATCGAGCGCTACTTCGCCGCCGCGCCGCTCGGCGATGCCCGGATCGAGGCGGTCGGCGGGCTCGACGTGCCCATCGGTGACCCGGCGTGGCCCTATCCCGCCCGGCCACGACCCGGCGGTGGACCGGTGACCGCCGACGACGTCCGCACGGCGACGGCCCGGCAGACCGCGGCCGGCCTGCCGGCAGCGCTCGAGTGGGTGCCTGAGCGGTCGCCGACGACCGCGGCCGCGGCGCGGGCGGCCGGATTGACCGTCGAGGAGCTGCCGCTCCTGGTCGCCGTCGACCAGGTCGACCTGCTCCTGCCGGCCGGGGTGCGGCTCTACGTCGTCGGCGCCGACGACCCGGAGCTGCCGTACTACCAGCGTGTCGCCGCCACGGCGTTCGCGACGCCCGGGGAGTGGCCGACGACGACCCCGACCCGGTCGACGTGGCCCCGCTGGACACCTCCGCGGAGGCGGCGGCCCGGACCGCCGCCCTCCGGGAGCGGATCGCCTCCGGCCGGACGGTGATGATGGTGGCGGTCGAGAACGGCCGCCCGGTCGCCGTCGGCTCCCACCAACCCGTGGACATCGGCGACGCCGAGGTCAGTGAGGTGGTCGGGGTGGCGACGCTGCCGCGGCTGCGCGGGCGCGGGCTGGGCGCGGGCCTCACCTCCGCCCTCGTCGCCCACGCCCGGGAGACCGCCGACCTGGTGTTCCTGGCCGCGGGGGACGACGACGTCGCGCGCGTCTACGAGCGGGTCGGCTTCGCCTGGCTCGCCACCAGCGCGGTCGCTGACCTCCGTCCCGAATAGACCGGTCTCGCCGCCTCGGCTCAGGGACCACGGGGCGGCGGCACGGCCGTGGCCGCGGCCGCCGCGGTGAGCGCCGTTCGCGCCGCGCCGTACCCGACCGCCCGCGGCACCTCGCTGAGCAGTACGACCACCCGAGCCCCGACAACCCCCACCGAGTGCAGGTGGCGGCTGCCACCCACGCAGCACATCCAGCCCTGCTTGACCGCGCTCCCCGCCGGCGCCGTCCCGAACAGCCCGAACCGCTGGTCGAATCCGTCGGCCGCCCGCGCGGTGGCCTCGCGCATCCAGCCCAGCAGCGCGGCCGCGTCGTCCGGATGAGCCACGACCGGCAGCAGGCTCAGGAAGCGGGCCAGGTCCCGGGCGGTCGTGGTGGCCTGGCCCCACTGGCCAGGGATGGGTGGGGGCCCGGTGCCGGTCAGGCCGTAGCGCGCGGCGACGTCGCGCACCATGCGGTCGCCGTCGTAGCGCACCCACAGCGCGGAGGCTGCCGGGTCGTCCGAGCTGCGGATCATCTCCCGCAGCAGAGCGGGGTCGTCGGGGGCGAGCCGGAGCCCCCGGCGCGGGCGCGGTGCAGGACGTCCTCGGCGACGAACAGCTTGACCATGGACGCCGTCGGCAACGGCCGGCCGGCGACGGACCCGTTGTCCGCCGAGCCGCTCCCCGCCGCGATCCGACGGGTCTGGTAGCCGCGCAGCGGCAGCCCGGCGATCGGCCGCTGCTGCTTGGCCACGGCGATCGCCACCGTCCCGCCGGAACCGTAGGCCGAGGCGATGGCGGCGACCAGCTGCTGGGACCGGGTGCCCTGGGCGAGCGCCGGGCGCCCGCCGGCGAGCACCAGCTCGCCGACCAGCACCGCGAGGGCCAGCAGGGGCAACAGGCCGCGACGGCGGCCGGGGCGCGCCATGTCTCCATGGTGCTCCCGTGGGGCACAACTAGTTGACCTGTCAAGGACTCTCAGGTGTCGCCGCCCGAGGGTGGCCGTCCGGCGACGGAGGGTCAGTCCTCCTCGTAGCGGACGACCAGGGTGGCGCGGGCGAGCGTGTGGAAGAACAGGTTGAACCCGAGGACGGCGGGGGTGGTGTCCGCGTCGACGTCCAGCTTCTCGGTGTCGACCGCGTGCACCACGACGAAGTACCGGTGCTCGCCGTGGCCCGACGGGGGAGCGGCGCCCACGTAGCCGGCGAACCCGCCGTCGTTGCGCAGCTGGACCGCCCCCTCGGGCAGCTGCGGGGAGTCCTTGTCGCCGGCGCCGCTGGGCAGCTCGGTCACCGACGCCGGGAGGTTCGCGACCGCCCAGTGCCAGAACCCGCTCGCGGTGGGTGCGTCCGGGTCGAAGACGGTGACCGCGAAGCTCTTCGTGCCCTCCGGGAACCCCGACCACGACAGCTGGGGCGAGCGGTCCTCGCCGCCGGCGCCCATGACGCCGCTGACGTGGGGCATCGGGAGCGTCTGGCCCTCCACGCAGTCGTCGCTGGTGACCTGGAAGCTCGGCACCTGCGGCAGGAAGTCGTAGGGGTTCGGCGGCGTCGGCCGGTCGGCCATGGTGCCCTCCTCGTCGAGACTCTGCTGGAAGCCGTGCGGGGACGGATCGGGCCGCACGGGTGCGGCTCGACCCTAGGCAGGCCACACCCGCCCCGCCTGTCGGCAACTGACACACGGTGGCAGCCGCTCCGACACGTGCGGGGGCCCCCGCGCCGGTAGCGTCGCCCCGTGCCCAGCCCCGGCCTCGGTCTCCCGGATTCGATCCGTGCCTGCCTGTTCGACCTCGACGGCGTCCTGACGCGGACGGCGACCGTCCACTTCGCCGCGTGGAAGCGGACCTTCGACGAGTTCCTGCACCGGTATGCGCCGGGGCAGGCCGAGTTCAGCCAGCTCGACTACAACCGCTACGTCGACGGCAAGCACCGTGCCGACGGCGTCCGGGGCTTCCTGGCCAGCCGCGGGATCGAGCTGCCCGAGGGCGGTCCGGACGACGCCCCTGACGCGGCGACCGTCCACGCGATCGCGAGCCGCAAGAACGAGATGGTCCTGCGGGAGCTGGACGAGCACGGCGTCGAGATCTACCCCGGCTCGGTGAGCTATCTGCGGGCGGTCAAGGCGGCCGGCCTCGCCACCGCGGTCGTCACCGCCTCGGCCAACGGCGAGAAGGTGATCGCCGCGGGCGGTTTCGCCGACCTCATCGACGTCCGCGTCGACGGGCTGGTCGCCGCCCGCGACGGGCTGCGCGGCAAGCCCGAACCGGACACCTTCCTCGCCGGCGCGCGCCTGCTGGGCGTGGAGCCGTCGGCTGCGGTCGTATACGAGGACGCGATCTCCGGCGTGGAGGCCGGCCGGGCGGGCCGGTTCGGGTACGTCGTCGGTGTGGACCGCGTCGGGCAGACCGAGGCGCTGAGGGCAGCCGGTGCCGACGTCGTCGTCACCGACCTGGAGCAACTCATGGGGGAGCAGTCATGACCGAGGGGCGCGCCAGCTTCCCCATCGAGCCCTGGTCGCTGACCGAGGTCGGACTCGATCACGCGTCGCTGGCCGTGCACGAGTCGGTGTTCGCGCTGACCAACGGGCACATCGGCATGCGGGGGTCCTTCGAGGAGGGCGAACCGGTCGTCGTCCCCGGCACCTACCTCAACGGCTTCTTCGAGGAGCGGCCGCTGCCCTACGCCGAAGCCGGCTACGGCTTTCCCGAGCAGGGCCAGACCATGGTCAACGTCACCGACGGCAAGCTGATCCGGCTGCTGGTCAAGGACTCACCCCTCGACCTCGACTACGGCGAGATCATCGACCACACGCGCACGCTCGATCTGCGCGCCGGCGTCCTGCGCCGCTCGACCGAGTGGCGCTCGCCGGGTGGCCGCACGGTGCGCGTGACCAGCACGCGCCTGGTGTCCCTGGCGCGGCGGTCGATCGCGGCCATCGAGTACAAGGTCGAGGTCACCGACGACCTCGGCGACCTGTACGTCGCCCTCCAGTCGGACCTCCTGGCCAACGAGGACGTGCCGACCGACGACGACGACCCGCGCGCGGCGGCGGCCCTGGCCAAGCCACTGCAGTGCGAGTCGGCGGTCGCCAAGGGCCGCAAGGCGGTCCTGGTGCACCGCACGCGGCGCAGCCAGCTGCGCATGGCCGCGGGCATGGACCACGTCATCGAAATCCCGGACAGCAGCACCGAGGACATCGAGGCCGCCGGTGACCTGGCCCGCTACACCCTGGCCGCGCGCATCCCCGAGGGCGGCGTGCTGAAGCTGGTCAAGTTCCTCGCCTACGGCTGGTCGTCGCGCCGGTCGAGCCCGGCACTCCGGGACCAAGTCGAGGCCGCCCTCGCCACGGCGAAGCTGGCCGGCTGGGACCGCCTCGTGCGTGAGCAGCGGGAGGTGCTCGACCAGCACTGGGACGACGCCGACGTCGAGATCGAGGGGGACGACGAGCTGCAGCAGGCCGTGCGGGTGGGCATGTTCCACGTCCTCCAGGCGGGGCTGCGGGGCGAGCGCCAGCCGATCCCGGCCAAGGGGCTGACCGGCCCGGGCTACGACGGCCACACCTTCTGGGACACCGAGACCTACGTGCTGCCGGTGCTGACCTACACCGCACCGCACGCCGTCCGGGACGCGCTGCGCTGGCGGCACTCGACCCTCGAACTGGCCAGGGAGCGGGCGCGGGTGCTGGGCGGCGGGGCGCGGCGTTTCCGTGGCGGACGATCCGCGGCGAGGAGACGTCGGGGTACTGGCCCGCGGGGACGGCGGCCTTCCACATCAACGCCGACATCGCCGACGCCGTCGTCCGCTACCACAACGCCACGCTGGACGAGGACTTCGACCGCGATTTCGGCGCCGAGCTGCTCATCGAGACCGCGCGGCTGTGGGCCTCGCTCGGGCACTTCGACGTCGAGCACGGGTTCCGCATCGACGGGGTGACCGGGCCGGACGAGTACACGGCGGTGGTCGACAACAACGTCTACACCAACCTCATGGCGCAGCGGAACCTGCGGGAGGCAGCCGAGGCGGTGCGCCGCCAGCCCGACGTCGCCGGCCGGCTGGACGTGACCGACGACGAGGTCGAGACGTGGCTGCGGGCGGCATCCCTGATGGCGGTGCCCTACGACACCCAGCGCGGGGTGCACATGCAGTCCGACGGGTTCACCCACCACGAGGAGTGGGACTTCCAGAACACGCCCAAGGAGAACTATCCGCTGCTGCTGAACTACCCCTACTTCGAGATCTACCGCAAGCAGGTCATCAAGCAGGCCGACCTGGTGATGGCGCTGCACCTGCGCGGGGACGCGTTCACCCTCGAGGAGAAGATCGCCAACTTCGCCTACTACGAGGCGCGGACGACGCGGGACTCGTCCCTCTCGGCCAGCCAGCAGGCGGTGGTCGCGGCGGAGACCGGCCACCTCAACCTGGCCTACGACTACTGGGCCGAGGCGGCGCTCACCGACCTGCAGAACCTGCACCACAACTCCGGCCACGGTCTGCACATCGCGTCGCTGGCCGGCGGCTGGACCGTCGCCGTCGCGGGGTTCGGCGGGCTGCGGGACCACAACGGCGAGCTCACCTTCGGGCCCAGGCTGCCCGAGCGCATCACGCGCATGCGTTTCCGCGTCGTCTACCGGGGCCGGAAGCTGACGGTGGACGTCACCCACGAGGCGGCCACCTACCGGCTGGTGGAGGGTGAGCCGCTCGACATCCGGCACCACGGACGGCAGATCACCGTCGACCACCAGGACGTGGTGCTGGCGATCCCGGAGGGCCCGAAGCCCGACCCGGTGAGTCAGCCCGTCGGATGCGAGCCCCGGCGGCGCGCCCGAAAGTAGAGGGACGCTCAGCCTCAGGTCAGCAGCCAGCTGGCCCCGAGCAGGAGCGCTCCGACGTCGACCAGCAGGAAGGCGCCCACCCAGACGACGGCGGGCACGCGGGTCAGCCGCGCCAGCTGGTCGGCGTCGGAGTCCGGCGCCCGCCGCCGGCGCCGCGCCGCCTGCAGCTCCAGCACCGTCTTGGGCGCGGCGAGCAGCAGGAACCAGGTGGCGACGGCGGCGAAGCCGGCCTGACCCTCCGGCGGAAGCCACCAGGTGGCGGCGAAGACGACGGCGCCGGTGGCCAGGACCGACCAGAGGCCGTACCAGTTGCGGATCTGCACCAGCAGCAGCGCCAGCAGCAGCAGGAGCGCCCACAGCAGCCCGACTGCGTGCCCGGCGGCCAGCAGCGCCGCGGCGCCCAGGCCGAAGAGGCCGGGACCGACGTAGCCCGATGCGCAGGTCAGCACCATGCCCGGGCCCGTGGGCCGGCCCGCGGACACGGTGAGCCCCGAGGTGTCCGAGTGCAGGCGGATGCCCGACAGCCGCCGTCCGGCGGCGAGCGCGACCAGGCCGTGCGCGCCCTCGTGCGCGATGGTCACGACGTGGCGGGTCGGCCGCCACAGGGTGGGGGAGAGGACCAGGACGGCGGCGACCACGCCGGTCCCGAGCATGATCTCCAGCGGAAGGTCGGGGACGCTGGTGGTCACGCGCGCCCTGAACCGGCCGAGGACCTCCACGCAGCCGAGTCAACCGCACGCCGCTGTGCGTCCCCGTGCTCGGACGGCACGTGTCGGTCACCCTCGCTACCCTCCGCCGATGGCGGAGCTCAGGCTGGACCGGGACGAGGCCCGTGCGATCGCGGTCCGGGCCCAGCTGCTGGACGCCCGACGTCCGGTGGACCTGCTCGAGACGGTGCGGCACCTGACCCTGCTCCAGGTGGACCCCACGGCTGCCGTCGCGCCCAACGCCGACCTGGTCGCGTGGACGCGGCTGGGCGAGGCCTACCGACGGGAGGACCTGACGCGGGGGCTGGAGGAGGAGCGGACGCTCTTCGAGTTCGGCGCGCTCGTCCGTCCCATGGAGGACCTCGGGCTCTTCCTGGCCGACATGGCGACGCGGCCGCGCAGCGAGGGCGCTCGGCAATGGCTGGCCGCCAACGACGGGGCTCGGCGAGACGTGCTGACCCGGTTGCGAACCTCGGGGCCGCTGCTGTCCCGCGACATACCTGACACGTGCGCGGTGCCGTGGGAGTCGAGCGGCTGGACCAGCAACCGCAACGTGACGCAACTGCTCGAGATCATGATGCTCCGCGGCGAGGTGGCCATCGCCGGCCGGCGCGGGCGGCAGCGCCTCTGGGACCTCGCGGAGCGGGTGTACCCGTCCGACGTCCCCGTCGTCCGGAGGAGGAGGCCCTCCGGGTGCGCGACGAGCGGCGGCTACGGGCCCTGGGCATCGCACGGTCGACGGGGACGGCGTCGCCCATCGAGCCGGTGGTCGTCGGCGAGGCGGGCGTGCCGGCGACCGTCGAGGGCGTGCCGGGCGGCTGGCGGGTGGACCCCGACGCGGTCGGCCGCCCGTTCGAGGGGCGCACGGCGCTGCTGTCACCGTTCGACCGCCTCGTGTACGACCGGGTCCGCGCGCAGCAGCTGTTCGACTTCGAGTACCAGCTGGAGATGTACAAGCCCAAGGCCGCGCGGCGTTGGGGGTACTTCGCGCTGCCGGTGCTGCACTCGGACCGGCTGGTGGGCAAGCTCGACGCGACGGCGGACCGGAAGCGCGGCCGGTTCGTGGTGCACGCGCTGCACGAGGACATCCACTTCACCCCTGCCATGGCCGACGCGGTGCACCGGGAGATCGAGGACCTCGCGCGCTGGCTGGGGCTGACCGTCGCCGGGTAAGTCGTTCGCGGCCGGCGGTGGACAGGTGCCAGCATGCCGTCGTGGACGTGCTGTCGTCGCTGCCCGCCTTCGTGCTGGCCGTGCTGCTGATCTCCGCCTCGCCGGGACCGGCGATGGCGCTGATCTTCCGGCGGGCCGCCCTGCGCGGGCTGCGTGGAGCCGTGCCCACTGTGCTCGGGCTGGAGCTGGGCCTCTTCTTCTGGGCGCTGTTCGCCGGCGCCGGCTTCGCGGCGCTCGTCGCGGCCTCCGAGGTGGCGTACCTGGTCCTGCGCGTGCTCGGTGCGGCGGCGCTGCTGTACCTCGGTGCCCGAGCCCTGTGGTCGGCCTGGCGGGGCGCCCCGGCGGTCGAGCCCGACCCGGTTGCAGGTCGGCGCCGCTGGTGGGGCGCCTTCGCCGAGGGCGTCGTCGTCCAGCTGGCCAATCCGAAGGCGGCGGTCTTCATGATCGCCTTCTATCCGCAATTCGTGCCGGCCGACGGTCCGGTGTTCGCCACGACCGCCCTGCTGGGCCTGCTGCAGGTCACGGTCGAGACGGGGCTCTACCTGGCCCTGGCTGCGGGCGTCGCCCGGGCGGGGACCTGGTTCCGGCGACCGCGCATCCGGCGGCGGCTCGACGCGGTCAGCGGCACCGTCCTCGTGGCGCTCGGTCTGCGCGTGGCGGCCGCGAGCCGCTGATCAGTTGCCCGGCTTGACGGCCTCGCCGCGCTGCCGCTCGGCCTCGTCGGCCTGGTAGGTGCCGGGCGCTGGGGTGGGTGTGCCCGCGTCGTCGTCGCCGGGGGTGACCGGCTTGGCGATCAGGTCGTCGGGGCCGGGGGACGGCGTGCCGCCGGGCTCGTTCCGTTCGTCGGTGTCGGGGCGCTCCTCGGTCATGCCGGATCCGCTACCCGCCGCGCCACGGTCGGAACCAGGCTCCAAGCTGCGGAGACGAACCGCCGGTGCGTACGAGCGCAGCAAGCCCGCCGCGGCGTTCGGGGCGGTGTTCGGGCCGAGGGGCCTCCTGTGGTTCACGCGCCGACGGGCGCTCCTCGGGACGGCGGCGATTCCTTCGGGTATGGCGTCACGACGCGCTGAAATTCGTCGGCCGTGGCGACATCATGGTGCTCGGGGGAGGGGGAGCGGCATGACTGCGCAGACCGAGCTCGACAACACCGCCACCGCCGTCGACCGCGCGCTGGGCCGGCTGACGCCGCAGCGGGTCCGCGAGGGCACCGGACGGGATTGGGCCGAGTGGCTCGGCGTCCTGGATGCGGCCGGTGCCAGGGACTGGGACCACCGCGGGATCGTCGACTTCCTGGAGCGCGAGCATCCCGACGTGCCGGGGTGGTGGCAGCAGTCGCTCGCGGTCGCCTACGAGCGTGCCCGGGGGAAGCGGGTGACCGGGCGAACGGCCGGCGCCCTCCACGTCGGCGCGCAGCGCAGCGTCGCGACGTCCTCGGCACACCTCTGGAAGGTGCTGGTCAGCCGCCCCGACCTCTGGCTGGGCGACGGCGCGGCCGTGGTCTTCGAGCCGGGGGAGCACTACCACGTGCCTCCGGGCGAGCTGTGGGCCCGGGTGACCGGCGAGATCGTCGTGGTCAAGCCCGGGGACCGGCTGCGCATGAGCTGGCAGCCCGAGGACTGGCCCACGCCGGCCACCCTGCAGATCGCGCTGACGCCCACGGCGCCGGGCCGCACCCGGCTGAACGCCTCCCTGGAGAACCTGCCCGACGTGCAGACCCGCGACGTGCTGCGGGCGCGTATGCACGACGCGATGGAGCGGGTGGCGCTGGCGGCGGAGCAGTGAGGGACGCCGGAATCGTCGGTGACGCTCCCTAGGATCCGCCCAGGAGCCGACCGGAGGGACCCGACATGACCACGCTGCCCGACCGTCCCCACACCGCCCTCGTCGTGATCGACGTGCAGCAGGGTGTCGTGGGCGAGGCACACGATCGCGACGCGGTCGTCGCCAACATCGGCGTGCTGGTCGACAAGGCGCGCGACGAGGGCGTGCCGATCGTATGGGTCCAGCACTCGGACGACGGCCTTCCGCAGGGGAGCGACGGTTGGCAGTACGTTCCCGAACTGCAGCGCCAGGAGTCCGAGCCGCTGGTGCACAAGACGTTCGGCGACTCGTTCGAAGGCACCGACCTCGAGCGGGTGCTCGAGCGCGCCGGCGTCGGCAAGCTGGTCGTCACGGGTGCGCAGACCGACGCCTGCATCCGGTCGACCATCCACGGCGCCTTCACGCGCGGCTACGACGTCACGCTCGTCGGGGACGCGCACACGACGGAGGACCTCAGCGCCTGGGGCGCGCCGCCGCCGGACAAGGTCATCGCGCACACGAACATGTATTGGCAGGAGCAGTCGGCCCCCGGCCGCAGCGCCGCGGTGACGGAGACGGGGAATGTGAGCTTCGCAGACTGACGTACGCGTCCCGCAGGCCGATGCCCGCCTCGACTGGACTTACCTGGCATGCGCGGGTCAACAGGAGTCGGCCGAGGGAGGGGGCATCGTCACGACCACCAGGAGGTAGGTGTCGCAGAGTCGGGTGCTGCACATATGCCGTGCGAGTCGCCTCAGGATCCGCGACAACAGCAGCGCCTCGACCGAGGCTCCAGGGGTACGGTTCGTGCGACTGCGCTCCGAAGTGTCACGCTGGTGCCGAGAGGCAGACCCACATGGGCGCTACGACGATATTCGTCGGATACCGCCGGTCGGACAGTCTTGCGTACGCGAGTTGGTTGACCAGCCTCTTAGCGGAGCGGTTCGGGCCTTCCAACATCTTCCGTGATGTGGGGTCCATCAACGAGGGCGAGCACTTTCCCACTCGCATCGCCCAGGCCATTGCTCGATGCACCGCGGCACTCATCGTCATCGGGCCGTCGTGGCTGGATGCCAAGGACGAGGGCACGGGGGCCGGCGTCTCGACAATCCAGAAGACTGGGTGCGCATCGAGGTCGAGACGGCACTTCAGAGGCGGATCGCCACAATCCCGGTGCTGGTGGGTGGTGCCCGGATGCCCGCGAGGAGAGATCTGCCGTCATCGATCTGGGGTCTTGCAGAAGTGGAGGCCGCACACCTGCGAGACGAGACATTCGTGCAGGACGCCCGGCGACTGATGGACCGGCTCACGAAGTCGATGCCGACGAATCGCGAGCACCTCGGCCCGGAGAAGACCCGTCGTGAGGCGAAGTTCTCCGCGCTCGCGAAACTGTTCACGACGCGCCTCGAGGACGCGTCTTCCAAGATCGGCGCTGTTCCATGGCGGCGTGTCGACGGTTTTCGCGCTCAGTTGGACGCCATCGTGGACAACTTGGACCCAGAAGAGGAGGTCGTGGATCTCGCGCTCGCTACCTTCAACAACGAGCTCTTTCTCGGTGTTCTGGCCATCACGCCGCGACGGTTCTTGTTCAGCCCTCGGATCCAGTCAGAAGGAATCACATCGATCCCGTTCGAGACTCTGGTGAGGGTGCGCAGAGGGCCATTGAGTGGTTACTGGAGCATAGTGGTCACCACGCCGGAGACCAGCGTCACGTTCAACAGCGTCAAGCCAGCAAGTCGAGTCGATGAAATTCTGAATTACGTGAGAGGCAGGGTCGGCTGAACGCACCTTGACGGGCCCGTCTTCGCCAGCTCAGCGCTCACCGCGCCCCGCTGTTCGATCAAGGGCCCTCGGGTTGACATAATGTGCATTATCGGCGGTCGAGGGACCGGCGCCGGAAGCGGCCGATGGCAGCCGACGCAGACCTACCCCGGCCCAGACCTGCCCCCGGCCCAGACCTGCCTCCGGCGACGAGCGGCACCTTCCGACACGCATGCCGCCGGCTGCGCGCCCCAGTGGGGCCCTGGCCGCCCGCGTCGTTCCACAGTCGGCGGCCACACGTCGCGGCGGGTCCGCCGTGGAGACACCCTCCCCGATGTCGATCTTGCTCTTGACGATCTTGATGCGTTCACCCGCCCGGGCTCGCCCTCGGTCTCCGAGTCGTCGGGATACCGCCCGACGCCTCCTCCCCCTTCTGGCTCCACCTGCCCCCTTACGTCACTGTGACGCAAGTAGTGGAGATCTGGGCGGTTCACCGGGCGGTGATGGCCGGGTGTTCGTAGGGTCGAGTCATGCAGATCCGACGTCCGATCGCCGCTCTCGTGACTGCTCTGGCGCTCTTCGGCGGGGGTGCCTCGATGACCGCGTGCAGCGCGGCCGGGCAGGACCAGAACGACGGCACCACCGATGACAGCGAGAACGACGGCGGCAGCGACGTGTCCGACGAGGACGCCGACCGGGAGAACCTGCCGGACAACAGCAACCAGGAGCCGAACGACGAGGACGACGGCGACGACCAGCAGGACCCGGACTGATTACGTCACGGTGACGTAAGGGGTCCGGGTCAGCCGGAGCGCTCGGCCACCCACAGCCGGTCGAGCCGGCCGGTGGACCGCACGAGTTCGGCCAGCTGTTGCTCGAGCTCGGCCTTGGTCGGCTTCTCGGTCAGCAGTGTCTGAGCGTCCTCCAGGGCGCAGCGCAGCTGGTAGAGCCGGTCCTGCAGACCGTCGAGCTCGGCGCGGGAGACCAGCACGACGTCGCCGGGCAGTCCGGCCTTCGCGGTGGCGGCGCGCTGCTCGTACGCGCGCTGCCGGCAGGCCTGACCGCAGTACAGCCGCGGCCTGCCCACCGATCCCTGTTCGGGCAGCACTCGGCGGCACCAGCCACATCGTCGCTGTTCACCGCTCCCCCGGTTGGGGATTGGGGTGATGGGAAGCTCCGTGACCGTGCCCGTTGCGTGTCGTTCTGCCACGTCTCGGCACGGTAGACGTCCGGACCGACAGCGCCCGGGGACACGCCAGGAGAGCGGACGAGGAGGCACCCCACGATGTCCGGTGGCACCCCCGACGGGCAGCTCGGCTTCGACGCCCTGAGCGAGGACGCGCTCCGCGCGACCGGCAGCCTGAAGTGGACCCGTTACGGGCCGGCGCTCGGCGCGTTCGTCGCCGAGATGGACTTCGGGACCGCTCCGGTGGTCACCCGCGCGCTGCACGACGCCGTCGACCGCGGCCGGCTGGGTTACCTCACCACCGAGGCCGCCGACGGGATGGCGAGGGCCTGCGCGGGCTGGCAGGCGCGCCGGTATGGCTGGTCACTGCCGGCCGAGCGCATCTCGCCTCTCGCGGACGTCGTCGCGGGCCTGCAGGCGGCCATCGAGCACTTCAGCCCGCCGGGCAGCGCCGTCGTCCTGCCGACACCGGCGTACATGCCGTTCCTCACCGTCCCCGCCATCCTCGGACGGGAGTTGCTCGAGGTCCCGATGATCCGGGGGGACGACGGGCGGATGACCTACGACCTCGACGGCATCGCCCGGGCCTTCGACCGCGGCGGCCGGCTGTTCGTCCACGTGAACCCGCACAACCCACTCGGGCGGGTCTTCGACGAGCGGGAGCAGCTGGCCCTGGCCGAGGTCGTGGCGGCGGCCGGTGTCCGGGTGTTCGCCGACGAGATCCACGCACCGCTGGTGCATCCCGGGGCGGTCCACCGGCCCTATGCGTCGCTGACGCCGGCCACCGCGCGGCACACGGTCACCGCCACGTCGGCGTCCAAGGCGTGGAACCTGCCCGGCCTCAAGGCCGCCCAGCTGCTGCTGTCCGACGCCGACGACGCGGCGCGCTGGGCCGAGGCCGGCGTCCTGTTCGGCCACGGCGCCTCCACGCCCGGCGTCCTGGCCAGCACGGCGGCCTACGACGAGGGCGGCCCGTGGCTGGACGACGTGCTGACCTACCTCGACGGCAACCGCCGGCTGCTCGGCGAACTGCTCGCCGAGCGCCTGCCGCAGGTGCGCTACGACCCGCCGGAAGGCACCTACCTGGGCTGGCTGGACTGCCGGGAGCTCGGCCTGGCAGGGTCCGCCGGTGACTTCTTCCTCGAGCGGGCGGGGGTCGCCCTGGTGGACGGGCCGGAGTGCGGCGGCCCGGGAGCGGGGCACGTGCGGCTGAACTTCGCCACCCCTCGGCCCGTGCTGAGGACCATCGTCGACCGCATGGCGGACGCCGTCGACAGCCGCTGACCGGTTCCCACTAGCGTGACGACGTGCCCCCCGCTCGGTTCGCCTTCCTCGACGGGCCGACGCCCATCGCCATGGCGCATCGGGGTGGAGCCATCGAGCACCTCGAGAACACGATGCCGGCCTTCCAGGCGTGCGTGGACCTCGGCTACCGGTACCTGGAGACCGACGTCCGGGTCACCGCGGACGGCGTGCTGGTCGTCTTCCACGACGCCACCCTGGAACGGGTCACCGACCGGGCGGGACGCGTGGACAACCTGCCCTGGGCCGAGGTGTCGCAGGCCCGGATCGGCGGCCGGGAGCCGATCCTGCGGCTCGAGGAGCTGCTCGGCGCCTGGCCCGACGTCCGGTTCAACCTCGACATCAAGGCCGCCGGAGTCCTGGCCCCGCTGGCGCGGGCCGTCCGCCGGATGGACATCGCCGACCGGATCTGCCTGGGGTCGTTCTCCGACGCCCGCATCGCCGCCGCGCGCCGCCTGTTCGGGCCGTCGGTGTGCACCTCCCTCGGGCCGCGCGGGGTCGCGGCGCTGCGGTTGTCGTCCTACTCCCCCCGGGCCGCGGGCCTCGTCCGGATCCAGGCCGGCTGCGCGCAGGTGCCGCTGCAGCTCGGCGGCCGCGCCCTGGTCGACGAGCGGTTCATCGCGGCGGCGCACGCCCGGGGGCTGCAGGTGCACGTCTGGACCGTCGACACCGTCGAGGAGTGCACCGCGATGCTCGACCTCGGCGTCGACGGTGTCATGACCGACCGGCCCGCGATGCTGCGGGAGCTGCTCGAGAAGCGCGGCCAGTGGACGGCGCGGTGAGCGGCCTGGGTGAGCGGCTGCGGACCTGGCGCCCGACGCCGCCGCCGCTGCCCGAGGACCTCGCGGCCCTCGTCAAGCCCGACGATCCGGAGTGGTTCGCCCGCGAGATGGCCATCGCCGCCGCACCGCCGTGGTGGTTCTGGCGCTTCATGCTGCGCCGGTTCTCCTGGCTGGTGAGCATCTTCGGCCGGGTCGAGGTCACCGGCGCCGTCCCGCCCGAGCTCTGCAAGGGGCCGCTGCTGTTCGCGGCGAACCACATCGGCGACTTCGACCCCTTCGTCATCGCCGTCGCGCTGCACAAGGTGGGGGTCGTGCCGCGGATCATGGCCACTGGCGGGATCATCTCGGCCCCCGTCGCCGGGCCGCTGCTGGAGCGCACCGGGGCGATCCGCGTCGAACGCGGGACCGAACTCGCCCGGCACGCCGTCCGGGTGACCGAGGTCGCGCTGGTGAACAACGGCCACGTGGTGGCCTATCCGGAGGGGCGAGTCGGGCTGGCGCCCGACGGCTGGCCCGAACGAGGCCGTACCGGCATGGCGCGGATGGCCCTCGGCATGGGCGTCCCCGTGATCCCGGTCAGCCAGTGGGGAGCCCACGAGGTGCTCCAGTACGGCAACGACTGGGGCAAGCTGCGAACCCTGCTGCGGGCCGTCGTCCGTCGTCCGCGGCTCCAGGTGCACGTCGGCCCGCCGGTGAAGCTCGACGACCTGCGGATGGGCCGGGTCGGCGACGCCAACCGCGCCCGCTACCGGATCGCCGCCGCGATCACCCGCGGCCTGGTGCCGCTGCGGGCGGCGAAGAAGACGGCCCGCACTTCGTCGATTCCACCCGACCGACGACCGCGGTGGCCGCCTACCCGGGCGGCGTCGTGCCGGACGACGTCCCGTGAGACCCGATCGGGGAACGACGCCCTTCCGGTGCTGGACCGGTCCGGTTCCGGCTGAGAGCCTGCGCCCGTGACGACTGCACCAGCCTCGGCCGGAGCCGGGCCCGATCTCCCCCGGTCGACCCGGCACTGAAGCGGGAGCGCTTCGGCTGGTACTCCTACGACTGGGCCATGTCGGTCTTCAACACCTCGGTGACGACCGTCTTCCTGGGCCCGTACCTCACGGCCGTGGCCCGGGATGCCGCCGGCCCCGACGAGCGGCTCACCTTCCTGGGCCTGCCGATCGCGGCCGGGAGCTGGTTCTCCTACGTGCTGTCGGCCTCGGTGCTGCTCCAGGTGTTGGTGCTCCCGCTCGTGGGCGCCGTGGCCGACCGCACCGGCCGCAAGCGGGAGATGCTGGCCGCCTTCGCTCTGCTGGGTGCACTGGCGACGACGGGCCTGTTCTTCGTCGCCGACGGCCGCTGGCTGCTCGGCGGCGTCCTGTTCACCCTGGCCAACATCAGCTTCGGCGCGGCCACCGTCGTCTACTACTCGTGGTTGCCCGACCTGGCCGGACCCGACGAGCGCGACGCGGTCTCCAGCCGTGGCTGGGCGTTCGGCTACGTCGGCGGGGCGCTGCTCCTCGCCGTCCACCTCGGTCTGGTGGTCGGCGCCGAGTCGCTGGGGCTGACCACGGGCGAGGCGGTGCGCATCTGCCTGGCCACCGCCGGCCTGTGGTGGGGCGCCTTCACCCTGTTCACGGTCTCCCGCCTCCGCAACCGCCCGGTGCGTGACCCGGACGCCGTCCGCTCCCGCTCCGGTTTCCGGCAGCTCGCGACCACCGTGCGGGAGATGCGGGCCTTCCCGCTGACGCTGTGGTTCCTGGGCGCCTACCTGCTGTTCAACGACGGAGTCCAGACCGTCATCTCCCTGTCGGCCACCTATGCCACCGAGGAGCTGGACCTGTCCCAGGACGTGCTCACCGGCGCGATCCTCATGGTCCAGGTGGTGGCGGTCGCCGGGGCGCTCGGCCTCGGCAGCCTCGCCGGCCGCTACGGGGCCAAGCGGGTCGTGCTGGGCGCCCTGGTGGCGTGGATCGGCGTCCTGGTCGCCGCCTTCTTCCTGCAGACCGGCGCCGTGGCCCAGTTCTACGCGCTCGCGGCCGTGATCGGCCTGGTCCAGGGCGGCACGCAGGCGCTGTCCCGGTCGCTGTTCAGCCAGCTGATCCCGACCGGGAAGGAGGCCGAGTACTACGGCTTCTACGAGATCAGCGACCGCGGCACCAGCTGGCTGGGCCCTCTGGCGTTCGGGCTGACCTTCCAGCTCACCGGCTCCTACCGGCTGGCGATCATCAGCCTGGTCGTCTTCTTCGTGGCCGGGTTCATCGCCCTGGCGCTGCTGCCGATGCGCCGGGCCGTGATCGAGGCGGGCAACGTGCCGCCGGAGAAGCTGTGACCGCTGGCGAGCCGCCAAGGCCGGTCGGGGTCGTCCCCACGCCCGACTCCGTGCCGGCCTCCGGCGACCGCCGGCGCCACCCCGCGCCGGCCCACCTGCGCTTCTTCCACGGTCCGATGGACTGCGGGAAGTCCACGCTGGCGCTGCAGGTCGACCACAACCAGAGCCGGCAGGGCCGGCACGGGCTGCTGGTGACCCAGGGCGATCGCTCGGCGCAGCCTCGGATCAGCTCGCGCGTCGGGCTGTCCCGCGACGCCACCGAGATCGACGCCGCCACCGACCTGCGGACGCTGGTCCGCGGCCGCTGGGCCGGCGGGTACCGGGTCGACTACCTCATCGTCGACGAGGCGCAGTTCCTCACCGCTCCGCAGGTGGACCAACTCGCGGACCTCGTCGACGGGTGGCACGTCGACGTCTACGCGTTCGGGTTGACCACCGACTTCCGGGCCCGGCTGTTCCCGGGCACCCAGCGGCTGTTGGAGGTCGCCGACGACGTGCAGCGGATCCAGGTGGAGGTCCTCTGCTGGTGCGGCCTGCCCGGCCTGCTCAACGCCCGAGTCGTGGACGGCACGATGGTGCGCTCCGGCGAGACCGTCGTCGTCGCCGACACCGCCCCCGCAGGTCTGCCCGGTGCCGACGCCGGATCCTCCCCCGCCGTCCGCTACCAGGTGCTCTGCCGACGGCATCACGTGCGGGGGAGCTCGGCCCGACCCCGGCCGGTCCGGGCCAGCTCGCACTCCCCTGACCTGCGCGCTCACCCGTCCGGGGGGCACCGGCGCGCGCCATCTGACCCCATGCGATGATGAACAGCCGATTCGACGGAATCCTTCAGCGTTTTCTGTCGTTCATCACGATGACTCCCTGGCGCGTGGGTATGGGTCCCCATGCCGGACACCCAGAGTCGCGACCGACACCACGAACGAGAGGACGGTGTGCCATGGGCGAGCGTTCACTGCGCGGCAGCCGACTGGGCAGCGTCAGCTACGAGACCGAGCGGAACACCGCGCCGATCGAGCGGCAGTACGCGGAGTACCGCTGCCCCTCGGGCCACCTGTTCACCGTCCCGTTCGCTGACGACGCCGAGCTCCCCGACACGTGGGAGTGCAAGTTCGACGGCGGCGCGGCCAAGCTCGTGGGCGGCGCCGAGCCGGCCCCCAAGAAGGTCAAGCCCCCGCGGACCCACTGGGACATGCTGCTCGAGCGGCGTTCCGTGGAGGACCTCGAGGAGGTCCTGGCCGAGCGCCTCGACGTGCTCCGCGGCCGGCGTACCCGCGCCAGCTAGCAGCAGATCGCGCAACGGCCCCGGTGGTGCGCCACCGGGGCCGTTCTGCGTCCTCCGGCGGTCATGCGGTTCTCCGGCGGTCATGCGCTGTTGATCATCGGCGGGTGGTTGCCGCCACGCCGCGCGGGGGCACAGCCACGTGCCGATGATCATCGGGGATCCGGGCCTCGGTCCTGCGGCCGCTCGATCACGTCACCCTCGATCACCAGCGGGGTGGCCCGCGTGCTGCCTCCGGCGCCGCCGGGGCCGAACTCCGTCGTGCGCACGCTCTCCACGCGCACGGGCCCGCGGAGCCCGTCGGGGACCCGCGCCAGGACGACGGCGGTCAGCACCCGCCGCACCAGGACCCGCGTGCCGGGGAGCAGGCAGAGCAGCCCGACCAGGTCGCCGATGAAGCCGGGCAGGATCATGAGCAGGCCGCCCGCGGCGACCAGCCCGGCGTCCCCCAGCTCGCGGCCGGGCGCCTGGCGGACCCGCGCCCGCTCCCGCAGGTCGGCGAGCGCCCGGGTGCCCTGACGCGCCAGCAGCGCCCAGCCGAGGACGGTGGTGGCGAGCGTGGCCAGGATCGTCCAGCCGACGCCGATCCAGCCGGCGACGAGCACGTAGACGACGAGCTCGGCCAGCAGCAGGAGCGCGGCGACCAGCCGGATCCGCCGTCCCAGGACGGCTCTCATGCGCGGTCCCTCATGCGCTCTCCCCTGCTCCTCAGCGGACCCGTGCCGGTACCGGACGGGTGACCCGGCCGGGCAGCCAGTCGGCCAGCCGGTCGCGGACGCCCCAGACGGTTACCCGTACCAATGCCTCTCCAACGATCGAGCCGCTCATCTTGCTCCTGCCGAACGTCCGCTCGGTGAAGGTGATCGGCACCTCGGCGACCCGGGCTCCTGCGCGCACCGCACGCCAGGCCCAGTCGACCTGGAAGCAGTAGCCCTGGCTGGCGACGTCGTCGAACGGCAGCCGGTCGATCAGCGCCGCCCGCGCCGCCCGGTAGCCGCCTGTCGCGTCGTTGAGCGGCAACCGCAGCGCCCAGCGCGTGTAGCGGTTCCCCGCCCGGGAGAGCAGCAACCGGTGCGCCGGCCAGTCGGTCACCTCTCCGCCGGGCACGTACCGCGAGCCGAGCACCAGATCGGCGTCACCGAGCGCGGCGAGCAGTCGGGGCAGCTGCTCGGGGGCGTGCGACCCGTCGGCGTCCATCTCGACGACCACGTCGTAGCCGCGCTCCCGTGCCCAGCGGAAGCCGGCGATGTAGGCGGCACCCAGCCCGTTCTTGGCGGTGCGCCGGAGCACGTGCACGCGCTCGTCGCGCGCCGCCACTGCCTCGGCGAGGTCTCCCGTGCCGTCCGGCGACCCGTCGTCGACGACGAGGGCGTGCGCCTCGGGGACGCTCGCCTGCAGCCGCTCCAGGATCTGCCCGAGGTTCTCGGCCTCGTTGTAGGTGGGCACGATCACCAGCACCCGGTCGCTCACCGCGCGCTCCTCCGGTGCAGGACGGCGGCCACGGCGAGGGCACCGACCGCCACCGCGGTCAGCGCCCACTCGGGCGCGGCGCCCGTGCGCAGCGCGACGGTGCGGGAATCCCGCTGCGCGATCTCCTCGACGAACACCGCCGGCTCGAACAGCTCGGAGGACCGGTGCACCGTGCCGTCCGGCCCGACGATCGCCGAGATGCCGCTCGTGGCGACCACGGCGACGGTCCGGCCGAACTCCACGGCCCGCAGCCGGCTCATGGCCAGCTGCTGCTCGCTCTCGTCGGTGTAGCCGAAGGTCGCGTTGTTCGTCTGGACGACGATCATCCCGGCCCCCTCGGCGACGACGTCGTGCACCAGTCCGTCGTAGACCACCTCGAAGCAGATCAGGTTCCCCACCGGGGCGCCGCCGACGTCCAGGACGCCGACCTCGCTGCCCGCGTACTGGTCGGTGACCCGGTCGACCTGCTTGCTGAAGAAGCGGAAGAAGCTCCGGGCCGGCACGTACTCCCCCAGGGGCACGGGGTGTCGCTTCACGTAGGTGTCGCCGGGCCCGTCCTCGGGGTCCCAGACGATCGCGGTGTTGCTGATGAAGCGACCGGGTCCCTGGACGATCGCGCCGACGAGCACCGGAGCGTCGATGGCCCGCGCGGCGCGGTCGATCTGCCGTGCCGCGTCGTCGTTGCGGTAGGGGTCGATGTCGGAGCTGTTCTCGGGCCAGAGGACCAGGTCCGGCTGGGGCTCCTCCCCCGCCGCGACCGCCTCGGCCAGCTCCAGGGTCCGCTGCACGTGGTTGTCCAGGACGGCGCGGCGCTGGGCGTTGAAATCCAGGCCGGCGCGGGGCACGTCGCCCTGGATCACCGCGACCGTCGACGTAGGGCCGCCCTCGGTGAGGGAGGGACCGGCCAGGGGCAGCCAGGCGACCGCCCCGACCAGCGGCACGGTGAGCGCGGCGACCCCGGCGCGGACCGCCCGCACCACGTCCCTCCCCGGACCAGGGCCAGCACGGCCGCGGCCAGCAGCGTGCCGGTCAGGGCGACGGCGAAGCTGACCAGCGGCACTCCGCCGTACGCCGCGAGCGACAGCAGCGGACCGCTGGTCTGGCTGAACCCGAGCCGTCCCCACGGGAACCCGTCGAGCACGAAGCGGCCGCGCAGCGCCTCGTCGGCGACCCAGAGCGCGGCGGCCCACACCGGCCAGGCCGGCAGCCTGGAGACGACCGCGGTCGCGCCACCCAGCAGCGCGAGGTGCAGGGCCTCCCAGCCGGCCAGGGCCAGCCACGGCACCGGGCCGACGTAGATACCGCTCCACGACAGCAGGGGGACGAAGAAGGCCAGCCCGAACACCAGGCCCAGCCAGAGCCCGGCGCGGACGCGCTGACCGTGCACGGCCAGCGCGAGCGCCGCGGGGCCGAGGACGGCGAGGGGCACCAGGGAGTACCCCGGGAAGGCCAGGAGGAGCAGCAGGCCGCCGACCACGGCGAGCAGGGTCCGCCAGGGAAGCCGGCGTCCGGGCCGCTCGGGCGGTGCGGACGGCGACGTGCCCGCGGGCCGGGTCAGCGTGCCCGCTCCCGACGCACCGTGTCCTGCCGGCACGCACAGCCTCCCCGAGCGGTCATGCCCGCCGGTCGGGCGGGGTCCGGACCGCCGCGCCACTGCCGCGGTCCTGACCCAGCATCCCATCCCAGCCTGCCGGTCCGGCTGGTCGATCCCCCGACCGGGTTGACGCCGGCGGACTCCCCTGCCGACGTCGGCGTCTTCGGGCCGGACGGCCGCTCGCTGGGGGCGGGCGGCGCGACCGTTGTCTGATGACGTGGATCGTCGGCGGGCTCCGCCGGGATGGCCGCCACGCTGCCTCCGGGCAAGGCGCCGCCCCCGCGGTCCGGTGATGACCGGGGGGTCGCACGACTCGATCCGGAGGGGCACGGAGCGGTGCGCCCGGTTGGAACTCCAGGGACTGTAAGAACTCGGCGCTTCTGTGCGAACACTTACGGTGACTGATACGACCTTCTGTTATCCGATCGTTACCCAGGGACGACGAGGGTCGCGACCGCTTCGACGACCACCAGGGGTGGGTCGAGCACCTTCGCCGCCGACGGGCCGCGCTCCGGCTCGGCCCGTGCGACGACCTGGGCGGTGCACCGCAGCTCCCGGCTGCGCCGGCCCACCCGGGTGATCTCCACCGTCGCCTCCAGGACGTCGCCGGCGTGCACCGGGCCGAGGAAGCGGACCTCCGAGTAGCCGGCCAGCAGGCCCTCGTCGCCGTCCGAGCGGATCGCGACCTCGGTGGCCACGTCGCCGAACAGGCCGAGGGTGTAGGCGCCGTCGACCAGGTTGCCGCCGTAGTGGGCGTGCGCGTAGGGCACGTAGCGGCGGTGGGTGACGGTGAGGCCGATCCGGGGGTCGGTCACGAGGACTCCTTCGGTACGAGGGCGTGCACGAGATAGCTGGCCACCTCGCCGGGCGTCGTCCCCCGGCCGAAGACCTTGTCGACGCCGAGGTCGGCCGCCATGGACGGCTCGAAGCGAGGACCGCCGACGACCAGGAGCGGCCGGGACTCCCCCATCGCCTCGCGGAACGCGGCGGCCAGTTCGCGGGTGTTGCGCAGGTGCGCGTCCTTCTGCGTCACCACCTGGGACACGAGGACCGCGTCGGCGCGGGCCGAGCGTGCCGTGGCCACGAGTTCGGGGACGGTGACCTGGGCGCCGAGATTCGTCACGGCCATCTCGCGCAGGTACTCCAGGCCCTTCTTCCCCGCGAAGCCCTTGACGTTGAGGATCGCGTCGATGCCGACGGTGTGCGCGTCGGTGCCGATGCACGCGCCCAGGACGACCATCTTGCGATTGAGCCCGGTGCGGATGGCCGCGTTGATCTCCGACGAGGTCAGCAGCGGGTAGGCCCGCTCCTCGACGGTGACGGCATCGAGGTCGACCAGGTGCTTCACGCTGCCGTAGACGACGAAGAACGTGTAGCCCGCGTCGATGGCGTGGCTGTGCACGACCATCGCGGGCTCGATGCCCATCTTGTTCGCCAGCTGCAGCGCCGCGCCGTCGGCCTTCGGGCCGGCGGGCACGGGGAGGGTGAACGAGGTCTGCACCATGCCGTCGCCGGTGGTGTCGCCGTACGGCCGCACGATCCCCATCCCCGAGGAGCCGGAACCGCGGTTCTGGTCGCCGTTCTCGGAGCCGGAACCGCGGGTCGGGTCGTTGTCAGGCACGGGTCACCTCGCGGACCTCCAGCAGCTCGAGGGCGGGGTTGTACGCGTCCGCGGACGTCGCCACGACGCCGTCCAGGCCCTTGCCACCGTCCGGGGGCCGCCGGGTGATGCCGAACGTGCCGTCGGCGATCGCCTGGATGAGGCCCTCGGGGTGGTCGGCGATCCGGCGGAGCAGGTCGACGGCCTCGCGCAGCACCGTGTCGGCCCGGCGGTCGATGAACCCGCCCTTCGGGGGTGGAAGTCCTCGGACAGGTTGCCCGCGGCGTCCAGCACGTAGTGCACGTTGCGCAGGGCCAGGTCGCGGTCGGACAGCCACGGCGTGACGACCGCCTCGGTCATCATCCCCACCAGCAGGATGCCCTGACCGGTGAGAGCGCCGGCCAGGTTGAAGAAGCCGTCGAGCAGGTAGCCGCGGAACACGTCGCCGGTCATGTGCTTGGTGGGCGGCATCCACTTCAGCGGCGCGTCGGGGAACAGGCTGCGGGCGAGGAGCGCATGGGCCAGCTCGAGGCGGAAGGACTCCTCGCGCTCGGGCTGGATCTCGAAGGCGTGGCCGAGGCCGAGCTGCCAGTCCTCCAGGCCGGCCTCCTTGGCCAGCGTCTCGTTGAGCAGCTGGCTGACCGTGACGGTGTGCGCCTCGTCGACGGCGTCGGCGGTGGTGAGGTAGTTGTCCTCGCCGGTGTTGATGATGATCCCGGCGCGGGCGTGCACCATCCGGCTGAACCGCTGGTCGACGAACGTGCGTCGCGGGTTGATGTCGCGGAAGAGGATCCCGTACATCGCGTCGTTGAGCATCATGTCCAGCCGCTCGAGACCGGCCAGGACGGCGATCTCCGGCATGCACAGGCCCGACGCGTAGTTCGTCAGCCGGACGTAGCGGCCCAGCTCCGCGCTGACGTCGTCCAGGGCGGCCCGCATCAGCCGGAAGTTCTCCTGGGTGGCGTAGGTGCCCGCGTACCCGGTGCGGGTCGCGCCCTCGGGCACGTAGTCCAGCAGCGACTGGCCGGTCGACCGGATGACGGCGATGACGTCGGCGCCGGCGCGGGCGGCGGCCTGTGCCTGCGGGATGTCCTCGTGGATGTCGCCGGTGGCGACGATCAGGTAGATCCAGGGACGGCGCGGCGGATCGCCGTGCGTAGCGACGAGCTCCTCCCGGCGGCGCCGGTTGGCGTCGATGCGGGCGATGCCCTGGGCGACGGCGTCCCGGGCGGCCTCGCGGGCGCGGTCGGCGTCCGCGCCGCTGGGGATCTGGAAGCGCGCCGTCCCGGCGCCGACCTCCTCGGCGAGCGACTGGAGGGTCCCGCCCGAGGACAGCGCGTGCCAGACGGGAAGGGCGACGCCGGCCTCGAGGCCGACCTGGTCGCGGACGGCGTCGACGACCCGGTTCACCCACGGCACCCGGTCGACTGGGTTCCCACCCACCCCACCTCCCCGGGCGCCGACCTCCCCCGTCACCGGGTCCGTGCCGGTCAGCCCGGCCAGCCGCAGCACCGCCCGCTCGACGGACACCGTGGTGTGCCGGTGGGCCAGGTCGACGACCGGCTGGGCCGCGCGGGCGGCCAGCTCCCGGGCGCGGGCGACGAGGACGGGATCGAGCTCGAGGCGGGTCATACGGGCTCCCCTTCGACGACGAGCAGGCGGCAGTCCGGCCGGCCCCGTTCGGCGAGTACGGCGGACAGGGTCTGCTCGGTGGCCCAGAGCGCAAGGTCGGCGGGAGCGCCGACGGCGAGCGGTCCTCCGGCGTGCTCCCGGCGGGCGGCGTGCCACCCGCCGTGGGTGGCGGCGTCGAAGGCGTCGAACGGCCGCAGGCCTGACCCGGGCGTCCGGTGGTCGACGGCGGCGTGCACCCCGCCCCACGGGTCGAGCGGCGTGACCGGGGCGTCGCTGCCCAGGACCAGGGCCACACCGGCGTCAGCGAGGTCGGCGAAGGGGTTGGTCGCCAGCGCCCGCCGGACCCCGAGGCGGTCGGCGTACATCCCGGAGTCCCCGCCCCACGCGGCGTCGAACGCCGGCTGGACGCTGGCCACCATGCCCAGGTCGCACAGCCGCTCGACGTCCGGCCGGTCGATCATCTCCACGTGCTCGAGCCGGTGACGGCACGCCCGGACGGCGGGACGGCCCAACTCGGCGGCCACGGTCTCGACTGCGTAGATGGCCTGGGCGACCGCGGCGTCCCCGATGACGTGGAAGCCGGCCTGGATCCCGGCGAGCGTGCACTGCCGCACGTGGTGGACCAGTTGCCCGGTCGAGAAGCGGAGGCTCCCCGCGGTGTCCGGGCGGTCGGCGTACGGGCCGTTGCCCAGTGCGGCGGTGTGCGAGCCGAAGGCGCCGTCGCAGAACAGGTCTCCCCCGGCGCCCGCCAGCCCCAGCTCCCGGACGACGTCCAGGCCGCCGCGCTCGGCCAGCTCGCCCCAGTAGCCCAGCACCCGCGGGCCGGGCGCCCCTGTCGCCAGCCGGAGCAGCAGCGCGAGGTCGTCGACGCCGGAGATCTCCGGCCCGGCCATCTCGTGCACCGTGCCGATGCCGAGCGCCGTCGCCTGACGCAGTGTGGCCCGCTGGGCCTCACGGCGCTGCTGCTCGCCGACCGCTCCGTAGGCGGCCGTGCGGGCGGCATGGTGCGCGTCGAGCCGCAGCTGGCCGTCCTTGTGGTAGCCGGGCAGCTCACGGATCCCGGGAACGAGGTCGAACAGGGCCGTCGAGACGGTCGCGGAGTGGACGTCGACCCGAGCCAGGTACGCCGGCCGGTCGCCCACCACGGCGTCCAGGTCGGCGCGGGTCAGTCCCCGGCCCTCCGGCCAGGCGGTCTCGTCCCAGCCGGTGCCGAGGACGATGCCGGTCGAAGTAGCCGCCACGTGCGCCGTGATCGCCTGCACCGCATCAGCAAGGCTCGAGCTCGAGTGGAGGTCGAGGCCGGCGAGCGCCAGCCCGGTGGCCGTCGCGTGCACGTGGCCGTCGACGAACGCCGGCGTGAGCAGCGCCCCCTCCCCCGCGACGACCCGGTCGCCGGCGGGGGCGTCGGCGGCGTCCCCGAGCCAGGCGATGCGGCCGTCGGCCACGTGCACCGCGCGGCCCGGCCGGTCGCCCACCGTCACGTCGGTGACGAGCAGGTCCATCAGTGCACCCGAGGCTCGATCAGGGCGCGCACGCCCGGGTTCGACCGGTACAGCTCCAGCGCCAGGTCGGCGTGGCCCGGCGTGTAGCCGTTGCCCACCAGCATCGTCACGTCCGCAGCCATCCCCTCCGCGCCCAGGGCCGCCGCCGAGAAGGACGTGGCCATGGAGAAGAAGACCACGCTGCCCCCGTCGGCCGTCGCGAGGATCGCGCCGTGTTCGGCGCCGGGCACGTCGACGCAGACGACGGTCAGGTCGGCCGGTGTGCCCACGGCTGCCGCGACCGCGAGAGGGTCCGTGGCGTCGGCGACGACGACGCGGTCGGCCAGGCCGGAAGCGCTGAGTGCCCCCGCCTCGGCGTCGTCCCGGACGAGCCCGGTCAGGTGCGTCGCGCCCGCGGCGCGGGCGGCGGCGAGGCTGAGGGAGCCGGACTTGCCCGCCGCGCCCAGGACGACGACCGACCGGGCGCCGGCCCGCTCGACCACCCGGGCGGTCGCCGCGGGGGCACCGCACACGTCGAGCACGGCCAGCGACACGGCGTCGGGCAGGTCGTCGGGCAGCACGGCGGCGATCGACCGGGCGAACAGGATCGCCGTCCCCTCGGTGGGGACCTGCTCGGAGCGGCCGTCCCAGTTCGCGAGGCCGTCGATGATCCGGAGCGGGGTGAGGGTGAGCGAGACGAGGGTCGCGACCCGCTGGCCGACCAGCAGGCCCAGGGGCGACTCCGGGCCGACGGCGTCGACGGTGCCGATGAGCATGCCGCCCGAGCCGGTGACCGGGTTCTGCATCTTGCCGCGAGTGGCCACGATCTCCAGCACGGCCGAGCGCACGGCGTTGCCGTCCCCGCCACAGGCCTCGGACAGCTGCCGGAACGACGCCGCGTCCAGATTCAGCCGCTGTACCGAGATGCGCACCTCGTCCGGGCCGATCGCCGGGTCGGCGTCCAGACGCCGGGCGGCCTGCGGCAGGACGCCGACCGGCTCGAGGACCCGGTGCACGCCCAGGGCGCGTTCGGTCGATCCGTGCACGCGTTCTCTCCCGTCTCACCCGTTCGTTGCAGGAGAACCTAGCGCGTGAGGCCTACTTGACCGAAGATTCTCCCGTAAGGTCACCCGTGTTGCGGAGACCCGGAGGTAGCCACCGTGCTGGAACAGCCCTATGAGTACTCGGCGCGCCCACTCGTCGAGCCGGACTGGCGTCGGCTGCCCGGATTCGCCGATGTGACCGACGAGCAGTGGCGCAGCGCCCAGTGGCAGCGCGTCAACTGCGTGAAGAACCTCCGCCAGCTGCGCGGCGTGTACGGCGACCTGCTCGACGAGTCCTTCTACGCCGACGTCGAGGCCGACCAGGCCGGCCGGGCGACGATGTCGCTGCTGCTGCCGCCGCAGATGCTGAACACGATGGTGCCCTCGGAGGTGCCGTCGACCGCGGCGATGCTCGCCGACCCGGTGCGCCGGTACATGCTGCCGGTGGCGTCGGACCGGCTGGCCGGCGCCGCGGCCAGCCACCCGTACGCGGCGCGTGACTCGCTGCACGAGCACGAGATGTGGGCGGTCGAGGGGCTGACCCACCGCTACCCCACCAAGGTGCTGGCCGAGCTGCTGTCGACCTGCCCCCAGTACTGCGGCCACTGCACCCGCATGGACCTGGTCGGCAACTCGACGCCCGCCGTCCCGAAGCTGAAGTTCGAGCTCAAGCCGGTCGACCGGCAGACCGCCATGCTCGAGTACCTGCGCGCCACCCCCGGTGTGCGGGACGTCGTCGTCTCCGGCGGCGACGTGGCCAACCTGCCGTTCAAGAACCTCGAGGCGTTCGTCGCCGGCCTGCTGGAGATCGAGTCGGTCCGGGACATCCGCCTGGCGTCCAAGGCACTGATGGGTCTTCCCCAGCACTGGCTCCAGGACGACGTCGTCGAGGGCATGGGCCGGCTCGCCGCGACCGCCCGCTCCCGCGGTGTCTCCCTGGCCGTGCACACGCACGTGAACGCCGCCCAGTCGGTGACGCCCTTGGTGGCCGAGGCCGCGAGGGCGATGCTCGAGGCCGGGGTCCGCGACGTCCGCAACCAGGGCGTCCTGCTGCGGGGGCCAACGCGACGGCACCCCAGCTGCTCGACCTCTGCTTCGCGCTGCAGGACGGGGCCTCCATCACGCCGTACTACTTCTACATGTGCGACATGATCCCCAGCGCCGAGCACTGGCGGCTCTCCCTGGCCGAGGCCCAGACGCTGCAGCACGACATCATGGGGTACCTGCCGGGGTTCGCGACGCCGCGGATCGTGTGCGACGTGCCCTATGTCGGTAAGCGCTGGGTGCACCAGGTCGCCGAGTACGACCGCGAGCGCGGCATCAGCTACTGGACGAAGAACTACCGCACCGGGATCGAGGCCGGCGACGAGGCGGCGCTGGACCGGCGCTACACCTACTACGACCCGATCCACACGCTGCCGGAGAGCGGTCGGGCGTGGTGGGCCGAGCGGAACGTCGACCCGGTGGCGGCCGAGAAGAAGGCGGCGTCGTCCCGTGCCGCGTCGGTGGCCGACCTGATCGTCTGATCCGTCCTCCGGACCCGTGTGGTCCTCCCCCGGCGCGGGGGTAGGCACCGGCGATGGAGGAGCTGCGGACCGCCCGGCTGCGCCTGCGCGCGTGGACGGCGTCCGCCGCGGACCTCGCCCGGCTGACCGACCTCTACAGCCGCGACGAGGTCAGCCGGTGGCTGGGTGGGACGCCGACGGTGCCACCGGCGGAGCTCGTGGAGCGCTGGGCGACCGTGTCCCGGCTCGACGACCGGCACGGGTGCTGGGCGATCGAGTGCGCCGACGGGACGGTGGCGGGCACGGTGCTGTTCAAGCCGCTGCCCAACGGGGTGGGTGAGATCGAGGTCGGCTGGCACCTGCACCCGGATTCCTGGCACCGCGGCTACGCCACGGAGGCGGCGCGGGCGGTGATCGACCGCGGCTTCGACGCCGGGCTGCCCGAGGTCTACGCCGTCGTCCGCCCGGGGAACGCCGCGTCCCTCGCTGTCTGCGCCCGCCTCGGCATGCAGCCGCTGGGGCGGCTGCGCCGCTGGTACGACGTCGAGCTGGAGGCCTTCCGGCTCATGGCGCCGGCCATGGTGGACTGACCTAATGAGCTGGCAGATGTCCGCGGTGGGGCTGGTGCTCCGGGCGACGCGCAAGCGCGCCTTCGCGACTGCGGAGAGGGGACGACGCCGGATCGCGCAGCCGAAGGTCGAGGCGCCGCCGCCCCGGAAGCTGACCGCCCGGCACGAGGTGACGCAGCGGACCGTGGGCGGGTTCCCGGTGTGGACGGTCCGCCCGCGCACCGGGTCGGGACGTGCCGCGGTGTACCTGCACGGCGGGGCGTACATCGCCGGCATCACGCCGCAGCACTGGGCGCTGATCGGGCGGCTGGCCGATGCCGGCGTGCGGGTGGAGGTGCCGCTGTACGGCCTGGCGCCGCAGCACAGCTACCGGGAGGCCTACGCGTTCGCGCACGAGGTCTACGCGCAGCTGGCGGCGGAGAACCCGGAGGAGGGCATCGCGCTGGTCGGCGACTCCGCCGGCGGCGGGCTGGCGCTCGGCCTCGCGCAGGAGCTGATCGGCGATCCGCACCTGAGCCGGGTGGTGCTGATCTCGCCGTGGCTGGACCTGACCCTGAGCCACCCGGACCTCGCGACCATCGAGGACCCGTGGCTGGCGACGCCGGGGCTGCACGAGGCGGCGGCGGCGTGGGCGGACGGCGACGACCCGACGGCGCCCCGCCTGAGCCCGGGCAACGGCCCACTGGAGGGCCTGCCGCCGACGACCGTGCTGGTCGGGACCCGCGAGCTCTGCCTGCCCGACTCCACCGACTTCGTCGCGGCCGCGCGCAAGGCAGGCGCCGAGGTGGAGATCGAGGTCGTCGAGGGCGCGCTGCACGTGTACCCGCTGCTGCCCGCGCCGGAAGGGGCCGAGGGCACGCGGCGGGTGGTCGCAGCGGTCACCGCGGGAGCACCGACGCGGCCGAGGTGACCGCGCTGGCGGTCAACGTGGCGGTCCCCGAGCCGCTCCGGTGGACCGAGGTCCGTCGCGGCGAGGAATTTCTCCTGACGACCCGCAACGTGCGGCTGCTGCCGGACGGGCATCTCGCCGCCAAGGCCTACGGCCGGCCGGTCGCCGGCGGGCGAGGCGCGTACGTCTCGTTCCGCGTGCCCGACCGCCCGGAGCTGGCGGCGCTGGTGACGGAGGCGGCCGATCGCGCGGGGCAGCTGTGGAGCGCACACCGCGGTCTGGAACTCAGCGGCGGGCGACCAGGCCCTTGAGGCGGGCGAGCGGCGACTTCTTGACGACCTTGGGCCCCTTGCCGGCGGCGCGGACGGCGTCGGCGACAGCGGCCTCCTCGGGCGTCGGCGCGGTGCCGCCGAGGTGGACGGGGAGCCACCAGCGGTCCTCCGGCCCGGACGGCTGCTCGGGGTAGGTCCGCTGGGCCTCGTCCAGCAGCGCCTCCATCGCCGCGCGGGTGCGCCGGAGCAGGGCCTGGGGCTTCTCCCCCGGCTCGGCGACGATCGGCTCGCCGAGGAGCACCAGCACCGGGGTGCCGCGGCGCCACTGCACCTTGTGTCCCTTGGTCGCCACGCGCTGCCCGCCCCAGACGGCCGCCGGGATGATCGGGACGCCGGCCTGGACGGCCATGCGCGGGGCGCCGGCCTTGAGGTCCTTGACGGTGAAGCTGCGGCTGATCGTCGCCTCCGGGAAGACGCCGACGACCTCGCCGTCCTTGAGCGCGCGGACGGCCAGGTCGAACGCGGCGGCGCCGGCCGTGCGGTCGACGGGGATGTGCTGCATCGCCCGCATGAACCTGCCGGCGAACCAGTGGTCGAAGACGGCGGCCTTCGCCATGAACCGGACGAGGCGGTGCTGCGGCAGGGCGCCCAGGCCCAGGAAGGTGAAGTCGAAGAAGCTGACGTGGTTGCTGCAGATGATCGCGCCGCCGCTGGCGGCACGTGCTCGGCACCGCGGACGTCGAAGCGGAAGCCGAAGAGCCGGAACACCACCAGGCAGGCGCGGATGACGAACCGGTAGGGGCGGTCGCGCCGGACCGGGGTCTTCCCGAAGAGGTCCGGGCGGACGACGTCCCGCCAGCTGGCCGTGTACATGGGCGGAATCTAGCCGGTGAGCCTGCGAGCCGCCTGGGCGGACATCGGGGAGGAACCGTTATCCCCAACTCGCAATCGCCCAGACCGGGACCCTGCGGTCCCGCTGCTCCCCCTCGTCACCCTGCAACCGCACCGCCGGCTCCCGCGATTATTGCGATGCCGCCCGGAGGGCGGCGGGCCTTGTCTTCGGCAGGTGACGCCGAAATCGGGGCGACTTGATGTTGGGGATAACGGTAGTGTTCCGTCATGCGAGGTGGATGGCAGCAGCCGCTGCCCGACATGCCGGCCCCGCCGCCGGCCCGCGCCTGGCGGCGGTTGGATGCCCCTCCGGGCTACGAGGCCCAGTGGCGCCGGCTCGGGGAGGCCGCACTCGAGCTAGGCCTGGGGCCGGAGCAGTTGGGCGAGACGGGGCTCGAACCGTTGGCCGCGGCGCGGGGCTGGAAGCCGGCGACGGTGGCGCTGTACAGCAAGGTCGCCCGCTACGGCGGGATCGCGCTGCCGGCCGCGCCGACGCCCGAGCCGGACCCGCCGGAGCTGGACCTCCGGGCCCTCACGCAGATCCGCAGCGAGGACCCGGAGCACCTGCGGGCGGTCGCCTGGTGCGCCATCGCCCTGGGCTGGCCGGCGCCGATCGCGTCGTTCCGGTCACTGCGTCGCGACCAGGTACGGGCTACTACCCGCCGGCTCCTGATCTCCACCGACGACGGCGACTGGACGGTGCCGGGTGCGCTGACCGCCTGGCACGCCTGGGAAGCGGTGCGCTCGCGCTTCCCCGCCCTGGCCGCGAGCGCGTGGGTGCTGCCGGCGCTGCGCCGCGGGCCCGGCTTCGACTCGCAGATCGGCGGCCGGTTGTCGAACCAGGCGCTGCAGACCACGTTCGCCAAGCACGCCAGGCGCACGGCGCAGCACCTTCGGGCCACGGCTCCGCCGTCGCAGCGGGAGCACGCCGAAGCGCTGGCGCTGGCCTATCGCGAGCTCTCCTACGACTCCTACCGCCGGCTGGCGCTGGCCGACGGAGCGCCACCGGTGTCCCCGCGCGGAGTCGTCCGCGCCGCCCGCGCCCACGCACGGATCTCACGGACGCCGCGCCTGGCCGGTTGACACGCCCGACCTAGAGCAAGGAGAGCTGCTCCGCGCACGCGGCGGCCGGCTCGACCTGGGCATGCGCCGGGAGTTCGCCCTTGGGCCGGACGCCCGGCAGGCCGCCGGTGGGAAGGCTGCCCTCCGGGAAGCGAGCCTCCTCGTCGCCGGGCACGCCTGCCGTGCCGGGGTCGGACGCGCCACGGGCAGTGCCGCCGGACTGGCGGTCGAGCCCGTGCCGTCGCAGCAAGGGCGTCACGCGCTGCTGGAGCCAGGTGCGGTACTCGGCGGACACGTATGCGCGGCGGGCGTACATCTGCTCGTACCGCGGGACCAGGCTCGGGTGTTCCCGGCGCAGCCAGGCCATGAACCACTCCCGCGCCCCGGGGCGCAGGTGCAGCGGGATGACCGTGACCCCCGTGGCGCCCGCCGTGGCGGTCGCGGCCAGCGCCGCGTCGAGCGACTCGACGTCGTCGGTGAGGCCGGGCAGAACCGGAGCGAGGAAGACCCCGCATGGCAGGCCGGCGTCCGTCGCCGCCTTCACGACGTCCAGCCGCGCGCGGGGTGTGGGGACCCCTGGCTCGAGCGCCTCGTGCAGGGCGTCGTCCCAGATCGCCATGGAGATCCCCAGCCCGACCGGCACATCCGTCGAGACCGAAGCCAGCAGCGGGATGTCCCGCCGCAGCAAGGTGCCTTTCGTCAGGATCGAGAACGGCGTGCCGGAGTCGGCCAGCGCCCGGATGACACCGGGCATCAACCGGTAGCGGCCCTCGGCCCGCTGATACGGATCGGTGTTCGTGCCGAGCGCCACATGCTCCCGCGTCCAGGACGGACGGGCCAGCTCACGGCGCAGCACCTCGACGAGGTTCGTCTTGACGACGATCTGCGTGTCGAAGTCCTGCCCGGAATCGAACTCCAACCATTCATGGGTCCGCCGGGCGAAGCAGTTGTGGCTGATCACCCCGTTGGCGATGAAGTCGCCCGTGCCAGTGGTGATGTCGAACATCGGCATCTCGATGCCGAGCGGCTCGATGCTGGTCACACGTAGATCGGCGTCGCTCTTCACCGCTGTTCCGGCGACCTGGCACTTCCGACGGATTGCCGGGTCGACCAGGTGCACGAAGCGCATGTGCTCGCGCAGGCCGCCGCGCACCCGCAGCGAGATCAGGCCGTTCGCCAGCCGCAGGTCTTCGCGCGCCACATCGAATCCGAAGCGCTGCAGCGCAGCAGACGCCTGTCCGAGGATGTCGCCATCGGTGTTGGAAATCCGGAGGACGCCTTGGCTTCGACTGCCCTCGGCATCGAAGATGCCGGCGAGGAACCCTCGCTGCCAGGCCTCGGTCGGTGCGTCCGGCCACTGGATCAGCTCGCCGATACGTGCAACTGACGCCGCGGATGACGTTCGGATCGCTGTCACGGCCCGGCGCTTGTCCGTCGCCGCCGTGAAGTCGAACCAGTCGGTCGCGACGCCTTCCAGCGCCAGGTAGTCGTGGGTGCGCTGCAGACCCTCCACGTCGGCCAGGGCCAGGCGGAACCGGTGGACGTCTCCATGTGCGCGGCCGGCACTCTGGTATCGGTACACCTTGAGATTGGCGTCGCCGCGCACCATGCCGGTGAGGTAACCGCGGCGGTACTGGTCGCACGGCTCGAGCGAGGCGACGGTTCGGCCGAAGCCCAGCATCTTGTCGTTGGTGGTCAGGTACGGCCGCTGATCGGCCCCGCTCATCGCGCCGGTGACGTGCTTCCAGCCGCGCCCGGTCAGGAAACGGTGGTCCCCGCTCGCGACGAGTCGAGTTCCGTCCCCGAGCGTGACTCGGTACGCCTCCTTCACCGTCGACCAGTGTGCGAGGACGTCCGTCTCGACGTAGTGCCGATATCTCCCTCGCTGTTCGGTACCGATGATGCGATCACCGACACGAAGGTCGGCGATCTTCCTCTGCGAGCCGTCCGCCAGCAGGACCTGCGTGTCCCCGGACAGGCAGTAGACGCAGGAATGGATGCATCCGCGGTACGGATTGATGGTGTACGGGAATGGCATCGCCGATTCGCCGGGCACGTGGTTCAGCGCGCTCTTCGCCCGCACCTCGTGGAACGTGACGCCCGGGAACTCCGGCACCTGAACGCTGCGCAGCAAGCCCCGGATGCTCGGCATGCCGGGCAACGTCGTCGGATCGTCGACGTCCAGCCGCTGCGCATCCCACCGCATGCCTTCGATACGAACACACGTTCGAAGCGATGTCCAGTGCGCAGGCCAACGACCTGCGGTTGGCGGTCAGCGCCTGGTCTCGTACCTGGTCAGGAGCACGCCGTCGGGGAACGTCCGGGTCTCGACCAGCCGCAGGTCCACCCACTCGTCCAGAGCCGTGAAGAACGGCGTGCCGCCGCCGACCAGCACCGGCGCAGTGACCAGCACGTACTCGTCGATCAGCCCGGCCCGCATCGCCGCCGCAGCGAGCGTGGAGCCGACGATGTCCATCGGGCCGCCGTCCTCGGCCTTGAGCCGGGTGATCTCCGCGACCGCGTCGCTGCTGACCAGGCGGGCGTTCCCGTCGACCCTGCGGATCGTGGAGGAGAACACCACCTTCGGCATCTCCCGCCAACGACGGGCGTACTCGACGTGCGCCGGTGTGGCGTCCGGCTGCTGGTCGGCCGTCGGCCAATGGGAGCTCATCCCCTCCCACACCCTGCGCCCGTACAGCGCCAGGCCGGTCGCTCCCACCCGGTCGGACCAGTACTGGAACAGCTCGTCGCTCGGGACGCTCCAACCGAGGTCGTCGCCGGGCGCGGCGGTGTAGCCGTCCAGGCTCACGTTCATGGCGAAGGCCAGCTTCCGCATCGCGTCAATCTCCCGGGAGTCGGTATTCGGCGTTCAGACCCGCACGGCGCGGATGAATCATCGGTCAGGCCACCGCGTCCGGGTCGGGAACGAGGTCGGCGCGCACCAGCACGACTTCGTGGGCCCGCGAGCGCATGGGTGTCGGTGAGCGAGCGCAGCCCGAACGCGCGAACGGCGGCGGATGTCTGCGACAGGTAGGCGACCAGCCCTCGTCGTGCCTCGGCCGCCGCTCCGAACCGACCACCGCCACGGCGCGGGCGTGCCGGCGCTCCCCCGCCAGCCACAGGTCCACCTCGGCGGGCGTGCGCAGGTTCTGCCACTGACCGTCAGCCGCCGGCCGAGCCGCCGTCCCAGGCGGGTGCCCGGCAGCCGGCGCAGCACGGGATTGGCCAGCCGGTTGGTCATCCAGAACGGGGACCTCTCAGATCGGCGGGCGGTCCTCGTAGAACGTGGACAGCACCACCGTCGTCCGCGTGGTGACGTTGGCCGCCGCCCGGATCTCCTGCAGCAGCGCCTCGAGGCCGTCGGGCGACGCCACCCGCACCTTGAGGATGTAGCTCTCCACCCCGGCGACCGAGTGGCACTCCTCGATCGCGCTGAGGTGGGCCAGCCGTGCGGGGGCGTCGTCGGGCTGGGCGACGTCGATCGGCGTGATCGACACGAACGCCGTCAGCGGCAGGCCGAGCGCCTTGGGCTGCAGCATCGCCCGGTAGCCGGTGATCAGACCGCGCTGCTCCAGGCGCCGCACCCGCTGGTGCACCGCGGACACCGACAGACCGACCCGCTCCGCGAGGTCGGTGTAACTGGCGCGCCCGTCACGGGCGAGGGCAGCCAGCAGCGCACGGTCGACGTCCCTGGCAGCCGGCGCCTCGCCGCCCGGCTCAGCCGGGGAGTTCGACGAGCTCACGCGGGCCCTCGTTGAGCGTGCGGACGCCGTCCTCGGTGCAGACGACGATGTCCTCGATGCGGGCGCCGCACTCGCCGGCCAGGTAGATGCCCGGCTCGACGGAGAACGCCATGCCCGGCACCAGCGGGATGTCGTTCCCCGCGACGATGTAGGGCGCCTCGTGGGTGTCGAGGCCGATGCCGTGGCCGGTCCGGTGGATGAAGTGCTTCCCCCAACCGGCCTGGTCGATCACGTCCCGGGCGGCCGCGTCGATCGCCTCGGCGGTCACCCCTGGGCGGACGGCAGCGCTCGACGCCGCCTGGGCGGTCTGGAGCACCGCGTACCACTCGGCGACGGCCGGGCTCGGCGGTCCGCCGACGACGTAGGTCCGCGTGCAGTCCGACCGGTAGCCGGTCGCCGTCTCGCCGCCGATGTCGACCACGACGACGTCCCCGGCCTCGACCACCCGGTCGGAGAGCTCGTGGTGCGGGCTGGCGCCGTTGGGACCGGACCCCACGATGGTGAAGTCCACGCCCACGTGACCCTCCTCGAGGATCGCCCGGGCGATGTCGGCACCGACCTCGGCCTCCGTCCGGCCCACCTTCAGCATCGAGTGCATCCGCGCGTGCACCCGGTCGATCGCGGCGCCGGCGAACGCCAGCTCCTCGATCTCGGCGGCCGACTTCACCATGCGCAGCCGGTCGACGACCGGGGCGGCCAGCTCGAGCGCGGAACCCGGGAGGGCCCGCTGCACCCCCAGCGCGTGCTCCGCCCACGTGCGGTTGCCGACCGCCACCCGTGCCGGCGCCGATCCCAGCCGTGCGGTGACGGCCCCGGCCAGCACGGCGAAGGCGTCGTCCGTCTCGTCCCAGGCGAGCACCTCGAGACCGAGTCCGCCGGCGGGGCTCACCTCCACCATCGGCGCCTCCAGCCGCGGCACGACCAGGAACGGCTCGCCGCGACGCGGCACCGCGAGCGCGGTCAGCCGCTCCATCGCATGGGCGTCGTAGCCGCACAGGTAGCGCAGGTCCGACCCGGGCGTGAGGACCAGGAGGTCGACGCCTGTCTCCTCGGCGATCTCCCGGGCGGCGTGCACGCGGTCGATGGTCACGAGCTCACCGCTCGAAGAGGTAGCCGTTGCCACAGGCGCAGACTAGTCAGGGCGGACGACGATCTCCGCACACGTCGCCGGACCGCTACCGTCCGCCACCGTGACGACAATGCTCCTGGACGCCGCCAGCCTCTACTTCCGTGCCTTCTACGGCGTCCCGACCAGCATCACCACGCCCGACGGCCGGCCGATCAACGCCGTCCGCGGCTTCCTCGACATGACCGCCCGGCTGCTGTCCGCGCACCGCCCGGACCGGCTGGTGGCCTGCTGGGACGACGACTGGCGGCCGGCCTTCCGGACCGAGGCCCTGCCCTCGTACAAGGCGCACCGGCTGGCGCCGGACGGGTCGGAGGAGACCGTCCCCGACGAGCTGAGCCCGCAGGTGCCGATCCTGGTCGACGTCCTGGCCGCCGCCGGGATCGACCGCGTCGGGGCACCCGGCTACGAGGCCGACGACGTCATCGGCACCCTCGCCACCCGCGCCGGACGCCCGGTCGACGTCGTCACCGGTGACCGCGACCTGTTCCAGCTGGTGGACGACGCGGCCGGCATCCGCGTGCTCTACACCGCCCGCGGCATCGCCGACATCGAGACCGTCGACGAGGCCGTCGTGACCGCCAAGTACGGCATCCCGGGCCGGGCCTACGCCGACTTCGCCGTCCTCCGCGGCGACCCCAGCGACGGCCTGCCCGGTGTGGCCGGGGTCGGCGCCAAGACCGCGGCGGCGCTGATCAACGAGTTCGGCAGCCTCGCCGGGATCCGCGAGGCGGTCGCGCGGACCGTGGTGGCCAAGCCGCCGCTCACCGCCGCGGTGCTGAAGAAGATGCACGCGGCGTCGGCCTACCTCGACGCCGCACCCGTCGTCGTCGCCGTCGCCAAGGACATCGACCTGCCACCGGTCGAGGGCCACCTGCCCGAGGCGCCCGCCGATCCCGTTGCGCTGGTCGAGCTCGCGGCCGAGCACGGGCTGGAGTCGTCGGTCAAGCGGCTCGGCGCGGCCCTGGGCTGGTCCGCCGAGGCGGTCCGGCTGGACTAACGGGGGAAGGACGTCCACCAGCGGTAGTCGAACTCCTCCTCCGGGTCCGCGATCTGGATCTCGACGTACACCTCGTCCCCGTCAGGGGTGACACCGTCGCACGGGTGCACCTCGCCGGAGCCGGTCGGCATCTCGTCCGGGCAGTCCAGGTCGACGGCCACGCCGTGCTCGGCCTGGAACTGGGCGGCGACGTCGCGCTCGACCTCTGCGGCGTCCAGGTCCTGCGGCTGCCGGAGCAGCCAGGCGACGACGGCCAGGGCGGCGGCAAGGCTGACGAGGGCGACCCCTGCACCGGCGAGGATCCGGGTACGGCTCAGGGCTCGGTCCACGTGTAGGCGGCCGAGTCCTCGTCCTCGATGCGGATCTCCAGGGTGACGTCCTCGCCGTCGGCGGTCGTCCCCGTGCACTCGTAGGTCTTGCCCGAGTCGACGGTCATCTCCTCGTCGCAGCTCAGGTCGATCGGAACGCCCTCGCGCTCCTCGAACTGCGCCGCCACGTCGCGCTCGACCGCTGCCGGGTCGAGCACCGTGGACTGCAGCGTCAGAACGCCGACCACCACCCCGGCGATCACGAGCAGGATGACGGCGGTGACCGCCGCGATCAGCCCGACCTTCGACTTCTGCGGCGGGGCCGGGGGCTGCTGCCACGGCTGGCCGGACTGCGGCTGACCGTAGGGCTGGACGGACGGCGACCGGCCGTACGAGGGCGGGCCGTACTGCGGCTGCCCGTACGCAGGCTGCCCGTGCGGAGGCTGCCCGTGCGGAAGCTGCCCGTGCGGAGGCTGCCCGTACGGAGGCTGCCCGTGGGAAGGCTGCCCGTAGGAAGGCTGGGACGCCGGCGACGACGGCTCGCCGTAGGACTGCGAGGCCTGGCCGTACGGCCGCGTGGGTCCCTGCCACGGCGCGGCGGGCGGCTGCTGGACCGGCTGCTGGACCGGCTGCTGTGGCCGCTCGAAGGACGGCGCCGGCTGCGTCGCGTGCCGGTCCGGGTCCTCGTGCTCTCCGCTGCCCTGGGGCGGGTACGTCATCGTCGTTCCCCGTTTCGGTCGTCGTCGGTCCGGTGGCCCCGCGACGACCGGTCACGGGGCGCTGGCATTGTGCCTCACCTGGAGGCCGAGCAGGCCGCAGCGAATCGCTGGTCAGCCGCCGACGGCGACCGCCACGACGCCGCGCCGCACGCGGTCGACGGCCGCCCGCGCCACCCGTGCCACCGGTTCCTCGGCGACCTTGGCCAGCTGGTCGAGCAGGTCGATGAGCTGCCGGGCCCACCGGACGAAGTCGCCGCCGGAGAGCTCGGTGCCGGCCTGCTCTGCGCCGGCGAGCACCCGGTCGAGGCTCTGCCCGTCGGCCCAGCGGTACGCGGCCCAGGCGAAGCCGAGGTCGAGGTCGCGGGTGACCGGCACGCCGTGATCGGCCTCCACCTCCTGCAGGCGGAGCCGGATGCGCCGCATCTCGCCGATCGCCGCCGCGACCTTGCCCGCCGGCACCGCGGGGAGCGACGGGTTGTCCCGCCGCGCCTCGAAAACGACCGTCGACGTCACGGCGGCCAGTTCGGCCGGCGTCAGACCGCGCCAGGTGCCCTCGCGCAGGCACTCGGCGACCAGCAGGTCGGCCTCGGACCAGATCCGCGACAGCCGCCGTCCGTCGTCGGTGACGACCGGCACGTCGTCCAGCGCCCCGACGACCTCCGTGTCGGCCGGCACCAGGGGCGCGGCCTCCGGCACCAGGTAGCCGAGCTCCTCGAGGACGTCGCAGGTCGCGTCGAACTGACGGGTCAGGGAGCCGGTCCGCTCGGTCATCTTCCGCTGCAGCGCGTCGGCCTCGCGCACCGAGCGCAGCCACCGCTCGGCGACCCGGACCCGTTCCTCGCGGTCGGGCAGCTGGTGCACGGGGTGGCGCCGCAGGGCGTCCCTCAGGTCGGCCAGCACCGGGTCGTCCGCGGCGGCCGACCGGTGCTTGACCCGTCGCGCGCCCAGGTCGTTCTCCACGCGGGCGTTGCGCAGGGTCGCGGCGAGGTCGCGGCGGGCGTGCGGGCTGCGGTGGTTGAAGTTCTTCGGCACGCGCACGCGAGCCAGCGCCGTCACCGGCGTCGGGAAGTCGACGGCGGCCAGCCGGCCGGCCCACTTGTCCTCGGTCACCACCAGCGGGCGGGGGTCGGCGAGGTCGGTGATGCCGGGGTCGAGGACGACGGCCAGCCCCTGCCGGCGGCCCGTCGGCACCCGGATGACGTCGCCGGGGCGCAGCGCGGCGAGGGCGTCGGCGGCCTCCATGCGGCGCTTGGCCTGCGAGTCGCGGGAGAGCTCCTTCTCGCGGTCGGCGATCTCGCGCCGCAGCAGCGCGTACGCGCCGACGTCGCCGCGGTCGGAGTGCATCTCCTTCGCCGCCCGCGCCGCCTCCTGCTCGTGCCTGGCCGCGGCGCGGGCCAGCCCGACGACCGACCGGTCGGCCTGGAACTGCGCGAAGGAGCTCGCCAGCAGCTCGCGGGCGCGGGCCCGGCCGAACGAGCTGACCAGGTTGACCGCCATGTTGTAGCTGGGCCGGAACGACGAGCGCAGCGGAAAGGTCCGGGTGCTCGCCAGGCCCGCGACGGCGGCGGGGTCGACTCCCGGCGACCAGACGACCACCGCGTGCCCCTCGACGTCGATGCCCCGGCGCCCGGCGCGGCCGGTGAGCTGGGTGTACTCCCCCGGCGTGATGTCGACGTGCGCCTCGCCGTTCCACTTGACCAGCCGCTCCAGGACGACGCTGCGGGCCGGCATGTTGATGCCCAGGGCGAGGGTCTCCGTCGCGAACACCGCCTTGACCAGGCCGCGGACGAAGCACTCCTCGACGGTCTCCTTGAACGCCGCACCAGGCCCGCATGGTGCGCCGCGAGCCCGGCGAGCAGGCCCTCGCGCCACTCCCAGAAGCCCAGGACGTGCAGGTCCTCCTCCAGCAGCGAGCCGGTGCGCCGGTCGATGATCTCGGCGATCTCGGACCGCTCGAACTCGTCGGTCAGCCGCAGGCCGGACAGCAGGCACTGGTGGACGGCGGCGTCGCAGCCGTTGCGGCTGAACACGAAGGTGATCGCCGGCAGCAGACCGGCGTTGTCGAGCCGGGTGACGACGTCGGAGCGGGCCGGCGGGCGGTAGCGCGGCCGGTGCGAGTCGTCGCGGCGCCGCGAGCCGGGGCCGCCGCCGTGCCAGGAGTCGATCCGGCGCTCGTGCTCGCGGACGAAGCGCACCAGCTCGGGGTCGACGACGGAGGTGCCGCGCTCGCGCGTGGACAGCTCGCGGGGGCCGGTCCCCTGCTCGGCGGCGTGCGCGGCGGGCCGCAGCGAGAACAGGTCGAACACCCGGTTGCCGACGAGCATGTGCTGCCAGAGCGGCACCGGCCGGACCTCGCTGACGACCACGGTCGTGTGGCCGCGGACGGTGACCAGCCATTCGCCGAACTCCTCGGCGTTGCTCACCGTCGCCGACAGCGAGACCAGGGTGACCGACTGCGGGAGGTGGATGATCACCTCTTCCCACACCGCGCCGCGGAACCGGTCGGCGAGGTAGTGCACCTCGTCCATGACGACGTAGCCCAGGCCGTCGATCGCCGGCGACTCGGCGTAGAGCATGTTCCGGAGGACCTCGGTGGTCATCACGACCACGGGGGCGTCGCCGTTCACCGCGTTGTCGCCGGTCAGGAGGCCGACCTTGTCGGACCCGTACCGCTCGACGAGGTCGGCGTACTTCTGGTTGGACAGCGCCTTGATCGGGGTGGTGTAGAAGGCCTTGCGCCCCTCGGCCAGGGCCTTGTGGATCGCGAACTCGCCGACGACGGTCTTGCCCGCACCGGTCGGCGCGCAGACGAGGACGCCCGACCCCTGCTCCAGCGCCTCGCATGCCTCGACCTGGAACGGGTCGAGGGAGAACCCGAGTTCGGCGGTGAAGTCCGCCAGGGTGGGGTGGGCGGTCCGCCGCCGGGCAGCCGCGTACCGCTCAGCGGGGCTGGACATGCCGCCCACGTTAGGCGCGCGGAACCGGATCGGCTCGCGCCGCCCCCTGGACCCGGCGTGCCCCCAGCACGTGCAAGGCACCCGGGACGCATTCCGCGACCGCTGGGAGCGGCGCCACCGGCTCGCCGTCGGCCCAGGTCGTCACGCCGGGCGAGCTCAGCTCGACCCGGGCGGCGCGGTGGACCGTCACCGAGCGGTGCTCGACGTGGGTGCCCAGGGTCAGCAGCGGCTTGGTGCGGATCAGCTCGAGCCGGCTGGTGGCCCCCACGACGGTGACGTCGAACAGCCCGTCGGTGGGGTCGGCGCCCGGGCAGACCTTCAGGCCGCCGCCGTACCAGGCGGTGTTGCCCACGGCGACCATGGTCACCGGCACGGTCTGCGACTCGCCGTCCAGCGTGAGGACGACCTCGCGGGGGCGCAGACGGGCGAGCTCGGCGAGCACGGCGACGTCGTAGCGGCGGCGGCCGGGGGGCCAGCGCAGCCGGTTGGCGCGGTCGCTGACCGCCGAGTCGAAGCCGCAGCAGAGCACGGTCGCCCACCAGCGGTCCGCGGTCCGCCCGGCGTCGACGGTCGTCGTCCGGCCGCCGGCCAGGTCCGCCGCGGCGGCCCGCGCTGCCGCCGCCGGTTCCGCCGGGATGCCGAGCGCGCGCACCAGGTCGTTGCCCGTGCCGGCAGGAACGACGGCCAGCGGGGTGGGCGTCCCGGCCACCGCCTGCAGTGCGGCGTGCACGGTGCCGTCACCGCCCACGGCCACCACGGCGACGGCACCGTCCGCGACCGCCTCGGCCGCCTGCCGCTCACCTTCGGCCCCGGACGTGGCCGGCAGCAGGCGGGCGCGGAACCCGGCGTCGCCGAACGCCCGGAGGACCTCGCCGGCGACGGTGCCGGCGCGGCCGCGCCCGGCCGCGGGACTGGCCAGGACGACGACGTCCGCTGTGCTGCCCACGGCCCGGCTCAGCGGCGGAGGGACGGCGCGTCGTCGAGGGACGACGGTCGCGCGTCGAGCGGCGAGGCCTCGTCGTCCCCCAGGTCGTGGAAGTGCTCGAGCGCCTCGCGCCGGGCTCGCCGCTTGTCGACGACGCGGGCCACCTGGATCGCCAGCTCGAAGAGCAGGATCATCGGTCCGGCCATGGCGAGCATCGTGAACGGGTCCTGGGTCGGCGTGACGAACGCGGCGAACACGATCGTCAGGAAGAAGATCCAGCGGCGGGACCGCTTCAGCGTCTGGTAGCTCAGGACACCGACCAGGTTGAGCGCGACCGCGACGAGCGGCAGCTCGAGGGACAGCCCGAAGGCGACGAGCAGGCTGATCACGAAGCTCAGGTACAGCGGCGCGGTGAGTTGGAAGGCGACCTCGTCGCCGGCCAGGCGCAGCAGCAGCTCCAGGCCCCTGCGCAGCGTCACCCAGGCGAGCAGCGTGCCGGCGGCGAACATCAGCGTGGAGGCGACGACGAAGCCGATCGTGTAGCGCTTCTCGTTGCGCTTGAGCCCGGGCGTGATGAACGCCCAGAGCTGGTAGAGCCAGAACGGCGCCGACAGGCCGATACCGGCGATGAAGGCGATCTTGAGCCGCAGCAGGACCCCGCCGAAGACGTCGAGCACGACGAGCTTGCAGTTCCCGTCGCCGTCGAGCCGCAGGTCGGCGGGCACCGCGCAGTAGGGCTCGGTGAGGAAGGCCAGCAGGCCCTTGTCGTACCAGATGAAGCCGACGACGGTGCCGATCGCGATGAAGAAGAGCGCCTTGGCGATGCGGTTGCGCAGCTCGGTCAGGTGGGCGACCAGGCTCATCGTCGCCTCGGCGTCCCGCGGCGGGCGTCGTCGCCTCAGCCGCGGCCGCCGGCCGGCCTCGTTCACCGTCGTCCTGCCTGCGGAGAGGTCAGCGGGGACCGTCGGTCACGCGGCTCTGCTCGGCCTGCGCGCGCAGCTCGGCGGCACGCGCCTCGGCCACGCGGGCCTCCTCGTGCAGCTTGGCCGTCAGGTCCCCCGACGCGGTGGTCCTGGGGGGTGTGGCGGGAGCGACGATCTCGCCCCGCACGGGGGCGGTCTGCGCGGCGTCCTTGGTGCGGACGCCCTGGGCCGCCGAGGAACCCGCGTCGTCGTCCTTCATGCCCTTCATCTCGCCCTTGAAGATGCGCAGCGAACGACCGAGCGAGCGGGAGGCGTCCGGCAGTTTCTTGTAGCCGAAGAGCAGGAGGATCGCCAGGACGATCAGGGCGATCTCCAGCGGGCCGAGGTTCACTGGTCCTCCAGGAGTGGGTGGCAGGGGCCGATGCTACGCCGGAAGGTGTTCGTGCCCGGGGCCGAACACGGACGTCACCGGCGGTCGGCGCCCAGTTCTGCGGCGCGAGCCGCGGTCGCCTGGGCCTGCTCGGCCAGGGGACGCACCTCGCGGTCCACCGCCTCGAGCTCCCGCCCCAGCCGGCCGAACGCGCCGAACAGGAGGAACGCGACGACGCCGAGGACCACGAGGGCGAGCACGACCACGACCGCGGCGACGACCCAGACCACGGGGCGACCTTAGCCCGGTGTGGCCCGGACGGCCCGGACGGCCCAGTCGGCCCGACCGGTCAGCCCAGGAGGCCGCCGGCGCTGCGCCAGGTGGAGGTGGCACCGTCGGTGATGTTCACCCACAGCGCGTTGTCCCGGCCACGCACGAAGGCCCACACCTCGCCGGTCCCCTGCTCCGTCAGCGCGACCGCGGACGTCGCCGTTCCGCCGACGTCGACGACCCGCCCGTCGCCCCAGACCTCGCGGACGCTCTGCCCGTTGCTGACGGCGAGCGCCCGGACGTTCGCCGCCCACCACGTGGTGGCGCTGGCCCCGGGGGCGAAGCCCGAAGGGCGTCCGGTGCTGGTCCACGCACCGAGCGGCGTGGCACCGGTGCCGGACACCGCTCGGGTCCAGACCACCCCGTCGGTCCCGACCACCGACACCCGGTAGGTGCCGTCGGCCAGCACGTCGACCGCCGGGGCGGAGACCGCCTGCCCGCCCGCACTCCGGAAGGCCGACCACCCCGAATTGTCGAAGGACCGCACGTACACCTGGCCGTTCGTGCCGCGCCCGGCGATCAGCAGCCGCCGGTTGCCGAGCGATGCCACCGTGACGGCGGTCGTGAACGTCCCGCCCACGTAGTCCCACGGGGCGAACGTGGTGGGCCGGCCGTTGCTGTCCACGACGGTCGAGGTGTGGTACAGGTGCCGGTCGGTGCCCACCGCGAAGACCTCGATCCGCCGGCCGTCCCAGCTCACCGCGGACGGACCCGTCGACGCGGTGAACGGGATGCGCTGCCACGGGCTGAACGCGGTCGCCGTGCCCGTACTGGCGTAGATCGATCCGTTGGTGCCCCGGACGAACGCGACCACGGTGCCGAGGTTGGTCCTTGCCGCGGCCACGTGGACCGGGGAGATGTCCGACTGCGTCGGATCGACGACCGGCCCCACGGAGAACCAGTCGGACCGCAGGCCCAGCGCCGTCCGGAACTCCAGGCCGCTGACCGTCACGGCGCGGGTCGACCCCGTCACGCGCACGGTGAGGACCCGGCCACCGTCGGCGCCCAGGCCGTTGCGGCTGAGGACCTGGATGGCCTGCAGCGTGCCGACCCCGAAGGCGGCGGAGATCTGCGCCCGGGTCACCGTGGTCGACCAGTTGTGGTACGGGGAGACGACGTCCCCGGCGTCCACCACGGCGGGGAAGGTGCCGCCGGCCGTCCATCCACCGCTCGACGACGAGAACTCGGTCCGGGCGACCTGCCCGTTGAGGGTCCGCACGTCCCCGGCGGTGTCGGCGACGGCCCGGTTCGTCCGGGCGTCCTCGAGCGAGGAGCCGTTCAGCCCGGCACCCCCGTAGACCTGGCACGTGGTGGTGTCGCAGGTCTTGGCGTAGGCGGTGCGGTTCTCCCCCTGGGCGTAGGACCGCGCGGCCACCGCCTGGGCGCGCAGCGCGTTGATCCCCGCGCCGTCCCCCCAGGTCGCCGGGGCCTCGCGCGGGACCACCCCGCGCAGGTACTCCTCCATGGGCAGCCGGTTCACCGTGCGCAGCGCCGACCCGTCCCAGACGAGCGAGAGGGTGCCGCGATACGCCCGTGCCTCGGGGGCGCACAGCGTCAGCATCCGGCGCACGTCGTCGCCGGGCGCGGCGAGCGTCGCGAACGTGGGCGTCGTGATCCGGACGCTGCCCGTGGCCGTGCCCGTGCAGGAGGTCCGCGTGCTCAGCTGCCACGAGCCGTCGGCGTTCCGGCTCACGACGCCCGCCGTGCCGGCGGCGAGCTGGCGGCCACCGACGGTGAACGTCTGCCCCGAGGTGACGGCGAGGGTGCGGTTGTCCATGGCGATCAGGCGCACGATGATCGCGGGGTTCCCGATGTCCCCCGCCGCCGTGTTGCCGTAGAAGTGCGCCAGGATCTGCTGGTGGGTCCAGCCGGACCGGGTGGCGTACCCGTAGGCGCCCCACTGCGACAGACCGCGGCCGTGGCCGAACCCGTGCCCGGTGATCGTGACGTCGCCCGGCGCCGCCTGCGCCGCCGGTGCGCCCACCACGAGGAACGAGGCCGCCGCCATCGCCGCCACCACCGCGGCGAGCAACCGCCTCCCGAACCGCGACCCGCCCATGGCCGTTCCCCCACGTCCCGAGTCCGCCCAGGATGGCCGCCCCGCACCGTGCCGGACAGGGCCCTGCGGCCCTTCCGCCGCTGCCTAGGACCCCGAGCGGACCGGCCGGGTGGGTTCGACGCCGTAACGAGCCAGCGCGCCGCGGGCCGCGGCGGCGACCTGCCGGGCCAGTTCGGCGGGTTCGTCGACGAGCGCGTCCCCGCCGAGGGAGGCGACCAGCCGACGGGCCCAGGCGAGGTCCTCGGTGCGGACGGTGACCGCCAGCCCGCCCGGCGGGTCGTCGACGGCGGCGACCGAGTCGACCGGGTAGTAGTCGGCGACCCAGCGGGCGCTGCGGGACAGCCGGAGCCGGACCTCGGGAGACCGCGGGTCGGGCTGGTAGACCCCGTTGTGGACGTCGCGCTCGTGTGCCTGCGGCGGCGGGGCGGCGGGCTCGTCGAGGACGACGACGTCGTCGACGCGGTCGAGGCGGAACAACCGCACGCCCTCGGCCCGGCGGCACCAGGCCTCGAGGTACCACTTGCCGTCGACGAGCAGCAGCCGCATGGGGTCGACGTCCCGCTCCGTGCGCTCGTCGCGGGTGGGCACGTAGTAGGTGAGGTGCAGGGCCCGCTTGCGTTCGAGGCCGTCACGGACGACGGCGAGCGCCTCCTCGCGGGCGTCGACGCTGACGGCCACCGGGGTGACCCGGTCGGCAGCGTGCCCCGCGGCGGCCGACACCTTGGCCAGCGCGCGGCTGACCGCCTCCCGCTCGGCCAGGCCGGGCAGCTCCAGCAGCGTCCTGAGCGCGACGACGAGGGCGACGGCCTCGTCGGTGTTCAACCGGAGCGGGCGCACCATGCCGGCGGTGAAGGTGACCCGGACGCGATCGCCCTCGAAGGACAGGTCGATCAGGTCGCCGGGGCCGTAGCCGGGCAGGCCGCACATCCACAGCAGCTCCAGGTCGTTGCGCAGCTGACGCTCCGCTACGCCGAAGTCGCGGGCCGCCTCCGCGAGCGCGACACCCTCGGGCCGGGCGGTGAGGTACGGGACGAGGGGCCAGCAGCCGCGTCATGCGGTCGGTGGTGCCGGTGGCGGTCATACCGGCTCCTCCGCGGTCGCGCCGTCCATGGCGGCCAGCCGCGTGAGGCGCGCGATCACGGCCTCGCGCATCTCCTGCGGAGCCTCCACCAGGACGTCGGCCCCGTAGGAGGCCAGCTCGTCGGCCAATCGCCAGGGCTCGGTGGTGCGCAGCTCGAGGCGGTCGTCCCCGTCGTCCGCGGGGCCGAGCGGGGTGGCGTGCCTCCGGAGGCCGATGGCGGTCCCGGGGCGGGCCCGGACGACGACGAGCCGCTCCTCGCCGCCGACCTGACCGGCGACGATGCCGGCGAGGTCCACGTCGTCGGGCGGCTCGAAGGCGTTGGCCGGCCCGACGGCCCTGGGCGTGCCGACGACGCGGGAGAGCCGGTACTGCCGTGGTGCCTGCCGGTCGAGGTCGAGGCCGACGAGGTACCAGCGGCCGTGCCAGGCGACGACCCCCCAGGGTTGGACGTGCCGGCGGGTCGGGGCGTCCTCGTCGGGGCGCTGGTAGTCGAACTCGAGCCGGCGGCGGTCGCGGGCCGCGGCGTAGCACGGCTCGAACGCCGGTTCGCCGGCGTCCAGGCGCGGCTGCAGCGGGATGGCCCGGGCGGTGTCGACGTCGACGCCGGCCGCCTTGAGCTTCACGAGGGCGCCGTGCGCGGCACCGGCCAGGTGCGCGGACTCCCACAGCCGCAGGGCGAGGCCGACGGCGGCGGCCTCCTCGCCGGTGAGGGTGATCTCGGGCAGCTCGTAGTCGGCGCGGGCGATGCGGTAGCCGTCCTCGGTGTCGAAGACGCTGGTGCGCCCGGTCTCCAGCGGCACGCCCATCTCGCGCAGCTCCGCCTTGTCCCGCTCGAACATCCGCTTGAAGGCCTCGTCCGCGCGATCGGTGGCGTCGTCCGGCTCGTAACCCGGGACGGTCGCGCGGATGCGGGCGGCCGTCACGTACTGCCGGGTGCTGAGCAGGGCGATGACCAGGTTCACCAGTCGCTCCGCCCGCTTGGCCGCCATGTCGCCCAGGCTAGTCAGCCCCGCGCGGTGCGCTCCCCAGGCGTCCGTCGGCCCGGCCGCGGTGCAGGGGGCCGCGCCGAGCCTGCGGCGCACCGCGGGGATCGGGGTCCTTACGCTGCCTGCATGCCCTTCTCCGACTCCCCTCCCCCGCCCTCGCGCATCCGCTGGCGGCGCGGCCGGGTGACGGAGACCGGCCGCCGGGGCCGCGACACGCTCGAGCTGACCGTCGCGGTGCCGGACGAGGGCGACGTCCGGGCGCTGGCGTACCTGTCGGTCGTGGGCATGCCCGAGGTCGGGGACGACGTCCTGCTCAACACCACGGCCCTGGCCCAGGGGCTCGGGACGGGCGGCGTCGCGCTGGTCGTGGCCGTCCCGGACCGGTTGCCGCCGGACCCCTCCGGGCCCGGCCACCTGGTCAAGGCGCGGTACACGCCGCTGCAGGTGTCGGTCGCCGGCGTGGACGAGCAGGAGACCGAGCACCACGACCTGCTCGCCGAGGCCGACGAGCTGGGCGGCATGCCGGTGGTCGTGGCCGACCTGCACTCGGCGCTGCCGGCGGTGCTGATCGGCATGCTCGCCACCGATCCGGACCTCCGCGTCGCCTACGTGATGACCGACGGCGGGGCGCTGCCCGCGGCCTTCTCCAAGACGCTCGACGCGCTGGCCGCGTCGCTGGCCGGCGTGGTGACCGTCGGGCAGGCGTTCGGCGGCGACCTCGAGGCGGTCACCCTGCACACGGGACTGCTCGCGGCCCGGCACGTGCTGCGCGCGGACCTGGCGATCGTCACGCAGGGGCCCGGCAACCTGGGCACCGGGACGCCGTGGGGCTTCTCGGGCGTCGCCGCGGGCGAGGCGTGCAACGCGGTGACCGTGCTGGGCGGCGAGGCGATCGGGGCGCTGCGGATCTCCGACGCCGACCCGCGGCCGCGGCACCGCGGTGTTTCCCACCACTCGCTGACCGCGTTCGGCCGGGTGGCGCTGGGCGGGGTGACACTGGTCGCCCCCCGCGGGCTGAGTTCCGAGCTCGGTGGTCAGGTCGACGAGGACCTGGCCGGCCAGCCGCCCGCAACAAGGTCGTGTGGGTCGACACCGACGGCCTGGACGACGCGCTGGGCCTGTCACCGGTGCCCCTGCGCACGATGGGCCGCGGCTACCCCGAGGAGCGCGCCTACTTCCTGGCCGCCGCCGCGGCCGGTCGCTTCGCCGCGCTGCGCGTCCCGGTGCCCGAGGCGGACGCCGAGGAGGCACCGGCCGAGTCAGCGGAGTAGGACGGCGCGGAAAGCGCGCCCCTGCCACTCCGCTCGGCTCACATGCTGGCGATGAGCTTGTCGACGCGGTCGTCGACGGCCTTGAACGGATCCTTGCACAGCACGGTGCGCTGCGCCTGGTCGTTGAGCTTGAGGTGCACCCAGTCGACGGTGAAGTCGCGGCGCTTCTCCTGGGCGCGGCGGATGAACTCGCCGCGGAGCCGGGCCCGGGTGGTCTGCGGCGGGACGTTCTTGGCCTCGAAGATGCGCGGTTCGTGCGCGACCCGCTCGACGTGGCCCGCCCGCTCCAGCAGGTAGTACAGGCCCCGCCGACGGCTGATGTCGTGGTAGGCGAGGTCCATCTGGGCGATCCGCGGGTGGCTGAGCGGCAGGTCGCGCTTGGCGCGATACCGCTCGAGCAGGCTGTACTTGATCGCCCAGTCGATCTCGCGGTCGATGAGGCTGAGGTCCTCGGTGTCGACGGCCTTGAGGACGCGGCCCCACAGCTCGAGCATCTGCCGGTGTTCGGGGCTGCAGCCCTCGCGGTCGGCGAACTCCGCAGCCCGCGAGTGGTACTCGGACTGGATCTCCAGCGCAGACATCTCCCGGCCGCTGGCCAGCCGGACCTTGCGGCGTCCGCTCATGTCGTGGCTGATCTCGCGGATGGCCCGGATCGGGTTCTCCAGCGTCATGTCCTTGACCGGGACACCGGCTTCGATCATGCGCAGCACGAGGTCGGTCATCGTGACCTTGAGCAGCGTGGTCGTCTCGCTCATGTTGGAGTCGCCGACGATGACGTGCAGCCGCCGGTAGCGCTCCGCGTCGGCGTGCGGCTCGTCGCGGGTGTTGATGATCGGGCGGCTGCGCGTGGTGGCGCTGGAGACGCCCTCCCAGATGTGCTCGGCGCGCTGGCTCACGCAGTAGATGGCGCCGCGCGGCGTCTGCAGGACCTTCCCGGCGCCGACGACGATCTGCCGGCTGACGAGGAACGGGATGAGGACGTCGGCCAGTCGGCTGAACTCGCCGTGCCGACCGACCAGGTAGTTCTCGTGGCAGCCGTAGCTGTTGCCGGCGGAGTCGGTGTTGTTCTTGAACAGGTAGATGTCGCCGGTGACGCCCTCCTCGGCGAGCCGCTGCTCGGCGTCGACGAGCAGTCCTTCGAGGATCCGCTCGCCCGCCTTGTCGTGCACGACGAGCTCGGTGAGGTCGTCGCACTCGGCGGTGGCGTACTCGGGGTGGCTGCCGACGTCGAGGTAGAGGCGCGAGCCGTTGCGGAGGAAGACGTTGGAGCTGCGGCCCCAGGAGACCACCCGCCGGAACAGGTAGCGGGCGACCTCGTCCGGGGACAGCCGGCGCTGTCCCTTGAAGGTGCACGTGACGCCGTACTCGGTCTCGATGCCGAAGATCCGTCGGTCCACGGACCGAGCCTAGGCCGGATCACCGACAGCAGCCGCCTGCCGCGCGCCGATCGGGTCACGGTTGCGCGTCGGGCTACTGCTTCTCGTCGACCCGTCGGAGCAGTTCGTCGGCGGCCCGCTCGATCGCGTCGTGTCGAAGGACCCCCTGCCCCCCACACCACTCGCACGCTCGCGGCGGGACCCTGCAGCGGGACCGCCTGAGTGCTCGGGGCCGCGTCGGACCACTGCGTGCCGGTGTCGACCTTCCCGTCGGCGACGAGCTTCCGCGCGCGCGTCACGGCGTCGTCGTCGAGGCGTTAGGTGGGCACGGTCAGTCCTCGGAGTCGCGGTCCGGCACCTCGCCGCCGGCGGTGTCGGGGTTCGCCGGGTCACCGAGGCCGGGCGGGGTTCCCGGCTCGGGAACGCTCGGGATGTGGGCCGGCGCCTCCTTGGCGGGCGGCACCTCGTCGCCGAGCAGCCGGCCGAGCGCGGCGCCGACGACGCGTCGGAAGGCACGCTTGGGGCGGCGCCGGTCGAGGACGGCGACCTCGAGCTGGTTCGCGGTCAGCCGGGTCGGGCCGCCGTTGGTGGCGCCGGCGGTGACGGGGCTGACCGTGGACAGTGCCCGGACCCCGACCTCGAGGGCGTCGGCGAGGCTCATGCCGGTGGAGAAGTGCTCGCGCAGGTTGCCGGTGACTGCGTCGGCCTGGCCGCCCATGACCACGAAGTCGGGCTCGTCGACGATGGACCCGTCGAAGGTCAGCCGGTAGAGCTGGTCGTTCTCGGGGCGGTCGCCGACCTCGGCGACGCAGAGCTCGACCTCGAACGGCTTGGTCTGCTGGGTGAAGATCTCGCCGAGGGTCTGGGCGTAGGCGTTGGCGATCACCCGGCCGGTGACGTCGCGGCGGTTGTAGGAGTAGCCGCGGACGTCGGCGAGGCGGACGCCGGCCACCCGCAGGCTCTCGAACTCGCTGTAGCGGCCGACAGCGGCGAAGCCGATGCGGTCGTAGAGCTCGCCGACCTTGTGCAGGGTGGAACTGGGGTTCTCGGCGATGAACAGGACGCCGTCGGCGTAGGTGAGGACGGCGACGCTGCGACCGCGGGAGATGCCCTTGCGGGCGTACTCCGAGCGGTCCCGCATGAGCTGCTCGGGCGAGGCGTAGTACGGCATGGTCATGGCGCTCAGGCCTCCCGCGGCATGTTCTGGCGGTCGGCTTCGGCCCGCTCGGTGACGATCGTGTCGGCGATGGCGGCGACCTCGGCCTCGGTGAGCCGGACGGCGCCCTCCTCGTCCACCCGGTAGACGATCGGGTACAGCCGGCGGACGGGGTCGGGCCCGCCGGTGGCCGAGTCGTCGTCCGCGGCGTCGTAGAGGGCCTCGACGACGGTGCGGGTGGCCTCGTCGGCGGGCAGATTGGCGCGCCAGGTCTTCTTGAGCGAGTTCTTGGCGAAGAGGGAGCCGGAGCCGACGGCCGCGTAGCCGCGCTCCTCGTAGTTCCCGCCGGTGACGTCGTAGCTGAAGATGCGGCCGGGGCTGACGCCGGGCGCGGCGTCGAGGTCGAAGCCGGCGAACAGCGGGACGACGGCGAGGCCCTGCAGGGCGGCGCCGAGGTTGCCGCGGATCATCGCCGCCAGGCGGTTGGCCTTGCCGTCGAGGGACATGGTGAGTCCCTCGATCTTCTCGTAGTGCTCGAGCTCGACCTGGTAGAGCCGGACCATCTCGATCGCGATGCCGGCGGCGCCGGCGATGCCGATGACGCTGTAGGAGTCGGCGGGGTAGACCTTCTCAATGTCGCGGCTGGAGATCAGGTTGCCCATGGTGGCGCGCCGGTCGCCGCCCATGAGGACGCCGCCCTCGTAGGTGACGGCGACGATCGTGGTGCCGTGCGGGCCGATGTCGCCCACGTGGCTCTGCGGGGCGGGCCGGCGGCCGGGAAGGAGGTCAGGCGCGGCGGCCGCGAGGAAGTCGGTGAACGAGGAGCCCACCCGGTCCAGGTACGCGGGCGGGAACCCGCTCCGGCCGCTCGACTGCTCGCTCACCCATCCGCCTCTCCCGCCTGCTCGCGCCGGCGTGAACCGCTGCTCCGCCCGGTGGTCCGCGTGCTGGTGCTGTGCGTTCCTGGGCGTCGCTGCGACCCTACCGGCGGCTCACCCAGCCGGATGGGTCGGACGGGGCCGAGACCAGCGGCCGCAGCCAGAGCGACCACGCGCTGGCTGAGGATGTGGAACTGGACATAGTCGGCCGCGGCACGCAACACGGCGGGATCGTCCTTGAACTGTCCGAGACCCCCGTTGCAGTTGAAGCACAGCAGCGCACGGACAGCTCCCGTCACGTGGTCGTGATCCACATGTACTGCCGGGGCTGCCCGGCAAATGGCACAGAGTCCACCCTGCGCCTCGAGCATCGCGTTCGCGTCCTCAGCCGTGATGCCGTACCGACGCTTGAGGTGGTATGTCCGTGCCCCGCCCACCCTCTCCAGAGTGGCGCGGCCTCGGGCGTTGTGGCAGGGCTTGCAGTAGGTGTGCCGACCAGACTTGTTGTACTTGGAGGTCGGGAACTCGGCCTGAAGCTTGACCGTGTCGCAATCGGGACACCACTTCGATCCCTCAGGTACGACACGGTCTAGCTTGTGGCGGGTTTGAGGCGGCCCGTGGCGCCGCGCCTTCGACTCCCGCAACCTTTGACGCGAATGCTCGCGACAGTAGAACGCCAAGCCGTCACGTCGGCGCTTGTCTCGGGTGAAGGACGCGACGGGGCGCGACTCCCCGCAGTCCGGGCAGAACTTCTCGGGTTCCATTTCCGCAGGGCGATAGTTACAGAACTAGGGAGTTCTACTCCCCCTTTTTGTACATATTGGCGAACGAACTCCTCGCTGTTCTCCTCGAGCACCTCGTCGATCTCGTCCAGGAGCGAGTCGACGTCCTCGGTCATCTCCTTGTGGCGTTCGGCGACCTCGGTGTCGACCGAGGCCTCGACCTCGTCGGTCTCCTCGCGCGAGCGCGTCGCCTTCTGCTGTCCGCCGGTGTCCCTGGTGGCCATCGCTTGCCCTCCGGTCTACGGAACTGCTCGTGAGCAGAAGGTACCCGCCGATACCGACAATCAAGGTCACCCTTACCGGTCGGTGATCACCCGCCGGTGATGGTGTCGACGAGCTCCTGCGCCGTCGCCGACGCCTCGAACAGCGCCCCCACGTGCTCGCGCGTGCCACGGAGCGGCTCCATGGTCGGGATGCGCACCAGGTTCTCCCGGCCGAGGTCGAAGACGACCGAGTCCCACGACGCCGCGGCCACCTGCGCCGGGTACCGGCGCAGGCACTCGCCGCGGAAGAAGGCACGGGTGTCGGCGGCGGCGCGACCATCGCCCGTGCGACCTCGTCGTCGGTCAGCAGCCGCTGCATCGACCCGCGCGCCACGAGGCGGTTGTAGAGGCCCTTGTCCGGCCGCACGTCGGAGTACTGCAGGTCCACCAGCGACAGCCGCGAGTCCCCCCACGACAGCCCGTCCCGGGTCCGGTACCCCTCGAGCAGCCGCAGCTTCGCCGGCCAGTCCAGCCGGTCGGCGCAGCGCATCGGGTCGATCGCCAGGTCGTCGAGCACCTCGGCCCAGCGCCGCAGCACGTCGGCGGTCTGCTCGTCGCCCTCCCCCTGCGTCGCGACGAACTTCTCCGCCTGCTCGAGGTACACCTGCTGCACCTCGAGGGCGGTCATCGCCCGGCCGTCCCGCAGCCGCACCTTGTGGCTCAGCGTCGGGTCGTGGCTGATCGCCTGCAGCGCCTCGACCGGCTCCTCGATCTGCAGGTCGCGCGGCAGCGCCCGCGCCTCGATCATCGCCAGCACGAGCGACGTCGTCCCCACCTTCAGGTAGGTCGACAGCTCGGCCAGGTTGGCGTCGCCGATGATGACGTGCAGCCGGCGGTACTTGTCCGCGTCGGCGTGCGGCTCGTCCCGCGTGTTGATGATCGGCCGCTTGAGCGTGGTCTCGAGCCCGACCTCGACCTCGAAGAAGTCCGCCCGCTGCGACAGCTGGAAGCCGTGCGTGCGGCTCTCCGTGCCGATCCCGACCCGCCCCGAGCCGGCGAACACCTGCCGGGTCACGAAGAACGGGATGAGCCCGCGGATGATGTCGATGAACGGCGTCCGCCGGTCCATCAGGTAGTTCTCGTGCGAGCCGTACGACGCGCCCTTGCCGTCGGTGTTGTTCTTGTAGAGCTGGATCGCCGGCTGGCCGGGGATGCGGGCCGCCCGGCGAGCGGCCTCGGCCATCACCTGCTCCCCCGCCTTGTCCCAGAGGACGACGTCACGCGGGTTGGTGACCTCGGGCGTCGAGTACTCCGGATGGGCGTGGTCGACGTACAGGCGTGCTCCGTTGGTCAGGATGACGTTGGCCATCCCGGTGTCCTCGTCGAGGTCGTTGTGGTCCAGGGCCTGGGCCGGCGAGAGGTCGAACCCGCGCGCGTCGCGCAGCGGCGACTCCTCCTCGAAGTCCCAGCGCGGCCGCCGCGGGGTGGGCGCCTCGGCCACCGCCCACGCGTTCACGACCTGGCTGGACAGGGTCGTCGGGTTCGCCGTCGGCTGCCCGGGCACCGAGATGCCGTACTCGACCTCGGTGCCCATGACCCGACGCACGCTCATGCCGCAACCCTAGAAGGCGCGCGTCGGGACATCCGCGGTTACAGGTACTGGCCGGTGTTCGTCGCCGTGTCGATGGCGCGGCCGGACTCGTTGCCCTTGCCGCTGATGAGCGTGCGGATGTAGACGATCCGCTCGCCCTTCTTGCCCGAGATCCGCGCCCAGTCGTCGGGATTGGTCGTGTTGGGCAGGTCCTCGTTCTCCTTGAACTCGTCGAGGCAGGCCGCCATCAGGTGGCTCACCCGCAGACCCGACGTCCCGGTCTCGAGGTGCTCCTTGATCGCCATCTTCTTCGCGCGGTCGACGATGTTCTGCAGCATGGCGCCGGAGTTGAAGTCCTTGAAGTACAGGACCTCCTTGTCACCGTTGGCGTAGGTCACCTCGAGGAAGCGGTTCTCCTCGCTCTCGGTGTACATGCGCTCGACGGTCCGCTGGATCATCCCCGCGATCGTCGCCTCACGGCTGCCGCCGTGCTCGGCCAGGTCGTCGGGGTTGATCGGCAGCGACGTCGTCAGGTACTTGCTGAAGATGTCGCGCGCGGCCTCCGCGTCCGGACGCTCGATCTTGATCTTCACGTCGAGCCGGCCCGGCCGCAGGATCGCCGGGTCGATCATGTCCTCGCGGTTGGAGGCGCCGATGACGATGACGTTCTCGAGCCCCTCGACGCCGTCGATCTCGCTGAGCAGCTGCGGCACGATCGTGGACTCGACGTCGGAGGAGACCCCGGACCCACGCGTGCGGAAGATCGAGTCCATCTCGTCGAAGAACACGATGACCGGTGTGCCCTCGCTGGCCTTCTCCCGCGCCCGCTGGAACACCAGCCGGATGTGCCGCTCGGTCTCGCCGACGTACTTGTTGAGCAGCTCCGGGCCCTTGATGTTGAGGAAGTAGGACTTCCCCTGGTTCGTGTCGCCGTCACCCTTCGCGGCGGCGACCTTCTTCGCCAGCGAGTTGGCCACCGCCTTGGCGATCAGCGTCTTGCCGCATCCGGGCGGGCCGTACAGCAGGATGCCCTTGGGCGGCCGCAGCTCGTACTCGCGGAACAGGTCGGCGTGGAGGAACGGCAGCTCGACGGCGTCCCGGATCTGCTCGATCTGCCGGGACAGGCCGCCGATGTCGCCGTAGTCGATGTCGGGGACCTCTTCGAGGACGAGCTCCTCGACCTCGCTCTTCGGAATCCGCTCGTAGACGTAGCCCGACCGCGTCTCCAGCAGCAGCGAGTCGCCGACGCGCAGGGGCTGACCGGTGAGCGAGTCGGCGAGGAAGACCACCCGCTCCTCGTCGGTGTGGCCGATCACCAGGGCCCGCGGCGTCACGCCGTCGATCGGCTCGAGCAGCTCCTTGAGCATGACGACGTCCCCGGCCCGCTCGAAGCCGCGCGCCTCGACGACGTTCATCGCCTCGTTGAGCATGACCTCCTGGCCGGTGCGGAGCTCGTCGCCCTCGACGTTGGGCGACAGCGTCACCCGCAGCTTGCGCCCGCCGGTGAACACGTCGACGGTGCCGTCCTCGTGCCGGGTCAGGAAGATGCCGTAGCCCGACGGCGGCTGCCCCAGCCGGTCGACCTCCTCCTTGAGCGACACCAGCTGCTCGCGCGCCTCGCGGAGGGTGCCGGCCAGCTTGTCGTTGCGCTCGGAGAGGAACGCCGCCCGCCCCTCGGCCTCGGCGATCCGCTCCTCGAGCTGGCGCACCTGGCGGGGGCTGTCGGCGACCTTGCGGCGGAGCAGGCCGATCTCTTCCTCGAGGTAGGAGATCTGGCTGAGCAGCGCGGCGACGTCACGCTCCCGCCGCGCCCGCATCTCGTCGGGACCATTGCTCGAGCCGGGGCCCATCGCGCACCTCCACACACTCCGGGGGAGCCAGGAACCAAATCTATACACGGGGAGGGACAGGCCGCTGTGGGCTCGCGGGCCACAGGAGGACTGGGATCACACGTGTCCCAGGCGGCCCTCCTGCAGGGGCCCGGCCCGAACTCGCGAGAGCTGGGGGGCAGGAGGGTCCTTTCTCACACTTTCTGGGCGCGCCTCTGCCGCAGCGGCGCCACGGCGCCCTCGGCCAGCCGCCGGGCGGTCACCAGGAACGCCGTGTGGGCCACCATCCGGTGCTCCGGGCGGACGGCCAGCCCCACCGCGTGCCACGGGCGCAGCAGGCTCTCCCACGCGTGCGGCTCGGTCCACACCCCCTGGGCGCGCAGCGCCTCCACGTACGTGGACAGCTGCGTCGTCGTCGCCACGTAGCCGACCAGCACGCCGCCCGGCCGCAGCGCCGCGGCCACCGTGGGCAGGACCGCCCAGGGCTCGAGCATGTCGAGGACGACGCGGTCGACGACCTCGTCGGCGGGGTGCTCGGCGAGATCGCCCAGCCGCAGCGACCAGTTCACCGGCACCTCGCCGAAGAACGCGCCGACGTTGGCGCGCGCGACGTCGGCGAAGTCCTCGCGCCGCTCGTAGCTGGTCACCGAGCCGGTCGAGCCGACGGCGCGCAGCAGCGAGCAGGTGAGCGCGCCGGACCCGGCGCCGGCCTCCAGCACCCGCATCCCCGGGCCGACGTCGCCGAAGCCGACGATCTGGGCGGCGTCCTTGGGGTAGATGACCTGCGCCCCGCGTGGCATCGACAGTACGAAGTCGGCCAGCAGCGGCCGGAACGCCAGGTAGCCGGTGTTCGCCGTCGAGTGGACGACGGAGCCCTCGGGCGCGCCGATGAGGTCGTCGTGCGCGATCGCGCCGCGGTGCGTGTGGAACTGCTTGCCCGGCTCCAGGACGACGGTGTGCATGCGGCCCTTGGGGTCGGTCAGCTGCACCCGGTCGCCCGCGACGAAGGCGCCCGGCGCGGTCTCCTGCTCGATGTCCACAGGAGGCGAGCCTACGGACGGGGCGGATGTGACCCGTGTCCCCAGTGCGGCGCGGACACTCGGAACTGTCGGTGGGGCGACCTAGCCTCGGACCCATGACGGCGATGGTTGATGCGACCCCGGCGACCGACGACGCCCAGGCGCCCCGCCGGCCGTCGCTGTCGCCGAGCCGCGCCGCCGACTTCAAGACCTGCCCGCTGCTCTACCGCTTCCGCACCATCGACCGGCTGCCCGAGCGCAAGAGCCTCGCGGCGGTCCGCGGCACCCTGGTGCACAGCGTGCTGGAGCGCCTCTACGACCTGCCCGCGGCCCGCCGCACCCCCGAGGCGGCCCTGGAGCTGCTCGAGCCGGCCTGGGCCGAGCTGCGCGACGAGCCGGGCATCGCCGAGCTGTTCGCCGTGGCCCAGGAGGACGGCGCCGAGAGCGACCCCAACGCGCCCGAGTCCGTGGAGGCGTGGCTCGCCTCGGCCGGCAGGCTGGTCGAGAAGTACTTCACGCTCGAGGACCCGACCCGCATCCAGCCGCACGGCCGCGAGGAGCTGGTCGAGGTGACCCTGCCCGACGGGCTGCTGCTGCGCGGCTACGTCGACCGCCTCGACGTGGCGCCCAGCGGCGCGCTGCGGGTCGTCGACTACAAGACCGGGTCGATCCCGCGCGAGGCGTTCGAGGCCAAGGCGCTGTTCCAGATGAAGTTCTACGCGCTGGTGCTCTGGCGCACCCGTGGCGTCGTCGCCGCCCAGCTCAAGCTGCTCTACCTGGGGGACGGCGACGCGCTCACCTACTCCCCCGACGAGGCGGAGCTGGTGCGGTTCGAGCGGACGCTGCAAGCCATCTGGGCCGCGATCGAGCGGGCGGTCGCCACCGGCGACTTCCGCCCCAACCCGACCCGGTTGTGCGGCTGGTGCGACCACCAGGCCCTCTGCCCGGCATTCGGTGGCACGCCCCCGCCGTTTCCGGCCGAGGCGGCGGCGGCCGCCGGCTGGGCCTCCCTGCCGGCCGTCGAACGGGATTAGAACGGTCGCGACGCAGGTGGCTGTCACGGTGCGGTCCGCCGCCCTCGAAGACCTGCCGGCGGTGGGCAGGCCCTACCGAGCTGTACCGCGAGCTCGAACGGCCCGACGGCTCCGCGATCACCGACGCCTGGGCTGCGACCCTGGGCACGCCCGGCCGCACCGTGCTCGTCGTCGAGCGCGCCGGCCAGCTGGTGGGCACAGTCGACCTCACGGTGCTGGCGAACGCCGCACGGGACGGGCGGCCGTACCTGCTGGACGAGAACGTCGTCGTGGACGCGGCCCACCGGCGATCCGGCGTGGGTCGCCTCCTCCTCGACGCGGCGCGCGCCCGCGGTCGAGCCGCCGGTTGCTACGAGCTCCAGCTGGCCGCCGACGACCCCGACGCGTACGCGTTCTACGAGGCCGCGGGCCTGCGGGCGGCGGCGCGGACGTACAAGCAGTACCTGTGAATCGGGACTAGGGTCCGCGCATCCCAGCCGCGAGGAGGGCAGCGTGCGCGGGTACCGGGCCGACAGCGCTTTCGACGGCAGGCAGGCGATGCCTGGAGGTGTCCTCGTCCTCGTGGAGGACGGCGCCATCGTCGGCGTGGAGCCGGCGTCCGCCGCCGCACCGGACGGCTGCCCGGTGACCCACTTGTCGGGGACGACGCTGCTCCCGGGGCTGATCGACACCCACGTGCACCTGTGTGGTGACGGCGGACCCGCTGCCCTGGACCGGATCCCAGGACTCAGCCGCGACGAGCTCCGTGCCGTCATCGACACCGCGCTGCAGCAGCAGCTCGCGGCCGGCGTCACGACCGTGCGCGACCTCGGCGACCACGAGTGGGCCGTGCTGGACCGGAGGGACAGCGGCGACGGCGGTCCGCGGTTGCTCGCGGCTGGGCCGCCCATCACCTCCCCCGGCGGGCACTGCGCGTCGATGGGCGGTGAGGCGGCCGGCATCGAGGCCCTCCGGCGAGCCGTCGCCGAGCGAGCGGAGCGCGGGGCCGACGTCGTGAAGATCATGGCGAGCGGCGGAGTCATGACAGCCGGCACCGACATGCTGGCTCCTCAGTTCCCGGCCGACGCGCTCCGCGCCGCCGTCGACGAGGCGCACCGGCTCGGTCTGCCCGTGACAGCACACGCCCACAGCCTGACGGCGGTCGAGGACGCGGCCGCCGCCGGCGTCGACGGGATGAGCACTGCAGCTGCGTCACCCGGGACGGCGCACGCCTGCCCGAACGGCTGGCCCGCCGCCTCGCGAAGGGCGACATCGCCGTCTGTCCGACCCTCGGCCGGGTACCGGGGGTGGAGCCGCCCCCACACGTGCAGGCGCGGCTCCAGGCGGCCGGGATGAGCTACGAGCTGCATCTCCCCCACGTCGCCGAGCTGCACCGGGCGGGCGTGCCGCTCACGGCCGGAACTGACGCCGGCATCGGCCCGAGCAAGACGCACGGGCTGGTGCCGATGGCGGTGCTCGACCTCGTCCGCGAGTGCGGCATGCCGTCAGCCGAGGCGCTCGCGGCCGCCACCTCGGCCGCCGCGGCATCCTGCGGGCTGGCGGACCGCACCGGGCGACTGGCGCCCGGGCTCGACGCCGACCTGCTGCTCGTCGACGGCGACCCGCTCACCGACATCGCGGCCCTGCAACGACCCCGGCTCGTGGTCGCGCGCAGGTGGGAGACCGCTTACTAGGCCACGAGCTCCCCGTCCGCCAGCACGGCGGCGAGCTCGGCCACGCCCAGCCCCTCCAGGCCGTCCAGCAGGACCAGCCCGTCCGCCGGCTCGACGGCCTGCATCATCGGCACGCCCACCACGACGGCGCCGGCGGCAAGCCCGGCGGTGATGCCGGCGGCGGAGTCCTCGAGCACCACGCACTCGGCGGGCTGCACGCCCAGCGTGGCCATCGCCTGCAGGTAGGGCGCCGGGTCGGGCTTCCGGGCGGGCACCTCGTCGCCGCACACGCTCAGGTCGAACGGGTCGGTCCCCAGGTCCTCGCGCATCGACCGCAGCACGATGTCGGCCAGCAGCCGCGGCGTCGTCGTCACCAGGGCCGTGGCCAGACCGGCGGCACGCACGGCCAGCAGCAGCTGCGGGGCCCCGGACCGCCAGACGATGCCGTCGGCCATCAGCTCGGCCACGCGCGCCTCGATCCAGGCGGCATCGGCCCGGAGCTCCGCCTCGGTCCGGAGGATGCCGAGGTCTGCGTGCAGGATGCCCATCGCCGTCCGCATGCTCGTGCCCACCGTGCGGGACCGCGCCTCGTCCGACATGCGTCCGCCGAGGCGTGCGGCGAGCTCGAACATCGCCTCGCCCCACAGCTGTTCGGTCTCGACGAGCGTGCCGTCCATGTCGAAGAGGACGGCGCGCAAGGACCGGTCGGTAGCCATCGCCGACCACGGTAGGCACGAACCCGCCGCCGGTGCGTCAGCGCCGGGTGTACGGCCCCGTCGTCTCGGCGTGGTAGCCCTTCGTCCCGATGCTGGTCGCGAGCGCACTCCGCGGTTCCTGGCCCGCGCGGAGCAGGTCCAGGGCGTGGCCGAAGTCATACCGCGGTACCCACCCCAGCTCCGCTCGTGCCCGGGCGTTGACGTACACCCGGTCGATCGACGGCAGCATCTCCCAGCCCAGCCGCTCGTAGACCTCGCGGTAGTCGGGGAACAGCCGCTCGACCACCGCCGGCGCGTCCCTGCGCAGCTCGGCCAGGTCCCCGGGCCCGAACGGCGTGGTGGCGCTGACGACGTACCGCCCGAACCCGATCGCCGCCGCCCGCTCCAGCGTCGCGAGGTGAACGCCCACCACGTCCGCGAGGTCCACCCGCCGGTACAGCAGTTCGTTGACCTTGAGGTTGGTGTCGGGGAACCGGCCGGCCCGCTGCTCGTCGTCGTCCTGCTCGGGGAAGAACCGCGAGGTCCGCAGGACGACGACCGGCAGGCCGGCATCGCGTGCGACCAGCTCGCAGAGATCCTCGGAGGCGACCTTGGTGACCCCGTAGACGTTCCTCGGCCGCGGGACGACGTCCTCGGTGATCCAGGCGGCCGGCTCGCCCTCGGCAGGGACCAGCGCCCGGCCGAAGGCACTCGTCGTGCTCGTGTGCACGAAGCGCGCACGCCGGCGGCGACCGACTCCTCGAGCAGCACCAGGGTGCCGACGACGTTCGTGGCGACGAAGTCCTGCCGCGAGTGCGACCCCACGTGCGGCTTGTGCAGCGTCGCGGTGTGCAGCACCGCCTCGACGCCGTCCAGCGCCGACCGCACCGCGGCGCGGTCGGTGACCGACGCGGTCACGTCGGTGGTCGGCGACGGCAGCACGTCGAGGCCGACGACGTCGTCCCCCGACTCCCGCAGGGTGCGGACCAGCGCCTCGCCCAGGTGGCGGCGCTGCCGGTCACGAGGACGCGCACGCGGTCAGCCTCGGTAGTTCACGTGCGGGTGGTCGTAGTGGTTCGCGGTAGCGCTCCCCCGGTCCTCCATCATCGACCAGGAGCCGCCCGGCGACGACAGCATCCGCTGCTGCCAGATGATGTAGTCCACCCGGAGCTCGTCCCAGTGGGCGATGTGGTACGCGACGATCGCGTCACCGAGCGCCGCGTCCCCCATGACCATGTAGTCCACGGCCAGGCCGGACGGGTGCCCGCCCGGGTCGGCGGCGCTGGCGCGGGTGCCCCCGAGGGTGATGTTGGCGGCGCCGGGCACGTTGCTGACGACGGCGTTGGCGGCGGCCTGGGCGACGTCCCGCAACGGCCCGGCGCTGTTGTTGATCTGCGCGATCGCGCTGACGGCGGTGCCGGCGGCGGCCGACACGGCCGCCGCCGCCTGGTCCTCCGCCTCGGCGGCGGCCGCGGCCGCTGCGGCGCGCTCCGCGGCCGCGGCGGCCTCCGCGGCGGCGCGGGCCTCGGCCTCCGCCTTGGCCTTGGCGGCCTGCTCGGCCTGCGCCTGCGAGGCGACCGCGGCTGCCTGGCGCGCGTCGCGCTGGGCGCGGCTGGCGGCCAACTGCTCCAGCAGCACCGGGTTCTCGACCGGCGGCTCGTCGGCCTCGGCGCCGGTGCCGGAGATGCCGAGCGCGGCGGCGACGGCCACCGACTCGGACTGCGGGGTGGCCGTCGCGGGTTCCCCGCCCATGAGATCGAGGAAGGCGACGGAGCAGACGATGGCCGTGCCCAGCGCATACGCGACGCGCGACTGCGGTGCCCTCGTGCGAGGCCGGCCGCGACGAGGGCCCGGCTGCGCCAGCAGCGCGGTGGTCTCGAGGTCGTCGGCCGCGGCGGTCTCGCCGTCCGGAGGTGGTGCAGCGTGCAGCTTCAGGGTCGCCACAGGGGCGGCTCTCCGTTCTTCCCTTCACCGCCTACCGAGTTAGCTGACGGGTTCGGGCGGGAAAGTCGCCCTACCCGGGCGCACGCGTGCGCCCAGGATTCACCCCAGAGGAACCACGGGTCCCCGGTCCACGCCCGGCCCGGGGGCCGCGCACGGTTCGGCGGTGCCACGCCGACGCCCTCGGTCGAGGACGGAGTTCCGGCGGACGAGAACAAGGTACCCAGGAAACCGCGTTATTGAAATGTGATGTTCGGGGGCCTGCCTGCCTCAGGACGGCGGGGTCCACCTCGCCGGGAGGGTGGCCTTGCCCCACAGCATGAAGGGCTCGATCCGCTGCGGCGGCGCGGTGATCTCCAGGTCCCGAAGGCGCCGCGCGACCTGCTGGAGGACGATGCGCCCTTCGAGCCGGGCCAGACCGGCGCCCAGGCACACATGGATGCCGAAGCCGAAGGCGAGATGCCTGCGCACCTCGTGGGCCGCGCGGTCGAGCGAGAAGACGTCGGGGTCCTCGAAGACCGCCGGATCCCGGTTGGCCGCCGAGTACAGCAGCATCACCTTCTCGCCCTCGGGGATGACCACGCCGTGCCGCTCGACCGGACACGTGGTCGTGCGGAACAGGCCGAGGACCGGGGCGTCGAAGCGGAGACTCTCCTCCACCGCGACCTCGGCGAGGGCCGGATCCTCCCGGATGCGATCCAGCAGCCCGGGCTGCTCGGTCAGCCGCAGGAGCGCGTTGGTCAGCAGGGAGGTCGTCGTCTCGTTGCCACCGACGAGCAGTTGCCGGACGACGTTGACGATCCCCTCTGCGTCCAGACGCTCGCCGTCCTCCTCGGCGACGACCAGCGCCGAGACCAGGTCGTCCGGCAGCGCCAGTCCGGCCGCGTCGCGGCGCTGCCGCTCCGCGACGTGCTCGTGGATGTAGCCGCGCATCTCGGCGATCTCGTCGGCCCAGAGCTCGGGCGTCGTGGACCCCATCGCGGTCACCCAGGCGTCCGACCACGCCTTGAAGCGGTCCCGGTCCTCGGCGGGGACCCCCAGCATCTCGGCGATCACGATCGTCGGCAGCGGATAGGCGAGCTCGTGGTGCAGGTCGCCCTCGCCCCGGTCGACGAAGGCGTCGATCAGGTCGGTGACGATGCCGTCGATCCGTGGCTCCATCGCCGCGACGGCGCGGGGCGTGAACGCCTTGCTCACCAGGCGGCGGAAGAACGTGTGCATCGGTGGGTCGGACTTCATGCCGCGCTCCTCGGTGAAGCGCGGGCCCTGCCCGTACCGGCTGGAGAACGTGGTCGTGTCCTTGAGCGCCCATGCCACGTCCTCGTAGCGCGACAACGTGTAGAAGGGCGGCTCGAAACCCTCGAACCGGTGCACCGGGCACTCGGCCAGCAGCCGCGCGTGGGCGGGACCCGGGTCGTCGAGGACCTCGGCCGAGAGCGGGTCGTACTCCGTCATGGGTGATCTCCGATCGACGAGGCGGTCCGCCGGCCGCCCCCGCCATCGAGTGCGCGGTCCATGATGTTCATGAGCAGGGTTTGTGGTCAATGCTCGGGGCGGACCGCGCCGGGAGATCAGCTCATTCGTCCTCGGTGCGGTAACCCAGATTCGGCGAGAGCCACTTCTCCGCCTCGTCGACGGTCCAGCCCTTGCGCCGCGCGTAGTCCTCGACCTGGTCCCGGCCGATCCTGCCCAGCACGAAGTAGCGCGACTGCGGGTGCGAGAAGTACAGCCCGCTGACCGCCGCGCCCGGCCACATGGCCATGCTCTCGGTCAGCTCGATGCCGGCGTTGTTCTCGACGTCCAGCAGCGACCAGATCGTCTGCTTCTCGGTGTGCTCCGGGCAGGCCGGATAGCCCGGCGCCGGCCGGATGCCGTGGTACTTCTCGCCGATCAGCTGGTCGTTGTCCAGGTGCTCGTCGGGCGCGTACGCCCAGAACTCCTTGCGGACCCGCTCGTGCAGCCGCTCGGCGAACGCCTCCGCCAGCCGGTCGGCCAGCGCCTCCAGCATGATCGCGCTGTAGTCGTCGTTGGCCTTCTTGAACGCCGCGACCCGCTCCTGCGAGCCCAGGCCGGCGGTGACGGCGAAGGCGCCGACGAAGTCGCGCAGCCCGGTGCTCTTCGGCGCCACGAAGTCGGCCAGCGACTTGCGCGGGGCGCCGTCGCGGCCCTCGGTCTGCTGCCGCAGCTGGTGCAGCGTGGTCAGCACGGTGCGCCGGGTCTCGTCGGTGTAGACCTCGATGTCGTCGCCGTCGGTCCGGTTGGCGGGGAACAGCCCGAACACGCCGTTGGCCTGCAGCCACTTCTCCGCGACGATCTGGTCGAGCATCGCCTGGGCGTCCTCGAACAGCCGCCGGGCGGCCTCGCCGGTCGACGGGTTGTTCAGGATGTCCGGGAACCGGCCGCGCATCTCCCACGCGTTGAAGAACGGCTGCCAGTCGATGTACCGGCGCAGCTCCTCGAGCGAGTAGTCGGTGAACGTCTTCACGAACTGCGTCGCCACGTGGTGCACGTGGTCGCACGACGGCCCGGCGCACACGTCCATGGCCTGCTGCAGCAGCATCCGCGGGCGGGGCGGCGAGTAGGCCGCCCAGTCGATCTCGGGTGCGGACGCACGGGCGGTTGCCAGCGACAGCAGCGGGCGGGTGTCCTGCCGCGCCGCGTGCCGCTCGCGCAGCGCCTCGTACTCCGCCTCGGTCTCGGCCAGCAGCTTCGGCCGCTGCTCGTCGGACAGCAGCGCTGCGACCACAGGCACCGAGCGCGAGGCGTCCTTCACCCAGATGACCGGGCCGTGGTACTTCTGCGCCACCTTGACCGCCGTGTGGGCGCGCGAGGTCGTGGCCCCGCCGATCAGCAGCGGGATGTCGAAGCCCTGCCGCTCCATCTCCGTGGCCAGGGTGACCATCTCGTCCAGGGACGGCGTGATGAGCCCGGAGAGCCCGATGACGTCGGCGCCCTCCTCCTTGGCCGCGTCCAGGATCCGCTGCCCCGGCACCATCACGCCCAGGTCGACGACGTCGTAGTTGTTGCACTGGAGGACGACACCGACGATGTTCTTGCCGATGTCGTGGACGTCGCCCTTCACGGTGGCCATGACGACCTTGCCGTTGCTGCGCTCGGCGTCGCCCGGCTGCTTCTCGGCCTCGATGAACGGGATGAGGTAGGCGACGGCCTTCTTCATGACGCGGGCGGACTTGACCACCTGGGGCAGGAACATCTTGCCGGCGCCGAAGAGGTCGCCGACGACGTTCATGCCGGCCATCAGCGGACCCTCGATGACCTCGATGGGCCGGCCGCCGCGGTCGCTGATGAGCCGGCGCAGTTCCTCGGTGTCGGCCTCGACGAACTCGTCGATGCCCTTCACCAGCGCGTGGGTGATCCGCTCGTCGACCGGCAGGGACCGCCACTCCTCGGAGGCGACCTCCTTGGCCGTGCCGTCGCCGGCGTAGTCGCCGGCGATCTCCAGCAGCCGCTCGGTGCTGTCCGGGCGGCGGTTGAGGACGACGTCCTCGATGCGCTCGCGCAGCTCCGCCGGCACCTCGTCGTAGACCTCGAGCGCGCCGGCGTTGACGATGCCCATGTCCATGCCCGCGTTGATCGCGTGGTACAGGAACACCGCGTGGATCGCCTCGCGGACCGGGTTGTTGCCGCGGAAGGAGAAGGAGACGTTGGAGACACCGCCCGAGACGAGCGCACCGGGCAGGTTCTGCTTGATCCAGCGGGTGGCCTCGATGAAGTCCAGCCCGTAGTTGGCGTGCTCCTCGATGCCCGTGGCGACGGCGAAGATGTTGGGGTCGAAGATGATGTCCTCGGCCGGGAACCCGACGTCCCCGGTGAGGATGTCGTAGGCGCGGCGGCAGATCTCCTTGCGGCGCTCGAGGTTGTCGGCCTGCCCCTGCTCGTCGAAGGCCATGACGACGACGGCGGCGCCATACTTGCGGCACAGCCGGGCCTCGCGGACGAACTTCTCCTCGCCCTCCTTGAGCGAGATCGAGTTGACGATCGACTTGCCCTGGACGGTCTTCAGGCCGGCCTCGATGACCTCCCACTTGGAGGAGTCGACCATCACGGGCACGCGGCAGATGTCGGGCTCGGTGGCGATCAGCTTCGTGAAGCGGTCCATCGCCTCGACGCCGTCGATCATCCCCTCGTCCATGTTGATGTCGATGACCTGGGCGCCGGCTTCGACCTGCTGGCGGGCGACCGCGAGGGCGGTGGTGTAGTCGCCGGCCTTGATGAGGTTGCGGAAGCGGGCGGAGCCGGTGATGTTGGTCCGCTCGCCGACGTTGACGAACAGGGTGTCCTCGGTGACCACCAGCGGCTCCAGGCCGGAGAGGCGCAGCGCGGGCGCCGTCTCGGCCGGCGTGCGCGGGGGCAGACCGTCGACGGCCTCGGCGATGGCCGCGATGTGGCCCGGGGTCGTGCCGCAGCAGCCGCCGACCAGGTTGACGAAGCCGCTCTCGGCGAACTCGCGGATGATCGCGGCGGTCTCGTCCGGCGACTCGTCGTACTCGCCGAACGCGTTGGGCAGGCCGGCGTTCGGGTAGCAGGAGACGAACGTGTCGGCGATGCGCGCCATCTCGGCGATGTAGGGCCGCATGTCCTTGGCGCCGAGCGCGCAGTTCAGGCCGACCAGCAGCGGGTCCACGTGCCGCACCGAGTGCCAGAAGGCCTCGGTGACCTGACCCGACAGCGTGCGACCGGAGGCGTCGGTGATCGTGCCGGAGATGAACACCGGCCAGCGGCGGCCACGCTCCTCGAACAGCGTCTCCAGGGCGAAGATCGCCGCCTTGGCGTTCAGCGTGTCGAAGATCGTCTCGATCAGCAGCGCATCCGAGCCGCCGTCCACCAGCCCGTTGGCCTGGGTCAGGTAGGCCTCGACCAGCTGGTCGTAGCTGACGTTGCGGGCGCCTGGGTCGTTGACGTCGGGCGAGATGGACGCCGTCCGGGTGGTGGGGCCGAGCGCGCCCACGACGAACCGCGGCTTCTCCGGGGTGCGCCCGGTCATCGCGTCGCACTCCTGGCGGGCGAGCCGCGCGGACTCCCGGTTCAGCTCGTAGGCGAGCTCCTCCATGCCGTAATCGCCGAGCGAGATCGAGTTGGCGTTGAAGGTGTTCGTCTCGACGAGGTCCGCGCCGGCCTCGAGGTACTCGCGGTGGATGCCGGCGATGATCTGGGGCTGCGTGATCGTGAGGAGGTCGTTGTTGCCCTGGACGTCGGACGGCCAGTCGGCGAAGCGCTCGCCCCGGTAGCCCGCCTCGTCCGGCCGGTCCCGCTGGATCGCCGTGCCCATGGCGCCGTCGAGCACCAGGATCCGCTGCCGGAGCAGAGCGGTCAGCTCGGCGGTGGCGTCGGGACGGAGGGAGGTTGACTCGGACACAGGTTGATCCCCAGTGGTTCCTCTAGGTGGGCGTGCGGGCTCGGTCCGTTGCGGGAGCTCCGTCACCCCGGCGGGCTGGCCCAGGCCTGGGCGTTCCCGATGTCGGCACCCATGGTCTCACCTGCCGCCAAATGGAGCAGCCGTGTTGGAACGGTCCGTCCCGTGCGCCACAGGGGTCCCTGAGCGAGCGGCGGCGCACTCCCTCGACGGGAGGGCCCGCGGTTCGCGGAGCAGGGCCGGACGGCGGGACCGACGTAGGGTTGCAGGGGTGACCGACCCGACGTCCATCCCCGCGGACCTGCCCCAGCTGACCGACCCGCTCGTGGTCGTCGCGTTCGAGGGCTGGAACGACGCCGGGGACGCCGCGACGGGCGCGGTCGAGCACCTCGAGCTCATCTGGGACGCCAAGCCGCTGGCCGCGCTCGACCCCGAGGACTACTACGACTTCCAGGTCAACCGCCCGACCGTCTCGCAAGTCGGCGGCGTGAGCCGGCGGATCGAGTGGCCCACGACCCGCATCTCGGTCGCCCGGCCGCCGGACAGCGACCGGGACGTCGTCCTCATCCGCGGCATCGAGCCGAACATGCGCTGGCGCGGGTTCTGCGAGGAACTGCTGGCGATCCTCGAGGAGCTCGACGTCTCGATCGTGGTGGCACTCGGCGCGCTGCTGGCCGACACGCCGCACACCCGGCCCACGCCCGTGACCGGTTCCGCCTACGACTCGGAGTCCGCACGGGCCTACGGCCTGGAGACCTCGCGCTACGAGGGGCCCACCGGCATCCTCGGCGTGTTCCAGGACGCGTGCGTGCAGGCCGGTCTGCCGGCGATCAGTTTCTGGGCCGCCGTCCCCCACTACGTGTCGCAGCCGCCGTCGCCGCGGGCCACCGTGGCCCTGCTGCAGCGGGTGGAGGAGGTCCTCGAGCTGACCGTGCCGCTCGGCGCGCTGCCGCAGCAGGCCGAGGACTGGGTCAAGACCGTCGACGAGATGGCCAACGAGGACGCCGAGGTCGTCGAGTACGTGCGCTCGCTCGAGGAGCGAGCCACCGAGGTGGACCTCTCCCAGGCCAACGGCGACCAGATCGCCCGCGAGTTCGAGCGCTACCTGAGACGCCGGGGCAATATCTGACGCGATCCTCCGGATCGCACCGCGGCCAGAAAGAGGACCCCCTGCCCCCCACCGCTCGCTAGCTCGCGGCGGGCCCCTGCAGGGGGCCGTCAGGTGGTACGCAGGAGGGGAACCATCCTCGCTGCTGCGTCGGCGTCGAAGAGGCGGTCGTGCATCGCGAGGGCGAACCGGTCGGTCATGCCCGACACGTAGTCGACCACCTGGGTGAGGACGTCGGCGTCGGGATCCCGGTAGCTCTGCGGGATCAGCTCGGGGTGGGCGAGGTGGTGGTCGACCAGGCGCCGGATGACGTCGATCGCCACGTGCTTCTGCCCGGCAGCGGTCTGCGAGTTGTAGACCCGCTCGAACATGAACGCCCGCAGCTCGTGCATCGCCTCGAGCTTCTCGGGTGCCATGACGACCACGCCGGCGGTGTTGGCCGCCGACAGCGAGCCCTCGACGACGGCGTCGATCATGCGGCCGACCATCTCGCTGCCCGGCTCGCCGAAGACCTCCAGTGGGCGTGCCGGCAGGTCGCCGAGCCGCAGCACGCCGGCGCGGATCGCGTCCAGCGCGTCGTGGGAGAGGTAGCCGATCCGGTCGGCGTACCGCACGCACTCGCCCTCGCGCGTCGACGGCGGCGGGTCGATCTTCCAGCTGTGCGACCGGACGCCGTCGCGGACCTCCTCCGTCAGGTTCAGGTGCTCGAGCACCTCGACGATCCGCACCCCCTGCGCGGCGTGGTGCCAGCCGCCGGCGACGTAGGGCTCCAGCGCGTCCTCGCCGAGGTGGCCGAACGGCGAATGACCGACGTCGTGGGCCAGCGCGATGGCCTCGGCCAGCGTCTCGTTCAAGCCGAGCGCCCGTGCCAGCGACCGCGCGACCTGGGTGACCTGGAGCGTGTGGGTGAGCCGGGTGACGAAGTGGTCGCCGTCGGGGTTCAGGAAGACCTGCGTCTTGTGCTTCAGCCGGCGGAACGCCTTCGCGTGCAGGATGCGGTCGCGGTCGCGCTCGAACTCGGTCCGCAAGGGGTCGGCCGGCTCGGGCCGTGCCCGCCCGCGGCTGGTCGCCGACCGGGCCGCCGCGGGTGCCAGCTCGGTCTCCGCCGCCTCCCGTGCGGCACGATCGGTGAACCGGAAGGGCCCGCTCATCCGCCGTCGCCCAGCGCGACACCGAGCAGCGCGTCGACCGCGTCGCACACGACGCGCGGCGCCTCCTCCTCCAGGTCCCCGCCTCGATCACTGCCGCCGGCCAGGGTCCGTGCCGCCCAGGCGTCGACGTGCGCGATCGCGCCCGGGCTGTCGAGGTCGTCGGCCAGCCGCTCGCGCAGACCGAGCAGCACGGGAGCGGCGGGCGCACCGGCGTCCAGGGCCACTGCGCGACGCCACGTGGCCAGGCGCTCCTCGGCCGCCCGCAGCAGATCCGTCGTCCAGGCGCGGTCGGTGCGGTAGTGCCCGGACAGCAGCGCCAGGCGGATCGCCATCGGGTCCACGCCGTCGCCCCGGAGGCGGGAGACGAAGACGAGGTTGCCCCGGCTCTTGCTCATCTTCTCGCCGTCGAGGCCGATCATCGCCGCGTGCACGTAGGCCCGGGCGAAGGGTTTGGTCGCGGTCAGGCCCTCGGCGTGGACGGCCGAGTACTCGTGGTGCGGGAAGACCAGGTCGCTGCCGCCGCCCTGCACGTCGAAGCCCATGCCGATGGTGTCCAGCGCGATGGTGGCGCACTCGATGTGCCAGCCCGGCCGCCCGCGGTGCCGCGTGGTCCTGGCCAGGAGGGCTCTCCCGGCCGCTCGCCGCGCCACAGCATCGGGTCCAGCGGCTGCCGCTTGCCCGGGCGGTCGGGGTCGCCGCCCCGCTCGCCGAAGAAGCGGAGCATGGTGGTCTCGTCGTAGCGGGACTCGCCACCGAAGCCCGGCGCCTGCGCGATGTCGTGGTAGACGTCACCGGTGCCGTCGTCCAGGACGTAGGCCAGTCCCTCGTCGAGCAGGTCCTCGATGTGCGCGACGATGCGCGGGATCGACTCGACCGCACCGACGAAGTCCTCGGGCGGGAGCACGCGCAGCGCCGTCATGTCCTCCCGGAAGAGCGCGGTCTCGCGCATGCCGAGCACGATCCAGTCCTCGCGGTCGCGTTCGGCGCGCTCGAGCAGCGGGTCGTCGATGTCGGTGACGTTCTGCACGTAGTGCACGGCGTGCCCGGCGTCCCGCCACACCCGGTTCACCAGGTCGAAGGCGAGGTAGGTGGCCGCGTGGCCCAGGTGCGTCGCGTCGTACGGCGTGATGCCGCAGACGTACATCCGCGCGGTCGGGTCGGGACTGGTTTCGACGACCTCGCCGCGGGAGGTGTCGTGGAGCTTGAGGGCGGGCCCGGTCCCGGGCAGGGTCGGCAGGAGGGGGGCGGGCCAGGAGAGCACGTCACGAGCCTAGATCGGGCCAGGACGGCGATCCCCTGGCCCACGTCCGGCGGCCCCCGTTGGGGTGCCTCCTCTTCTACCGTGGGCGGCACCGCGCAGGAGGGGGAAACGATGGAGCTCGACGAGTACCTCCCGGTCCTGGAGAAGACCAACCGGCGCTGCTGCGACGCCGCCGCCGAGGCGGTGCTCGAGCACGGGTGGCAGGCGCCGGTGCCCGGCTGCCCCGGCTGGCGGCTCGACGACCTGGTCTGGCACCTGTCGGAGGTGCAGCACTTCTGGGCGTGGGTGGTGCGGACCCGGGCGCCCGACCCGTCGACCTACGTCGAGCCCGCGCGGCATCCGGACGACGAACTGCTCGGGTTCCTGGCCGCGCAGAACGCCGAACTCGAGACCGTGCTGGCCGGCGCCGACCCGGCCGAGCGGGTGTGGACCTGGGCAGCGCAGCAGGACGTCGCCTTCGTGCTGCGCCGGCAGACCCTCGAGGCGACCGTCCACACCGCCGACGTGGAGCAGGTGCTGGGCGACGTCCGGCCCATCCCCGCGGCCGTCGGCCTCGACGGGCTGGACGAGTGGCTCGACGTCATGGTGCCGAGCGCGCTGCCGCACGGCCCGCCCGCGGGCGCCCATCCGCTGGTCTTCCACGCCGTCGACGCCGACGCCGAGCGGACGCTCTTCCCGGGCAGCCGACCGTTCCCGATCGCCGTGCTGACCGGCAACGCCGGAGACTTGCTGCTGGCGGCCTGGCGGCGGGTGCCGATCGAGGTCCTCACCGTGGACGGCGACCCGGCGCAGGCCGCCGCGATGATCGGCCTGGTCTCGCTGGAGTAGCAGCCTCCCCGGCACGGGGCGGGCGACCTGGTGACGGCTAGGGGCCAGGTGACCGCATAGCGGTCGAAGGCCTCGCCGGTCTGGATGCCGACGACGCAGAAGACCAGGCCCGCCGGGTCGAGCATCTGCCAGAACGAGCCCATGTCCTGGTGCCGGGTGGCGCCCAGTGCCTCGAGGCGGGCCACCTCGGCGGGGATGTCGTCGGTCTCGATGTCGACGTGCCACCGCGGCGGCGTCCCCTCGCCGGTGCGCTGGATCTCCACGCTCCAGCCGTCGGCGAAGTGGCCCAGCGAGGCCCATTCCTCGTTCGTGTGGTCGGGCTCCGCCGTGCGCCCGGTGGCGCCGACCCAGAAGTCGGTGCCGGCGACGTGGTGCTCGGGCGGCAGGTCGAGGAGCAGGATCGAGAGGCGGCTGCGATGCGGCATGAGCGGCACCCTAGAACCGCCCCCAGACGCGAGATCTGCACACTCGCGGCCATCAGCGCCTGATGGCCGCCAGTGTGCAGATCTCGCGTCTTCCTAGAAGGGGGGCCAGGGCAGCGCGGGCCACTCGCCGCTGGGCTCGGGGTGCCGGCCGCTGCGCAGCAGCTCGGCCACCCGCTGCCGCGTGCAGGCCACCTCGCGGCGGGTCAGGTGCTCGTGCAGCTGCTCACCCAGGTCGCCGCGCAGCTCGTCGCCGAGCCGCTCCAGCACCTCGAGGGCCTCGACCGTCAGCGGCTTGCCCGCCCAGCGCCACAGCAGCGTCCGCAGCTTCGGGTCGACGGAGAAGCAGATGCCGTGGTCGACGCCGTGCACGTGGCCGCCGGGCATCGGGATGATGTGGCCGCCCTTGCGGTCGGCGTTGTTCACCACGGCGTCGTAGACCGCCATGCGGCGCAGCGCGGGGTCGTCGCGGCGGACGAAGACACCCAGGTCGACGCGCTCGTCGCCGTCCACCCACAGCTGCACCATGCCCGGCCCGAACGGTCCCTCCCGCAGCACCGTAGGCGGGACCACCCGCCAGCCGGTGGCCTCCGACACCAGATAGGCCGCGACCTCCCGGCCGGCGAGGGTGCCGTCGGGGAAGTCCCACAGCGGCCGCTCCCCCGCCACCGGCTTGTAGACGCACTCGGCGGCCAGCGCCCCCGAGCGGATCGTGCCGATCAGGGTCACGTTGGAGGCGTCGAGCAGCCGCCCCTCGACATCGATCTCGCCCTCTCGCAGCAGGCGGAGCGCCTCGGCGTCGTCCGAGGGTGGCCGGAGGTCCGGCTCGACCGGCTGCTCGCTCATGGGCGGCCGCCGGTCAGCGGCGGTAGCCGTTCTGCCGTGGGCAGACGTGCCCGGAGGGATCGAGGGGTAGCGAGCACAGGGGGCACGGCGGGCGGCCGGCGGCCACGACGCGGCGGGCGCGTGCGACGAACGCCCGGGCGGCCATCGGCGTGATGGTCACCCGAAGGGCGTCGGGGCCCTCCTCGCTGTCGGACAGGATCGCGTCCTCGTCGATCGGCTCGTCGCCGGCGGCCACGGCCTCGACGACGACGGCCTCCTCGTTGCCGTCCCACGCCAGACCCATGGCGGCCACCCGGAACTCCTCGTCCACGGGGGCGGTGAGCGGGTCGAGGTCGTCGACGTCGGCGTCTGGCGGGATGACCGCGCCCGGGCGGCCGGCGATCTCGTCGAGGAGCTCGTTCATGCGGTCGGCGAGGATCTGCACCTGGGTCTTCTCGAGGGCGACGCTCACCGTGCGGCCGGACTCGTCGGACGCCTGGAGGTAGAAGGTGCGGTCGCCCGGCTGGCCCACGGTGCCGGCGACGAATCGGCTCGGACGATCGAAGAGGTGGACCTGACGTGGCACGCGCCCAGGTTACGCGGGCGACGCGACCCGGCACCCCGACGACACAGAGGTCAGACGGTCGTCCCGGCGCCGCCGCCGACGACGGCGTCGGAGGACGCCTTGCGGCGGCGCCGCTTCCTCGGCGGTGGGATCAGAGCGGACACGTCACCCCCGACGTCGTTCACCCGGACGACGAACGGCCGGGTGTCGGTGTAGGTGACGACGGAGACCGACGCCGGATCGACGACGATGCGCTGGAACTGGTCCAGGTGCAGGCCCAGAGCGTCGGCCAGGATCGCCTTGATCACGTCACCGTGGCTGCAGGCCAGCCAGACCGCGTCGGGGCCGAGCCTCGCGTTCCACTCCCGGACGGCGGAGACGGCGCGGGCCTGGGTCTGCGCCAGCCCCTCCCCCTCGGGGCCCGGGAACACCGCCGCGGAGGGGTGCTGCTGGACCACGCGCCACAGCGGGTCCTTGGTCAGCTCCTTGATCGTGCGGCCGGTCCAGTCGCCGTAGCGCGCCTCGCCGAGGCGGTCGTCGGTCGCCACCTGGAGGTCCCGGCCGGCGGCGACCGCCGCCGAGGTCTGCCGGCAGCGCTCGAGCGGGCTGCTGACGACCGCGGCCAGCGGCACCTTGGCCAGCCGCTCCCCCACCGCCCGCACCTGCGCGGCGCCGGTCTCGTCGAGCTGCACGCCCGGGGTCCAGCCCGCGAGCACGCCTCCGGTGTTGGCCGTCGTCCGGCCGTGGCGCAGGAGGATCACGGTGGTCACGACGCCCGAGCCTAGGCGGCCGCAGGTCAGCGGGGCGCCGGCGACGGGCTCGGCTGGAAGTCCCCGACGGGGTCGAGCACCCCGGTCTGCACGAGCACGAGCACGAGCACCCCGAGCAGGATCCGGTAGATCACGAACGGCGTGAAGCTCCCACGGTCGAGGTAGCGCAGCAGCCAGGCGATCACCGTCAGCCCGACGCCGAAGGCGATCACGGTCGCCACGATCGTCGGCCCCCAGGCGACGCCCCGGCCGGCGACCTCGCCGGTGAGCGCCTCGTAGGCCTGGAAGAAGCCGGACCCGAGGACGGCGGGGATGGCGAGCAGGAACGAGTAGCGGGCCGCGGCCGCCCGCGAGTACCCGAGGAAGAGGCCCGCGGTGATGGTGCCGCCGGACCGCGAGACACCGGGGATCAGCGCCATGGCCTGAGCGAAGCCGTAGCCGATGCCGTGCGGCACGGTCAGGTCCTTGAGCTCGCGCTGCTTGGCGCCCACGCGGTCGGCCCAGTACAGGATCAGCGAGAAGAGGATCAGCGCCGTCGCGACGATGCGCAGGTCGCGCAGCGTCGTCTCGATGTCGTCCTGGAAGAGCAGCCCGAGGACGACGATCGGGAGGCTGCCCACGATGATCAGCCAACCCATGCGGGCGTCCGGGTCGCCCTTCCGCCGGCCGGCCAGCGAGCCGAGCCAGGCGACGACGATCCGCGCGATGTCCTTCCGGAAGTACAGGAGGACGGCGGCCTCGGTGCCGATCTGGGTGATCGCGGTGAACGCCGCGCCCGGGTCGTCCCACCCGAACAGCTCGCCGACGAGCCGCAGGTGGGCGCTGGAGGAGATCGGCAGGAACTCGGTGAGGCCCTGGACGACGCCCAGGACGACGGCTTCGATCCAGCCCATCTCAGCGGCCCCTCCGCGCGACGAGATCTGCACACTCGCGGCCATCAGACGCTGATGGCCGCGAGTGTGCAGATCTCGCGCGGACGGGAGGGCAGGTGCGGGGTACGGGTCGGGCGGGCACGAGGGGTCACCCTAGGCGGGCGCCGCGCCCGACCCGCCGCGCCGCCCCGTCGCTTTCCACACTGCCCGGTCGGTCCCCGTGGTCGCCGGTAGGTTTTCCGGTCGTGGAGCAACGGTCGCTGGGGCGCAGTGGTCTGGTCGTCTCGCGGCTCGCGCTGGGCACGATGACGTGGGGGCGCGACACCGACGAGGACGAGGCCGCCATGCAGCTGACGGCCTTCGTCGACGCCGGCGGCACGCTCGTCGACACCGCCGACGTCTACTGCGACGGCGAGAGCGAGCGCGTCCTGGGCCACCTGCTCACCGACGTCGTCCCCCGGTCCGACGTGCTCGTCGCGACCAAGGCCGTGGGCCGAACGGCGCCCGGACCCATGGGCCGCGGCGCCTCCCGCGGCCACCTGCTGGCCGCGCTCGACGCGTCGCTGGAGCGGCTCGGGCTCGACCACGTCGACCTGTGGCAGCTGCACGCCTGGGACGACATGACGCCGATCGAGGAGACGCTGGCCGCCTGCGACCTCGCCGTCTCGTCGGGCCGGGCCCGCTACATCGGCATCAGCAACTTCTCCGGCTGGCAGACCGCGCACGCCGCGACCTGGCAGCGGGCCTGGCCGGGGCGGACGCCGATCGTCAGCACCCAGGTCGAGTACTCGCTCCTGCAGCGCGGCGTCGAGCGCGAGGTGGTGCCGGCCGCGGAGGCGCTCGGGCTCGGCGTCCTCCCGTGGTCGCCGCTGGGCCGCGGCATCCTGACCGGCAAGTACCGGCACAGCACGCCGTCGGAGTCCCGCGGCGCCTCCACGCAGTGGCAGGGCTTCATCGACGGCCTGCGCTCGTCCACGTCCGACCGGATCGTCGAGGCGGTGATCACCGCCGCCGAGGGGCTGGGGACGACGCCGCTGGCCGTGGCGCTGGCCTGGGTGCGGGACCGGCCCGGAGTCGTCGCGCCGATCGTCGGTGCCCGCACGGCGCACCAGCTGCAGGCCTCGCTGGACGCCGAGAACGTGCGGCTGCCCGCAGCGATCCGGACCGCCCTGGAGGACGTCTCGGCCCCACCGTTCAGCTATCCCGAGCGACGGCAGGAACGGTGACGGCAGCCCCTGCCCCCGCACCGGGCGGGGACCGCGTCTTCGCCGCGTTCTGCGCTGCGGGGCTCTGGCCGGGCCTGGGCCGGCGGACGGCGGCCGAGCTGCCCGACGCGGGCATCGTCTCCCCTGACGACGTCACGGCCGACCGGTTGATGAAGCTGCCCCGGGTCGGCCGGCAGCGCGCCGAGCGGTTGTTCTCGAGCTTCCTGGCTGCGCAGCCCACCTACGACGTCGTCGAGCTGCTGGTCAACGCCGGCCTCGACGCGAAGCTCGCCGCCGGGGTGGCCGACACGCTCGGGCCGGACGCCGCCCGGCGGCTCAAGGACGACCCGTGGGCGCTGCTCGGGTTGACCGGCGTGAACCTCGTGGACGCCGACCGGCTGGCGATCGCGCTGCTGCCCGGCGCCGACCGGCAGGACAGCCGGCGCGGCCGGGCGATCGTCGGCCTGACGCTGCGCACCGCCACCCGCGACGGGCACACCGTGCTGCCGGCCGACCTCGTGGTGGCCGCGCTGCGGGCGGAGGGGTTCGCCGACCCGGCGGCCGCCGTCGTCGCCGCGGTGGAGTCCGGCGAGGTGCTGGAGCACGAGCCACCGGAGCCGGAGGATCCGGAGCTGGAGCCCGATCCGGCCCTGCGGTCGCTCTCCCTCGCCCGGTACGGCATGGCCGAGGAGGCGGTGGCCGAGAACGTGCAGCGGCTGATGGTCACCGCCGAGCCGATCGCCGACCCCGTGTCGGTGCGGTCGGTGTCCAAGGGCCTGGACAAGGCGCAGGCCGCCGCCGTGGGCCAGACGCTGACCGCCGGTGTCTCGCTGCTGACCGGCGGGCCGGGCACCGGCAAGAGCCGGACGGTGGCTGCCGTCGTCCAGCTGCTGCGCAAGAAGGGCACGGAGGTGGCGCTGGCCGCGCCGACCGGCCGCGCGGCCAAGCGGCTCGAGGAGCTCACCGACCACCCCGCGGTCACCGTGCACCGGCTGCTCGGCGCGCAGGGCACCTCCGGCGGGTTCTCCCGCAACGAGGAGTGGCCGCTGGACGCCGAGGTGGTGGTCGTCGACGAGGCGTCGATGCTCGACGTCGAGCTCACCGCCGCCCTGCTGGAGGCCTGTCCCGACGGCACGCACCTGCTGCTGGTCGGCGATCCCGCGCAGCTGCCCTCGATCGGACCGGGACACGTGCTGGGCGACCTGATCGACTCCGGCGTCGTCCCGGTGACCGAGCTGACCACGCTCTACCGGCAGGCCGAGGGCGGCGCCATCGCCCGGCTGGCCACGGCGGTGCGGCAGGGCGACCTGCCCCCGGTGGTCTCCCCCGACCGCGAGGTCGTCGTCGTTCCGGCGACCGGCAGCGCCGAGGCCGCCCGACGCGTGGTGCAGCTGGTCACCGACTCCATCCCCCGCGCTCTGGGCATCCCGCCGAGCGGGATCCAGGTCGTGACGCCGGTGCACCGCGGGCGGCCGGCACCATCGAGCTGAACAGGGCGCTCAAGGCCGAGCTGAACCCGGGCACCGGCACGGTCTTCGGCTTCGACCCGGGAGACCGGGTGGTGGCCACCGCCAACCACCTCGACCTCGAGCCCACCGGCTTCGCCAACGGCGAGGTCGGCGTGGTCACCGGGACCGGCGAGGGCTCGCTCCACGTCGACTTCAGCTCCGGGCCGGTGACGGTCACCGGCCAGGCGCTGTCGGACCTGCGGCACGGCTGGGCGATCACCGTTCACCGGGCGCAGGGCTCCGAGTGGCCCGGGGTGGTCGTCTGCCTGCCCCCGGAGGCCGGCGGGATGCTGTCCCGGCCGCTGGTCTACACCGCGCTCACGCGGGCGCAGCAGCACCTGTCGATCGTGCACGCCAGCGGTGCCGCCCTCGCCCGCGCGGTGCGCGAGGTCGACGTGCGACCGCGACGGACCCGGCTGGCCCGGCTGCTCGCCGAGGCGGTCGGCTAAGTCCTGCTCCGGGCGACGCAGCTCAGGGAGTTCAGTGCCGCACCCAGCTGACCGGGGCAGGTCAGCGGCCGGGCGAACGGCAGTCGCAGGTCGTGGTGACCGGACCGGCCCTCGACGCGGATGCGGATGCCGTAGCGGTCGACGCCCAGCGGCCGCAGGACGTCGTCCGGGCCGCTCAGGCCGGCCGGGACGAGGCTGCGCAGGGCCGCCAGGAAGCCGGGGTGGTCGCGGTCGAGGTGCCGCACCGTGTCGGCCTCCACCCGGGCCAGCGGATCGGGCCGGGCGGCGAGGAAGTCCTGCAGGGGGACGTCGGTGCCGCCGCCGTTCTCCCCCAGCACCACCTCCGCCAGGTCGAGGCGCAGCAGCGTGGCCGATCGGCCGACGTCCAGGAGCCGCTCGTCGGGCAGGGTCTCGGCGAACGCCAGCAGGGCGGCGCGCCGGTCGTGCCGCCGGACCGGGGTGAGCCAGCCGGAGAGCCACACCTGGGCCCGGACCGGGTTCTGCAAGGGCACGGGCGCGCGGTCGGTGACCATCACCAGGGCGGAGAGGTCGCGGTTCGGGGCGGCGCTGACCGCGGCTGCGAGTACGCCGTCGGTCGGCACCACCAGCAGCGTCTGGCCGGCGGTCGTGACGGTGTGCGCGAGGACGCGGCTGCCCGGAATGCCCGCCGCGCAGACGGCGGCTGACCGGCGGGAGAACACGGTGCGGGCCCGCTCGGCCGGCGCCGGACGCAACCGTTCGAGGTCCGAGCGGTCGGGGCTGGAACTGATCGACATGGCGCCCTCCTCGATAGGTTAGGCAACCCTAACCTATCTTCGAGGGTCGTTTGCCCGAGCTCATCAGCTCGGGACGGCTCAGGTCAGGGTGTCGTCGTCGTCCAGCGGGACGTCCGCCTCCTGCTCGAGGACGTCGGCCTCGTTGGCTTCCCGGTCGCCGACGGGACGCAGCGGGCTGCCGGCCTCCCCCGGTCGCGCGGAGAGCTGCTGCTCCAGCGCGTCGGCTTCCGGCACGCCCTCGCCGGGCGCCGTGGCGTCGACGGCCGAGGTGACGGCGGGCGGGTCGAGCAGCGCTTCCTGCTCGGCGCGGTCGGCGTCGGGCACGTCGGTCGGGGTGCCGGGCTCGGTCACGTCGTCCTCCCTCGTCGGACAGCTGCGGTCGCGGTCCATCCTGCCGGTCGGGCTTCCCGGCCGCAGACGGGGCGGGGAGGGCGTGACCGATCGGCGTCCACGATGCACAATCGCCGGGATGGAGGCGGCCGCGGATTACCAGTACGCGCCGCTGCGGATCCCACCGGGCACGTCCCGGTCCGCAGCGGCGACGATGTTGAGCCTGCAGGCGGACACCGGAGGGTGGGAACTCGCCCGCCTCCAGCTGCACCCCGACGGCACCCGCAAGGTCATCCTCCGTCGCCGGGCCCGGCTCTCCTACCTGCCGCTGCCGGTCATCTGACCGCTGAGGTCCCCCGCCCGTTCGAGCAGGTAGGGCGCGACCCGCCGGTGCACGGGGCCGACGACGGTCCAAAGCGCACCCGCGAACGGACGTCGGTAGCGCAGCGCCGTGGTGAGGACCACGCGGTCCGCGTGCCGCCGTCCCACGATCACCGGATCGGCCAGCGGTCCGGACGCCTCGAGCCGGACCACGTCGTGCTCGTTCGCCCTGACCCGCCAGCCCAGGACGTGCCCCGGCGCGTCCAGCGGAGCGAGGTCCAGTGCCAGTACGTGCCGGTGGGCGACCAGGATGAGCCGCCGCAGCGCCGGCGGGGACTGCTCCAGGCCGCCCGCACCCACTCCTCCGCGCTGCGCTCGTCGTCCGGAGGCAGGGCGATCTCGAAGGCGTCCGCATAGTCGGCGCCTGCCGCGTCGATGAGCGGCTCGTCGACCGGGACGCGTTGTGCCCTGGTCATGCCTGGCCCAACGAGCGGACCACGCCCCAGGTGCGGGTCCTTCACCAGCGCCGCGGGCACGACAAGGCGACAAGGAACCGTGTCGACATGTCGCCTCGGGCGGCGCTCACCGGTGGCTGGGTGAGAAGAGGGCCCAGCCCAGGTCGGCGCCACGCAGGCCGCGCCGATCAGGTGGGTACCGCGCAGGCTGGTCCCGCGCAGGCGGGACATGACCGCTCCGGGCCAGGCCGGTGGCGCACGGTCGCGACACGCTAGGTGAGCCATTTTCGTTGGGGTCGTACTAAAGATTTCACTTGGGTTGGATCCCAACGCCGAGCACTCTCCGGTCCATGGGCGAGGCCCCGCGCAGCTATCGCATGACGGCGCGCGCCGCCACCGTGGGCCGGACCCGCGAGCGGATCCTCGCCGTGGCCCGTGACCGGTTCTTCTCGGCGCCGTACGACGAGGTCCGCCTGGCCGAGGTCGCGGCCGCCGCGGGCGTCAGCGAGCAGACGCTGCTCAACCACTTCTCCTCCAAGGAGGGCCTGCTGCTGGCCGTGGTGGAGTTCGTGGCCCCGGAGATCGAGGCGCTCCGCGGGCCCGTCGCGCCCGGCGACGTCGATGCGGCCGTCCGAGCCCTCATGCGCCAGTACGAGGCGCTCGGCGACGCGAACGTCCGCCTGGCCGCCGTCGCGGAGCGCATCCCCGAGCTGGCTGCGGGCGTCGAGTTCGGCCGCCGGCACCACACCGCGTGGCTCGAGGCGACGTTCGCCGACTCGCTGCCCGACGACCCGCGGGCGCGTCGCCGCACCGTGGCCGCGCTCTACGCGGTCACCGACGTCGGCACCTGGAAGCTGCTGCGCCGCGACCTCGGCCACTCCCGGGCCGAGACCGCCGCGGTGCTGCGGCTGCTGCTCCGAGCCGCCCTGGAGACGGCCCGCGACCACTGAGGAGGACCCATGCGGGTGCTCGTGACGCCGGCGGCCGGCGGCGTGCCCACGCTGGGCCTCCCAAGGGGTGCGACCAGCGCGACGACGTCGTCCGCACCGCCCGGCTACGGGCCGACCCCTGCTCGGACTCCCTCGTCGCACGGGGTCGAGTCCGCTGCCGGGCTCCCGGACCTCACAGGTTCCCCAGCACCCACCAGAGGAGATGCACGATGACCAGCACCCCGACCCGACGCTTTCCCGGCCAGCTGATGCTGGCCGGCCAGGCCGCCGCGCCCGACGGACCGGTCGACCTCACCACGATGTTCCTCATGCATCGCGGCTTCCGCCGGGATCTCGAGGCCTTCGCGCGGGCCGTGGAGGCCACCCCGCTCGACGATCCGGCGACCTGGTCGGCGCTCGCGCAGCGGTGGAGGCTGTTCGCGGAGATCCTGCACGGCCACCACTCGGGAGAGGACGCCGGCCTCTGGCCGCTGCTGCTCGACCGCGTGGACGCCGCGGGCGACGCCGACGGCCGGGCCACGCTCGAGGCGATGTCCGCCGAGCACGGCCGCATCGACCCCCTCCTGGACGCCTGCTCGGCCGGCTTCGCCCAGATGACCCGGGCGCCCCGCGCCTCGATCAGGGACGCTCTCGCGCGACAGCTCACCGAGACGCGGGAACACCTGGGCGCGCACCTGTCCCACGAGGAGCGGGACGCGATGCGGCTGGTGCAGGCCCACCTCACGCAGGACGACTGGCAGCGGCTGAGCGTCGAGCACTTCGAGAAACCGCTGACGACACGCCAGCTGGTGGGCGTCGCAGCCTGGGGCCTGCACGAACTGTCGTCCGAGGGCGTGACGCGACTGCGGCGGGGCGACCCGAAGGGCCCGGTGCTGATCCTGATGTGGCGGCTGTTCCTCCGCCGGCCGTTCGAGCGGCGGGAGCGCCGGGCATTCCGGTACCTGGCCGCGTGACGGGCGAGGGGCGGGTCCGACCCGCCCCTCCCTACGGGACCAGGACGACCTTGCCGACCGTGCTCCGGTCGGCCAGCTTCATCAGCGCCTGGGGTGCCTGGTCCAGGGGCAGGCGCTCCCCCACCAGCGGGTCCACGTGGCCCTCGTCGACCAGCCGGGTCAGCTCCTCGTGCACCATGCCGAACAGCGCGGGGTCGTACTTCTTGTAGAGGCCCCAGTGCAGGCCCACGACGCTGTAGTTCTTGACCAGGAGGTGGTTGGCCTTCGCCTCGGGGATCCGGCCGCTGGTGAAGCCGACGACCACGATCCGACCCTCGAACGCGATGCACTTCGTGCTCTTGTCGAACACGTCGCCGCCGACCGGGTCGTACACGATGTCGGCGCCGTGGCCGCCGGTCACCTCCTTCACGACGGGGACGAAGTCCTCGGTCGTGTAGTCGACGACGTGGTCGGCCCCGAGCTGGGTGCAGACCTCGGTCTTGCGGGTGCCGCCGGCCGTGGCGATGACCTTCGCGCCCGCCGCCTTGGCCAGCTGGATCGCGGCCGTGCCGACCCCGCCGGCGCCGGCATGGATCAGCACCCAGTCGCCGGCCTGGACGTGTGCGCGGTTGTGCAGCCCGACGTAACCGGTCTGGTAGGTCAGGAAGAGGGAGGCGGCCTTCTCGTCGGAGAGCCCCTCGGGTGCGGGGAAGGCGCCGTCGGCGTCCATGAGCGCGTACTCGGCGAACGCGCCCGGACCGCCGGACGGCGCGCCGATGACCCGCTGGCCGGTGCCGACGACCTCGCCGCACAACTCGACGCCGGGCGTGTAGGGCAGCGGCGGCTTCTCCTGGTACATGCCCATGGCCATCAGGACGTCGGGGAAGTTGAGCGCCGCCGCCCGTACCTTGACCAGCACCTGACCGTCGCCCGGCGTCGGCTGGTCGACCTCGTCGAGGCTCATGACCTTCGAGGGATTGCCGAGCTCGTGTACCCGCCATGCACGCATGGGCCGACCCTGCCAGACGGCCCCTACCGCATGGACGGCGGGCGGAGAGCCTCCGGGACGACGGCGGTCTCGCCCGCATCCGTCTTCGCCGACGGCACGCCCTTGAACTTGTAGGGCACCGTGCCGACGCCGGGCTGGATGACGTAGGCGGCACCCGGCTCGCCCGCCGTCCAGGCCAGGACCATGGCGTCGGCGACCTCACCGGCGGTGAGCACCGGGAAGCCGGCTGCCTCGAACTGGTCGCGGATGGGGTCGATGATCGCGGTGTCGGCGAAGCCGGGGCAGATCGCGGTGATCGTCGTCCCCTCGGCGGCCAGGCGGGGCGCCATCGACCGGACGAAGGCGATCGCGCCGCCCTTGGCGACGCTGTAGCCGGGGTCCCCGGCCATCGGCGAGAGTCCGGCGAGGGACGCCGTCACGACGATCGCGCCACCCCCGGCCCGCTTGATCGCCGGTCGGGCGGCCTGCACGCCGTAGACGACCCCGAACAGGTCGACGTCCACGACCTTCATGAACTCGTCGAGGTCGAGTGCGTCGTCGGACTTGGCCGCGGAGATGCCGGCGTTGAGGTAGGCGGCGTCGAGCCGCCGTGCTCGGCCTCGATCTGCGCGACCACGGCCTCGTTGGCCGCCGGGTCGGTGACGTCGAGCGGGAGGAACGGGCAACCGAGGTCGGCGGCGACCTGCCGGTTCCGCTCGCTGTCCAGATCGGTGAGGACGACGGTGACGTCCCGCTCGCGCAGCTTCGTCGCGAGGGCGCGGCCGAAGCCACCGGTCCCTCCGGTGATCATCGCGACGGAGCCGGCTGCCGGGGTGCTCATGGCCTCATCATGCAGAGCGCAGGAAGCGGTCGAGCACCCGGATGCCGAACTGCAGCGACTCGATCGGGACCCGCTCGTCGATGCCGTGGAAGAGCGATGCGAAGTCGAGGTCCGGGGGCAGGCGCAGCGGCGAGAAGCCGAAGCAGCGCATGCCCAGCCGCTCGAAGCTCTTGGCGTCGGTGCCGCCGCTCATCGTGAACGGCACCGGCCGCGCGCCGTCGTCCTCGGCCTTCAGCGCGGCGACCATGCCGTCGACGAGCGGGCCGTCGAACGTCGTCTCGACGGCGTTGTCGAGGACCAGCCACTCGCGCTGGATGCCCTCACCGAGCAGCCCGGCGAGCTGCCGCTCGAACTCCTCCTGCTGGCCGTAGAGGAACCGGCCGTCGACGGTCGCGCCGGCCGTGCCCGGGATGACGTTGGCCTTGTAGCCGGCGTCGAGCATCGTGGGGTTGGCGGTGTTGCGGAGAGCCGCGCCGATCATCCGGCTGATCGAGCCCAGCCGGGCCAGCGCCTGCTCCGGCTGGTCCGGGTCGATCTCGATGCCGTAGGCGTCCTCGACCGCCTCGATGAACTGGCGCATCGGCGGGGTGAGCACCGTGGGCAGCCGGACCGAGCCGAGTCGGGCGACGGCCTCGCACAGCCGGGTGACCGCGTTGTCGTCGTGCACGAACGAGCCGTGGCCGGGCCTGCCGGACGCCGTGAGCCGCATCCAGGCCAGACCCTTCTCGGCGGTCTGCACGAGGTAGAGGCGCAGGTTGTCGCGGACGGTGATGCTGAAGCCGCCGACCTCGCTGATCGCCTCGGAGCAGCCCTCGAAGAGGTCGGGGTGCTCGTCGACCAGGAACCGGGCGCCGAGCCTCCCGCCGGCCTCCTCGTCGGCGACGTAGGCCAGGACGATGTCGCGCGGCGGCTTGGTGCCGGTGCGGGCCCAGTCGCGGACCAGCGCCAGCACCATGGCGTCCATGTCCTTCATGTCCACCGCACCCCGGCCCCAGACGTAGCCGTCGCGCTCCTCGCCGGAGAACGGGTGGACGCTCCACTCGGCCGGATCGGCGGGGACGACGTCCAGGTGCCCGTGCACCAGCAGCGCGGGGCGCGAGCGGTCGGCGCCCTCGATGCGCGCGACCAGGCTGGCCCGGCCGGGCTCGGACTCGCAGATCTGCGACTCGATGCCGACGTCGGCGAGCTTGCAGGCGACCCACTCGGCGGCGGTCCGCTCCCCCGCGCTGGTCCGGCTGTCACCGGTGTTCGTGGTGTCGATCCGGATGAGGTCGGAGAGCAGTCCGGCCACCTCGTCCTGGGCTCCGGCGAGGGGCTGGGCGGTCGGCTCTGCCATGCGGCCGATCCTGCCACCGGGGGTGCTCGGAAGGCCGTCGAAGGTCTAGTAGTCTTGCGACGCACTCGTCCGGGTGGCGGAATGGCAGACGCGCTAGCTTGAGGTGCTAGTGCCCTTTATCGGGCGTGGGGGTTCAAGTCCCCCTCGGACACAGCCCGCCCCGGTGTGCCTGCAGGTCAGGAGCCCGGGGCGCTGTCGTGCCGGGGCCAGAAAGGCCTCGTGATACCGCCGTGATACTTCGCGAGGCTGGTCAGCCCCTCAGCAGCGCGGCGAAGCGGTCGGCCGCCTGGCGGCCCATGCCGGGGTGGACGTGCTGGTACACGGTGAGCGTGATGGTCGCGTTGGCATGCCCGAGGCGCTCCGATACCACCTTCACGGGCTCGCCGGCAGCCAGCAGGAGCGTCGCGTGCGTGTGGCGCAGGTCGTGCAGCCGGATCTGGGGCAGCTGGTCCTCCCCCAGCGCCCTGCGAGCCTGCGCGACCTGCTCGACGAACCGGCGCGAGTACCGCTCCGGGTGGCGATGGGTGCCGTCGAGGTTTGCCAGGAGGAGCGCGGCGTCCCGCACGAGCTCGGGCGCGAGCGAGCCGCGGATCGCCCGGTAGGTGCGCAAGGCGGCGACCGTGTCGTCGTCGATGTCCACCACGCGGGCCTGGCCCGTCTTCGTCGGCCCTTCGACGAGTTGCTGACCGTCGCCCTTGATCTTCACCACGCCGAGGCTGCGCCGGACCTGCAGCCGGCCGGCGTCGAGGTCGACGTCCCGCCAGCGGAGGGCCAGCGCCTCCCCCGCCGCATCCCGGTCGCGGCAAGCAGCCGCCAGCCGATCGCGAGATCCGGATCGCGGGCCTCGACCCAGCGCAGGAAGCGCGCAAGCTCACCCGCCGTCCACGCCTGCATCTCCGGCGGTCGGGCCTCTGACGGGCTCGGCGGGGTGGAGCGGTCGGTGGGGTTCACCGCCAGCCGTCCGTGTCGGACGGCGTCGCCGAGCGCGGACCGCAGGATCGTGTAGACGTAGCGCACCGTCCGGGCAGACAGGCCTCCTCGGCCGTCCGCTCGACCTGACGCCTCCAGCTGCCGCATCCAGGCGTCCACCGCCGCGCCGGTGAGGCGGGACAGCGGGGTCTCGCCGAGGTAGGGATCGATGTGCAGCCGGATGTTCTTCCGGTACGAGGCGAGCGTCGAGACGCTGAGCCGCTGCCCGGCGACCCATTCGGCGAGGTAGGCGTCGAGCCGCTCCTTCGAGGGCTCGACCCAGGCCCCGGTCTCGGCTTTGCTGATCTCGACCCGCAGGTGGGCGGCCGCTTCCCGGCGGCTCCTGAACCCGCGCCTGAGGACGACTCGTTTCGTGCCGTCCGGAAGAATCACCGGATACTTGACGAGGAAGCGGGGACCGGCCTTGGTGGAGTATTCGCTGATGCCGCCCTCCCCCGCCTGCCTTCGTCGCGGCTTGGACGTCATCGGCACCTCACTCGCACCCGGAACCTGCAGTCCCGCCCGTAGTAAGCACCTAGGCGTCTACCGGAGGACGACGGATCAGCGGAGCGATGCCTCGCCTCTGTGGAGGACGCCGGGCCCTGTGGACGGCGGTGACGGATTGGACCCGCAGTACGCGGCGTACGAAAGCGTGCTCCAGGACCTGCAGACTTTCTCCAGTTCTCCGGTGACGTCACCACCCGTCCCTGATGTGACGGCGGCGCTCGCTGACCAAGTCCGCGAGCGCCTCCGTCGTCATGTCCCTAACACTGAGTCCCGTTGCGGCTGGAGCGCGGCCGCCTGACTCGATCGACTGCCGGGCCGACGGACTTGGCCGGTAGGCTGGGGTGGCGATGTGCGGGAGCTCGGAGCGACCGGGCTGAGAGGGTGGCTGATGTGCCGCCGACCGCTGGAACCTGACCGGGTAATGCCGGCGTAGGGAGCGGACATGCGGGAGCCGGGCGTAGCCGGCGACCCCAGCTGCTCGGGGATTCCCTCGAGGACGCCTGGGCCGTCGTCATGGACCCAAGAACTGTTGGGATACCGCCGGGTCGGGGGGCGACCGAAGCATCAGTCTCCGGCAGCCGATTCCCCGCCCACTTCTCTGGGCCGTGTGGCGAGCAGGGTCGGCCAGCTGCATGTCCTCACCGATCCGCGGGGTGGGCAGGCGGCGCTGGAGGCGGTCGCCGCAGCGGTGGCGGCCGGGGCCCCGGTGGTGCAGGTCCGGCAGAAGAACTGCACCGACCGTGCGCTGTGCGACTTCGCCGCGGCGGTGGCTGACATCTGCGCGGCGTTCGAGGCGACGTGTCTGATCAACGACCGGGTCGATGTGGCGCTCGCCGTGGGAGCGGCCGGAACTCACCTGGGCGCCGAGGACCTGCCGGTCGAGGCTGCGCGCCGAGTGGCCGGTCCCGACCACCTGATCGGGGGGACGGCGCGCAACCCGCGGCAGGCCCGCGAGCTGGTGGCCGCGGGCGCGGATTACCTCGGGGTCGGTCCGGCGTACGCGACGCGGACCAAGTCCGGGTTGCCCGACCCGATCGGCCCCGCCGGAGTCCAAGCCGTCGCTGAGGCGGTGAGCGTGCCGGTGATCGCGATCAGTGGGGTGACCGTCGAGCGGGTTTCCGAACTCCTCGCGGCCGGCGCGTGGGGTGTCGCCGTCACGGCCGCGGTGTCCGGCGCGCCCGACCCGGCAGCCGCCACCCGCCGATTCCTGGAAGAACTTGGTGGTGCCGGGTGACCGACGTGTTGGTCGCCGGCGGAGGCCTGATCGGACTGTCGGTGGCGTGGCGGACGGCGCAGCGGGGTCTGTCGGTCACCGTGGTGGACGACGATCCGGGCACCGGCGCCTCCTACGCGGCGGCCGGAATGCTGGCCCCGGTCACCGAGGCCGCCTACGGAGAAGAGCCGCTGCTGCGGCTGTGCCTTGCCTCGCTGCAACGCTATCCCGACTTCGTCGCGGAGCTGTCCCGGGCGGCCGCGACGCCTGTGGAGCTGCGCACCACCGGCACGCTGGTGGTCGGCTTCGACGACGACGACATGCGCGCGCTCGCGGCCCTTCACGGCTTCCAGCAGGACCTGGGCCTGGCGGTGCAGCGGCTGACCGGACGCGAGTCCCGGCGCCGGGAGCCGGCGCTGGCCCCGCGTGTGCGCGGTGGGCTGCAGGTCCCCGGCGACCACTCCGTCGATCCCCGGGCGCTGCACCGGACGTTGCTGGCCGCCGCCCGTGCCGCCGGCGTCGAGATGCTGTGTGCCCGCATCGGTGGCGTGCGGATCGAGGGCGGCCGGGCCACCGGGCTGCGGCTGCTCGGCGGCGAGGAACTGGCCGGCGACGCCGTGGTGCTCGCTCTCGGAGCACACACCGCGTCGCTGCCGGGGGTGCCGCCGCTGCCCGTGCGGCCGGTGAAGGGGCAGATCCTGCGGCTGGGCGGCGCCGACGGACTGCTCGGCGGCACGGTCCGCGCGCTGGTGCGAGGCCGGCAGGTCTACCTGGTGCCCTCGGCCGGCGATGGATTGGTCGTCGGCGCGACCGTCGAGGACCGCGGCTTCGATCCCGCGGTCACCGCCGGCGGTGTGCACGACCTGCTGCACGACGCGATCGACGTCGTCCCGGCGATCAGCGAGCTGGAGCTGGTGGAGACGCTGGCCCGGTGGCGGCCTGGCAGCGCCGACAACGCGCCGGTGCTCGGCCCGTCGGGTCTGCCCGGTCTGGTCCTGGCCACCGGGCACTACCGCAACGGCGTGCTGCTGACCCCGGTGACCGGCGAGGTGATCGCCGAGTTCCTGGCCGGCGGAGCCCTGCCGCCACTGGCCAGGCCGTTCACCATCGACCGATTCAGGAGGTGATCGACGTGCAGGTGACCGTCAACGGCCGCGCGGCCGGCGTCGAGGAGGTCGCCACGGTGGCTGCGCTCGTCGCGTCCCGCGGCCAGCAGCAGCGCGTCGCTGTGGCGCTCAATGGCGAGGTGGTGCCCCGCAGTCGATGGGAGACGACCGGGCTCGCGCCCGGCGACAGCGTCGAGGTGCTCGCCCCGACGGCAGGAGGGTGACCCGATGACGACGGCTGACGTGGCTCCGGCCCTGCACCGCGAGGAGGTTGCCGACCAGCTCGACATCGCCGGGCAGACGTTCACCTCCCGGCTGCTGCTCGGCACCGGGGGCGTACCCAGCCTCGACACGCTCGAGCGGGCCGTCGTGGCCTCGGGCACCCAGCTGGTCACCGTGGCGCTGCGCCGGATGGACGCCTCGACCGGCGGAGCGCTGGTGGAGGTGTTGGAGCGCTGCGGGGTTCGGCTGCTGCCCAACACGGCCGGCTGCCGGACGGCGCGCGAAGCGGTGCTGGCCGCACGGCTGGCTCGGGAGGCGTTCGACACCTCCTGGGTGAAGCTGGAGGTCATCGGGGACGAGGTCACCCTGCTGCCCGACGCGGTGGAGTTGCTCGATGCCGCCGAGCAACTCGTCGCCGACGGGTTCACCGTGCTGGCCTACACCAATGACGATCCCATCCTGGGGCGGCGCCTGGCCGACGCCGGCTGCGCCGCGGTCATGCCGCTGGGCTCCCCCATCGGCAGCGGCCTGGGCATCCGCAATCCGCACAACATCGCCCTGCTGCGCGAGGCGGTGGAGGTGCCGGTGGTGCTCGACGCCGGCATCGGCACCGCCTCGGACGCCGCGCTGGCGATGGAGTTGGGTTGCGACGCGGTGCTGCTGGCGTCCGCGGTGACCCGGGCCCGTGACCCCGAGCAGATGGCCCTGGCCATGCGCCATGCCGTTGAGGCGGGGCGGCTGGCTCGCGGCTCCGGCCGCATCCCCCGCCGCTGGCACGCCCAGGCATCCACCCCGATGCAAGGCATGCCCGAGCTGTGAGGCTGCCCCCGCTGCTGGTGCTCACCGACCGAATCCAGTGCTGCGGGCCGCTGGTCGACACGGTCGCCGCCGCGATCGACGGCGGCGCCCGGGCGGTCGTGCTGCGCGAGAAGGACCTGCCCGACGACGACCGCGCCCGCCTGGCCGACCAGCTGCACGCGCTGCTGGCCCCGGTTGGTGGCGTGCTCATCCGCGCCGGCGCCGCAGGCGGCGGCCGCGCCGAGGCCGTTCATCTCGCGGCGAGCGATCCCTTCCCCGATCCGCGGCCGTCGCTGGTCGGACGCTCCTGCCATGACCGCCACGAGGTGCTCCGGGCACGGCGGGAGCGCTGCAACTACGTGATGGTCTCCCCCGTCTTCCCCACCCGGTCCAAGCCCGGGTACGGACCCCCGCTGGGACCGGCTGGGCTGGCCGCACTCGTCGCCGGGGCGCCCCCGGCCTACGCCCTCGGCGGGGTGCAACCGACCGACGTCCCCGCTTGCCTGGCCGCCGGAGCCCGTGGCGTCGCGGTCATGGGCCCGATCATGCAGAACCCGGCGATCGTCCCCGCCTACCTCACCGCCCTGCAGGACGCGGCCGCATGACGCCGCCGGTCGCGCTCACCATCGCCGGGTCGGACTCCAGCGGCGGCGCCGGCATCCAGGCCGACCTCAAGACCTTCGCCGCGCTCGGCGTCTTCGGCACCTCGGCGATCACCGCCCTCACCGCGCAGAACACCCAAGGTGTCCACGACATCCACCCGGTACCGCCCGAGTTCGTCACCGCCCAGGTCGAGGCGGTGCTCCAGGATCTTCCGGTCGCGGCGGTGAAGACCGGGATGCTCGGCACCCCCGAGGTGGTCCGCGTCGTCGCCGACCTCGCCGCAGCCGGTCGACTGCCCCGGCTCGTCGTCGACCCGGTGATGGTGGCGTCCAGCGGTGACCGGCTGCTCGAAGCCGAAGCGGAACAGCTCTACGTCCAGACGCTGCTCCCCCACGCGACGGTGATCACGCCCAACCTGCGCGAGGCCGAAGTGCTGCTCGACACCTCGATCCGCACCCTCGCCGAGCAGCGGGAGGCAGCCCGAGCCCTCGGCGCCTTGGGCCCGACCACGGTGGTGGTCAAGGGCGGCCACGCGGTCGGCGACGTCGCCGACCACGCCACCGACGTCATCTGGGATAGCGGCAAGGTCTACGAGCTGCGCGGGCCCAGAATCGCCACGCTGAACAACCACGGCACCGGCTGCACGTTCGCCGCCGCCGTCGCGGCAGCGCTGGCCGCCGGCAGCAGCATCCCGGACGCGCTCACCCACGCCAAGACGTTCACCTTCGGCGCGATCACCGCCGGCGCGGCCTGGCGGCTGGGCCACGGACACGGGCCCCTCAACCACTTCCCTCATCAGGCTGCACGCATCTCCGACTGAGCCCGAGGCGCTTGCGGAGGTCTGCCTCACAGCGGGGCAGCACCCGTGTGCGAGGACTCTCAAGCGGAAGACGAAGCGGCAGGTGGTAGACCGAACAGTGCCCGGTCGGCTGGCGAGACGAGGTCCAGCTCCTCGGGATGGGCGAGCAGACAGTGCCGAACAAAAGGACAGTACGGTCGGACCGACAGCTGGCGCTGACGGACCGCGGCCAAAACACCGCGAACAAGAATGGTCCCCAGCCCTTGACCATGCCGGGTCGGGTGCACCTCGGTGAACGGCAGTGCCATGACCCCATCGGCCACGTGGTAACTCGCACAGCCGACCAGCTCGTCCTCCACCCAGAGCTCGAAGCGGGCACGGTCGGGAGCATCGACGACGGCGATCCTCACTGCGGCTGCGTGTGCGCGGCATGGCCGCGAACGGTTGAGTGCACAGGCCTCGCCAACGGACACGCGCCAGCCGCGGGTCTAGGTGTCGCGACCGGACACGTTGTTCACGCGGCGAGGCGGCTGACCGGTGGGCGGCCTCCGAGGGCGGAGTGGCTGCGGGCAGTGTTGTAGTGCTCGAGCCAGCTGTCCAGGGCGGCGGTGCGCTGGTCGTTGCCGGTCCAGGCGGTGGCGTAGGCCCATTCGGTCTGCAGGGTGCGGTTGAACCGTTCGGCCTTGCCGTTGGTCCAGGGGCGGCCGGGCTTGATGAATCGGCGGCCGATCGCGTGCTGGGTGCAGGCGGCGATCCAGGCGTCGCCGCGGCGGTAGCTCAGGGCGTTGTCGGTCAGCACCCGGCGGATCGTGACGCCGTGCGCGGCGAACCAGGCCACCGCTCGGGTCAGGAAGCCGGCGCAGCTGGCCGCGCGCTCGTCGGGCAGCACCTCGGCGTAGGCCAGCCGGGTGTGGTCGTCGATGGCGACGTGCACGTAGTCCCAGCCGTTGCCGCGGCCGCGCACCTGCTCGGAGCGGCCGTGCACGCGCCAGCCGCCACCGTCGGGCACCCGGCCGAGCTTCTTGACGTCGACGTGCAGCAGGTCGCCGGGGTGCTCGTGTTCGTAGCGGCGGTCGCTGTGCCGGCGGCCGCGCAGCAACTCGCCGGTGAGCCGGTCGACGTCGGCCAGCCGGGGCATGCCGGCGCGGGCGAGCACCGCGCCGATGGTGGATGCCGCGACTCCGAGGATCGCTGCCAGCCGCACCGGCCCCGCGTGATGCGCGCGGCGGGCGGCCACGATAGCCGCGGTCGCGGCCACCGAGATCCGGCGCGGCATGCGGTGCGGCCGGGAGGAGCGGTCGGCCAGCCCCGCGCGGCCCTCGGCGCGGAAACGGCGCACCCACTTGTAGACCGTCTGCCGGCTGATGCCGAGCTGCTTGGCCACCTCCCCGGGCCGATGCCCGGCCAGGACACGGGCGACGATCAGCTTGCGGGCGTAGACGGTGGTGCGGGCGTTAGCGTGGGCCACGGAGACCTCCGGTCGGGAAAGGCGACGTCAGACATCGCCACTCCTTCCGGAGGTCTCCTTCGTCATCAAGGCGCCACGCCGACTGTCAACAACGTCCCTGGTCGCGACATCTAGGCGGTTACTGCGGCTCTTCTGTTGCCTCAGGGGCGGGTGGGCGCCAGGCGAAGAACAGCTCCCATCGGTGGCCGTTTCGCCTCTCCAGCCGAAGCCATTGATCGTCGAGCGGGCTCCTGCGAGGGAACTCCAACGAGAGCCGGCGTGCGCATTCGATGGCCTCGGCTTCGTCGTCGGCGTCGAAGGTTTCGATGACCGTCCCCTTGCCGGCGAGCAATCGGAAGCTCGGCATGTGCTGCATCCCCCGTGGCTGCCTCTGGGCAGTCGCCGCGGTGTGCAGTCGTTGACAGCGCGCCGAGAGTCAGCGGTCGTGCTTCAAGGCTGTCGTACACATGCCAGTCACACGGCGCCGTCTCCACTGCCCTTGGCGGCGGCTCCCCACGCAACCTAGGCGCTACCTGCCGGTACAGCGAGTCGTCACCCATCGGAATCGAGAACTTCGAAGGCGTCGATGCCCCTGTCGCGGCCCACCGGCAGCCGCCAACTCGGCTTTACGGCGCCCCCTCGCCGCTGGCATGGGCAGCGCCGGTGGTGCCCGATGGCGGTCCCACAGCGAGGGTCGGCATGGTGCTTCAAAATAGGAGTACACCTGGAGTCGGCGGCGCCGTTTCCACTGCCCTTGGGGGCGGCGCCGTCCCAGCGGACGAATGGGCTAACCACCGGTTAGTGTCCCCCGCACCGCGTATGACTCGGCTCACATTGCGAGTTGGTGCCGCTCTCGTGGGCACCCGGGCTAGCGCAGGACCGCTTCTAGAAGGTCTTCGAGAACAGGACGACGCGGCTCTCCAGTGCCTCGCGTTCCGGCGTTCCGCTGGCCGCGTGCCTGGCCTGCTCCGTCCCGCTGCCCCTGTCCTGCTGGGCCGGACGCTGATTGTGTGTGTCGAAGGTTCGGCCCTCCGTCCGGCCCTCGGTCCCGATGCTGCGCGACGGGTGCTGCTGGCGAGTGTCCTGAGGACGTCGGCCCTGGCTGGCCTCGTGTGAGGGAAAGGAAGGGGTTGGCCGGCCGGAGTCGCGACCGGGCCACTGCTGGCCACCGTTCGACGCAGATGTACCGACGTTTTGTGCCGTCCCGCGTGTCCGGTGGCTCTCCATGGGCTGGTCGCCGTCCGGGCTGGCGGACGGCGGTGCGTCGTGCTGGGCTGGTGGATCGGGCGGCCGCTCGCTGGGCTCTCCTTCCAGCGGCGAGACCCCGTCCCCGCCGCCGGCGATGTCCTCGCCGGCCATGGACGCGGCCGAAGCTTCATCCGCCGGTGCGGAGTGGGCCTCTTCCCGCGTCCACCTCCGGTAGACGGCGAGGGCGGAGAGGCCCATGGCCAGCACGGCCGCGAGGACCGCGGCGACCGGTGCGCTGAGACCCACCGTCGAGGCGGGGGCCAGGGAGGCGGCTCGCCCCTCTCCTGCTGACGAGGAGGATTGGCCGCCACCGGCGGTTAGGTTGGGGAGGTCGCCGAGCAAGACGCCCGCTGGGGGCAAGGGAGCCGGTCCGATGCGCGGGTCGGACACCGGCACATCCCACCGCTGGGGCCATGCGGCGGTCCCCTTCCCGTCGGGGGTTGCCGACGAGAGCGCGGCGTCGAGCGGGGCGGCACCCTTGGGGGGCCGATGCTCGGCCACGATGACGAGCGTGACCACGGCTCCGACCAGGATCAGGACGTGCAGGGCAGGCCGCAGCCGGTCGGCCCAGACGGCCCACCAGTTCCGGAGACGACGCAGGGCGGCGGCGGGGACCGCGCGCAGGCACGTGACCGTGGTCAGGAGTCGACGGTGAGAGCCCATTGACCCGACTCCTGTGGTGAGGAACGCTGCGCGCCTCGGCGGGACTGATCGCATCTCGCGCGCCAATCGGCCAGCCACCCCTCGAGGGAGTCGGCAGGCAGCGGTGCACTGATGGCGTAGCCCTGCACCTGGTCGCAGCCCAGCATTGTCAGCCGGTCGATCAGCGCAGCTGTCTCGACGCCCTCGGCCACGACGGTCATCCCCAGCCGCTGGGCGAGGTCGATGACGGCCTGGGTGACCGCCTCGTTCTCGGGATGCTCCAGCAAGCGCGTGACGAGGCTGCGGTCGATCTTGAGCGCGGTGATCGGCAGGACGGGAAGGAACCCGAGACTGGTGTAGCCGGCGCCGAAGTCGTCGATGGCGACGGTGATGCCGCGACTCGCGAGCTGGGTGAGCACGAACGCCGCCCGCTCAGGGTGGGTCATGACCGCGCTTTCGGTGATCTCCAGCTGAAGGAGGTCAGCCGGCAGCTCTGCACCGCGCAGAACGGCCAGGATGCGAGCGGGCAGGGCTTCATCCAGCAGGCTTCGCGGGCTGACGTTGACCGCCACCTGCAGCGGCATCCCGGCGCGCTGCCAGCTGGCCGCCTGATGCACTGCCCGCCGGAGGACCCATTGCGTCAGCTGAGGCATCAACCCGGCGCGCTCCAGGACCGGCATGAAGTCGGCCGGCGGCAGCAGACCTCGGGTCGGGTGCCGCCACCGCACCAAGGCCTCCACGCTGGTCACCCGCATGTCGGGCAGGGAGACCTTGGGCTGGTAGTGCAGCTCGAACTCGTCGTCGGCGAGGGCGCGGTGCAGGTCGGTGACCATCTCCAGCTGACCGACGGTGTGCTGGTCGGTGGCGACGTCGTAGAGCGTGGTGCCGCGTCGGGCCCGCTTCGCCTGGTACATCGCCACGTCCGCGCGCTGCAGCAGCTCGGAGAGCTGCCGGCCGTGCTCGGGGGCGAGCGCAACGCCGATGCTGCCATCGACGGCAAGATCGACGCCGTGCGCGGTGAACGACGTCTCCCGCAGCCGACGGAGGAGCTGCTCGGCCCGCTTCTGGGCCGCCGCCCGGTCAGAGAGGTCCGTCAACAGGATCGCGAACTCGTCACCGCCCAGGCGAACGACCAGGTCCTCTCGACGAACGGCCGCCAGGAGGGTGGCCGCGACCTGCTGCAGCAGGACGTCGCCGGCTGCGTGGCCGAGCGTGTCGTTGACCGTCTTGAACTCGGTCAGGTCGAGCAGCAGCAGTGCCACGGGCTTCTCGTCGGTGGCCCGGGCCAGCATGCGGCCGGCGTCCTCCTTCAGGGCACGGCGGTTGCGCAGCCCGGTGAGCGTGTCGTGCCGGGCCTGCCGCTCACGGACGACGAGGCGCCGCCGTCCCGCGACCAGGCCGAGGACGATGAGGGCGAACACCACGGCGGTAGAGACCTGCTGCCGGAGAAGGCGGCTCTCTGCCTCCTGCACGACGTCGTCGTGTGCGAGCACCACACCCACGACGAACTCGGCCGCCGGAGTGTCCGCGGTGCGGATAGGCAGATAGACCCGCAGCGCCGGAGTTTCACCGGGGCCGGCGACGTTTGCAGTCCACAGCTCGCCCCGGCGTGCGCGGTCGAGGTCGGGTGTCGACAGCCTCGCACCCTGAGGGTCCTCGTCGAGGAACAGAGGCAGGCCGTCGCTCCGCCAGACACCGAGCGCGAGCACCTGCTGCTCGTGGCGCAGAGCTGACACGTGTTCGCGGAGGTCGGCGATGTCGGCCTCGGACAGCCGCCCGCCGGCGGCCCCGTCCGCGTCCAGGGTCGGGCGCACCACGGCCGCGGCGATGATCCGGGCCGTCTGCTCACCCTCGGCATCGGCGCGGAGCAGCTTCCTATCCTGCAGGCCGTACATCAGCCAGAGCATGGCGACGAGCACCACCCCGATGGCCACGGCCAGCATGAGCCGGGACATCGCCAGGCGGCGCAGTCGCACACCCCTCCGACGTGAAGTCACACCACACCATCGGGCGGACGACCACCACGCTTGACCCACTGGGGCACCGGGACTACCTCCTTAGAGGGAGGCCACTGGCCGAGACAGGACCGCCTGCTCTCACCCGGAAGACCGGAACGGAGCCACGCGACTGCTGTCCTCCGAGCGTCAGGCTCGCGAGCAGCCCAGCGAGCACAAGATGTCTAGAGGCTTTGGTCCCTGTCCCCCGGTGTGGCTTACGGGTAGTGATCGTGTATACGCGTAGCGTGCCTACCGTGTTCGGGTTCAACCTGCAGCCCACGGCGGCCTTCGCCCACACCCCGCAACCTGTGGAGATCTGGCACGACCGCTCATGGCTCCCAGGAGAGCTTCTCGGCTGGCGCCTCCAGGACGACGGCACATGCCTCCCCCTGGTCCGCTTCACCGGGCTGGGCGGAGAGGAGATCGCCTGGGCCCACCTCGCCGACCTGCGGCTGCCGCCGGGCGGGACCGGGCATACAGATGCGAACGCTGGCCCAGCGCGACCGGGGCGCCACCGTCGCGGTGGGGCAGGCCGACACCGGGCAGGCGACGACGCTCCCACCGCCGCGCGCTATCGGTCGAACGAGCCCCCCACCACACGACTCCCGCTGGCCATCCGACCGGATCCACCCCCCGGAACACCCAACCCGGAGCAAGCAGACCGGGGCCCCGACGGTGAGCGGACTGGCGGCCCTCCTTCCCAGCGGTACGGCCGCCCGGCCCGCGCGGAACCCTGGTGAGACGGAGGTTACCGCGGACTCCGCGTCTGACCGACCGCTGCCTGGCCTGCGGAAGGCCGCGGTCTTCCTCGCCCAGATGAGCAAGGACGAGGCCGGCCTGCTGATGGGCAAGCTCCGCCCCCGGGAGATCGAGGCGGTCACCCGCGAACTGGTTCGCCTGGGGTCGGTCGAGGCGGAGGACGTCGACGACGTCATGACCGAATTCCACGGCCTGATGACCGCACAGCGCTACGTCGGCCACGGCGGCGTCGAGATGGCACGCGAGATGCTGGCGGCCGGCTTCGGGGAGGACAAGGCAGACGACCTGTTGGCCCGCGTGAACGCCGCCTACAGAGAGCTACCCTTCTCCTCGCTGCGTAACGCCGACGTCCGACAGCTGGTCACCTTCCTGAAGGACGAGCACCCGCAGGTCATCGCGCTCGTGCTCGCCCACCTCACCGCCGCACAGTCGGCTGAGGTGCTGTCCGGATTCGCGCCCGAGCAGCAGGCCGAGGTGGCGCACCGGATCGCGACCATGGATCGCACCTCGCCGGAGATGGTGCGCCTGGTCGAGGAGGAACTCGCCCGGCGAATGGGCTCGATCCTGGCCCACCAGGACATGACGACGGTCGGCGGCGTGGAGGCCCTGGTCGAGATCATCAACCACTCCCCGCGGCCCACCGAACGCTCCATCCTCGAGTGGCTGGACACCGCCGACGCTGACCTGGCCGAACGCGTGCGGTCACAGATGTTCGTGTTCGAGGACATCGTGATCCTCGACGACCGCTCCCTGCAGCAGGTGCTGCGGGAGGTGGAGGCCAACGACTTGGCCACTGCCCTCAAGGGCGTCCGCGCCGACGTCCACGACAAGGTCACCCGCAACCTCTCCGAGCGTGCCGCGGAGAACCTGGCCGAAGAGATCGATCTGCTGGGTCCGGTGCGAATGAGCACCGTCGAGGAGGCCCAGGCCAGGATCGTCGCCACCATCCGAGCCCTGGAGGAGCGCGGTGAGTTGACCATCAACCGCAGCGACGAGGACCTCATCAGCTGACCCCGGGGGCACCCTTCCCCGCGCACAACTCTCGCAGGAGCGCCCGTGACAACAACCGATTCCCTCACATCCGCGATCGCGTTCGAGTCGCCCCGCGCAGAGCGCAAAGCCCAGCGGCGAGAGGAAATCCGCAACGTCGCCCAACAGCTGTTCGACCATCGCGGGTTCGACGCAGTCACGATCGCCGAGATCGCAGAAGCGGCCGGCATCTCGGTCCAGACGGTGTTCAACCACTTCACCGCGAAAGAGGAGCTATTCTTCGACGGGCGCACGCCCTGGGTCGACGGTCCTGCGCTCGCGGTGCAGTCGCGGCCCTGGCACGTCTCCCCCCACAGCGCCCTGCGCGACCACCTCGTCGAGGGTGTCTGGGAGACGGTCCACCGGGAGGCGACCCCGGAAGGCCGCCGCTACATCGCGGCGATCCAATCCTCGCCTGCGCTGAGGGCGTACGAACGCGAGCTGGTCCACCAATCCCAACGCTTGCTGTCCTCCGCCCTGGCTGTTGCCTGGACGGAGAATCCTCCGGCGTCCACCGCGTCCCTGCCGGACGACCCCGTGTTGTCCGCCGTCCTGGCGGCGGCCACCTTGCTGGCACCACTGCACGAGGTCGTCGTCGCTCAGCGCGCGCTCGACGACCCCCCGCAGGCATTGGCCTCTCGAGCTGCCGTGATCGCCGACCACCTGCTTCATCGCCTCTCGAGCGTCTTCGGTTTCCTTGCTTGTCCGCTTCCGAGCAGGGCCGGCGACGACTGACCGAGGGCCTGCGGCGACGCGACCCTGGCCACAGTTCGTCCTCCGTGGCAGACCCGTCAACCGGGCGCGTCGTCCGCCTCCGGGCATCGAGCCCCCGTCGAGCGCGGTTCGGCTCCCGGGCCGGCCTGCGGGGATCACGGAGGTGGGCGGCGATGTCCACGTCGGCGATGCGGCAGCCTCCGCGGCAGTCGAACTCCGCCGGAGTGTTCCCCGCCATCCCAGGCGCCGGGGCCTATGCAGTAGGTGCAGGCGACCCAGCTGACACGTTCGCTGATCGGGCGCCCCGTCGATGCGGGACTGTCGGCCCCGGGAGCGCCGAGGGGTTACACCGTCTCGGTTGCCGCGAGCGCGACGGGCTCAAGGCCCTCGAAGAGTTCCGCCCGGTCTCGGCCGTTCCGCTTGGCCCGGTACATCGCGGCATCGGCCTGGCGAAGCAGCTTCTCCGGGTCAGCGCAGCAGTCTTCGGTGACGGCGACACCGGCGCTCACCGTCAGCCTCAGCGTGTGGTCCGGCAGTCGCAGCGGAGTGGTGAACCCTTCCACGATGCGCTGGCCGATGGCGGAAGCGTGGGCGGCGTCGACGACCTCCTCGCACAGCACCGCGATCTCGTCCCCACCGAGCCGGGCCACCGTGTCCTCCGGTCGCAGGGCGTCGGCGACCCGGGCGGAAATGGCCTGCAGCACCTGGTCGCCGACGTGATGTCCGAACCGGTCGTTGATCTCCTTGAACCGATCGATGTCCAGGAACATGACGGCCAGCGGACCGGGATGGCGCTCCAGCCTGGCGAGCGCGTGGCCAAGGCGCTCGAAGAACAGCGTCCGGTTGGCCAACCCGGTCAGCGGGTCGTGCAGCACCTCCCGCCGCAGGCGCTCTGCCTCCTTGGCAGCGGTGACGTCGTGGCTCACCGACAGGCCGCCGACGACCTTCCCGGCCTCGTCGAGCAGGGGCGAGTAGGAGACCGTGAACCAGCCGGTCACCCCGGTCTCCGGTACGTCGAAGTAGCGCTCCGGAGTGGTGACCTGCCGCCCCTCCAGCGCGTCCCGCAAGAACTGGTCCTCGCCGGAATCCAGGAGGGAAGGAAACACGTCGAAGGCCACCCGGCCCAGGACCGCGGATGCGGGTACACCGGTGCGCTTCTCCATCGCCGGGTTCCACACCGTGTACCGGAACTGCTCGTCGAAGGCGACGATGCAGTCCGAGGCACTGTGCACCAGCCGCCGGGAGAACTGCTGCTCGCGGTCGAGGGCCTGCAGCGCCTCCCGCTCGGTCTCGGCGAGCCGGATGCGGTCCCATGCCAGGTCGAGCAGGCCTGCCAGGACGCGCACCCGCTGCAGTTCGTCCTGCCCGAAGAAGGGCGTGTACCGGCCAACCCACACCGAGAGGTGGCCGGCGCGCAGAGGAAAGTCGACCCGGCTTTCCTCCCTGGCGCATCCTGATGGGACGTGCGGCGCATATGCGGCCGACCCCCGCCCCCGCCCACGTCCCCATGGGCAGCGACCACCACGCCGTCACCGTCCAGCAGTGCCGCACCGCGACCACCCACCACCCGGACCAGCGGGGGCAGCAGCCCGGCGGCGAGGTCGTCCAGCCCGGTCCCGGCCACCAGGCTCTGCACGGCCTGGTCGAGGTCCGCCTCGTCGGCCTGCCGCCATGACGCCCGCAGGGACCGGGGTGGCGTCACGCCCGCGGCGAACATCAGAGTGCTGGCCAGGGCGAATCCCTGTGCCAACAGGTCGGGTGCTTCGCCGGAGACAGTCCGCGTGGCACCCGCCGTCAGGACGGCCGCGCTCAGCCCGACCGAAGCCGCGGCCAGCAGGCGCATCCGCTGCCCGACCACGCGCGGCTGTCCCCGCCCGGCCGCCCACAGGGCTCCCGCGACGTGGATGGACAGAACCGTCCACACGATCAGCGCAGCGGCGACGAACCACGATGTCCACGCCGGGGCGGCCTCGTCCGCTCTCCCCAGCGGCGGCAGGAGGAGAGTGACCGCGACGAGCAGCAGCGAGAGCGCGGCCGCGGAGCGCCGCCCCAGCGTCGAGTGGCCGCCGAAGGCGGCCGCGAACCGGTGCAAGCAGTAGGGAAAGAGCAGGAGCACGGCGACCCGGACCTTGGCCGCCCACTCACCGGCCGAGCCCCCGACGTCGGCCAGCAAGGGGCCGGTCGTGGTGACCAGCGCGAGCAACGCGAAACTCGCCGCCGCCCACCTCGCCGGTGCGTCCCGCCGCCGCCGCCACACCACCAGGGACGTGACCGCCAGTCCCAGGAAGAGCACGGTCGTGACCGCCCGTAGCAGACCGACCCACGCCTCCACGCCACTCCCCCGTCGTCAGTGCGCGGCGTGGCCGCCCCACCGGCCGGATGCCGGGGCGGTTGCCGTGGCCGCTGGACCAGTCTGCTCGCGGAAACGCGTCTGACTACAGAAAGTAGAGGCAGGCATACCGTCCGCTGTCAAGGCCAGGGTTAGCTAATGGCGGAAACCCGGGACGCGGCATCTTCCGCTCCTGCAGCGGCCGGCTGCGGTAACCGTGGTCCCGAACGGCGACCGCCGTGAGGCCTTCGCAGAGGATCCTGGCTGGTGCATCGAGGATTGCCCACTGCTCGTGGACGATGTGCGATCAGAACGGCTCCGGCACGCCACCAGGCTCACCGCCTGGATCGTCCGGGCTCGGCTCGATCGGCGCAGGCGACCTTGCTGATATCGGTGCGGGCGGCGTGCTCCGGCGCGGGAGTTGAGCCACCGACAGCCCGCACGGATGCCCGATGCTCCGCGGCGCTGCCACACCGGCCCTGGAGGGAGACCCGTGGTGGCCGCTGCTGTGACGGTGCCGGGCCGGCGCCCCGCCGATGAAGTGACCCCAGCGGGCGGGACACCTCCGAGACTTGGCAGCAGCCAGGGAGGAAGCCCCGGTTGGGGAGAGTCAGCAAGTACCCGGAAGGGTTCCGCAGGCAGGCGGCATCGCTCCTGCTAGACGACGGTGGCGGCGTGCACGACGTCGCCCGAGAATTCGACGACGCTCCGGACCCGGGTCGTTGCGATGCGGGCCGAACGGGCAGGGCCGGGTGGCCCGGTCAGCACCGATGAGCGCGCCGAGCCGACCTGGATGCGGCGACGGGTGGCCGAGCTGGAACTCGAGGAAGAATCGTGAAAAGGGCCGCGGTCTTCTTCACCAAGGAGACGGGGCGGTGAGCCCAGGCGACAGGTTCGCCTTCATCGCCGCGGGGAAAGTCACCTACGGCGTGCGCCGTCTCTGCCGCGTGCTCCATGTCAGCAACATGTCGCCGATGGCCATCAGCGGGCGACTCGCTTGCGGGCCCAGTCGTGCCCGCGGTCGCGGATCTCGGCGGTCAGCCGGCGGGCGCCGTACGGTGCGCCGGCGGTCGGTCCAGGCGGTGTGCAGCTCGCCGATGGCGTACGCCTCGACCAGGTCCGGCGCCGGCGCTTGAGCGGCGCCCTGCCGGGTCGTCTTCGTCCCGCGGCGATGGTGTACCCCTCGAGGTGCCTGATTGGGGTCACTTCAGAGTCAGCGGGCAGCGACCGCCTGATAGACGACGCCCTCGTCGGCCACGTCGGCAGGGTTGCACCGGGCAGCCCGCGGCGCTCGCATCTCCGGGCGCTAGCGTTCCTGGGCCGGGATCGTGGCATCGGCTCTGCCTACCCTGGGCGGCGTGCAGAGCTCGACGTCGGTCATCACCTGCCCGCTGTGCGGCACGGAGACTGCGGAGTCGATGCCCGTGGACGTCTGTCAGTACTTCTACCGCTGCACCGGGTGCGCTGAGCTGCTCGCGCCGCGTTCGGGCGACTGTTGCGTGTTCTGTTCCTACGGCGACAGCCCGTGCCCACCGAGGCAACTCACGCCCTTTGAGCCGGGGCGCTAGCGATCCTGTCACTCGACGGCCTTGGCCAGCTCCGACATCGCGACGGTGCAGCCGGACGGGGCAGCCCACTCGGCCGCCTCCTCGCCGATCGCTGCCGCGCCCTGCTCCATGACAGGCTTCCAGTCGACGGCCGCGCTCGCCGCGCAGGACGGGCACCGCTCCCAGCTCACTCGCTCTGCTCACGGTTCTTCAGAGTGCGCGAGTGGCCGCCCGCTTGGCAGCACTGGTCCTTGACCTTGTCACGACAGTGCAGGGCGACCGCCAAGGGCGGGTCGCTATTCCAGCGGGACGGTGGCCGTCGTCGGCGTGGTCACCCGCCGCCCGGCCACATCATCTCGCCCGCGGGGTCCGGTGCCGGTCGGCCGCAGCGCCGCCGACCGGCCCGACTCGGCTACATCCCGGGCCGGGCCGCTGAGTGCCGCTGCCATGCCTCGATCACCAGCCATCGGCGGCGTGGTTCTGTCGCAGCGCGTGGGCGAGCACCTCATGCAGGTTGCGCGCGAACTCCTGCGTCATGACGAGGTCCAGCTCCTCGAGTTCCGCGCCGCCCCGCCGGCGCACGTCGGCCACGAGATGCAGCATGTGCGTTGGGTCGGTTGAGACCTCGTCGGACCGTCGCCGCGTGACGTTCGGCCGCTGGGTGACGACGAGCCACTCGTGGCTCGGCGACAGGTCGTCGGGATGCATCAGCAGAAGATGGTCCTGCGTGAGCTGCCGCCGTTCCCCGGACTCGAGAGCACACAGATGTTGCTGGCACACCGGCACCTGGATCGGCCGGCGCCAAGCCGACTCCGTCCAGACGGTGACCGCCGGCTCCGTGCAGCGCAGGACGTGACAGGTCGCCGACGCTAGCCCGCCATCCTGCATCTCCGTGCTCACATCGACGTCGGGCCCCCAGACGCACACTCCCTGCCAGGAAGCGCCGTCCTGCCGCTCCAGCCGGATGCCGCCGCGTTGCAGCAGCTGGGCTCGGGCTTCCCCGAAGGCCTCGAGCAGCTTGCTTGCGTTCCGGCGAGCCACGTCATCGTGGTCGGCCTCGAAGTCGTCCACGATCGTCCCGCGGCCGGCGGACAGTCGGTAGTTCGGCATGGAGCTTTCCCCGTCGCCCGCTCCCGGGCAGAGCTGGTCGATCCGGTGAGGAATGCGACCGAGAGCAGGCACTGAAGTGTCGGCTGCGGCAGGTACAACCGAGGGAAGGCGGCGCCGTCTCCACTGCCCTTGGAGGCGGCGCCGTCTCCTTGCGCGAAGTTAGGGCGTACCGGCGCGTAGATCGCGACAGCCGCCTGCAGTGTGACGGATTTCACAGACCAAAGACCCTGGTGCGCGCCGTCCTCGTAGGCCTCCGCGTCAAGGTTGGCTCCCGGCCCGCCGATTACGTAAAGAGCCGGCCAGTTATTAGGGAGTCAGAGTCATGCAACAGCGGGGGCAACGGTGATCGTGCAGGGCAGGCAGCTTCCAGCCGACGACGGGCGGATCTTCGCGGAGGTCCAAGAGGTTCTCGATCGGCGCGGCCAGCTCACGGAGCCCCCGGTCACGCTCGCCGTCTCCGACGCCGTCGCCCTGGGCATCGCCGGCCTGTTCGCCAGCCCCACGCCCTCCGGCCAGGTGCTCCGTCGCTTCTACACCAGGGGTGCGGTTGACCATGAGGAACTGATCGAGGCGGCGCGGACCGAGCAGGGGTACGCCTCACCCGAGGCGCACGCTGCGCTGCACTGCCTCATCGGATGGGTTCGCAGCCGGCTGCACACTCAATCGGCCACAGCTCGCTAGCCCCATAGGAGGCGCTTCTGGAGTGGCTGCTCAGACCTCGGAGCCGCTTCTCGGCCTTCGCTCTTCCGTCAGCTGGGTGAAGGCGGGCATCACCTCTTGCGCCCATGCAACGCCAGCCGGAGCCGCCCGGCCCTCCTCGTCCGCACGACTTGACGGTCCCGGGCCGTGGAGGCCGCACTGCCAGGCCGTCATGATCGCGTTCGCACGGGTTCGTCGCCGTTCCGTATGCCGCTTGACGTGCCGGTTTGAAGGACGGCGGACCTCCGCGCACGCCCGCGAACGACGCCCACTGCAACCACAATTGCCACCACGCAACTCGTGCGCGCCCGGTTGGCGCCGGGCCAGTGCATGATGACTGTGCAAGCGGCGGATCAGCCAGCCGCGCTCTGCTTCGACCTTCCCCCACCCGCTCGGACGGCGACAGAGGGCTTGCTGGGACGGGAGTCCGGAGTAACCGCAGCATCCTGCCAGGTTGCAGAACGACGCTCGCGAACGTGGAACGTACCGGACTTGACCTCACGGACGACGTACTTCTTAGAGGACTTCACGTAGCGCTCTCCCTGGTCCAGTCCGAACTCACAGCCTAGTCGCCGTCTGGGTCGTGGGCCTGGCTCGTGTCATGCGCGAGCCGCCAATCGAGTCGCCCAGTCGTCGGCTAGACCGCGCAAAGCGTCAGTCCACGCGTCGACGTCTCCTGTGAAGTCCTGCACGGAGGCCGAGGACAGTACGCCGACGGGGGTTGTAGGGCCGCCCGGCAACGTAGCTCGAACACCGATGGCTGCAACAGAACGCCAGCGGCGAGTCTCAGTCAGGGGGTCGCTACCCGCCCGAATGCGCACGTTCACGACCTCAGCGTCTTGGCAAAAGGCCTGGGCAGCAAGCCAGGGGCTGTCGTGACGCGCTTCGATGCGACGGAGACGGTCGGAGGCCACGTATTGCCGGTCCGGGCTACTCCATCTCACGAGTCTGCCGCTGCCATCGGCAAGCCACAGGGTCAGATTCGCGTCGTCCCCCACGGTTGGCGCCAGGGTGTCTAGGTCCGCCGCGAGCGTGGCGCTGTCCTCCTCCTGCAAGGTTGTGAACTCCCGTTCGTGCACTGTCCACAGGCGCCCGATGCGCTCGCTGGGCGAGAGGTAGTCCGGGTTGCCGGCGTGACTCAGTTCCCTCAAGAGCTGAGCAATGTCTGCGTAGTCGTCTACCAGCAGGGCAGTGACACCGATTTGCGCCCACTGCGCCTCGAGAGCAGGTTTCACCAACTCGAACTGGGCAGGATCGAGCCTTAGCGTCTGACGGGGCACCAGCACGTACACCGGGTGATGAAGCGCGATCGCACCTAGCCACGTCCGTACATCCATGTCGTTGTAGCTTGTGGATACGAGCAATAGTGGCCCTTGCTGCAAGCGAAGATTCAGTTCCACGCGCTGCCAGGCGTCGACGTTTCCGACCAGGCCCGTGTAGTCGCTTAGAGTGAAGACGAGGGCATTGCCGCCCTCGGGATCAGCCCGCGGCAAGAAGCCGTGCAAGTGGTGGATTGTGATGGCACCAGGTGCCTCCCGAGGTGACGCGCTAGAGCGCGAGTAGTAGCTGAGGCCTCGGCTACCAACCGCTTCTTCAAGAAGGTCGTCAACGTTGAGGGTCAGTAGTTCGAACTTGTTTGGGCTCTCGGCGACAAGATCGGCCACGGTGTCATGGAGGGCGGCAGACGTGAACTCAGCAGCTGCCTCGTCGGGATCCGCCGTTCCGTAGAGAGCTCTGTAAAGCAGGCGTGACCGTTCAGGGTCGCTTCGCTTGGCCAGTGCAGCCTCCGCAGCGAGAAGAGGGTCCTGGCGGGCTAGCAGGCCAGCTGCGGCCTCCGGCGTGTCGACAGCTCCCGAGGCCACCAGCAGGCGCTCGACCATCGGGCCCCAAAGAGGCAAGTCTGCGGCTGCGGATGCCCCAGCACCCAACAACAGCGACACATGCGGAGCTGCTTGCAGAGATTTCAACGTGTCAGCGAGGTCGCCAGTCACGGACAGGGTGCTCACGAAGCGCCCACTCCTCTTCTCGAAGTCTTCAACATCCTTCGTCCGTGTCGCCAGCGATCAACCGCTGAGCGATTCGTGAGCCTGGGCGGCCAGCCACGGAGGGCTGCGGACGCTACATCCTGGTCGGCTCATGGCGGCCGCCTCGGCTCTATCTACTGCGCCGGCTGTACGGCGACTGGTTGGTGGGCTTCAGACTCGTGCCCTGTTTTGCAGCCTGGTTGCGAACCGCTGCCGCAGTGCGGCCGAGCTTCAGCCCGATTACCCGCGTCGGCGTATTGCCAGCGGCCAGTTGCCGCAACTGGGTCTTGGCGGCCGGGGTCCAGGCCTTGCCGGTGTTCCTGGTCGACTTGGTCATGTGTCTGCCCTCCAGTGGTCGGAACTCCTCCGCCTACGGTGTTACCAGGCGGTACTGACAGAACGGGCGCCGAGCTCTTCGTTCATGACGGCGCTCAGCTGAAAGTCCCCAGACCTGCTCACTGAAAGTCCCCACCCGTGGAGCTCCGCCGAGACGGCGGGGGCTCCTCCGAGGATGGCGGTCTCTGACCACCGCACCACCTCGAAGGAGCCCTGCCTCTCATGCTCACACGGGAGGACGACATCGACGTGCACGCGCTACGTCGCCAGGGCTGGACGATCTCGGCGATCGCCCGGCACCTGGGTCGCGACCGCAAGACCATCCGCGCCTACCTGTACGGCCGCCAGGCCGGCAGCCGCGCCCCGGCCGGCCCGGACGAGTTCGGCCCGTTCGTCGACTACTGCCGCGCCCGGCTGACCGAGGACCCGCACCTGTGGGCGATGACCTTGTTCGACGAGGTCACCGGCCTGGGCTACGACCGGGCGTACTCCACCTTCACCCGCCAGTTGCGGGCCCGGGAGCTGCGCCCGGCCTGTGAGCCGTGCGCGCCGACGAAGGGCCGCCCGGCGGCGGTGATCGACCACCCGGCCGGGGAGGAGACCCAGTGGGACTGGGTCGAGCTTCCCGATCCGCCCGCCTCCTGGGCCGCCGCGGGCTACACCGGCAAGGCGTTCCTGCTGGTCGGGGCGCTGGCGCACTCCGGCCGCTGGCGTGGCGTGCTCTGCTCGAGCATGGAGCAGCCGGTCCTGATCGACGCCCTGCACCGTGTCTCGGTGGCCCTGGGCGGGCTGACCCGCAGCTGGCGGTTCGACCGGATGGCGACGGTCTGCCATCCCGCCTCCGGGAGGGTGAGCGCGTCGTTCGCCGCGGTCGCCAAGCACTACGGGGTCACCGTGGCTATCTGCCCGCCGCGGCGCGGCAACCGCAAGGGCGTGGTGGAGAAGGCCAACCACACCGCCGCCCAGCGCTGGTGGCGCACCCTGGGCGAGGACACCACGCCCGAGCAGGCGCAGGCCGGACTCGACGAGTTCTGCGCGACCCGCGGCGACGCCCGGCTCCGCACCCTCGGCGGCCGGCGGGGCACCGTCTCCAGCTTCCTCGCCGACGAGCGGCTCACGCCGCTGCCGGCGCCGTTCCCCGCCGCGCTCACCGTGGAGCGGAAGGTCTCCGCGCAGGCGCTGGTCGCCTTCCGCGGCAACTTCTACTCCGTCCCGTCGGAGCTGACCGGCACGACGGTGACCGTGGCCCACCGCCTCGGCGCCACCAGCATCGACATCAGCACCGGTCAGACCACCGGCCGGCTGCCGACGGTGGTGGCCCGCCACCGGCTGGCCGGCGACGGGGCCGGAGCGATGATCCGCGACTCGGTCCACGTGACCGCTCTGGAGACCGCCGCGCTGGCCGCGTTCACCACCGTCGCCCCGCACCGGAGCAAGCAGCGCATCCCACCCGGCCCCGCGGCCCAAGCGGCTGCCGACCACCTCCGCGAGAAGACCACGGGAACTCCTGCAGAGCCCGGCCGGGTCGTGATCGACCTGGCCGCCTACGACCGCGCCGCCCGAGGAAGGAACACCCTCCGATGACCACCCCACCGATCGAACCACGCACGAACCAGCAGGCCAGCGTCTACCAGCAACTCCGCGGTCACCTGGCCACCCTGAAGCTGCACGCCGCCGCCGAAGCACTCCCCGGCGTGCTCGACGCCGCTCGCGCCGAAGGCCTCAGTCTCACCGCCGCACTGGAACGTCTGCTGGCCCTGGAGGTCTCCGACACCGAGGCCCGCCGGCTGGCCGGCCGGCTCCGGTTCGCCTCGCTGCCCTCCCCGGCCAGCCTGGACGACTTCGACTACGACGCCGCCCCCGGAGTCGACCGGGCGCTCATCGCCGAGCTGGCGACCTGCCGCTACCTGGAGTCCGCGACGAACGTGCTGCTCATCGGCCCACCCGGAGTCGGTAAGACCCATCTGGCGGTCGGTCTTGCGCGGGCCTCCGCCCAAGCCGGCTACCGCACCTACTTCACCACCGCCGCCGACCTCGCAGCCCGCTGCCACCGCGCCGCCATCGAGGGCCGGTGGGCCACCACCATGCGGTTCTTCGCCGGACCCACCCTGCTGGTCATCGACGAACTGGGCTACCTCCCACTACCGGCCGAGGCCGCCTCCGCGCTGTTCCAGGTCGTCTCCCAGCGCTACGGCAAGACCTCGATCGTGCTGACAACCAACCGCGGAGTCGCCTCCTGGGGCGAGGTCCTCGGCGACACCACCGTCGCCGCCGCCATGCTCGACCGTCTCCTGCACCGCTCCGTCGTGCTCAACCTCGACGGCGACAGCTACCGGCTGCGCGACCACCACGCCCGCACCGACACTCTCCGCCGCGCCGCCACCGGCACCCGGCGACCGCTAACCTGACCACGCACCCGGGTGGGGACTTTCGATGAGCACCCCTGGGGAGATTCGGCGAGCGCCATCATTCATCGCTGCCACTGGCGTGGACCGCTCAGTAGGAGCACGGTCAGTACGCGGACAGGGACAATGTCGGCGATGCCCGAGCCAGACAAGCCTCCACCGAGCGTTCCGGACATCTTCGGCCGCGCCCTAGTGGCGGCGAGCCCCAAGTTCGCCGGCAGCCTGGCGATTCTGTATGACGGCTTTCGCGCCCGCCGGTCGGCGCGCGTTTCACAGGTCAGCGACGAGGTGACCGCCGTCATGGCCCCCGAGCCGCTCAGTCGCCGACTCGAGGCGCAGCCTGCTCTCGACGCCGCCTTCGCTGCCGCGCTGGAGGCAGCGGGACGGACCGGCTTGGAGGCCAAGCGGCGCCTTCTGGGCCGCGTGATTGCGCAAGCCGTCCTGGACGATGCCCGCGTCGACGAAGCCACCCTTCTCGTCGGTGTCTTGTCACAGATCGACGCGCCGCACGTGCGGTGCCTCGAAGCCATCCATCGGGCCGAGGAAGAGGCCGAGGCGGCTGGGGAAGTCGCCCCCAGAGCCCAGTACACCGAGCGCGAGACTGTTCCCCGTATCGCTGAGGTAGGCAGGGCACATCCCGACCCGGTACTTGCCGCCCTCGCTTCCGTCGGCCTGATCGAGACGAGCAACACCTGGGGAGAAACGGCGATCCTCAAGGGCCTAACCCCCTTCGGTCAGGCGCTCCTTCGAGATCTACGGGCTGCTAGCGACCCCTCGGCCGGCGACAACGCCTCACGGTAGCCGCGGGCGTCAGGCGCTCGCGGCGTCTGCTCCAGGTCTGGTAGGACGCCTGTTGAACCGTTGCCAGCAGCCGTCCGGGGACCAGCGCAAGCCGGTGCCCACCTCCCAGGTCGAGGCCAACCACACATGGGTGACCTCCGACGGAAGGTGGGGTGACGACATCGAAGCCTCGTCCATGTCGCGCCACAACGCGTCGAGAACACCGAACGGCGCGGTCGAGAAGCCGGGCAGGATGACAAAGACGTGGCATTCCGACGCACCTGAGCGGCGCATCTTGGCCAGCACGTCGGCCTGCTGTGGCTCGGCAAGAAATTCTGCCACCCACGTCGGTACGGCCGCGCCCGTCGGATCGACAATGCCACCGGTCCGTTCCTGCGGCTGCTCGATGGTCAGATAGATCGACCCAGGAAAATCGGTTCTACCCTGCGAAGCGTGCGTCACGCCGAGACGTTGCAGTTGATCGAACTCGCTTTGACCGGTGGGACGACGCCTTCGGTTCCACCGCGGCCAGGTGACACCTTCGGCCTCAAGGCTTGCCAGTGTCGCGGGGAGTTCAGCTTTCAGCCGGGCGGCCCGCGCCCACGGCTCCAGCGCCACAAACCAGCCTCCCCGCAGCGTCGGAACAATCCACCGCTCGCTGGCCCCGTTGACCAGGTGCCAGAGCTCAACCGAGGCACGGTCCGCGGCGGCCGTCACCTCGACTGCAGCCGCCGGACGATCGGGATACTGGATGGCCAGGTCATGCATACCCCCCAGCGACCCATCGTCGTGCTGCTTGACGGGCACGCCGAGCACCGACTCCATGAGAGCCCTGGCCCACTCTTCTTCGTCTCTCAGTGGAGGCATAGGAGACTCGCGTTCCGGGTGACACGCATCGGAGGTCGCCTCGTCGATCTCGGCACAATGGTCGGTCGAGAGCTGGAAGCTCTCCTCTCCCACGCTAGCGTCGCTCGCCAGGTGACCAAGGATGACGACATCTCCGACACCTGCCTGTCGCACTAGCTGAAGCTTCGATGCCCGCGCCGCGGAGCAACCCGCCGCCAGTCGACCCCGACTGGAGATCCACGAGATCAACTGCCACACGTCAAGCATGTCAGGTGTCCGGACTCGTTATGACGGATAGGCAAGCAGCCGCGCGACCTGATCGCTGAATGGCCCGACCGACCTGAGCGGCCGACTCAAGGACACGCGCCCGGTAATGCGTCACGAGCAGATCGAGAGATTGCTTCGGGCTCCCCAAGCCCGCCACCTCATCGCAACTGTCAGACGAGCTCGATGAACTGGTCCGACGTACAGGTGAGCACGCCCAGTTCGACGGCCTTGCTGGTGAGTCCCTTGTCGGCGGTGGCGATGATCCATCGATCCCCGAACAGCTGCTCGGCCGTGACCGCCATCTCCGTGAGGGCGGTTGCCAGCAGCATGACGTCGCCGTTGCCCTCGTTGCGGTACAGATCCACCACCTTGTCCCCTGCTTTGATTGTGGCCAGCACGACCTTCACGTTCTCGAGCACCGTGGTGGTAATCGGGTAGATGAGCGGCTTGAGCAGTTCGATGTCGGGCAGCCCCCGGGCCTCGTATAGGATTTCCTCCGGAATCCGACATCGGTTCCGCATGAACGGCGACGCCCTCTGCTCAGCCGTCATCCTTGACAGGGTCACGTTGTCCACCAGGTAGCGGTCGACCACTACAGCGTCGCCCTGTACTCGTTGAGGGACACGGACTTTCGGTTCTGGAACAACACCCTGGTGATCTCTGAAGCAGGCAGCCGCCTGGCGTCCATCTGCCTCAACAACGCTCGAGAGTACCCCGCGCTGCTGTACTTGCGCAGCGCGTTAACTGGCTTCGGCTGTCGCGCCTGGGCCTTCGGCAGGTTCCGAAACTCCTCGCGAAGGACGGCAATGTAGTCACGAGCCGTGAAAGCGTCGACAAGGCCGAGCCGCCGTGCTCGCATCAAGAACGCGCTGGGTGTCACGCAATAGGTGTCCGCATGCGCCTTGACGTCGTCCAAGGAGGAAACTTCACGACCAGCCACCGCGGCGGCCGGCATCAGCATCTCTTCTGCGATTTCGAACTCTCGGTTTTCGATCGGATCGTCGGACTCGTCCGAGTAGGCGACGGGCTTGAACTTGCCACGAGCGAGGCACACGGTGAGCAGCGCTAGCGTGAGAAGGCGCCGACCTGCTGGTTCCAAGCTGTCGCGGTGGTCGCCGTTGTTGACGAAGAGGAACGGCACCTTCTTGTCGCGGATGCAGATGCCGCTGAACCGCGCCCGCTTCGGAATAGCCTGTGGCATGTAGTTTCTCATGCTCTGAGACACGAAGATGTTGTGTTCTTCCAGGCTGTCGAGAAAGTGGTCAAAGGCGAGTTCTTTCGTCTTCACACGCAGCAGATAGGAGCGATCTACGCCCAGTTGAGTGATCAGCCAGTCGGCGTCGCCCTCCACGCTCCGCCTGGACCCCCGCAGCGCGCCCACAAAGGCATTGTCAGGCAGCTCAGGGTCGTTCCGCTTCAGCAGCTGCTGCTTGCGCAACATGTCCTTCACGATGAGCTCGACGTCAGCGAGACGCACCTTGCCGCGAGAGTTGAGCGAGAAAGTGCCTTTACTCACCCCGCGTAGCAGAACTTCCTGCTTCCGTTTGAGCTGCGCCTCCACGACGGCGATCGGGGCGAAGAATAGCGTGTACGGAATCTCCGCGCTTCGCCCGAGACTCACCAGCTTGGTGAACGAGATGCGCGACGCCTCCAGCGCCTCCAGGAATTCCTTCGCCTCTCGCTGCCAGGAGTCCTCGATCAGCGCTACGAAGGCCTCGCGCTCGATTGTGGTCGTGGAGTGGCCAAGAGAGACAGTGATTGTCACGACTGGACCCTCTCGCACTTCCGCCATCGTGTCAGCGTCAATACCCGCACGGGGGGCGCGGTGCAGCAAAGCAGTCGACGGTGGGGGAGACCAGCACCACCGTCGCGCAACTGTCCCTGAGGTCGCCATCAGGGACGCCGACGAGCTCGAGGCCTCTGCTGGACGTGCTACTCGGCCGGGTCCACGGCGTGGCCAAGTTGTGGGTGAGCGCGGTCAATATGGCGCCCGGCACCATGAACTCGATTCTCCCTAGAGATGAGAACAGACATGGTGCCGGGGGACTCACTTGCCGAGGTCGGTGCCGATCGACTTCCTGACGACGCTGACGAAGTCGTCGATCGCGCCAGTCAGCCTCAGCACGCCCGGGTCGTCTGACCGCATCCCATCCCCGCCGTGGCCGATGGCCGGGTAGTTCTCGCTCAGGTCCCACATCAGAGCGTCTTCTCGCAGCCTGAGCTCCTGCCAGGCATCCAGGACCCGCTGCGGCGCGTGCAGCCGGAGACGCGCAGCGATGAGGTCGACATGGGGCACGTCCGCGCGTTTTCCCGTGCGACCCGTACGGGTCGGTCACGCGCTCGATGAGCGACTCAAGGGACTGCGCATGGGCAAGGGCGTCGGCGTAGACGTTGGCGAGAGCCTCCCGCCGCCAGGCCTTCTTGGTGTTGCGGGCGGTCAGCCAGGTTTGCAACAACGGACTGCTGGCCGTGGTCAAGAGGCCGATTGCCGCGATGATGACAGTTGGCTCCATTGCCCCAGTCTGCCGACGCGGGCCGCAGCACCCGGCGCGGCTGGAACGGGCGACCTACAGTCTGCCGTCCGCAGCACACGCGCCGGCCGAGCCGTCTCGCCGTCGACCCCAGCTTCGCCGCAGACCCCCGAGGCAGCCTGGCCGCTGTCCCCCGCCATCCAGATCGCCACCCGACGCAAGGATTACGAGACTCGCGCGCCTCGTCGTGAGAGCGGACGCCACGTCATCGAGAGATCCCAGCGGGCGGCGTTCTCCGAACGTGCCTCATCAGGACCAAACCCACTAGAGAAACGTCAAGATCAAGAGGCACACACCTCTTGCACCTCGGGTCTCGCGATTCGTGGTGACGAGTTACTGCAGGCTCGTCTGCAGAGTCGTGGGCATGGGAAACAGCGGTAGCCCCCCATACCGAGCCCGGCGACGGGAGCGCGAGCGGCAACGGCGTGAGCACGTCCACCGGGCACCGATCAAGAAGGCTCGTGCGAACCAGTCCGGCGGCGACGTAGACCGTCGCGAACGACGGACCGCCGCGACGTCCTGCGGTTGGTGCGGTGGGCCGATCACTCCGCGCAGCCGGGGACCGATACCCAAATGGTGCTCGGCCACTTGCCGGCACCGCGCCTGGGAGCAGGCCCGGGCCGCGGCCTCCGGTCTGTCCTCGGTAAAGGTCGTCGAGCGGCGTGTTGAGGTCCAGGTTCCTCTCGTGCCCACCCGCCGCGACTGGCCCAGAATGCTCGGCGAGCTCACCGGCCAGCTGAAGGACGGGCGGGTCTACGACCGAGACCTGCCCGCCCTGGCACGGGCGCTACAACCCGTACTGGAGGCCTACCGGAGACGCGCTCACCAGACCGGAGCACCGGAGGTGCGCTGAGCCGCGTCCTCCGGTCAGACTCCAGTACTCCTGAGAAGCACTGGAGAATTTCTGAGGGGAAACTCCCCCGCCTCGGGCGCGCAAACATTGCGATCGCAGCCGACTGGAGGAGGCCAGGAGACCCGCGGCCCACCCTCAACGGCGACGGCGGGTCGCCGCATCACGACGACCTCCGCGCTGACACGAAGGGGGCCACGTGGACCTCGAGGAGTTGCGGATAAGCCGAGCCGCCGTCGTGACGGTCGCCCAGGCCGCCTCAGTCTTTGGTGTCGACGTGCGCACGGTGACTCGAGCTATCGAGAACGGCGAGCTGCCGGCTCTCCGTCTCGGTCGACGGGTGCTGATCCCCCGGTTACCCCTGCTGGCTGCCCTGGGTGTCACGGTCGACAACGCCCTTACCGAAGTTCACGACACACGCTTTGGCGACCGGTAGGCACACGACCCGACAAGGGACTGATCGACCGCGTCCGGCGGGCGCCTGCGGCAGCCCGAGTACGTCAGCGGCTCTCTTCGTGGTCGCTGGGCCCTGGGGCGGTCCGCTGGCCCCGAGCGAGGTGATCCCGCCGAAGTTCCCCCTCTCCCCCGGACCTAACTCGTGATACTCCGCGTGATACTGCCGCCGGCGCATTGGGGGGTATTTGGATGCGAATTGGTGCCCGTCGGCGCCTCCGGCGGAAGGCATATGTGCAGGTCAGGGCGCCTACAGGCATCTGAATGCTTGGCCGTTGACAGGAGTTCAAGTCCCCCTCGGACACCGAGTTGAACCCCCACGGTCTTCAGACCCGTCGGGCTTCTCCTATGTTCTGCTGCCGGTACGTCCCGTTGATCTTGGAGGACGCCGTCGGCCGGCTCGGGTCTTCGGGAGCCCGGGGTCCTCCCCATACGACAGAGGCCGGTTGAACGGCCGGCAGTCCTGGCCTGGTCAGTTCGTCGCCCCCGGGTCCGAAGGCACACCCAAGACGTCACAGATGCGATCGACGTCGACATCCTGTGCGAGCACGCTGGCTCCGCTACGCCAAGCCACCGCGACGACCAGGCAGTCCAGGAGTCCGCGGGGGGTCACCCCGACGCGCCGGCAGCGACGGTAGACGCGGGCAGCCGCATCGAAGTCCGCGGCAGGATCAATCCCCAGCAGATGACATCGCAGCAGCAACCGTCGGAGATCATCCGCTCGTTGGTCATCGCGCGCGCCGGCGAGTACCTCCATGAGGACGGGCTCCGTGACGGCGAGGGGGCCGTCGACGGCGATCAATTCAGTCATCCGCCGATCCACGGCACTGCCCGTCGCCCGATCGAACTCCACCCAGGCAGAGGTGTCGGCAAGGATCACGCGGCGCCACGCGGTGCGTGATCCTCCGGGACGTCCTCCATCGCTCGGGCACCGCGCATGGACAACGCCTCATCGCGGCTCATCGGCTGGCCGGCCAAGTGGCGCAGCGCGAGGTCAACCGCCTCCGTCTTGGTCCTCACTGCGTAGCGGGTCATCACGACCTGCACGAGTTCGTCCTCGATCTCGATGTTGGTTCGTAGCCGCGGCATACACCTACTATACACCATATGTGTACGACTGGTGTATAGCGGTACTGATGGAGGCCGGCCCGCGTCGTGGTCGACGCCGCCGACGAGGTAGGTCCAGGCCCGAGAGGCAACTGAACGCCGGGCAGGCCCATCCGCCGTCACCTGAGACGTGTGCGTATGTAGCGTGTCGCCCCTCGGACACAGCATCGCCCCGGGATTCGTGCAGGAGCCCGGGGCGTTGTCGTATCCAGGCCCAGAACGGCCTGGTGATTCCGCCGTGGTAGTTCGCGCCGCGGATCGGCCCTCGAGCAGGGCCGCGAAGCGGTCGGCCGCCTCGCACCCCCTGCCGGGGTGGGGTGGCAGGTGCTGGTAGACGCTGAGCGTGATGGTGGCGGTGGCGTGGCCGAGGCGCTCCGAGGCCACATCGACCGGCACGCCGTCGGCCAGCAGCAGTGCGGCGTGCGTGTGGCGGAGGTCCTGCAGCCGGACCCCCGGAGGCGCTCGTCCCGCAGCGGTTGGTGCGCTCGGGCCATGCGACCGGTGAATCGGCGGGAGAACCGCTCAGGGTGCCGGTAGGTGCCGTCGAGGTTGCTCAGCAGGACGAGCGCCGAGTACGACGACCAACACGTCGACGGCGACGGGAGAGAGGGCGATCGACCCCGTAGTGATCCGGCCTCGCCTCGCGTTTGTGTCCGGCAACGCCGTCGCCAACTCCTGTCCGTCCTTCCTCGACCCACCGTGCGACCCCTTCCGCGGACGGATCCGTTGCAGCCGTTCGACCAGGCCGGCCCGATAGGGACGAGCGTGCGGGCCAGTAGTCGTCGCTCGCCGCGACCCGGGCGGCGGTCTCGGAGCGCGATTTCGACCTCGTCGCCGGAAGACCACATCGCGACGACGTCCACCCCGACGCGGCAGTCCCCACGCACCAGGACGGCAGAGCGGAGCCGCCCCGGGGGGAAGGGGCGACGCCGCTCCGATCAGGCGACCGGGGTCAGTCGTCCGACTGATCCTCCATGTCGCGGTCACCGCCGGGGCCACCGCGGCCGCCGGGGCCGTGGTGCCCCCAGTCGTCGCTGTTCACCCGCTCGGTGACCCGCTCCCCCAGGTCCGCCAGGCGCTCGTCGGCCTCCTCCTGGGTGAGGTCGCCGTCCTCCACGGCCTGCGCGATCCGCTCCTGCTGCGCCTGCACGAGCACGTCGACGAGCGCCTCGACGTCGACGCCCTGCGCCTCGGCGACGTCGGCGAGGGAGGTGTCGTCGACCTCCAGCGCCTCGCGCAGCTCGTCCTCGGTCATGTCGAGGGCCGTCGCGGCGGCCGACAGGTCCAGCCGGCCACCACCATGGCCGCCAGCATGGCCGCCAGCATGGCCGCCAGCATGGCCGCCCCGGCCGGCAAGACCCGACTCCACCAGCGTCGAGGCGACCTCGTCGGCCTGCGCGTCGGTGAGGGACCCGTCCTCGACCAGGCCCGACAGGGCCTCACGGATACGGTCCTCCCGCGTGGTCGACGTCGAGAACTCCTCGTCGGCCAGCGCGGGAACCGCGACGGCCAGGCTGCCGCCCAGGGCCAGCGCCCCGGCGGTCGTGGCGACGATCAACTTCTTGCGCACGTTCTCTCCTCGGGTCGGGTTCGGTCGGGTCAGGGTCGGTTGCTCCGGCCGGTCGGGGTGCAGGTTCCGGGGCGGACCTGTGGCGGGCCTGTGAGCGACCCCGTCGGCCGGCTGTGAATCGGCTTGGGCTCAGTTGCTGTCGGGCCGCCCGCCATCCATGGGACCGCCGTCCATGGGACCGCCGCCCATCGGGCCGCCACCGCCCATCGGCCCGCCGCCCATCCCCCCGCCGGTGAACTCTCCGGCCGTCGCGGTGGCCACCTCGACGCCGTCGACCAGCACGGCGTAGGAGGCTCCGCTCTCCACGTCCGCGGACGAGAAGGTGACCAGGGAGAACTCCTTCACGGCAGTCCAGCTGTCGAGCACGGTGCCGTCGGCGGAGACGATCTCGACCGACGAGCCGGCGTCCTGGGTGTCGAAGGTGGCCGCCACCCAGCCCTGCTCCGACGAGGTCGAGGGTGCCTGCGCCATGTCCGAGGAGCCGCTGACCAGCAGCGTGCCGCCGCTGATCGCGAGGCCGCCGTCCAGGTCCAGGGAGCCGTTGCCCGCCTGGGTGGGCCCGGCCACCGTCACGGTGCCGCCGGTCATCGTGGCAGTGCCGTTGGCGTCGAGGCCGTCGCCGCCGGCGTCCACCACGAGCGTGCCGCCGGAGATGGTCAGCGAGTAGTCGCCCGACGCGGCGAAGGTGTCGGCGGCGCCCGGACCCCTCTGGCCGGATCCGTCGTCGCCGCCGGCGACGTTGAGGCCGTCGTCGCTCGCGGTCAGGTCCAGCTCGCCGCCGCTGATGGTGATGACGGCGCTCTCGACCGCCTCGTACGACTCGCTCACGGTCAGCCTCCCGCCGGCGATCGTCACGTCGCCGTCGGCGTGCACGCCGTCGCCCCCGGTGGCCAGGGTGAGCGTGCCGTCGGTGATGCTGACCACGCCGTCGGAGTGCACGGCGTCGTCGGCCGCGTCGACCTCGACGGTCCCGCCGCCGACGACCACGCTGACCGTGCCCTCGAGGCCCTTGGCCGAGGCGTCGTCAGCCACGGTCTGCCCGCTGCCGCCGCCGGACCCGACCGTCACGTCGCCGCCGCCGACTATCACGTCGGTCTCGGCGGCGATGCCGTCACCGGCCGCGGTCACGTCCACCGATCCGCCGGCCACGTACACGTATCCGGCCGTGGCGTCCTCCGTGTTGTCCGACTTCAGTCCGTCGCCGCCCGCGGTCACCGTGATGCCGGCGTCCTGGACGACGAGGTAGTCCTTGCCGCGGATGCCGTCGTCCACCGCCTCGACGGTGACCGTGACGGAGTCGAGGACCAGGCCATCCTTGCTGGCGATCCCGTCGTCGGCGTTGCCGGTGACCGCGAGCGACCCGGTGCCGGTGAGGGTCAGGTCGGCCGCGCTGTAGAGGGCGGCGTTGGGTTCCGAGCCGTCGGCGGCGTGGTCCGAGCCGTCGCTCAGCGAGTTGGTCGACCCGTCGGCGAGCACGACCATCGCGGTGCCGGCGTCCAGGAAGGCGAGCGCGGACGTCGTGGACGACGAGATGTCGGCGTCGTCCAGGATGATCCGGACGACGCCTTCGTCCTGGGTGTCGACGACGACCTGACCGTCCAGCGAGCCGCTGAGCCGGTAGGTGCCGGCGGCGGTGATGGTCACCGTCCCGTCGTCCACGGTCACCGCGTCGGAGTCGGACTCGGCAGAGTCGCCGGTCAGGGTCACGTCGATGACGTCGGCGTCGTCGTAGGCGTGGTCGGCGTCGTCGTCGTGGGTCTCGGTGTTGGCGGCCAACGCGTCCTCGACGGTGGTCCCGCTGTTGGCGGCGACCTCCTCCGCGGAAACCGTGGTGGTGGTGCCGTCCGAGGAGCTGCTGGTGGCCGCCTGGGCGCTGCAGCCGGCCAGGACGGCGGCGATGAGCACTCCGGACAAGGTGGTGCGGGTCTTCTTCAGTCGGGTCAGGGTCACGGGAGGGTCCGTTCGTCGCAGGTGCGGGGGGTCAGGAGGGAGAAATGGCGCCGGAGAACGGGGCACCACCGGTTGTCGGGCAGGTCGCCGCGCAGCGCGGCCAGGCCGGTGCCGTACTTGGAGATCCGGCTGGGTCGGAAGCCCGAGCGCCACAGCAGGCGGTCGGCGGTCGATGCGCAGCCGGTCGACTTGGTCTCGACGATCGCGAGGCCGTCGAGGTGGGCGTCGGGACCGCCGGGCAGCGACCAGATGAGCTCGGTGTCGACGGTCACCCGTGTGTCGCTCGCGGGGAGCAGCAAGGTGCTCCGCCGGTAGGCGGTGTACAGCGCCGGACGCAGGTCGCGACCGCGTACCCAGCCCAGGCCTGTCCGGGTGAGGACGGCGTCGATGAAGTCGCAGGCGGTCGACGGGCCGGCGACGGGGATGCGCTCCTTCACGGTCGCGCCGCGCATGCCGCGGGTCTTGACCTCGAGGTAGGCGTCCCCGGAGTCCAGGTAGGTGCGGCGGCGGACCTTGAACCGTCGGCGCCTCCCGCGGGCCGCGAGGTGGTACCCGGCCAGGTCCGATGTGTCCAGATACTGAGACGCGTAGCCGGCGGAGCGCCGCCCGCCGATCTCCAGGACGCGCACCTCCTCGGCACGGGCCAGTCCGGTCACGAAGCGGTCGGCTGCGGTCAGCGGGAGGACGTACTTGCGGTCCACCCGGGTCTGCAGCGCCGCCCGGGCCACCAGCTCCTCGAGGTCGATCGGCAGCAGGCCGGAGGTGGCCGGCAGCACGGGCGGCGCGACGGCGGTCATCGCCGCACCGGCGCAGACCGCGGCACGAGCGAGCCGTTCATCGGGGTCGTCGCGCCGTCGTCCAGGGCAGCGGTGTGCGCGCCGCCGGAGCGCTCGAACCGGACGTCGACCCAGGTGGTGTCGTTGACCAGGTCCACCCGCTGCACCGTCACCTGGTGCACCCGGCTACCGAGCAGCCCCTCGAGGTGGGCGATCAGCGACCGCTCGTCGGTGAACGCGGTGTCGAGCACCATCACCTGCTGCCGATACCGGCGCAGCAGCCGCGGGTGGCCGGCGACGTACATGACCACGACGACCAGCGCCATGAGCGATGCCGACAGGACGACGCCCGACGTGCCGAGGCCGCCGAGCAGGCCCAGGGCGAGCGCCGAGAAGTAGTAGGCGACCTCGTGCTGGTCGAGCTCGGTCGAGCGCAGCCGGATGATCGCGAGGACGCCGAAGAGCCCGAGCCCCACCCCCGCGCCGACGCCGCTCGTGGCCAGGGCCGCCGACACCGCCAGCACTCCTACGTTGATGCCCAGGTACGCGATGACCAGGTCGCGGCGCCGGTGGCGGGGAAAGTAGATGGCGAAGGTCAGCAGCGTGATGGCCACCAGGTCGGCGGCGCACAAGATCAGTGAAGACGACATCAGGCTTTCCGAAGTCGACGGCGGGACGACCACGAGGTTGCGTGGCGGAGATGGGCCGCCACTGGACGTCACCTTTGACGTTGCTGGGAGTCAGGGCGCGGGTCTCCGCGGCCATTCCGGTCGATGCGGCGGCCTCTTCCAGGTCGCCGCGGCGCGTCGTCGGCGCGGCGTCCGTCCTGGCGGCGGTTGACCAGGCGACGACGGCGGCGGGCGGGGCAATCGCCGTGGTCGCCCTCGACGCCGACGGCGAGCCGGTGGTCGCCAGCACGGACGCCGTCAGCTACACCGCGTCCTGGTCAAGGTCCAGGTCATCGTTCAGCCGCTCCAACTCGGCGAGGTCAGTGAGATCAGCTTGGATTCCGATGACTTGGATCTCATGGCGCTGCTCGCCCTGCACGCCGTCACCGGCGCCCTGCTGTCCGTCGTCGGCGCTCGCGTGCTCAGCTCGACGGGCAACTTCGCCATCACCCGCCGCTTCGTCTTCGCGCCGCGGCACCGGAGGGTCACCGCCACCGCAGTCCGGTACGGCGCCCTGGTGGTCGCTCTCGTGGCGGCCGGCTACGCAGCCTGGCCCTGCTGCCTGGCTCGGCCTCGCGCTCTTGCCGGCCAAGATGCTCACCGACACCACCTTGCTCGCCGCCAGCTACCTCGCCCAGCGGCCACCTCATCTTCTCCGATGCCCGACGGGGCCGCGTCGGTGGCGCGAACGTCGACCCACCGGGCACTGTCCGCCCCGACCCCGCCCTCACCGCCCCCGCCGCGCACCGATGACACGGCGGCGCTAGCCAGCTGGCCAGCGTCAGCGGAGACGTCGCCAGCGGTTACACCGTGAATCTGCCCGTCCGGGTCGACCCCACGAGGACGCCGACCGGCGGTCGGCTCAGGCGACGGAGCCCCTCGGGCGCCCCCGCAGGCACGCCGCTCGGCGCGGTCCCGGCGGCACCCCGCCGAGCCCGGCGAACTGACCCGCGGACTCCCTCCGCGACCAGTGTGGACGTCGGCGCCGGGCGTCGCCCGGCGCCGGGCGGAAGGCAACTCATGAGCTTCGGGGACCGCGTCCCCCTCGGACACCCAAGCGGCGCCGCGAAGCGCACGGCCGACATCAGCTCCGAGGTGGCCTGCCTCAGGCCACAGACGGGGAGGCGGTCGATCGGCGCGGGATGAGCGTTGGCGGGGCCACCCTGACCCGGTCGTGCGCTCCCTGCGGGCCGGAGATCAGCAGCTCGAGGGCGGCGCCGGCGATCTGGTCGAACGGCACCCGCACCGACGTGAGCGGCGTCGGCAGACGACTGACGATCGGGATGTCGTTGTAGCCAACGAGTGAGACGTCCTCAGGAACGGACAATCCGAGGTCCTCGAACGCTGACAGTGCCCCGATCGCGGTGTTGTCGTTGACGGCGAAGACGGCGGTCGGCCGCGGATCCAGGCTCATCAGTGCGCGGGCGGCATCCGCGCCGGAGTCGATGCCGAAGGTCGACTCGACCACCCAGGACGGCGCCACGTCCACCGCAGCCTCCGCCATGGCCTGCCGGTAGCCCTCGACCCGGCCGCGGGCGCTGGAGGCATACCGGGGACCGGCGATCAGGCCGATGCGCCGGTGCCCGAGGTCGAGCAGGTGCCGGGTGGCCAGGTAGCCCCCGAGCTGGTCATCACCGACCGAGGCGAGGCTGCGCCCGTCGGTTCGCAGGGCCAGCACATAGGGCACCCGGCGGGCGGCCAGTTGGCCGGGGAAGTCGTCGCCCAGGCGGGCGGTGGACAGGATCACTCCGTCGACGCGGCGCTGCAGCAGCGCCTCCACCGCGGCCCGCTCGGCATCCGGTTCGTCACCGGTGGTGGCCACGATCGTGAAGTGGCCGGATCGCTGGCCGGCGCGAGCCAGCGCCTCGTACAGCATCGCCATGACGGTGTCGGTCAGCCGGGGCACCACCACCCCGATCGTCATGGTCTTGCCGCGCCGCAGGCTGGCCGCCGAAGGGTCGCGGACGTAGCCGAGCTCAGCGGCCACCTGCCGCACGCGCTGGGCGGTGGCACTCTCCGAGCGCGGCAGCCGTTCGTCGAGGATCCGGGAGACCGTGGACTTGGACACCCCGGCAGCGGCCGCGACGTCGATCAGCGTCACCGGCGCGGAACGGGGTCGGGTCTGTTGATCCTGGGCCACGGGTCCTCCTGTCGTCTCAGCCTATGCCGGACGCCCGGCCGCCCTGGCCGGTCGATATCTGCCCGACGCGCGGAAGCGGGGCGCCGCGGGCCCGCGAGCGAGGCGACGTCGGCCAGGACGCGCCATCGTCGGTGACGAACAGTGACCGTGCGCTGCCATTTGTGATGCACCTCATCCGTAGGGGTTGACCTGCATCACACCCGATGGTGTGATGGGAACGTTCCCGGAAACGATCCGGGATACCAGACAGGACACTACTCAAGGAGCACCCGATGTCGGTCATGGACCTTCGCGGCCTCACCCCCGCCCCCGTCACCGCCTTCACCCGCGACGGCGATGTGGACCACGCCGCCAACGCCCAGTTGGCCCAGTGGCTGATCTCCTTCGACGGCGTCAAGGGCCTGGTCCTCCTCGGTCACGCCGGGGAGGGCACCTACCTGACCCCCGACGAGCAGGTGGCACTGATCCGCACGGTGGTCGAGGCCGTCGACGGCAAGGTGCCGGTCATCGCCGGCATCACCACCGAGGGCGACAAGACCGCCGCCGAGGAGGCCAAGCGGGCCGCCGACGCCGGCGCCACCGGCGCGCTGGTCTACCCGTCGCACGGCTGGCTGCGGTTCGGCTTCCAGCCCGGCGCCCCGCAGGGCCGGTACAAGGCCATCCACGAGGCCTCGGGCCTGCAGTGCATCCTCTTCCAGTACCCGGACGTGACCAAGGCGTCCTACGACCTGGAGACCCAGCTGGAGATCGCCGGCCAGCCCGGCGTGGTCGCCACCAAGAACGGCGTGCGCAACATGCGCCGCTGGTACACCGAGATCCCGGTCCTGCGCCAGGAGTTCCCCGACCTGCAGGTCCTCTCCTGCCACGACGAGTACCTGCTGCCCACGATGTTCGACGTCGACGGTCTGCTGGTCGGCTACGGCAACATGGCCCCCGAATTGCTGGTCGAGCTGATCGCCGCGGGCAAGGCCCAGGACTACCCCAGGGCCCACGAGCTGCACGAGAAGCTGCTGCCGCTGACCAAGGCCGTCTACCACCGCGGCTCCCACATGGAGGGCACCGTCGCCCTCAAGCACGCGCTGGTCGCCCGCGGCATCCTCGAGCACGCCACCGTCCGCCCGCCGTTGCTGCCGCTCGCCCCCTCGGCCGCCGACGAGATCACGCTGGCCCTCAAGCACGCCGAGCTGGTCTGACACCGGCCGGCCCGCTGTCCCTCCCCCACCGACACGGTCGCGAGGTAGACGCCATGAGCAGCACCAGCAAGGCGAGCAGCACCAGCAAGGTCCCCGCTCCCGCGGCAGCACCGGCCCCACGGCCGGCTGCCGAGCCGGTCAACCCGCGGCCGGCCTCGTCGAGCGGCGCGGACGGCGGGCCGCCGGCCACCCCGGCCGAGAAGGGCTTGCGCACACGCCGGTGGGTGCAGGTCCTCTCGGTCATGGGCCCGGCGTTCATCGTCGGCGCCTGGCAGTTCGGCCCCGGCAACCTGCTGACGGCCATCCAGGCCGGCAACGGCTACGGCTACGACCTGATCTGGGTGATCGCCGTGTCCACCCTGCTCATGCTCGGCTTCACCGACATGAGCGTGCGGATCGCCCTGAAGGCGCCGCGCTCCCTGATCGGCACGATCAAGGACACCCTCGGGCGATGGGTCGGCACTGTCGCCGGGATCGGCGTCTTCGGCATCACCCTGATGTTCTCCGTCGGTAACGCCGTCGGCTCCGGCCTCGGGCTGTCCCTGCTCTTCGGCGGGTCCCCGGCGCTGTGGACCCTCGTCTGCACGGTGGTGGTCGCCGGTGTGGTGTTCGCCCGCCGCTACTACTCGGTGTTCGAGCGCGCGATCCTCGGCATCGTCGCCATCATGGCCGCCGGGTTCCTCGCCTCGGCATTGCTGACCGATCCCGACTAGGCCGCCGCCGGCGCCGGCCTGGTGCCCACCGTCCCCAGCGGTGTCGGGCTGCTGCTGGTCGCCCTGGTCGGCACCAACTTCTCCATCAACGCCGCCTTCTACACCGGCTACGCCACCCGGGAGCGGGGGCTGCGCCGGGACCAGTACCGGACGATCACGCTCGGGGACACCATCCCCGGGATCGTCGCCCCGGGCCTGATGACCATCCTGGTCATCGTCGTCGCCGCCACCGCCGCCACCCGCACCGGCGTGGAGGCCGCCTCCCTGGGGCAGTTGGCCGGCGTCCTGGAACCGCTCGCCGGCGAGATCGGCTCGAAGATCTTCGCCCTCGGCTTCTTCGCCGCCGCCTTCTCCTCCATGGTCGCCAACGCCACCGCCGGGGGAACGCTGCTCTCCGACGGACTCGGTTGGGGCAACTCCGTGGCCCGCCCGCGGGTGAAGGCCATGATCCTGGTCATCCTCGCCTTCGGGCTGACCGTCACCCTGGCCGCCGGCGGCCAGTCCCCGGTGCAGCTGCTCATCCTCGCCCAGGCCCTCACCGTGGTGTTCGCCCCGGTGCTCGGAGTCCTGCTGGTCGTGGTGGCCAACCACAAGGGCCTGATGGGAGACCTGCGCAACCGGCCCTGGCAGAACGTCGTCGGGGTCCTCGGCCTGATCGCCATCCTGGCCATCTGCTACCGCCTGGTCGCCGGCATCCTCGGCGGCTGACGACACACCGCCGGCATCAGCGACCGCCCCATCCATCACCCGGATGGGGCGGTCGCTGGCGCCAGAGCATCCTCGGGGCGATCGGGCGCACAGGGCCGACGCCCGAGACCTTCCCCGACCTCGTGAGATGCCTGATGGCCGCCACCGGGCTCTGCATCGGGGAGGCCTGCGGACTGGCCTTGGTACGCCGTGAACCTGGATGTCGTCACCGTCAGTGGGCGAGCGACAGTCGTCCCGGGTCGAGGGTCAGGGTGTCGTCGAGAAGATCAAGACCGACGCCGGCGCCAGGACGTCGGCGCTGCCGGACTCGTGGGTGGCGATGCCCGCTGCCGCCCGCCGGCACTGACCTCTCGGGGCAGGACCACGACAGCCGTCCGGTGTTCCCCTCCCCCTTGGGTGGCTGGCGAGATCCCACGCCCACGCCGACATCCCACGCCCACGCCGACCTGCGCGAGGCGTTCGGTGGCGGAGGCCTCGAGTGGGTGACCTCTCATGTCCTCCGGAAGTCGGTGGCCACGCTGATGGACCAAGCGGGTCTCCGGTCGCGAGCAGCGGCGGACCAGTAGCGAACGGGGTGGGCCTGGGGTTCTCCGGCCACCGAACTGCACTGGTACGCGACCGGGCTGGACTCGGCAGCCACGACGCTGCAGCTGATGGGCAACCTGAGCCTGCTGGTGGTCCCGGCCGCCCTCGTGGTCCTGCTGTGGCCCTCGCTCGGCCGCCCGCTCCAGGTCACCGGGGCGGCCTTGGACGCGGCGCGGGGATCGAAGTCCCTCAGGGGGCGCTCTCCCTGGGCCGCGTCGTGTCCCCGTTGGATGCGCTCCTGAACGCAACCGGCGCCGTGGTCGCCGGACCGCTGGTGGCCTGCGTCGAACGAGCCGCCCGCCCGGCAGAGGTCGCGTAGCGGCAGGCCACCGGCCAGTGAGCGAGCACGTCAGCTGCGAGGGAGACTGCCGTGAGGCGACAAGGGATCCCGCAGCCACCGCGAGCTCTGACAGCGCCCGCGGCATCGCCATCCGCCACGCGGGGCTGCACGGGCGGCACTCAGGAAGCGAGCCGGATGGATGTGCAGGCGACAGACGCCGACACGGCGCCCGGCGCACCGGAGGGCTTGTCCCAGCGAGAGGCCGAGGCGCGGCGTCGACGCGGCGAGAGCAACGCCGCCGTCGACCGGTCCTCGCGCAGCTACGCGCAGATCCTGCGCACCAACGTCTTCTCGTTCTTCAACCTCATCCTCTTCACCATCGGCGCCGCTCTGCTGGCGCTTGGCCGGGTCAACGACGCGGTCATCAGCGTCGGCCTCGGCCTGGTCAATGCGGCCATCAGCGCGGTGCAGGAGATCAGGGCCAAGCGCAAGCTCGACCGGCTACAACTGCTGTCCCGCAGCACCGTCACCGTGCTCCGCGACGGCCGGGACGTCGAAGTGCTCCCGGAGGAGGTGGTGCGCGGCGACGTGCTACACGTGCGTCCCGGCGATCAGGTCGTCGTCGACGGCCCGGTGCTCGACGGCGGCCGCATCGAGGCCGACGAGTCACTGCTCACCGGCGAGTCCGACCCCCAGGTGAAGAAGCCCGGCGACCACCTCCGGTCGGGCAGCTTCTGCGTCGGCGGTGAGGGGCACCAGCTCGCGCGGGACGTCGGTGCCGCCAGCTACGCCAGCCGGCTGACCGCCGACGCTCGACAGGTGTCGACCGACACCACGCCACTGCAGCGTCGCATCAACTTCGTCGTCCGGCTGGTCATCTGCCTGGTGGTGCTGATGAGCGGCGCCATCCTTGCCCAAGCCGCCCTGGAGGGGTTCTCGCTGGTCCGGGTGGTGCAGACCACCGCGGTGCTGTCCGGGCTGGTGCCCTACGGGCTGTTCTTCCTCGTCGCCGTGGCCTACAGCGTCGGGGCGGCGAAGAGCGGCGGACGCGGCGCCCTGGTTCAGCAGGTCAACGCCGTGGAGTCGATGAGCAACGTCGACGTCGTCTGCACCGACAAGACCGGCACGCTGACCACCGGCCGGCTCAGCCTCGCCGAGGTCGTGCCGGTCGGGCCGCTGGCGACCGCGGACGTCCAGCAGGTGATCGGGTCGATGGCCCGCAGCGCGGCCGCACCCAACCTCACCACCACCGCACTGGCTGCTGCCCTGCCCGGCGAGGCGTGGCCGGCGCGGGAGGAGATCCCGTTCTCCTCCTCCCTCCGGTGGAGCGCGCTGCGCACCGACGACGGCGTCTTCGTCCTCGGCGCCCACGACGCCCTGGCCCCGCACCTGTCCGGAGAACCACTCACCGGCGTCGTCAGCGAGCGGACCGCGCGAGGCCTGCGGGTCCTCGTCGCCGCCCGCGCCACCGACCCGTCCACCTCGCTGCGCGACGACACCGGCCGGGCGCGGCTGCCCGCGTTGGAGCCGCTGGCCGTGCTTGCGCTCACCGACGAGCTGCGGCCCCGGGTGCGGGAGACCATCGACCGCTTCCTCGCCGACGGGGTCGCGGTCAAGGTCGTGTCCGGCGACGACCCCCGCACCGTCGCCGCCCTGGCACGGCAGGCGGGTCTGGAGGGCGGCGACCCGCTCACCGGCGCCGATCTGGAAAGGATGTCCGACCCGGAACTGGACGCCGTCGTCGCCCGCACCACCGTGTTCGGCCGCATCGCACCCGAGCAGAAGGAGCGCCTCGTCGCCGCACTGCGCCGGCAGGGCCGCTACGTCGCCATGCTGGGCGACGGCGTGAACGACGCCCGCGCGCTCAAGGCCGCCCAGGTCGGCGTCGCGATGCGCAGCGGCAGCGCCGTCACCCGGGACGTCGCCGACATCGTGCTGACCGAGGACTCCCTGGCCGCGCTGGTCCCCGCCCGGCAGCAGGGCCGCCGGATCATCAGCGGAATCGGCACGTCGATGCAGGTGTTCCTCGCCAGGGTCGCCACCCAGGGGCTGGTCATCCTCGGGGTGACCATGCTCGGCCTGGGCTTCCCCTACGCCCCCGCACAGGTGGGCCTCACGCTGCTCACCGTCGGCGTGCCCACGCTGTTCCTGACGATGTGGGCCCGCCCCCAACCGCCCGACCCGCGCCTGCTGGCCAACCTCGGACGCTTCGTCGTCCCGGCCGCCGTGGTCACCGCAGCAGTCGGCGTGGCCATCTACGCCCTCCACTACACGTCCCTGCTCGCCGGCCCGCCCGGCGGTGTCGTCCCGGCCGAGGTCGAGGCCCGCTTCGAGGACTGGACCGGGGTGTCCGCGGACGCCGCCGGCTTCGACGAGGCGGTTGCCACCATCGGCGCCCAGACCGCGCTGTCGACCTTCGTCTCCTACGCGGCCTTCCTGCTGATCCTCTTCCTCAAGCCGCCGTCCCGGCTGTTCGCCGCGTGGACCCGCCCGGACGGCGACCGGCGCCCGGCCGTGCTGGTCGCCGTCCTCGTCGCGACCTTCACCGCGGGGCTGCTGATGCCCTGGTTCACCGACTACTTCGGCCTCACCGAGGCCGCGGAACCGGTGTTCGAGACGGTCCTCCCGGCGCTCGTCCTGTGGTTCCTCGCGCTGACCGCCGCCTACCGGTTCCGGCTGCTCGACCGGGCCCTCGGACTCGACCTGCTGCCGGAGCACGGCCGACCCCGGCGCTGATCCCGGGCGGGACCGGGCAGCACGCTCGGGCCTCACAGGGCCCGCCCCGCCACCGTCTGGCGACGGCGGGGGGCGGGCCTGATGAGCGGCCCCGGTCGGGTCAGCCCGCGGTCGCGCGCGCGGCCTCGTCGATCAGTCGGGCGACGTCCCCCGGCTGCGAGACCGTCACCGCATGCGAGGCGTCGACCTCCACCACGTGCGACGACGCGCGCTGGGCCATGAAGCGCTGGGCCTCGGCCGGGACGGCGAGGTCCTGGCGCGTGACGAGGGTCCAGGACGGAATGGTCTTCCAGGCCGCCTTCGTCGCCTTGTCCGCCAAGGCGTCGCCGAGGATGGGCCGCTGCGTGACGGCCATCAGCTCGGCGGCGTCCGCCGGCACATCGGCGGCGAAGACGGGGCGGAACTTCGCCTGCTCGATGTAGAGGTCGTCCACGGTCTGCCCGTCGGGCCCGCGGACGGGCACCGGGCGCAGCGCCGACCCCAGCTCGTTGCCCGGGAACCTCCCGGCGAGCTCGCCGGTACTCTCGCCCTCGTCCAGCAGGAAGCTGGCGACGTACACCAGCGCCTTCACCCGCGGGTTCCCGTCGGCGGCCTCGCTCATCACGCTGCCGCCGTAGGAGTGGCCGGCCAGGACGATCGGCCCCTCCACCGCGTCCAGGACGTCTCGGAGGAACTCGGCGTCGCCGTGCAGGGAGCGGAGCGGGTTGGCCACCCCGATCACCGGATAGCCGTCCTGCCGGAGCTGGGCGACGACGCCGCTCCAGCTGGACGAATCGGCGAAGGCGCCGTGCACGAGCACGACGGTGGGCAGGGAGGCGGACGGCTGGTCGGTGGTACGGGGCTCCGGCGCGCTGCTGCTCATCGCTGGCTCCTTCTCGGTCCGCGGGCGGCCCGTCCGCCCGTCCGGTCGCACCTCAGAGCCGCCCCCGTCAGCCCCTTCAATATGCGATATATTGCATGTCGGCATGACTGTGCGGAACCCTTCTTCCGCGCTTCCTCGTTCCGACGTCCGAGCGCTCGCCCTGCACGAGAGGTCCGCCCATGCCGATCCCCCCGGCGGCCCCCGGTGTCGACCGCTGGCTGCTGCGCGACGACGTCTACTTCCGCCTCCGCGACGCGATCGTCGACGGCACCTTCGCCCCCGGCGAGCAGCTCAGGGACCTCGAGCTCGCAGCCTGGCTCGGCGTCAGCCGGACCCCGGTCCGGGAGGCGCTGCTGCGCCTCGCGCAGAGCGGCCTGGTCCAGGCACAGCCGGGCAGGTCCACTGTCGTGAGCCCCCTGGACGTCCGTGAGGTCCGGGACGCCCGGGACGTCGTGGCAGCGATGCACGAGCTGGCGGTCCGCGAGGCGGTTCCCGTGCTGGCCGACGCCGACCTGGCCGCCATGCGCGAGGCGAACCGGCGGTTCGCCGCCGCCGTCGAGTCCGGCGACGTCGACTCCGCCCTGCACGCCGACGACGAACTGCACGGTGTGCTGGTGCGCATCTCCGGCAACCGCGCGCTCGCGACGGTTCTCGAGCAGTTCACGCCGACCGTGCGCCGCGCGGAGCGGCTGCGGTTCGGCTCGCTGCGTGGACAGGCGTCGGTCCGGCTGCACGACGAGCTGATCCGCCTCTGCGCCGCCGGGGACACCGAGGGCGCGGCGGCCGTCGCCTACGACACGTGGCACAGCCTGCCGAGCACCGAGGCATGACCTCCGCACGATCACCGTCAGGGAGCGATGACGAGTTCGGCGACGCGGTCGCCGTCCATGGTGAAGCGGTGGTGGAGCTCCACGACGCCGCCAGGGAAGTCGCCCTCCAGGCGGTGGATGGCGACCCAGCGCGCGTCGTCGACGCGCTCCGCGGCGACGAGCTCGGTCGTATAGCTGAACTCGGCTCCGGCCTTCGACAGGAAGCTCCGGACCTCCTCGGTCCCCCGGTAGGTCGTGCCGTCGTCGACGACCACGGCGGTGGGCGTGAAGGCGCGGAGCGCGGCATCGACGTCGCGCGCCCCGTGCGCGGCGAGGTACACACGGATCGTCTCGGGCAGCTGTTCGGGAAGGATGCTGGTCGGTGTGGTCATGCCGCGAGCGTGCGGCCTCCCGCAGCGGCAGGGTCAAGCACTGGGCCCTCTCCCAGGGGAGGGTGCATCGTGGCGGCGTGCTCGCGATCGGGGAGTTCTCCCGCCTGACCCACCTCAGCGTGCGGATGCTGCGCCGCTACCACGACGCGGGGCTGCTCGAGCCGGCGACCGTCGACGACGCGACCGGCTACCGCTACTACAGCGCGGACCAGATCCCGACCGCGCAGGTCATCCACCGCCTGCGCGAGCTCGACGTCCCCCTGACCGACGTCCAGCGCATCCTGCGGTCGCCGGACCCTGGCGCCCGTGCCGCGCTGGTCTCCGATCACCTGCAGCGGCTCGAGGCCGAGCTCGACCGCACCCGTGCGGCGGTCGCCTCGCTGCGCCGGCTGCTGCGGCCGGAGCCGGCACCGCTCGACGTCGAGCTGCGTGCCGTCCCGGCCACCACGGTGGCCGCGATCGAGGACGACGTGGCGCACGACGACGTCCTCGACTGGTACGCCGGGGCCATGGCCGAGCTGGACGCCGTGGTGAGGGAGCCGACCGGCGTCCCGGGCGGGCTGTACGACAACGCCCTGTTCGAGAGCGGTCGTGGACACCTCCTGGTGTACCGGCCGACGGCGAGGCCGCCGCACAGCGGCCGGGTCCACCCGGTGACGCTGCCCGCCGTCGAGCTGGCCCTCACCACGCACGTCGGGGAGCACGACGACATCGACGTCACCTACGGCGAACTGGGCGCCTGGGTGGTGGAGAACGCCCTCGCGGTGGCCGGCCCGGTCCGGGAGACCTACGTGGTGGGACCCCGCGACACGGCAGAGCCCGCCGCGTGGCGCACCGAGATCGGCTGG